>DYIL01000032.1 GCA_020723665.1 Methyloversatilis universalis
TTGGCTTACGTTTTCAACCCCTTGCGTGGCCGAAAACGACGGGCATCCCTGCCCCTTAGAGCACCTCGGAGTTTTTCCAGGCGCTCTGGTCTCGACTGGCGCGGCATGGCGCATTCACGGCAAAACGCCCGTTTCGGGTACGCGTCGCGAAACGATTGGATTCCCATGAGCGTAGTTAACCTTTATCATCAATACTGACGTGGATAATGACGCTGAAGTTTCTGCGGCGCGCTAACCGGGTGGGATGCCAAGCAAGAATTTCCTCGAAAAACAACGAGAATGCTCGTCAATAACACTACCGGACGGGAGGAGAGACAACACAATGCAGTTGGAATACATCCTGAAATCGTACGCACGCTATGCACCAGTGTACGACCAGACTTTTGGTTGGATGCTGAGCTTCCGTGGCCGTTCGATGGCGGCCGGTGTCACCAACAAACGGCCGGGCAAGATACTGGAAGTCGGGGTGGGCACGGGTATCAGCCTTTCGTACTATCGTAAGGAGCACGAAGTTCACGGCATCGATATCTCCCCCGACATGCTGGAAAGAGCCCAGCAGCGGGTGGCAAAAGGCAAACTGACCCATGTTTCGAGTCTGCGCATCATGGACGCCCGAGAGCTCGAATTTTCCGACGATACTTTCGACGCCGTAGTCGCGGCGTACGTTATGTCGGTGGTTCCGGATCCGGAAAAGGTAATCCGCGAAATTGAGCGGGTTTGCAAACCCGGCGGGGATGTGATCATCGTGAATCATTTCGCGGCAGAAAAGGGTATCAGGCGTGATATCGAAAAATTCCTGGCGCCGCTTTCCAATAAGCTAGGCTGGCGTCCCGACATGCCGGTTCAGGAAATCCTGGGGAATACTTCTTTGCGCGAGGTCAAACGTCACACACTGCCGCCGCTGGGCATGTTCACCATGTTGCATCTCCGTAAGGACCTCGATACGACGTCGCAGGCTCTGCAATAGTATCGAACGGTCAATCGCTTCGACGAGCAGTGGAGCGAGGCAGAAAAAAAGGTGACCTTCGAGTCACCTTTTTTATCGACAGCCCTTGTCGAGCCTCACGCTTCGGCCAAGGAATTTCGCAGCTTTTTCATGGCGGTATTTTCCAGTTGGCGAATCCTCTCGGCAGACACCTGGTAGCGTGTGGCGAGATCGTGCAAGGTCAGTTTTTCCTCGCTCAGCCAGCGGCTCCTGACGATGTCCCGGCTGCGTTCGTCCAGTTGCTCGATGGCGGCAGCCAATTGCTGCTGTTTGTGCTGACCCCAATCGTTATCTTCGAGCAAATCCGCCGGATCGGCATTTTCTTGTTGGAGGTAGTGAATCGGGGCCGGCGCTTCGCGGTCGTCGCCGTCACTATCGCTGGGCTCGAAGGCAACGTCTTGGTTGTTCAGGCGATTTTCCATTTCATAAACCGTCGCGACGTCCACCCCTAGTTCATCGGCGAGAACGTTAGCCTCGTCTTGGCTCAGCCATCCCAAGCGGTTCTTGAACTTGCGCAAATTGAAGAACAGTTTTCGCTGGGCCTTGGTGGTGGCGACTTTAACGATGCGCCAGTTTTGAATGATAAACTCGTGAATTTCCGCCCTGATCCAATGGACCGCAAAGGAAACCAGCCGGACGCCGACTGCGGGGTCATAGCGTTTCACGGCTTTCATGAGGCCGATGTTTCCCTCCTGGATCAAATCGGGCAGCGGCAAACCGTAACCGAGATATCCCCGCGCGATGTGGACAACGAAGCGCAAATTGCCGAGTACTAGCTGCCGGGCTGCTTCCAGATCGTTATGCTCGCGAAAGCGTAAAGCCAGCGCACGTTCTTCCTCGGCACTGTAACGCGGCATCGCGTTCACGGCCGCGACATATTCTTCGATGGAGCCGAGCGAGAGATTAACCGGAAGAGTTAAGGCGTTGCTCATAGGTTTCCTCAATTTTGATTCCCGTGACTAGCTTAGCACTCAAGAACGGCGAGTGCTAATAGTAGTTTTAAAAAACTTTTGTGATCAAGTAGCATCGAGTTCACGCAAATGATAAGAGACGACTATCCATGCCCCGATTATCCCCAGTGAGACCGATGCTCCGATCAAGAGTTCGGTTTCCGTAAGGCCGAGAAACGAGAGCGTGTAAGGACTGCCGTAGAGTTCCGCCAAACGGCGCGAAGGCCCGCGGAGAAACAACAGGAAAGCGCTGACGATCAGCCACGCAAGCGTTCCGCCCAAAAAGCCGTACCAGAAACCGGCATAAAGAAAAGGACGGCGAATAAAACGGTCTGTTGCGCCCATGAGCTTCGCGACCGCGATTTCCTCGTGGCGATTTTGCAGTTCCAGACGGATCGTATTGCCGACGATGAACAGCACGCCGAGACTCAAGAGCACGCTGAACACGATTACGCTGCGCTGGGCTATCGTTAACAGGGAGTTGAGCTTGTGCATCCACTCGGTGTCGAGCTGAACGAAATCGGTTTCCGGCAAGGCTTTGAGTTCGGCAAGCAATTTCTCCACCTCTTCGGGACGAGTCAGAGAGTCCTTCGGCTTGATGCTGACAACTGCCGGGAGGGGGTTGAAATCCAGGGCCCGCAAGGCGTCGCCAAAACCGCTATAGCTTTTGAGTTCCTGTAAACCCGCTTCTTTGGTAATCAGTTCCGCCGCCGCGACCTGCGGGTGCTTTTTGAGCGTTTCCGCGAGTTTGCCCCCGGTTTCGTTGGACAACTCGGGTTTCAGGAACAGCGATACCTGGTTGGTTGCCTCAAGGGTAGAACTCGCCTGCCGGACATTCTTGATAAAGAGGTGAAAGCTTGCCGGTATGGTCAAGGCTATGGCGATCACAAGCACCGTCATGCTGCTGGCGACAGGCGTTCGACGAAGGCGAGCAAAACTGGATTTCAGGGTTTCGACGTGCAAATCGGCGTAAGCGCGCAGCCAGTTCGCAGGGCCGTTGCGGGTACGCTTGACGCGGACCGCGGTGGTATCACGCCTCTTGCGAGGCGTTTGCTTGTGTCTTGCAATCGGCACGTTTCAGTCGCCTTCGACCAACTGGCCTTGGTGTAATTTAAGGGTTCGGCAGGCGAATCGGGAAATCAGATCGAGATTGTGGCTCGCGATCAAAAGGGTTACGCCGACCTGGTTGAATTCCCTGAACAACGCCATGATTTCGGCCGAGAGGTCTGGGTCCAGGTTGCCGGTGGGCTCGTCGGCCAAGATCAAGGAGGGTTTGTGTACGATGGCCCGGGCGATGCCCACCCTCTGCTGCTCCCCTCCGGACAGCGCCAAAGGATATCGTTTTTCCTTGCGGAGCAGGCCGACCTTGTCGAGCGCGGCCCTGACTCGCCGGGCCGTTTCCTGTTGGCCGTAGCCGGCTATCTGCAAGGGCAGGGCCACGTTATCGAAAACCGTTCTATCGTGCAGCAAGCGGTAATCCTGGAAAATCAGTCCCAATTTGCGGCGCAGGTGAGGCACTTGGCGCTTGGGTAAATGGTTTATGGGCCTTCCGTCGAAAACGACTTGTCCGCGGGTCGGTCTTTCGATCAGCGGAATCAGTTTGAGCATGGTGCTCTTCCCGGCCCCGGAGTGTCCCGTCAGGAAGGCCATTTCGCCTTGTTCCAGCCGGAAACTGACGTTCGACAAGACTTCTCCGCTATCCGAATAGCGTTTGCTGACGTTGATAAATTGCAGCATGACAACGGACGGACTAAGTGAAAATGGTTCCGGGGAAACGGAGGCGAAGGCTTCCCCTCACGCGCGCCATGCTCCGCCGCAATGGCTGCCCGCGCGGGCGGTGCAGCCGTAGCAATGGTCGGCTATGGTAATGGGCTTTTCGTCCAAACTCGGCGACAGAGCTTCGGGCAAATGCGTTTTGGCTTTCACGCCCACACCCAAGGGTAAGCCGAGCATCTGGTTGAAATCGCAGTGATACACATGGCCCTGCCGGTCGACGCTGATCAAACTGCGGCATATGACGCTTTCAAGATGGTTCGAATTGTGGCTGTTCCGCAATGAAGTCATGTAGTCGTCGAACCTCCCCTGACCGATGAGCGTGCTGCCGAAACGCCGTATCGGCATATTGGCAAGGGCGTACAATCGGTTGAA
The DNA here is from genome assembly GCA_020723665.1 of Methyloversatilis universalis. Classification (GTDB taxonomy): domain Bacteria; phylum Pseudomonadota; class Gammaproteobacteria; order Methylococcales; family Methylococcaceae; genus Methylocaldum. Next base: position 4,084 of record DYIL01000032.1, read on the forward strand.
AACGATCCCGTAGCGGTGTTTGAGCTCGTGCTTGTAGGTATTTCCCGGTTCGCCCTGCGCCGGCGGCAAAGCGGCACCTTGTGGATTGTAGACCAGATTTAAAATTGGACCGGAATCGAGCCGGCCGTAGCCGAGGCGATAGAGTCACCAACCGCTTCCGAATGATGGGCCGGAAATCGGTATGGCACAGCAAGGGCAATGGATCGTGCATGACTCGAAGTATGCTCCGTGGTCGGCTTATGGCTTTCGATCTCTTAGGGAGAGTACCGCGTTCGATCCCGGTTTTGCAAAGGCCGCGATTCGGATTGTGCGCGCCTTGACGGCGGGGTTACGACAGCGACGCGCTTCGGCTTAGAATTTGGAAGACGGTGAAATTCAAGAAGAATACGGGAGCTCATGATGCACAGATTGGCTACAGTGGCCGCAGGCGCGGCGATGGTCTTTTGCGTGATGGCTTATGCCGAAGAAATCAAAGTGGAAATGAACAAGATCGACGAAACGGGAATCGGGGAATCGATCGGCGTGATCGTCGCAACGGATACCGCCGCCGGATTGAAGCTGACTCCGAATCTCAAAGGCTTGCCGCCCGGGGCGCACGGCTTTCATGTTCATGAATTCCCCGACTGCAACGCCAAGGAAAAAGACGGAAAACCGGTGGCGGGACTCGCGGCAGGCAATCATTTCGACCCCGAGAAGACCGGAAAACATGCAGGTCCCGATGGCGATGGTCACGCCGGAGATCTGCCGGTCCTCAAGGTGGCTATCGACGGCACGGCTAAGGAAGCGGTCAACGCCAAGCGTTTGCGCGTCGCCGATCTCAAAGGGCGTTCATTGCTGATTCACGCAGAGGACGACAACTACGCCGACAAGCCGGGCGGAGCCCGCATCGCCTGCGGCGCCGTGAACTAACGGCGTTGCCGTTTTATAAGAACGGGTACGGTGTTTTACGGCTGGTCCGGCCGGGCTTCGAAAACCACCCGGCCGTCCAACAGCGTACAAGTTACCCGGCCTTTGACCGTTTCTCCCCAGTAGGGCGTGTTCCGGCCGCTGCTTCGCCAAGTCGAGCCGTCGATTGTCCACGTGTGCTCGCGGTCGAAGATGCAGATGTCGGCCGGCGACCCGACGCTCAAAGTGCCCGTCCGAAGACCCATGACGGCGGCGGGACCTTGCGTGAGGAGCGCAATGGCCTGATTCAGTGAAAGGATGTTTTCGTCGACCAGCCTCAGCGTCAAAGGAAGTAGCATTTCCAACGATGCCATGCCGGGCTCGGTGGACGGAAAGACGTCCAGCTTGGCGTCGGGTTCGTGAGGTTGATGATCGGAACAAATCGCCGTGATCACGCCTGTCTTCAGCGCTTCGCGGAGAGCGTCCCTGTCGGCCAGGCTTCGCAAGGGCGGCCTCACGTGGCACATCGCGTTGAATCCGTCGACGTCCATCTCGGTTAGATGCAGTTGATGCGCGGCCACATCGGCAGTGACGGGGGCGCCTTTTTCCCGAGCTCTGGCGATCATCCGGGCAGCGCGGGCGCAACTGAGCTGTGCGAAATGGACCCGTGCCTCGGTGTGCTCGACCAGCGCCAAGACCTGAGCAATGGCCACGGTTTCCGCGGCATCCGGAATTCCAGGCAGGCCTAAGCGGGTCGCGGTCGGCCCTTCGTGCACACAGCCTCGGTCGGCCAGCCAAGGGTCTTCCGGGCGGATGACGACCAGAAGGTCATGGCTCGCGGCATATTCCAGCGCTCGGCGCAGCACCAGGGTATTGGCCATAGGCGCGTGGGCATTGCTGAGTGCGAGGCAGCCGGCGCGTTTCAAGGCGCTCATTTCGCTCAAATCCTTACCCTCGAGGCCGCGCGTCAAGGCGCCTATGGGCAGAACCCGCAGCTTGCCGATCTGTTGTGCCTTTTCGCGGATCAGGTTGACCACGGCTGGGGTGTCGATGACGGGATCGGTATCGGGCGGACAGCAAAGGGTGGTGATGCCGCTCGCGGCGGCGGCTTCGCTTTCGCTGGCGATCGCCGCCTTGTGTTCCTGGCCCGGCTCGCGCAGACGCGCGCAAAGGTCGATGAAGCTAGGGCATACGATCCGCCCTTCCGCGGCAATTGTTCGGTCGGCGCTGAAACCGTCCGGCGCGGTCCCGAGCGCCACTACGCGTCCCTCGGCCAGGTAGAGATCCTTTGGTCCTTCGATGCCGTTCGACGGATCGATCAGATATCCGCCGCGGATGACGATGCGTTCGGTCATGCCGCCTTATCCCCGGAGAGCGTTTCGAGGTCGGGGCGCATCGCCATGGACAGGATCGCCATGCGAATGGCGATCCCGTTGTCGACTTGCTGAAGTATGACGGAGTGAGGACCGTCGGCTACCAGCGAGTCGATTTCGACGCCTCGATTGATAGGGCCCGGATGCATCACGATAACGTCCGGCTTGGCGCGCGCCAGGCGTTTTTCCGTCAGTCCGAAGCAGGCGAAGTATTCGTGCTCGCTCGGGATGAAAGCCCCGCTCATGCGCTCCTTCTGAAGGCGCAGCATGATGACGACGTCGACGTCCTCGAGGCCTAGGTCTAGGTCGTGGAAGGTTTTAACTCCCAAGGTCTCGACCGCAGCCGGCAACAGCGTCTTCGGACCGATCACGCGCACTTCGGCGACACCCAGGGTGTTCAGGGCATGAATTTCGGATCGGGCGACGCGGGAGTGCAGGATGTCGCCGACGATGGCGACTTTGAGATTCGAGAAATCGCCCTTGGCCTTGCGGATGGTGAATACGTCCAGCATGGCCTGGGTCGGATGGGCGTGTCGACCGTCCCCGCCGTTAATGACGCTAATATGTGGAGCGACATGGCGGGCGATGAAATGGGCTGCGCCGCTTTCCGCGTGGCGAACCACGAACATGTCGACATGCATGGCTTCCAGATTGCGGATGGTGTCCAGCAGGCTTTCACCTTTTGAGGTGGCGGACGTTGCGATGTTGAGATTGATGACATCGGCCGAAAGCCGTTTCGCAGCCAGCTCGAAGGTCGTACGGGTGCGCGTACTGTTTTCGAAGAACAGGTTGACTACGGTCTTGCCGCGCAACAAAGGGACTTTCTTGACGGTCTGCTCGGTGACGCTGGCGAAGGATTCCGCGGTGTCCATGATCTTGACCAGCAACTCGCGACTCAAGCCCTCAACGGTGAGAAAGTGCTTCAGCCGTCCGTTCGAGTCCAACTGAAGAGAGTCGGTCCGGATCGGATTCATGATGGCGAAGAAACCGAGTGGATACGAAGTTCGAGCGGGCTGGGCCCGGTGAGGGTGATGCGCTGGTCGGCTGAGAGCGTTATGGTACGCCCCAGGCAATCCGGACGAATGGGAATCTGCCGTCCGTCGCGCTCGATCAGGACGCCCAGCAAAACCTGGGCGGGGCGGCCGTAATCGAAGATCTCGTTGAGCGCGGCACGGACGGTGCGGCCGGTATAGAACACATCATCGATCAGCAATATGTTCCGACCCTCGACGCGAAACGGTAGGATGCTCGGCTTGACTTGGGGGTGAATGCCGGTGTGCGAAAAATCATCCCGGTAAAACGAGATGTTCAAAAGGCCCAAGGGCTCCTTCAATCCAAGCCGGGCGTGCAGGCGTTCGGCGATCCATGCTCCGCCGGTGTGAATCCCGATCATGGCCGGGTCGGAAAAGCCGCGGCGGGTCATTTCCTCGCGCAAACAGGTTTCCAGCCGGTCGAGCAATGGCTGCACCCGCAAATCGTTATCAGGCATTCCAAGTATCCTTTTCCGTGGTGTGGGCCAACCAAGTCTGGAGAATCAACTGGGCGGCGAGTTCGTCCTTGACATCGGCGAAGTGCGTGGACCGTTTCGAACGCCTCCGATAAAAAATCTCGCGGGATTCTCGGGTGGACAAGGTTTCGTCCATTGTGTGGACCGGCAGGTGATAGCGGCTTTCCAATTGACGACAGAAGCGTCGAATTGGCTCTACGATCGGGTTTTCTTCACCCTCGGGATTATACGGCAATCCGACCACGAATGCCGACGGTCGCCAGATCTGAACTAGGCGGGATATGGCATCCCATAAGGCCTTTCGGCTGGTTACGCGTATCGTTTCGAGAGCCGTCGCCGTGCCGGTCACGCGCTGGCCTACGGCTACGCCGATATTTTTTTCGCCGAAATCGAAGCCGAGATAAGTGGATTCATTCGTTTCTTGACTAACCGGGTCGAAATCCATGAACTATCCGTGTCCCGCTTGAGAGGTCAGAAGCGAAATATCGACCCCCATCAGCTCGGCGGCGGCTTTCCAGCGATGCGCCGGCGCATAATCGAACATGATGGCGTCGTCGGCGGGAGCGCTCAGCCAGGAATTCTCGACGATTTCCCTTTCCAATTGTCCCTTTCCCCAGCCGGCATATCCCAGCGCCACCAAAACCTTTTGGGGCCCCTCGCCGACGCTCAAGGCTTCCAAGATGTCGCGGGAGGTCGTCAGCGAAATGGAATCCGACACCCGCAGGGTGGAGTTCCAATTGCCGCCGGATTCGTGGAGCACGAAGCCACGCTCGGCTTGCACTGGCCCTCCGAAATAAACCGGCATCTGGCCGATGGCGTCGTTGCGGATGTCGATGTTCATCTGTTGCATGACGTCGCCCAGGGTCAACTCGGACGGACGGTTGATGATGATTCCCAATGCGCCTTCGGGACCATGCTGGCAGAGATAAGTGACGGTACGGGCGAAAAACGGGTCCGTCATTCCCGGCATGGCGATCAGAAAGTTGTTGGTCAGGTTCGCGGTCACGTCGATCATGTTCATAGTATCGAGGTAGACCGGCGAGCCTGCAAGTCAGTTCACAAAGGTATCCATCAGATCGATGGTAAATTCCATCTCTTCTTCGTCGACGAGTTCCCAGCGCGAAATATTGAGTGCTGCGAGAACGCTCTCGCCTTTTGCGTTCTCGGGCATGGCGAGCAGCGCGTCGAGCAGCCGATCGCGGCGGTCCGCGAGTCTCGGGCCTATCATCAGCGCGTGGTGTATGACCTGAATCTGACTCCTCACCAGTGCCCGGAGTTGCTTTTGTATGACCGAAGAGAGATTGTCGAAGGCCTCGGCGAGAAAAATGCCCGCATCGCAGTTGCCGTTGAGCAGCTTTTTGGCGACCAGCACGTAGGAGTCGCAGATTTCCATTTCGATCGTCGAGGCGTCGAGATCGGCCGGTTCCAGCATGATCATGCCCATCATGTGTACGTCGGGATCTTCGGTGGTCGCGAGCTTGATCGAACCCGGCAGGTCCTCGACGTCAAGATAGGGACTTTGGGCATTCACCGCGACGACGGCCTCGTCCGCCTTGCCTTCCGGCTTGACCAGGGGTTTGAAGCCTTTTTGCCGCACCAGCATGGCGGCGTCGTAAGGGTTGGCGTAGATCAGGTCTATTCGGTCGGCCTGGATGGCTTCCCGCTGGCTGTGGAAGTCGTCGAAAAGCTGCAAATGAAACGCTTCGTCCAGAGTCTTTTGCAGCCAAGTATTGAAAATGAACCAGCCGGACAAGTGCGCAGGGGTGAAATCCGGGCTCACGGTGAAAACGTGGGGCATCGCGTTGGTCCTCGCGGGATCGGGACGCTCAAAACAGTGTGGGATAGAGTCGCATGCATTCGGCGATCTTCCGCCGAGACGGCTTGCGTCGGACCGAAGTGTAGCCGGTGATCCGGGCGTTCCTGATATTCGGAATGACGGTGGCCTTCACCCAATAGTAACCGCCGTCCTTGCGCAGATTCTTGACGTAGCCCTGCCATTTCTCACCGCGCTGTACGGTTTCCCAAAGATCCGCGAAAGCCGCGGGAGGCATGTCGGGATGCCGCAGAATGTAGTGCGGCGCGCCGATCAATTCGTCTCTGGAGTACCCGGACATCTCGACGAAAGACTGGTTGACATGAGTGATGATGCCGGTCGCATCGGTGCGCGAGACGATCAAGCGGCCGTCCGGGAAAGGCGACTCGATGTCGGTTACCAGCACTTTCCGCCGGGTCCCGTCGAAATGGACGAGCGTATGTTCTCGGTAGGCCCCGACGATATCTTCGGGCTTCATGTCTTGCATGGCGGCCTCTTGAAACAGCGGTAAAACGGACGAACCGAATTCAGATCAGACCGGCTATGCTTTCGGCGGCCCGCTTGACGTCGAGAAATATCAGACCCAATTTGGCATTGGGCTTGGCCATCACGGTCAATACCGCTTCCTTGCCGGCGTATGTCATCAGTACATATCCTCTGTCGCCTTTGATCAGCACCTGTTCGAGGGTACCCCGCGACAGCTCCTGGGCGGTCCGGTCGCCCAGGGAGAGCATGGCGGCGCTCATGGCGCCCATCCGATCCTCGTCCAGGTTCTGGGGCAATACCGCCGCCATCATCAAGCCGTCGGTCGAAATGACGCCGGACGCCTCGATGTCGGCCGAGGTGCCGTTCAATTCGCTCAGGATGGAAGTCAACATTTCCGCACGCATAACTAAACCTCGCTCAGAGTTTCGGATTAATTCCGGAAAAATTCTTTGAAACACACGGCTTCAGGCGCCGACGCCGGCGTAGCGTCGGCTCAAGGTCCACACCAGCGTAACGAAAGCCGGCCTGTTGAACCTCGGCCTTCCGGCGGCGACGAGCACGAATCGCTCTTTGCCCAGATAGAGCGGCCAAAATCCCATTTTGCTGTTGCCCGCAGAGTCCACGATCGACCAGGCGCTCGAATTGAGCCCCAGGTTGTTGAGCAGAAGACCCGAGCGACGTTCATGCAGATTGGCCAGATCGGCGCTGAGCGCCGAAAGTTCCTCGGCGACCTCGTGGGGAAAACCGTGGGTCGCGAGATAAAACCCTTGACTGTCGGCCAGCAGGACCTTGGCTTGGCTGCTGAGTTCGCTCAGCAGGTCCGGCAGAATTTCGGAAAGGGGCTGGTTCGGGCAGTTCAGCGGGTCCTTCAAGCCTTGCAGCAACTTGGCTTGTTGCGCGTGGTGGAGCACGGCATAAGCCCGTTCAGGGTCATCGAGTGCCGACCAATCCTTGAGGCCTGCCAAGGTCAGCGCGGGGCTGGACTCCATTTGCAGCAAGTTTCGGATGAGCCGCCTAGCAGGGGTGTGCGCCTTGGTCGTAACCGCGTGATAAGCACCGCCCGGGGTAGGATGAAGATAAAGATCCTCCGCGAGGAAATACTCCTTCATTGATCCTCCAAGCCGGGATCGATGGAGTAGAGCAAGGCCTGCACCAAAAGAGAGACGTCCTTCTTGCGCCGGGCGTCCACCTCGAAGATCGGCGGGTTCAGACCGGTCCCCGCGAACTGCCGGTGATAGTCCGACAGAACGGGCGTGGCGCGGATATCCATCTGCGTGACGCCCACGACCAGACTTGTGTCCTGGATGAAGCGGCCGAATTTGTTCAAGAAAAAACGCAGGTCCTGGAAAGGATCGGCACGGGTGTTGTCTAGCAGTAGGACCAGGCCGATCCCGCCGGTGGTCAGTATGTCCCACATGAAATCGAACCGCTCCTGGCCCGGCGTTCCGTACAAGTGGATTTTTTCGCCCCCGGGCAGAATCATCATCCCGTAATCTAGCGCAACGGTGGTGGACGCTTTCCGGTTCTTGGCCATATCGCTGGCCAGTTCGTCCGTCTTGACCGGCGGAACATCACTGAGGGTGGTGATGGCGGTCGTTTTCCCGGCGCCTACGGGTCCGGTGAAGATGATTTTGTTGTACTGAATCACGATTCGGTTCCGCTCCCGTTAAGACACTTTCAGATGTTTCAAAAGCTTCCCGAGAAAAGAGGTGCGCGCCGGTTCCGGTTTGGGCGGCGGCGGAGCTTCCACTCGGTCGGCTTGCCGCTTTGGCCGCTGCTCGATGAGCCGCAGGGCGTGCGCGGCGCTGATGAACGCAAAAACATACTGCTGCCGTATGCCCAGAATCTTCGCCGCCTCGCACACGGTATGCGTACCCTGATGCAGCAATGCGGCGATCCGCATGGTGTGCGGGATCAAGAGGAAGCGGGTCAGATTGGGCCAGTGTTTCAGGACTACCTCGTGTTCGAGTGAGATGTCCGCGGGAATCTTGCCTCTCGAGGTCCAAATCGCCGTTTTCCATAGGAATGCATCCAGCGGGATCAACCGGTCCGGATCGAGGCGAGCCTCGCCCGCATCGATCGGGGTTACTTTCAGGTTCTTGACGGTTTGCGCGCGCGATTCACTGATATCCATATGCGCGAGATGGTTGATGCGAATCGCGCAGGCGGCGCGCAATTGCACCTCATCGGCATCGATCCATAAGCGTCGAATCTGCGGGAGCACGATGAGCGGCTTCCATGGCGTTTCCACCCGGAGAGCCTGTTGGCGCGACAGGGCGAGCGCGCAGGCGGATTCGAAGCTGCCCTGAAGGTACTCCCTCGGGTCGTAACGCACGGCCGCCGCCTGCGCCGGGTTGGCGGGATCGATATCGTCGCGGACGCCCAAAAAGCTCAGGAAGCTGTGCTCGTCCAGCAAAGCCGCCACTTTGGACGCCGACCCCTCGGGCTTTTTCGCCGCGGCGACGGTTCGAAGCGGGATCGTGCGGGGTTCCGTTCCCGGCTTTCCGGCTTCCCGCGGCCGGCGGCTTTCCACAATTTCCCGAGCGCGCCGGATCGCCTGCAACATGCTTTCGGTCTGAACGGGTTTCTTGACGAAGACCTGTTCGGGCGAGGAGGTGCAGTCGTTTAGAGAAAGACAGATAAGCACCCGGTCCGGGTGGATTTCCCGTTCCCGATCGAGCAACTCGGTCGCTCGCGGCGCATCCATGTCGATCAGGCAGGCGTCCGCCTCTCGTCCGTCTTCGACCAGTTCAGCCTGCTTGCGGCAAGGCCCCTGCAGGAACATCTTAAACAGTTTCACGGTTCGCTCATCCATCCCTCGAAACACCAACCGCAATGGCGCCATCGCTAAATCGATCATGGCGTGTGGTCCCTTCGCAGATATCGTTCGCAGTCGTCCCAGATCGTCGGCAGGGAGTCCTGGATTTGTTGAAGTTTTTTGCGAATGCGCAAGAAATTGTCGAGATCGCCCGTGGCCCGATATAGCAGCAGGAGTTCCGCTTGCAAATCGGTCCGGTCCGGTTGCCGGGACAGCGCCTCTTCCAATACCGCGCGCGCTTGATCGAGTTGGCTGTACTCGATGTGTTCCCGCGCTTCCACCAGAGGATCCCTATCTTCGTCAGAGGTATCGACGGATACCCGAACCAGGTCGAGCAACCCGACGATGCCGGGCGTCAGAACCGATCGGTTGACGAGGGGCAGTTCGTTCCAGTGGGGTACGAGTTCCGAACGGAGCCAATGATCGAGGCACGCATAGCAGTCCCTGCGCAAGCGAGTGCGCGCACCGTTCAGCAATCGTCTACGCAGCTCGTGCCCTCTTTGGCCCAGGGCGACGAACAGGTCCAAGAGCGCCGCGTACAGGCCGTCGTAATCGTTCAGACGGTAGTGGTGGAATATCCGCTGGGTATGACGAAGCAGGTTGTCGGGTGCGGCCGCCACGGAATAGGCCAGGTAATCGGCAATATCGTCGGCCGTCCCGGGGCAAAGCGGGTCCAGCTCCGGGGACTCCTCGATCAGGAATGCGGGTTCGGCAAAATCAAGCAAATCGAGGTCGTGTTCCGTCTCGGCGCACTGCGGCAAAGCCGGTCGCTGATCTTGAGTGAGATAGTCGGCCATCGTTGCGTGGTCGGCAGAAACGGCTAAGCGGTTAAATCGAATCGGGTGAACGCATGCTTACGGGAGCCGGCTGACACCGGCGCGTCAGCGACTATGCGCCAGCGGGATCTCCCTGCCGGACGCATGATCAAGAATAGTCGGTTTTTCGAGGAAGGCTAGGCAGCCGCGGGCGGCTCTACATGCCGGTTAAAACGCTGCGGCGGCGAGGTTTGACGGGGCTTTAAGAAAGCTCCGAGCAAGCGGATTCCGTTCATCTCCCTTCGACAGGCTCGGGTCGAACGGTCTACTGCGATAGGTTCTTTAGCAGAGCTTCCTTGGCGGGATGGGGAAAACTCTTCGGTTGTACGGCTTGTTGCGCATTTACGGAAGCAGCTCACGCTGCACGTCGTATGCGCTTGCGGTTTTTCATCACTCTGTTGAGCCGGGGAGGGTCAGGGGCCGGTTTCGAGACGGTGGTTGTTCTCGAACCGCCACGTGCGCGTGATAACCAAGACGTCCGCCTGCTGCCTGAGCTCTTGCGGGAAAGGGGCAAAGGGAGCCGCAAGCTGCACGATGTTCATGGCGGCGTCGTCCAATACTTGATGACCGGACGAATGCCGGACGTTTATGCTGTACACGGTTCCGTCCGGCTTGATGCCGACGCTCAGAAGCAGGCTTCCGGAAAGATTCCTACGGCGGGCCTCGTCCGGATAATTGAGATTGCCGATGCGTTCGATTTTTTCCTGCCAGGCCTTCTCATAGGCGGCCGCCTTGTATTTGTGGGCGTTCACCGAATTGATGTAAACCAGTTTCGGACGGCGGGCATACGCTTCCGGCGACTTGTTGAGTTCGGCGCTCAATTCGGCAATCTGCTGGCTGAGCGCCGCGGCGGTGAGCTTGACCGGCTGCGGATCCGGCTGTATCTCCGTGCCCCGGTCCATGACGATCTTCTGTTCGGACGCTTGCTGTTTCAGCACGCGTTTGAGCTTGGCTTCCTGGGCGTGCGCGGGACTGGGTGAATTCTCGGTTTGCCGGCCCTGGCCTTCCTGCGGAGTGGGACCGCTCCGGGGAATCGCCTTTTCGGTATGTGTCCCGCTCCCGAACTGGTTGTCCGGGGCGAGAAAATCGGCCTTCTCTGGCGCCTGCTGCGAAGGGTTTCGCACCAGGGCGATGGTCAATGACTTCTTGACCTCGGGCTCCTTGGGCATTTCGAAACTGACGCCCAGGATCACAACGGCATGTACGACGGCGGCAAAGACCAGGGATAGAAGGAAGCGGTCTGAAAAAACCTTTTCGGTATTCATGAGGCTACGTTACCGAACCCGCACGGCGGACTCGATATGATTCATCAGTAAGGCACTGATATTCAAGCCGTACAGTGCATCCAGTTCCTGCACGCAGGTCGGGCTGGTCACGTTCACTTCGGTCAGATAGTTTCCGATGACGTCCAGCCCGACGAATACCAGCCCTCTTTCCTTGAGCGCGGGGCCCACTTGCTCGGCGATCCAGCGATCCCGCGGGGTCAGCTCGCGTCCCTCGGCGCGTCCTCCGGCGGCCAGATTCCCTCGGCTCTCGCCCAGCGCGGGGATACGGGCGAGAGCGTAAGGAACCGCCTCGCCGTTTACCACCAGGATCCGTTTGTCGCCGTCGACGATTTCCGGCAGGTAGCGTTGAGCCATGACGAAGCGCGCGTTGTGCCGGGTCATGGTTTCCAGGATGACGGTCAGATTGGGATCGTTTTCGGCCACGCGGAAAATCGAGGCGCCACCCATCCCGTCCAGAGGTTTCAGGATGATCTCGCCCTGCTCGTGCAGGAACTCCCGGATCTTCCGCGCTTCCCGGGCCACCAGGGTCGGCGGGCAGCATTGCGGAAACCAGGCGGTGAAGAGCTTTTCGTTGGCATCGCGCAGAGAGCGGGGTTTGTTGACGACGTAAAGACCCTGGTTTTCCGCGCATTCCAGGAGATAGGTGGCGTAGATGTATTCCTGATCGAAAGGCGGATCTTTGCGCATCAACACCACGTCCAAGGAATCCAGCGGCGCATCCGTTTCGCCGAGGAAGCTGAACCAGGAGCGTTCGTTGCGTTCGACGCTCAGGCGGCGCATCCGCGCATAGGTTCGTCCGTCCCGCAAATAAAGATCGTTGAGCTCCATATAATAGAGCTCGTAGCCCCGCGATTGGGCTTCGAGCAGCATGGCGAAGCTGGTGTCCTTGTGGATCTTGATTTTGCCGATGGGATCCATGACGATTCCGAGCTTTAGACTCATAGCGTTTTTCCGTGATAACGAGCGCGGCTTGACTTGAAAACCTTGAATCATATATAAAGCGAGGTTTCCGTTCCAGCTAGGCGAGTTAGAGGTCTATCATGTCCAGAGTATGCCAGGTGACGGGCAAGCGCCGTATTGTAGGCAATAATGTCTCGCACGCTAACAACAAGACGAAGCGCCTGTTCAATCCGAATCTGCACCAGCACCGTTTTTGGGTCGAGAGCGAAAACCGTTGGGTGAGTCTTCGCGTTTCCAGCCAGGGAATGCGCATCATCGACAAGAAAGGTATAGACGCCGTTTTGGCGGATATCCGCAAGCGCGGCGAAAAAGTCTGATCGAGGTCTGAACCATGCGCGACAAAATCAAATTGGTATCCAGCGCCGGCACCGGTCATTTTTACACGACCACGAAGAACAAGCGAAACATGCCGGAAAAGATGGAGATCAAGAAATTCGATCCGGTCATCCGCAAGCATGTCCTGTACAAAGAAGCGAAAATCAAATAATCCCTGATTTGGTCCGGGTCGCGGACCCAACGACATCCGTGATCCGGCTGATTGCCTGTCCATCCCGCCGAGGCGGTCAACCCGCCTTTTTTATTTCCACTCAAGATTAGCCTATTCGCTCAGGGAATTATTCGAGGCTAGGGATCGTTTTTACCGGCAACCCGCCTCGCTCGAAGCGGTTCGAAAAATCTTTCAAGCGTCGGTCGGCAATGCCTTGCCGATATATGCGGTTTGAAAAACCACGGCGAAACGCTCTCAAGCGGCACGAGGAAATTTCGTCCTGCCTAGAGCGGCTCGAAAAAAGCGCCAAGCTCCGCCAACAACGCCCGCTCCTGCTCGACCTTTTCCGGATAATCGGAATGCCCGGCTTTGAGAACGAACAAGCGCTTCGGGCCCGGCAGCGCGTTGTAGATGGCGAATTGGCCGGGTGGCGCGACCAAAGGGTCGGACAAAGCCGCCGCGACATGAACGGGAATGCGAATGTGCCGCGCGGCGCAGGCGGCATCGTAATAGCTCAAGGTTTCCAGCACGGATCCGTGCCTACGCTCGTAGCGTCGGACAGCTTCCCCGCTCCCCAAGGTCGGCAGCGCAAGACGCAAAGGATGATGGCCGAAAGTCGGAACGTTCAGATGGGCGATTTGAATGCGCGGCTCCCAGGGCAAGGCCAAAGCGCCGATGCCGCCGCCAAAGCTGATCCCTAAGTAACCGATATGCCCCTCGACTTGCGGAAAGACATTCAGTAGCGCTGAAACCGCCAACCATAAATCCTCGACGCAGCCGCCCAGGATGTAACGATCGCGCCGGTCGATGCCGTGCAGGACATGACGGGCGGGGTCGTCCGGCAGGCGCGGGTCGCGGCTCAAGGAAAGCCCGCGGAAGCAGGGAAACAACGCCGCCGCTTCGCCGACCGGCAGATCGAAATCCGGACCCTCCCGGCCGCCGTAGCCGTGCCCCACCACCAGCCCTCGCCGAATCGGCCCGTGTTTTGGACTCAGCAGCCAGCCGCCGATGACCAAATCATCCGTCGACCGATAACGGACATCGTAAACATCGAAATCCGGATGATCGTCTTTGCCGCGAGACAGCTCTGGGTTCGGATCAACGCTCAGCGCGCGCCGGTAGCGGGTTTCCCAGAACTCGGCGAAATCGCCGGGTTCCTTTGGGCAGCCGACCTGAAGCAGCGACTCCAGGGTGTAGCCGTAGGTGGAGTCGAATGGAGGCTTAGCGGAAATCACCGTGTTCTTCTTCGAATAATCCGATTCGGCAGTCTCGGCCGCGGGCTAAAACCCGCTCGCAAGGATCGAAAACCTTCCAACATCGCCGTAGGCTTCGGCTGAAATACGACTACAGTCATCACAGCAAGCTCTCGATCCAGTCCCAATGCTTGTCCCTGACCATCACGAAACGGCACCGGCCATCCGAGAGCGAAGCCCAACGCCCGCCGATCAGCCGGTCGTCCTCGGCATTCGGCCAGCGGTCTGCGCCTTTGTATTCCACCGCGAGCACGACGTCATTCGGCAATTGGCAGAGAAAGTCCGGATAAAACCGGCCATCGGCTTTCTGCAGAAAGAACGAAGACCCCTCCCGCCGAACCAGATTACGCACCCAGTACCGAATTCGTTCTTTCTGCGCCTGAGTATCGAGCCAGCAAGCGCACTCGAATTCTTCCTTGCTGTCGAAATCGCCGATGCGGCCGTAGAAGCGCTGGCGAAAGTCGAAGTAGCCGAAACGTCCGTCGTAGTCTCGGCTCGGTGCGTAGGCTTGCGGGTGAAATTCGAAGGCGTATTGATCACTTACGGCTACGCGCTCGGCCTGGTTTTCGTCGAACAAAGTTTGTTGATAGGCGCTGCCGATAGCTTTGGTACGCAAACGGCGAATGCGCGCTTCGATCAGGTCTCGGATGAGAAACTTCTGTAAGTTGATGCGGGCCAGCGTAAAACCTTCGCGTTTGAGCAGGTTCGTGATCCAGCCCGCGACGAAAGCCTGTTTACTGGCATGCGTCAGCGACGGCTCGGGCAGGTTACGGCACAGCCACGTGGCCAACCGCAGCTCATCCCAGTGTTCCGGCTGATAGACCAGGCCCAGATCGCGCTGTAATTCTGGCAAGAAGCGAGAGACTACCCGACCCGAGGTTTCATCGATATCGATCTCGCCGCCTTCCGAGACCTGGAGGCCAGCCCCCAGCGCAGCGATATCCTCGGCGGTCGGCGCGGCGTCGTAAGGCGAGAGATCCCATGGATACTCCAGCACCTCCGGATCGTCGAACAGTTGCAATTCGCCTTGGACCCATAAGGCCAGCTGCGGCACGCGAAAGCGCTCCCCCAGCTCGGCCGGCGTCTGGAAAAATTCCACGGCGGTGGTGCGGCTCGTTTCGGCGGCTTGCTCGATGGCGGCCACGGCAGTCTCCGTTGTGACCGCCGCCTTAAGGTCTTCGGTTTCTTCCTCGGTCAGCGGCGTCTTGATGGTCAGGGTGTTGAGCTGGCCATCCCAACTCACTTTATCCCTCACCGGCTTGGGTACGCTCTTGAGGTCGGGCTTTTCGGGGAGAGTAATCGCAACGGGCCGGACCACGATGCGTCCGATATGCCCATCCAGGTCGAGCCGCGCCTGTTCGGGTTTTGCCGCGGTGACGAACTCGGCGACTTCGCGCCGCTCGAACCCGGCCCCGGTTACCAGGCGGTCGCGCAATGCGGCGGCCGTCTCGGCGAAATTGCGCGACACCACGAAGGCATAGGACTGGTTGAGCAATCGATTCTGCCGATGGCTCGCTCCGGGTTGGCGAAGCACCCGCCCCAGCAACTGTTCTACCGCCGTGGCCGAATGGAGCGAGGCCATGCTCACCAGAATGTAGGCGAACGGGCAATCCCAGCCTTCGGCCAGCGCCTTCTGGGTGATGACGAACTTCACCGGGCAAGCGGGATCGGCGATACCGAGCTTATGTTCCGCTTCGATCTTCTCCAGACCTTTCTCCTCCCCTGTGGCGACCGTGATTTCGTCGGCCGGAATCCGGTGATTGGCGATCAGTTCATGGCGCACCCGCTCCACGTCCAGCGTTTCCACGCCGCTGCGCCGGGGTTCGGCTTGGATCAGCACGATCGGACGCAGGTAATCGGCACCGGTTCGGTGCTCGTCGTCGGCCAGTTTGTGCAATGCGTCGCGGCGGCCGATGGCGTCCGCCGGGCACTGTTGCCAGTTGGGCTCGGTTTCCAGCACTACCGGCAGCTTGATCATTTCCTCTGCTTTCAGCTCGGCGGCGGAAACGCCGTGCAGGACATTGGACGGCGTCTGCTCGGTATCGGGCGTGGCGGTCAGCTCCATCACTCCACTGGGCCGAAACCGCGCCGGCATGTCGAAAGCCAGTTCGGTGCGGCTGTTGTGGGCTTCGTCCACGATGACGAAAGGCCGGCGTAGGCGCAGCACGTTGGCCAGCGAATAGGGCACGGTTTGCTCGGTTCCCTGGCCCTCTCTCAGAAGCTCGTCCCGCTGCACCGGCGAAAGATTGTCGAAGTGATGCATCAGCGCTCCGCTGGACTGATACACCTTGCGGCATTCTTCCTCCTCCACCTGGAAGGCCTGGCGGGTGGCGACGATCACCGCCGTCGAGGTATCCAGCGTGGCGCGGGTTACGCTCTTGGCTTCCTCGAGGTCCATCACCGTGACCGGGCCGGCTTCCCTCAGCGCGGCATGATAGGGGTGCTTGCGGTCCTTCAGGGCGCGCAGCGTCTGTTCGCGAATCGGCTTGGACGGCACCAGCCACAGAATCACGCTGTGCTCGACGCGCAGCAGATGCGTATTGACCCGTTGCACGCTCCAGGCTGCAAGCCAGGTCTTGCCGCCGCCGGTCGGCACGCGCAGGCAGAAATAGGGCATGTCCGGCGGAAAACCCGACAGCGGGTTGTAGGCCAGGCCTCGGCCCCAGAGTCTTTCCGTAACGGCATTGAACGCCACCGAAGGACTGGGGAGTTCGTGGCAGGCTCTGAAATACGCCTCGACGCTTTCGAGTACCTGCGACTGATAGGTCTTGGGAGAAAAAGCCGTCATTGCGTTTTGCTGCCCGCGCTATATCCCCACTCCTCGAATTGCTTGGCCAAGGCAGGGTCGTCCCGGAATGCCTTGAAATAAAGAAACTCGGGCGCAAGGTCCGCCCCGTTGGGCCAAATGACGGTTTCCAGCTCGGGATCGACCGACACTTGCGAAAACAGGGCCTTGTCTTTCAAGGGCTCGAATACCGGTCCGCGAAGCGCGTCCGCGAGGTCGGCCTCGCCCCGGCGTCCGTCGTTGAAGGTGACACGAATGGCGTAGTCGTGCAGATATTCGACTTTCGTTACGTGCAAGAACATGGCATTTACTCCAGCGGATCAATCGGATTGGGCATTTCCGCGCGACGGCACAATTCCTAATCAACCAGTAACTCATCACGATGCAACTCATACCATTCCAAAACCAGACGCAAAGCGCGCTTTGGAAACGCCCCGCGCACGACGCCGGTAAGAATATCCACCGTGATTTCATATTCTCCGTATTTGGCATGAAAATGCGGCGGTGCATGGTCGTTCCACAACATGGTGATGACAATGCCCAGAAAACGGCTGATTACCGGCATTTCACACCTCCAGCGCATAAGGAGTTTGCTTGAAGACGATGCCTTCGCGCATCGTGCGTGCCCCCATCCGGTTGGCGGCGGCATAGATCACCTTGGGGCCGTCGAATCGAGGCAAGAGGTCGAACACCGGGCCGGTCAGCACGTTGCCGCCCGTCACCGATTTGTCCCTGAGAATGCCGTTGTAGAGCAGATAGATCGCCCGGCCCTCGTGCACGCCCAGCAAGGGCGATTCGGCCGGGCCGGCGTAGCCGCTGTCGGTTTCGGCGAACCAGACGAATTCGGCGAGTTGGGCGAACGTGACGTCGGAGCGGATCTGGCCGTCGGCGGCAAACAAGGGCTCGGCGGAAAGGCGGCAGAACTGAAATCCGCCGCGGAGTCCCTCAACCTTGTTGCCTTTGGCGCTGGTATAGCCGGATGCGACGCGCTTGATCCTTTCCGCGGTCACGTTCCGGGCGATGCCCTCGTCCATTTCCACCAGGATGAAACGGCGATTGCCGCCGTCCTCGGCATTCTGCTTCAGAACCGCATGGCCGGTGGTGCCGGACCCGGCGAAGGAGTCGAGGATCAGCGAGTCTTTGTCGGTGGCGATTTGGAGGATGCGCTGGATGAGGCGGGTGGGTTTGGGGGTAATGAATACGTTGTCTGAGCTTTCGAACTCGACCAGTTCCAGCAGTTCCTTTTTCGCTTCCTGAGTGTGGCCGACATCTTTGTAGAACCACATGGTTTGAGGAACGATGCCTTCCTTTACGTCGCTAAGATATCGTTTCAAACGAGGCACGTTATTCCCCTTTTCCCCCCACCAAATGCGGCCTTCTCGATCTAATTTTTCGAAGTTGGATTTCGATACTCTCCAATACATACCTTTGCCGGGGCCGGTGATTACGCGTCCTGAAGGACAAGTGACGGAGTATGTTCCTTCCGAGTAGTAATTACGGGCCTGAAGGTCGCCAGAGGTCCACGGACCGCGTGGATCATTGTCCGGGTTTTTGTAGCGAGCTTCAGCATCTTCGCCGCGTGGAAGTAGCTCAGGTTTCCAAAGATCGGCATTTTTCCCGTAGATAACGACATAGTCGTGATCTTCTGAGAAGTGACGAGCGGAGTTCTTCGGTGAGAAGATTTTTTGCCATAGAACCGACGCGATGAAGTTTTTCGCCCCAAATATCTCATCCATCAACAATCTCAGCGTCGCCACCTCGTTATCGTCGATGGACACGAATATCGCCCCATCCTCCCGCAAAAACTGCTTCAGCAGCACCAGCCGCGGATACATCATGCACAGCCAGCGGTCGTGCCGGTCCAGGGTCTCGCCTTCCTTGCCGACGACCTCGCCCAGCCAGCGGCGGATTTCCGGACTGTTGACGTTGTCGTTGTAGACCCAGCCCTCGTTGCCGGTATTGTACGGCGGGTCGATGTAGATGCACTTCACCTGGCCGGCGTAGCGCGGCAGCAGGGCCTTGAGCGCGTGCAGATTGTCGCCCTGGACGATCAAGTTGCCGCTTTCCCGCGCCCCCGGCTCCTCTTCCGAAAAGAGAGCGGGGCGGGAAAGTTCCGGCACCGGTTCCAAGAGCCGGAAAGGCACTTCTTTGTGATGTTTGACGACGGCTTCTTTGCCGATCCAGTTCAGAGTGGGCATCCGCGATCCTGATCTTTAGTCTTTTGGTTAGTGCTGATTCGAATGGCTCGATGATATGCCGATCTCGGCCACGGAATCGGCTTCGCAGCCTTGATAGCCGTGCCAGCAGTTTATTAATCAGGCCCGTAAATACCCTCTTGGTATTTACGGGCCGCCGCTTAAGGCCGGTACACGCTTAGGCCTCAGCTCACGCGGCTTGTTGCCGCGCTAAGGAAACCCTGCCCCGGATTGACCCGGCCGATATTTATAGGCCGGGTCAATAAAACGTAGAGTCCGCGCGCGAGTGGCGAAGGAGTGTTTGAAATCGACGGTCTCGGTGGCGAAGCCGTCGATTTCGCTGTCCTTGCGCAGCGATATAGCCGTAGGGTGGGTTAGGCGCACTCCAGCACCGGCCAGTCATTGAACACTGCGCTGCGAGTGCGCCGTAGCCGACCGATTCCGCGGCTTGCCTGGTGGGTTACGGCGCGCGGCAACACCGAAGGAACGTTGCAGGGTCCGTCCGATGCGCGCCTAACCCACCCTACGCCAGAAACATGAATCGGCACGTTGTTTTCGGCCATAGTCTTAATTATTGTCACGTATACGGTGCAATAAACAAACGAAAAGGAAAGTTCCCGCGAACCGCGAATGCAGGTAAACCGCTGATCCGCAAGGCTTAGCTCGAACGGCAAGCTCAAGCGTTATATCCGAGCCTCAGCCTATCCAACGCCGCCTCGATCCACCCGAAACCAATCCGTTCCTGTTCGAGGCGGAGGGCTGGACGAATGCGGTTGTCGCGGAGGTCGTCGTAAAGCGCCTGTTCCTCAGGGGTGAGGCGGGGAAGATCGCGGCAGACGGGCTGGGGTTCGGTCACCCATTGGGACGGGTGGGCCATGAGGGTTTCGCGGTCCATCAGGAAGGATTCGGCGTGGGGAAGATGGGTCCGCAGTTGGTCCAGGATGGCGAAGCCGTGGGTGTCGATGTCGCCCCAGTAGTGGACAGCGCATCGGTGCAGCCAAGAGGCTTTGGCGAGACTGTCGAATCCGTAGCCGGCGCCGAATACGACCATGCTGCGGGGTAGGTTCGGGAAGGCGAGAAAGTTGATTTCATTTTCGGTGATGAATACCCGGTCAACTTCGGCGTCCAGCAGGGCGAAGGTGTCGTGGTCCAGGGTGATGTCCTGGTCGGTGGTGCCGGGCAGCAGCGCCAGTTCGGGATCGAGGACGCGGAAACGGATTCGGACCGGCTTGTCGCGGAATCCGTAGCGGCGGCAGAACTGGCCGAGGCCGACGGCGTCGGCAGCGATCGCGTCGGGCGGCAGGCTGAGGTCCAAGAGTTCCGACAGCACCGCGCGATGGGTTTCGATGAACTTGGTATGGACGCCCGGAATGTCGATTTGCCGGAGATAAACGCCGGGGCGCGGGTGGGCCTCCATCCAGTCGACCACGTCGAGCAGCAGCGGCCAGCGGTCGGCCAGTTCCAGGGCTTTTAGGGGATGCCTGGCCGGCCAGAGGAGCGCCGAGGGTCGGCGGTTCCGGGTGGTCGCCGCCAGTTGGGCGAAGCGCTCGGCGTCGCGGCGTTTTCCGATCAGGGCCAGTGCGTCGTCGAGCGTGTCGACCCAGATTTCGTCGGGAACCCGGTTCGCGCCGAGGACGCGGTGCCGCACCTCGCGCATCACCACCCGGTAGTGCGAACCACGCTTGAGATCGGCGATCCAGCTTCGGACCTGATCGAAGCGGTCCGCGAGTTCGGAAGAGGAAGGTCCCTTGAGCGTCAGTCGGCGCGGGAATAGGGCCTCGCCGCCGGCGAGGCTGGCCAGGATCAGTCCTTTGTCCCAAAGTTTTTGCACCTGGGCGCGGAGGTCGGCGGGCGTGGTCCAGGTCATGCCTGAATTTCTTCCGGTTTAGGCGTCATACTGGAACCTGGTCAGAGATACTCGTCTGCTAACGACATTGTCATTTCGGCCGGGACGGTCGCTTTACCGCGAACGACGCGGTTCCCTCCGGTCACCGCATTCTACAGGCTGAATGCAGAGATCGGCGGGGGTGGTCCTAGTCATGCCTGACTTCCATTCGGTTAAAGTGCGTCACCCCGGCAGGGATTGCCGGGGTCCAGGTTACAGGGATGTAGACGCCTCGCCATCCTTGGCCTCTGGATTCCGGCAATCCATGCCGGAATGACGGTTTTGCGGACTTGCGAAGACACCTTAGTCCAGCGGGAGAGAGTTCTTGAAGATTCCTTTGCTGGATGGAACGACGTCACGCCCTGGCCCTCACCTTTTCCGCGCGGTAGTCCTCGATGGTGAGATTGCGCAGCTTGGAGGCGCGGCCGTCCTCGTTGTGCACGAAGCCCACGCTGGCGACGAAGGGCTCGATGATGTGGATCTTCTGCAGCGGCGTGACGATCAGGAGTTGCAGATTGAGCTGCTGGAACAGTTTCAATCCGTACTGGGCCGATTCGTCCGAGCCGCGGCCGAAGGCTTCGTCGATGACCACGAAGCGGAAGGAACGGGAGCGCACCGCGCCCCATTCCAGGCGGAACTGGTAGGCCAGGCTGGCGGCGAGGATGGTGTAGGCGAGTTTTTCCTTCTGTCCGCCCGATTTGCCGCCCGAGTCGGAGTAGTGCTCGTGTTCGGTTCCGTCGGCCCGCCAACGCTCCGAGGCGGCGAAGGTGAACCAGTTGCGGACGTCGGTGACCCTGGCTGTCCAGCGCCGGTCCATGTCGGCCTGTCCTTCGCGCCCCCGGAAACGCTCGATGATCTCCTTCACTTGCAGGAATTTCTCTTCCGAGTACTGGGCGTCGTCCGAGCCCGTCAACGCGCCTTCGGTGCATTTGCGCAAGGCGGACTGGAAGTCGCGCAGGTCGTTGTCTTGGGACAGCTGCGCTTCCAGCACGATGTAGCGGCCGGGGTTGTAGTCGATCTGATTGAGCGAGGCGTTGATCTGGGCGATCCGCTCCTTGATGGTCTCCCGCTCCCGGTTCAGTTGCGACTGGAAATTGGCGACCTCGCGGATGGTGTTTTCGTTGAGCAGTTCCTTGAAGCGCGCCTCGAAGCGGGGCAGGTCGTCGGCCTCCAGTTTCGCGAGCATCTCGCGGTACTCGTGAGCGGCTTCGATGGCGACGTCGACGTCCTGGGTTTCCAGCTTGTAGGCGTCCTTGTATTCGGCCATGGCTTTGATGATCTTGTCGCGCAGACGGCCGAGCTTGGCCTCCTCCGCGTCGATGCGCCCCTGCAGCCATTTGCGCATGTCCTGTTCGCGCGGGTCGCAGTTTTCGACTTCGAGGCGATGTTCGCCCAGGGCTTCCGCGCGCATCGCGTCCAGCGAAGGGAAGTGGGCCGGGTGGACGGCATTGGCCGGGTCGTCGAGCACGGCCTGGGTTTGCACGCGCAAGGCGTCGGCATCGTTCCTCCTCTGCACGGCCCGCGATCGATCGTCCCTGCGTTCGAGGAGACGGCGTTCGGTATCTTCCAGTGCGAGCGTCACGACGTTCAGCCGCTCGCCGAGTCGTTTGAGCACGTCCGAGGCCGCTTCGAGCCGGCGTTTTTCTTCGTGCAGCCGAGCCACTTCGCTCGCCAGCGGGCGCCAGTCGAGTTCGCGGAAGTCGCGGTAGACGTCGAGTTTGGACAGCGTCGTGAGGCGCGCGCGGATCGCCTTTTGTTCGGCTTCGAGAGCAGCGAGGCGGCTGCCCAGTTCGCCCAGCCGGGTTTCCAGCTGCCGTGCCCTGGATTCGAGGGTCGCGATCTTGGCGGCGTTGGTCCAGCCGAGCACGTAGCGGCTGCGGTCGTCCAGGCGGTGCCGGTCGTCCTTTTCGTGGCGCTCGCCAAGCGCCTTGATCTGGCCGGCGCGGGTAATGGCCTTGGGCTCGCGGCGGAATTGCTCCTGCGTGGCGCAGCAGGCGTAGTCGAAGCGGTGGGCGAGTTCGCGTTCCAGCCAGTCGTAAAAGGCCGAATCGGGCTTGACGGCGAGCTTGTGCACCAGCGAGTCGCGGTCGAGGCAGGGCAGCTCGCCGCGCTGGCTTTCCCGCACTCGGAAGTAAACCAGTCGCCCCTTGAGATGGGTGCGGTCCACCCACTCCGCGACCCGGGCGTAATGGCCATCCGGCACCAGCATGGACAGGCCGAAGTTGCGCAGCAGCCGTTCCGCCGCGCCCTCCCATTCGCGCTCGTCCTCGCGTACCTGGATGAGCTCACCGGCGAAAGGCATCTCGTCCTCGGACAGGTTCAGCGCCCGGCACAGGGCGGCGCGCATGGCGATCTGCTGGGCGTCGATATTGCTGCGGCGGGCCTTCAGGCTCTCGATCTCGTCCGTCAGCGCCTTGTGTTCCTCCCGGCCTTGGGCGAAGGCGAAGTGCACTTCGTTTTGCTCGTTCTGGAGCGCCGCTTCGCGGGCGTCGGCCTGCTCCTGCAGGGCGGCGAATTCGCGCCGCCGGGCGAAAAAGGCGTCGTCGTCTTCGGGCGGAACGAGGTCCAGGGAACGCACCAGCTCGGCGTAGTCCTCCGCTTTCTTGCGCCGCCGCGCCTGTTCTTCTTCCTTCTGGCGGATTTCCTCGCCGATCCGCGCGATGCGATCGCCCCCGTTCTCGGCGATGCTGCGGCGAAGTTCCCTCTCCTCGGCCTGCTGCCCTTGCTTTCGTTCTTCCAGCCGCGCCACCAGCGTATCGAGCCGCGCCAGTTCGTCGTCGAGGGAAGCGATACGTCTTTCAAGTAGGCCGAGTTTCAGACGTGCGAAGTAAGGCTTGAGCGCCTCGCGGCAGGCTCGCAGTTCCTCGCAGCGGGCGCCGATTTCCGTATGCCGGTCGCAATCGGCCACCAGCGGCGTGAGCAGCTCGACCTGGCGCTTGGCCTTGAGCACCGCTTCGTGGGCGCGGTTGAGGTCGTCGAAATGGGCGATCAGGGCGGTAATGCGCGGGGCGACGTCGAAAGGCTCCAGCATGTGGCCGCGCACGAAGTCGGTCAGGTTGCCCACCGATTTCATCGAAACCGTCTGGTGAAACAGTTCCAGCGCCTGTTCGTTGTCGATGCCGAAGCGGCGGCGGAACCAGGCGCCGTAAGGCGGGAAGCTGTCGAAGATTTCGACGCCAGAGTTGCGCAACCGTTTGCGCAAGGCGCCGATGTCCGAGCCGAAATGGGCAAAATCCTGAGCGATGGACAGCGCGCGTTCGGCGCCGACGAAAAAGCGCGCGGGCTGACCCAGCGGTTCTTTCATCCAGAACACCTGGGCCAGGGTCACGGTCTGATCGTAGCCGGCGTTGTGGAACATGCCGAGGATCACCGAGTAGCTGTTCTGGTCGCGCAGGGCGACGGGCTTGGCGGAGCCGGTCGTATCGCTGCGCTCGGACTTGTAATGGCCCAGCACATAGGAGCGCAGGGTGCGTTCCTTGCTGTCGGCTCCGGCCGCCTTGTTGTAGGCGATGCGATGAGCCGGCACCAGCAGCGTGGTCACCGCGTCGACCAAGGTGGATTTGCCGGAGCCGATGTCGCCGGTGAGCAAGGCATTCTTGCCGTCGAGACGCAACGTCCACACCCGGCCGTCGAACGTGCCCCAATTGAACACTTCCAGGCGGTGCAGACGGTAACCGGTGAGCGTGTCGTCTCCGGTGAAATCCAGGCTCAGCGTTTCCATCTCAATCATTGTCTCGGTTGTCTTGTCGGTTTTCGAGCAGATGCGTCTTGTACGCGTCCAGTCGCCGATCGAATTCCGCCAGCCATTGCGCGTCGATGAAGGCCTTGAGGATGCGGCGCACCTCGAACATGGCTTCCTGCCCGGCAGCCGGCTTCAGGCGGCGCAGAAAGCCGAGCTCGACGATCTTGTTGAGATGCGCGTCGACCTGATCGATCAGTCTGACCTCGTTGCTGCCCTCGGGCAGGAACACCCGGATCAGCTCGACCGCCTCGCCGCGCGACAGGACCAGGCGGGTGTCGCCGCCGCTGGCGTCGAATTCGGCCAGCTTCTTGCGCAGCAAGGCCAGCAGCAGGCTGACCGGGAACGACAGCGGGCGCCGAGCGATCAGACGCGGCGTCTTGGCCGCGGCGTCGTCCTCGCCGTCGGCGCGCGAGCGCAGGAAAGCGTAGCCTTCGGCCTCGTCCAGCATCAGCTCCAGCCCGAGCACGGCCACGTAGTCGCGCACGCGGCCCTGGAGGTTGAGGAGCGCATTCCACAGCGCCGCGTCGCTTTCCTGGTAGATCACGCCCTTGAGCAGCGGCACCACCAGGGCCGACAGCTCGGGCGCGGCGTTGTTCGGCGTTTCGATGTCTTGTTCCGCCATCCTTATC
Source organism: Methyloversatilis universalis (assembly GCA_020723665.1). Classification (GTDB taxonomy): domain Bacteria; phylum Pseudomonadota; class Gammaproteobacteria; order Methylococcales; family Methylococcaceae; genus Methylocaldum. The sequence continues at coordinate 29,003 of DYIL01000032.1, forward strand.
TCACAAAAATCACCCGCGGTAGCCGGGCCTGTTTCAGGCGTCCGTCGTCGTGCTGCCAGACGATGATCTCGGTCACCTCTTCGTCCACCAAGGACTTGAAGGTTTCGCCCGCCAACTGCAAGTAGGTGACCAGTTCGGCAAGGCCCTGCTTCAAGGGGTATTTCTCGCACAGCTCGCCTAAGGTAATCTGCGAGCGTTCCTGCAAGGCATGGCGGATGTGGCGCGACAGCGCCGTTTTGTCGATGACCACCTGGGAGAACAGCGCGGCGGCATCCACCTCGGCGTCGGCCGTTTCCAGAGCGAGGTCAGCGATGCGCGGTTTGACTGGCGGGACGTAGAGCGGCCTTTCCATGGGCAGCTCGATGGTCGCGGCGGTATCGGCGACGGTCATCATGTCGCCCGTGGGCGGCGAGTCCCTAAGCTCCAGCGCCTTGGTCTCGATGTTGCGGAGGATATCCATGATGCGCCGGTTCTCGAGCCAGGCTTTGTCGTCCAAAAAACGTCGCAGCTGCTGTGAAAGCTGGGCGACCGTGCGCTGAGTGTGCTCGCCCGCTTCCAACCAGTCGTAGTGAATGCGGCGGATGCGAGCGTCCGGCCGGAGCTCTGCCACTGGCGGCAGGCACAGCACCCGGTCCAGCAGTTCCGTCAGTTCCTCCTGGCGGCGGTTGGACATGAGGAAATCCCAGAAAGCGCGGAAGCTCCGGCCCTGATCCGAGTCGGCGATGGCGTCGCGCTCGCCCATGATCTCTTCCAGCAGCGCGCCCTTGCCGCCGTCCCACAGAGCGATGCGCTCCCGCACCCGCCGGTCCAGCGCGCGGAAATTGTGCTCGACTTCGCGAAAATCGGTGAGGAGTTCGCGGGCCAGCGCCATGAACTGCTGGAAGCGGTCCTTGAGCGCCGTGTCGTCCAGCAGGGGGATGTCGCCGGAGAGGACGCGCGCGATTTCGGCGTCGATCTCGTCGCGCCGCTTGTGGAGTTCCGCGATGCGCGCCTCGGGGTCGGTCTCGGAGCCTTCGCTCATCTGCTTGAGCAGTTCGAACAAGGTAAGCAGCCGCGATTCCGTGCCGACGAAGGTGCGTTCGGTCAGGGTGCCCAGCCAGGCGATCGCTTTTTCGGTGGAAGGCGTCAGATCGAAGTGCGGTTCGTCCGAGCCTTGAACGTAGAACTTCCGCAGCCAGGCCTTGTCGTTGCCGGCCCAGTCGTTCAGGTATTCGAGCGCAGGTTTAGGGAAGACGTTCTCCCCCAGCCGTTCGCGCAGCCCGAACAGCTCGTCCTCCAGCGCTTCCACCAGATCCGCCTGCGCCATCACCCGCACATTGGGCACGACGAACACCCGATGCAGAAAACTCGCCACCAGCGGCGCGTGATCCGAGCGCAGCAAACGCCAGGCCGGGTGGTTCTGGCGAAGGAGGTCGAGGGTGGTGAAATCCAAACTCATGTCTACAGGCCGTGAAAGCGCTCGGTCGATGGTTGCAGTCCGGTGGGACTGCCCGTCTTAGGGCATGGCGATACCGGCCCGGGCGGCGATTTTTCCGGCAAGGCGTTTAAAGTCGTTGTAACAGTCGAGGACCGCTTCTTGATGGGAGCCGATGGCGCCATCGGCCGACTTCAGAAAAAACATCGGCTTGCGGGCGTCCATCGCCATGGGCATCAGGCTGCGGTAATGCCTGAGCAAGGCAAGATTGTGAGGATCATCCGCAACGCTGGGGCTGTTTGCAGAGGACTCATCCAGTACCGCTTCACGATAAACCGAAGGAATACGTGCCATCCAGCGCTGATAGGCCTTGACCGGCCGGCTGTCGCGTATGCTGTGTTGCATGACGACATAGCCGACCGGCTGCATCGAGCCGCTGGGCATGGGGACGTCTTGCGGCGCTTTCGGCAGCAGCTCCGCCCAAACCTCGCGCCATTCCCGCAGCGTGGGTCCCAAGTTCTTGAGACCCTGCAGGGAAAAGAGATCCGGAGCCAGCGGCAGGACCACAAGATCGGAAGCGATGAGCGCCGAGCGGTTGATGGCGCCCAGATTGGGGCCGACATCGACGAGAACGATTTGCGCTCCCCAGGTACTCCCTTCCAGAATGAGCCGGTGGAAAGCCGTCATGGTGCGGAAGGCCGATTCGTCGCGGTTGTGGCAACGCGGCCAGGCATCCGAGAGTTTGTCTTCGAAGCGGGAAAGCCCCAAGTCGCCGGCGATGAGCCCTAAATTACCGGTGATTTTTTCGACATGCGGCGAAGCAATGTCGCCGATGCCGCGCAGAATGGGGCGGATGATCCCATACACGGTTTGCGGGTGGTCATCATTGGGCCACAGTTCTTCCAGGCGATTTTCGTCCAGGAACATGGCCGTCAGATTGGCCTGCGGGTCGAAATCCACCGCCAGGGTTCTAACGCCGCGGTCAGCCAGCATCCATGCCAGATGATACACCAGCGATGTTTTGCCGACGCCGCCCTTGTTGTTGAAAAATGCCACGGTTTTCATGTCGCTCTCCGATACACCTTGACCAGTACCGTGTGCGGGTCGGAGAAGTCGAACTGGGCCGGCAGATTGCCGTTCTGCGCGAGCAGCGCCTGCGCGCGTTCAACGCCATAGCCGAAACGATTCACGAATCCCAGCGATTTCATGGCTTCCGCGATGATCGGATTGCGGTAGCTGTTGCGAGTGGGGAAATTCTCCGGCGTGGCCTCGCCGTACAACCCGCCCGGACTCAGGATTTCGACATGATCACTGAACCAATAGAAGCGGATGGGGGCGTTGCTCTCATAGTTACGGTGCATCACGGCATTCATCAGTAGCTCCCGTAGCGCCCATTCGGGGTAATCGGGCACCAATTTTTCCTCGAAACCGCCTACCGTATGAAGCCTGGTTTGGATGAGCAGTCTTACGCGGCTTTCGAGCTCGTGCAGAATGGCGTGCAAGTCACCGGAGATTTCGGCCTGATCCTCGGGCACATCGGTCAAATCAGTACTCGGCAGCTTTAGATATTGCACATAAGCGCCCGGAAGGAAAAAGCGCGGGTTCTTGCCGAACAAAAGAATGCCCGCATGGGTAGGACAGTGGCGTTCGGTATCGAACAAGCGGAGGGCCGCCAGCTGGTGTTCGATGGGCCTGTGATTGGCCAAGACCGTTTCAGGGTCTATGGTCTCACGGCGGTAGGCGTCAAATTGCCCCAAGGCGATGTCGTTGAGCCTCGCTTCCAGGCACGGGCGGGCATCGAAGGAGCGTGCCAGCGCTGTCCGGCGCTCGGATAACAAACGTTCTTCCTGCTCATTGGCAAGGCCTTTGCGCGGTCCGACGCGGATATGGACCCGCCCCTTGTACCTTACGGGGGGCAAGTCGGAGGGCAACACCTCGACGACCGCCACATCGCCGCCCTGCAATGCAAACTTGAATACATTCATTGCTGGTTGCGGCAGGATGTTCCCATCGGAACGGATGGCGCCGAGATTCTTGAGCAACTCGTCGGTAACGGTCAGTCCTGAAAGAGATCCGTCGTCATTGACCCCTATCAGGAGATAGCCGGGACGGCGATGGCCGGGGAGGTCGTTGGCGAAGGCACAGATGGCTTGGCCGAATTTGTCGGTATCCGACGTCGATCGGGTTCGTTCGATGCGGTCGGATTCGAGATCCGATAGCAGTGCGAGCAGTTCATCTTGACCTAACATGCTTTGGTCCTCCGACGCTTCGTTTGCCTAAGCCTGCTGGAAAGATTTCTTTGCGTTGGCGTATAGGGTTCATCCGGCCCGAAATCAAAACAACCATTCTAAGGAGAAATCGCGAAATTATCTCTTTGAGTTGCGGGCTATTCGATTAGCCGCCGAAGGATTGCTCGACTGGCGCGAGCGCAGGCGAATGCCCGTTCCCAAGGTTGCCATCGGGCAGATCATCGAGCGGGGCGCCGGTCCGATTACGTCGCCATTCCGGTAGGCGCAGGGCGCGTCTCGGCATTCAACGCGCTCCGGTGATCGTGACGGTTTTCTGGGTCCGGCAGGTGTCGCGGATGTTCTCGCAGCGGGTAAAGGCGTGGGTGTTCCTGTCGAAGCAAACGATGACCTCGTCTAGGGTCTTGGCGCTGCTTCTTTGGCCGTTCGCGCCGCAGGACAGCACGATTTCGTCCTCGTCGAGTCCTGGATTCTTGTCCATAAATAAGCGCTCGATCTCTTCCGCTTCGGCGATTTCGGCTAGTCTCGGCAAATTCAGTTTCCGGTAAAGCGTTTCGGTCAGCTCGAAATACTCGCTGCGGGGTAGCGCCGTGCAGGTTCCGTGGGCCTTCCACTCGTGACGGATAAGAAAATCCGACGGCATGAAGGCGTGAATCCTGTGTTTATCGATGCGGTCCGGGCGTCCGCCGTTTCGACATTCGCGCGGAGCATCATTTTCACACTGAGGCCAAAGCCCGTGGACGATGAACCGGCGGTTTTCCCGACACTGCGGCTCGTCCTGGAGACCGGGGTGGGAACGGCAGAACTCCGGCGACCACGACAGGGCCAGTGCGTAATATTTGAATTTGCCGGCCACATCGTTTCGACAGGCGTGTTCGTCTTCCGGGCTCCAGTCGGCATAAGCCGATAAAGCCGGAAGACTGAGCAGAGAAAAGATAATCCCCTTGATACTCACGATTTCTTCCGAAAAAGCAAAGCCAGCCGTTGAGGAAACTCTGAATAAGCCCTCTCCCGCTGGGACAAACCTGTCCTGAGCCTGTCCTGAGCTGGTCGAAGGGCCGTGCTTCGCACGTTAGCGTTCGCTCCCGGCGAACGGGTGCACGCGTAAGCGCCGCTTGGGCTCCCAACAGGGAAAGTGCGGCGTGACTGGGTTGGGTGAGAGCCTTTTGGATCCAACAGTTGCACTGTTCGCTTTTCCCACCGGAAACTTAATCAGAGCTTCCTTAAAACGGCCATGTCCGAACGATGGTAAATAAATGGGTTTTCTACCTCAGTCCGCCCAATCTCATTCATTGCAGGTTGCCTGGACTATGCCAACGGAATAAGGCTTGCGTTTGACCGACAGGCGGGGCACACTCCATAAGTGTTGAGGTACGGCTAATTTGTCAAGGGTACAAATGTGGACATCAAGAATAAAGAAGAAAGTTTTGATCCCTCGAAATTCACGCCGGTCGGCACCTGGACGCTGCTCTGCTTGATCATCGCCGGCATGGCGGTCGCCTGGCTGTTCCTTTACTTCGGCGTATTTCTGCCGCGCGGCGGCGTGCAGTGAGGTGAGCCATGCACATCCACCCGCTCGAGAAAAGATGGATTTATTTGGTTCTGGCGGTCGTAGGCATCTTTCTCGCCGCCATTTTCTATACCGCTCTCGCCCGGAACATCCACCCGCCTAGTCATATCGAACCCATCGACTCCGCCAGTCTCCACCTCAGTGCCGAATTCGCCGAGGATAAACTCGGCGTTTGGACCCAGCCGGACGGCACGATCCGAGTGACTCTGGTTGCCGCCCGCTATGGGTTCTATCCCCGCGAGATCCGGCTTCCCGCCGGAACTCCGGTGACGTTCCGCATCGCCAGCGCCGACGTTCTCCACGGCGTCCACATCCCTATGACCAACATGGGCACCATGGTCGTGCCCGGCTATGTCTCCGAGATCACCACGACCTTTCCGAAGCCTGGCGAGTATCCCATGCTTTGCAACGAATACTGTGGACTCGGGCACGATCACATGTGGAGCAAGGTGACCGTGGTGGCCAAGGAAAGCTGGCCCGAGGCGTCCGCTGCACAGCCGATAGGGAGATAAGCGCATGCTTACAATCGAAATCAGAAAGCTCGCCCTGAGCCATTTCGCGGTCGCTTTCGGGGCCTTCGGCTTGGCGGCGCTCATGGGGTTTTATCAGGTGCTGGCGCGCAGCGACCTGATTCCGGCCCTGCAGTCGCCCGGCGTGTATTTCGCGTCCGTCAGCACGCATGGGGTGTTGATGGCTTACGTGCTGACCACCTTTTTCATCATGGGGTTCGGCTACGTCACGGCCGTGTCCAGCCTGAAGACGCCGCTCTGGAATCCGAGATGGGCCTGGATCGGGTTTTGGACCAGCGCGGTCGGGACGGGATTGGCCGCACTTCCCTTGCTGCTGGGCCGTGCCTCGGTGCTCTACACCTTTTATCCGCCGGTGCAGGCCCATGCGCTGTTCTACATCGGCGCGGCGTTACTGGTGGTGGGCTCTTGGTTCTGGGCCGTGATCATGATCGTCATGCACGGGCAATGGAAGAAGGCCCATCCGGGCGAACCGGTCCCGCTTCCGATGTTCGCGACCACCGCCAATGCGATTCTGTGGCTCTGGACCAGTGCGGGCGTCGCCTCGGAAGTGGTGTTCCAGCTCATTCCCTGGTCCATGGGATTGAAAGATACGGTCGATCCCGGCCTCGCCAGGACACTTTTTGCCTGGACCCTGCACCCGATCGTCTATTTCTGGCTCATTCCGGCCTATATCGCGCTTTACAGCTTCGTTCCCAAGGCGGCGGGAGGCAAATTGTTCAGCGACGAGTTGGGGCGTGTCGCCTTCGTCATGCTCTTGGTGCTCAGTCTGCCGATCGGTTTTCATCACCTTTATATGGATCCCCAGCAAGGCGCCGGCTTCAAGCTGTCACACGGTACTTTGACGTTTCTGGTGGCGGTGCCGACTTTACTGACCGCCTTTACGATCACCGCCTCGGTGGAACTCGCCGGCCGTATCAACGGCGGAACCGGCCTGTTCGGCTGGATCGGTGCTCTGCCCTGGCGCAACTCCATGGTGCTTGCAGGAATCCTGGCGGCCGCCATGTTGGTCCTGGGCGGTTTCGGCGGTCTCGTCAACGCAAGCTATGCCATGAACGCCATGGTCCACAATACCGCCTGGGTGGCCGGCCATTTCCATCTCATCTTCGGCGGGACCACCGTCATCCTGTACATGGCCACGACCTATTACCTCTGGCCCCGGCTGACCGGCAAGCCGCTTTGTTCGTCCACGCTGCCGCTCATACAGCTGTGGTCGTGGTTCTGGGGGTTCGTGATCTTGACCACGGCCTGGCATATTCTCGGATTGCTTGGCCAGCCGCGCCGCATTTCGACCGTGACCTACCACAGTCCTCTCACCTTCGCGTGGGATCCCTACATATTGACCATGGTGGTCGGGGGAACGGTGCTGATGGTCTCGGCCGGGCTGTTCGTTTACATCCTCGCGAAATCGTACCGACAGCCGGAAACCGGTCCGATTCAGGCGGACGAAATCGAATACGCGGAACCGCTGGAGCCGGTGACGCGGGTGCACCCGCTGCTGAACGGTTTCAGCGTGTGGAATATCGCGCTCGCGGTGCTCATGCTGGCGAACTTCGGTTATCCGATCGCCCAGTTTTTCCTGATCAAAACCTTTGGCTCGGTGGCGTGGGGGTACTGACATGAAAAAGGGCTATGTTCTCGCGGGGATCGTGCTCGCGGCGTCGAACGGTCCGATCGCGGCGGAGCCGTCGACTCAAGTGGCGTGGACCCCGGAAACCTTAGCGTTCGTCAGGAACGGCGATGCCGAGAAGGGCAAGAAAATCGCGGAAAGCTGCGAAGCCTGCCATGCCGCGACGCCGGAAAACGCCGAAAGCGAATTCCCTTACCTTCAAGGACAGACGGCGACCTATCTCTACAAGCAGCTTCACGATTACAAGAGCGGCAGCCGTTCGAACGAGATCATGGTGGGCATAAGCGCCGGCCTGTCGGATCAGGACATGGCGGACGTTTCGGCGTGGTACAGCCGCCAGCCCCCACCGCCCGCAAAGAAGGCAGACGAGATTCCGGATACGATCGGAAAGCTCGTCGATCGCGGCGACGGAGCGCGTATCGTCGCGCCCTGTGCGGTCTGCCACGGTCGCGCAGGCGAAAGCCAAGTCCTCGACACGCCGGTTCTTGCCGCTCAAAAGGCCGCGTATCTCGAACAAACGATGCTGGCGTACAAATCGGAAGCGCGCCACAACGATATCTACCGGCGCATGCGCTTGATCGTGCAGCAGCTCAGCGACGAGGAGATCAAGCAATTGGCGAGATATTACGCCGGTTTGGAACGCTGAACGATTTTTTCCTTCATCTGTTCGCGTAAGCGGAATCAGTGCCGGTCAAAGATCGGAACGAGCGAAGCGTTTCCGGCGATCCCCTCCGGGTACGTGGACCACGCCTATCGGTCTGCGGCCGGCGCAACCCGCATTTTCCGGCCGGGAACGGCTTCGCCTCTTCGGTGAAGCTCAGGACCGGCCCTTCAACTCGGCTCAGGACAAAGTGAGCCCGGCCTGCGGTACACATCCGTTAAGGAAGCTCTGAATAAGTCCTTCGACAGGCCTGTCCTGAGCTTGTCGAAGGGTTCAGTACGAACGGTAGGGTATTGATTCCGTTCGCGGTGAGCTTGACGAATCACGAACGGAATCCACTTGCTCAGAGCGTCCTTAACAGGCTGTTGAAAAATTCGATGCTCCTACCATAGGTAGTGGGCAACGACGAAACTGTTAACCTACATGTCGTATGCAGAATGCGTTTTTCAACACCCTCTTAACGCGGCTAATGCGCCTTCGTGCCCTCGGGTTTTACTGTGCCTTCCGGTGTGACTTCCACGATCGGCAGGGGCGTGTCTTTGCCGTGAGGCGGGAGACTGATCCATTCGATTTTTGGCTGATCTCCGGTCAAGGTTCGCAAGATCGACGCCGCCCAGCGCCAGATTGTGGCAACTGTTGCAGCTGATCAGTCAGCTCCTCGAAAGGCGAGGATCGAAGTAGAGCATCTTGCCCAATTCGATCTTTTCCGGCGTCAGGACCGCACCTCGTATGGAAGGATGCTCCGTGGGGATGCCCCTTTCTTTCATCGGGCGTGTTTTCGGGGTACCGCGCGCTTCGGCTTTTCCTTCGCGGGAGTCAGGCGACGCACAGGCCTGGCCGCCTCGGGTCGCGGCCGCAAAGCGTACGCCAGGATGGCCGCGGTCGCCGACACGTTGAGGGATTGTACCTGGCCGGAACCCGGCAGGGTAACGATCGTTTCGCAAGCCGCGAGCGTCGCGGCCGGGAGCCCTTCTTCTTCGTTGCCGAGGACCAGGGCGACGGGGCGCGGGTCCTGCGTGAGCGTTTCCAGCGGAACACCGCACCCCAAAGCCGTGCCTACGACGCGATAGTCGCGTCTCAGGCGCCGCAACGCGTCGGGCAAGGATGTGGCCTTAAGGACTTGCAGATAGTCGAGTCCGCCCTCGGCGACGCGATAAGCCGAGTCGGACAGCCCCGCCTGGGCCGGATGATCGGATATCACCAAATACTTAAATCCGAAAAAAGCCAGAGTGCGGGCAATGGCGCCGAGGTTGTGAGAATTGCTGACCCCGTCCAGGATGAACAGAGCCCGTCCGCTCCGGGCCCAACGATGGGCTTCCGCAAGATCGAAAGATCGTATGGGCTGCGGCTCGGCCACCGCGACAATGCCGCCGTGCAACACGGTGCCGGCGATGCGCGCCAGCTCTTCGGTGTCGACCATGCGGTAGGGACGACGGACCCGCGCCATATAGGCGCAGAACTCGCCGACCAGGGGCACCATGCGGTCCTCGTAAAAAAACCGCAGAACCCGGTCGGGATCGCGCTGAAACAAGGCAGTGACGGAGGGTAGTCCGGCGATTCGAATCGTACGCTCGGGCGGATGGGCCATCGGTTTCTCTTGCGGAGAGCGTCTTGACGTGCGTGCTTGACGGGCCGAGCGGTCCGAAGGACGTGGCGTTTTCGGTTTGGACACGGAAGGAATTGCATAGTAGTTTCTACGGTTTTCCATTCTACCCATTCCGAATCGTCCAAGGCGAACCGAGATCCGGTTTGATGCTTCTGCCGCAGCGTTGGCATCGTTCCCGATTTCGTGTCCCTGTCGCCTGCGGTAATCATCAACCGTATCGCTGTCGCTCCGCCGATACGGATTGCGTAACCTTGTCGGGCTACATACACTGAATTCGCCTGTCATAACAAGAACAACCCGTTGAAATGTCCCGCGAAACCGATGCCCGCATGATGACTGACCAGCTTCTGAAAGACGCCGGCTGGGACCTTTTCGACAAGTGGCAAGTTTCCAGCGAGGAACCCACGGCAGACGGCCGTGCGGATTATCTCCTCAAGGACACGCTGATACGCCCTCTGGCGATTATCGAAGCGAAGCGCTTTTCCATCGATCCCTACGGCGCGAAGGGGCAGGCGCGCGCCTATGGGGAAAAGCTCGGGCTCCGTTCGTCATTCTCTCCAACGGCCGCGAGCATTATTTGTGGGATTACGGCGACGGTGACGCGCGACCGGTGTTGGGGCTGCCCACCCGCGTCGACTTGCAGACCCGCGCCAATCTCAAGGCACATCGCAAGGGCAGTCCGCAAGAAGCACTTTCCGTCCTCCCTTATCCCGAAACTTTCTTTTTCCGCAGCGAGCGGGTCGAAGCGCGGCCTTATCAGCTCGAGTGCTTGCGCGAGGCGGACGAAGCTTTGATTGCAGGTCGCCGGCGCATGCTGTTCGAGATGGCGACGGGCACCGGCAAGACGCTGACCATTGCCATGCTGAAGAAGCGCTGGTTTCAGGCTGCGGTGATTTCCCGCATGCTATTCCTCGCAGACCGCATCGAACTGGCGAAGCAGGCCAAGGAAACCTTCGACGATTACCTGAAGGATGGGCCTTCGGCCCTGCTGTTCGGCGGCGAGCGCAGTCTGGAGGGCCAAATCGTCGTGGGGACGCTGGATACCATCGCCGGCCAACTGGGATCGAACGGCTTCGGTCATGCCTATTTCGACTTGGTGGTGACCGACGAATGCCACGGCTCCATTTTACAACACCCACCGTGCGACTTTGGGCCACTTCGACGCCGTGCCTATCGGCCTTACCGCCACGCCCAGCCCCGGCGAACTGCGTTGGATCAACGAACACGGGCGGCAGCGGGTGGGCAATACCTATATGTATTTCGATTGTTGGGACAGTGCCGCCGAGCGGGGAAAGCCGACTTTTTCCTACACAATTTAGCAAGGCATACGGGACGGCTATCTGGTCCCCTATAAGATTTACGTGGCAGAGACTCAGCTTTCTACCGAGGGCACGACCTGAAACGAGGAAGAAATCGCCGCCAGCGACTGGGGCCGGGCCGGCGGGCGGAGTCGGAAGACCGGCTCGAGCCGATTCTGGAAGAGTTTTTTGCGGTCGAGGGTAAACGCTATGCCGAGCGTCCCCGCAAAACCATCGTCTTTGCCGTGATCGATGAGCAGGCCGATTTGCTGGTGCGGCTCATCAACCGTCTGCTGCCCCATGAGCTTTGCTTGCAGATCGCCGCGGATCTCAACGTCTCTCCGGGGCACGTGCGCGAGAGCTTCGCGGCCAAAATCACGACCTATGCCAACAATGGGGATCCCAAGCCGGTCATCGACCGTTTCAAGTACGATCTGCTCCCCTATATCGCCGTGTCGGTGGATATGCTCGACACCGGCTACGACCACGAGGGACTGGAAACTTTGGTGATGCTGCGCCCGACGGTTTCCGCCATGAAGTATGCCCAGATGCGGGGCCGCGGCAGCCGGCTTTGCCCGAAGATCGGCAAGACCGAGTTCTGGATTTACGACTTCGTGGGCAATGTCGCCCGCTTTAAACGACGCGAGCGTGGATTACCGCAATCCGCGCGAGGCTCGGGAAGGCGGCGGAGGGAAGCATTCGGGAGCCGGGCGGTAGCGGCGAATGGGTGGTCATTCCCGAAGGCCAGAAGGAAGACGCCATCACCCGGCGCGAAACCGTCATCGTCGGCCCCGAAGGACTGGCGATGGATCGCGTGCGTACCGGGAAGACTGGACGGCCCGGGTCGCCGAGCTTCATGAGACCGACCCGGTCGTGCGAAGAATCTTTGCCGGGGAGCCGGTTACGGAAGAGGAATGGGAAGAACTGGTGCGCCGGCTCGATGCGCCGCGCACCTTCTTTACCGAGGCGTCCCTGCGTAAAGCCTTCGAACAGCCCACCGGTTCGCTTTCGGATTTCATCCGTGCCGCCTTGGGCGCACACCGCATCCCGACCCGCGAGGAACGCATCTCTAAGGTTTTCGATACCTGGGTAGCGGAGTACTCCGCGAGCCTATGGCCGGAACAGGCCACGATGCTGCGGTTGTTGAAACAGAGGGTGCTCGCCGGCGATGAAGTCGGTTGGCAATAGTGGACGCCAAAGATTAAGCCGCCTGCTGATTTAGAACTGTTGGGCGTAGGCCGCCGGCGCTAGATAACCCAGTCGGGCCTGGCGCC
>DYIL01000033.1 GCA_020723665.1 Methyloversatilis universalis
CTCGAAACTGGTTTGTCCATTGTGGCTATGCCCTACACTGACCTGAAAACCGCTCCAAGCCTCTTGGGATAGGCTCTTAAAGTGGAGCAGGGCTTTGCCGCTTTCGATAGCGAAGGGCGCCGAGAAATGCTCGTAGACGATCTTCCCCTATGTTCTGTCTCTTGTCGGCGAGTTTCCGCTAGCCGCCGCCGGGGCGTTGGTCGAGGGTCTCTTAACCGAGCGCGAGTTCCTTGGACAGCGCGTTTTTCTCGTCTCCGCGGGGAGCGGAGGGAAAAAGCACGGCCGCAGCCGACAGAATCGGCGAAGCGCTATGCGGCATGGGAAGCGGATCTTAGCCGGGTGTACGAGCCTTCTATCCGGAATGCCGATTCAAAAGATTTCGGCATTGACGACATTCCAGAGATACAGGGAAGCGACCGTGCGATAAGGCCGCCAGGAGTCGCCCAAACCCAATGCTTTTTTGGGGGAGGGGACCTCCGGCATTCCGTATACTTTCGCGATGCCTTTCCGAAGCGCGTAATCATCGACGGGAAAGACATCCGTCCGCCCGAGATTGAAGATGAGCAGCATCTCGACCGTCCACCGCCCCACCCCTCGAATCGAGCTCAGCCGCCGCACGATCTCGTCATCGTCCAGCGCGATGATGATTTCGGCCGTCGGCACGGTGCCGTCCAGTGTCTTCGCCGCCAGGTCCTTGAGCGCCTCGGTTTTCGGCTGCGACAAGCCCGCGCTCCTCAAAATGTGGTCGGGGGTGCCGAGGAGTTCGTCGGGCGCCGGGAAAATCGCACCCGGAAATAGGGCTTTCACTCGGCTCAGGATAGCGGTTGCGGCCTTGGGCGTCAGTTGCTGGTGAACGATGGCGCTGAACAGTGCCGCATAAGGGGAATGCTCGGTGCTCGGCTTGAACGGTAGGGGCGGGGACAGCCAATCGGCTAGGTGCGGGTCCAGGGTTCTTAGTTTTGCCGCTGCGCGCTGGAGGTCTCGCGCCGATTTGAGCGTGGGCGGCAATCCCCAAGCCACGCCCTCGACGGCCAGCATCCGGGATTTGGTCCTCAATCCGCCCGGTGCGGAAAATCCGCCGGGTTTGCCGCCGGCCGCGACGACCCGGTGGCAGGGTATGATGAGAGGGATCGGGTTTTTCCCCAAGGCTTGGCCGACCGCCCTGGCCGCGCCGGGCCGGGCCAGGGTTTCGGCGATCTCGCCGTAAGTCGCTGTCTTTCCCGCCGGAATGGCGCGCGCGGCGGCGTACACTTGTCGCGCGAACGGCCCGGCGCCGTCGAGGTCGACTTCGACGTCCCGAAAATCTTCGGGATACCCCTCGAAATGCCTGCGAACTCGCCCGATGATGCCGGCGATCGCGGGCGGCGGCGCGTTCGACGGGCGCGCGCCGGTTTCCCTCGCGATTCTCTCTTCCGTCGCACGCGCATCGATGGCGGGTAGCTGAAACGAAGTCAAGGCCGGCCGGTCGCCCTCACGCCAGGCAATGCCGCAGGGGCCGAGCGACGTATCGAAGATGTAGTAGGCGGTAGGTTTCATGAACAAGTTTCTCATGGACCATCAGGATTCTTCTTTGACCGCGCGACGGCCGGCCGGTTGATATCGCCAAAGACCGCCCAAATTCGGGTCAAGTGTCCGGCGGACACCATCCTTATGGAGCGCTGGGCTTGCACGGACACCGGATGCGAACTCAGAGCGATGTCGCGGCGCACCGCCGGTGTGGTGCGGGCTTGTGGGCGCGGGGCAACGATCATCGTCACAACCCCCGGACGCGAGCCCATCGACGAGGACCAGCAGCCGAGAATTCCGGCAAGACACGACGTGCCCGCGGGTATCCGTGGCCTGATGGTACTATGTAATCATCCGGGATGCGACACCGTCAGGCCGTCATGAGAAGCCGGGTTCAGCATACGCTTTCCACCCTGTACGGTCCTCAATTGCCGGGTTTATTCCATTTCTCAATCAAAAGGAAAACGTCGTAGGCCGGAATAAGCCTTTCGACTTCGCTCAGGACAGGCTTATCCCGGCCTACCATTAAAGAAATTTTTTTGTTCGAAAAATGGAATTAGCCCCCCAGCCCTGGCTATGATTTTCGTCAATACTCATCGAGATACGTCTTTCGTCATTGAGGTCAACATCGGGCTGATGAGCTCAACGGCCAGAGCCTCGAAGCGTTCGTCCAGCGGATCGCTGCCCCGGTAAACCGTCCGGTAGTAGGCATTCATGCTTTCTCCAGCCTGGTATTCCGAACCTTCCCAGATTCTCCGGGCCTGTCTCAGTGCGTTGAGCCGGATAGCGTCCTGGTCGTGCAGGCAGCGGGCGTAGGCGTAGCTGGTTTTGGGGAAGAAAGGGAGCGGGGCGGAGAGACCTTGCCAATAAGCGTTCAGGAGTTGGGCGAGTTCGTGTTCGGGATCGGTGACCGCTTGGAACGTGAGGGTTTGTTTGGGTGTGTGCAGCAAGGATTGAAGTATCACGCCGTCGGGGGCGATCAGGCATAGCATCAGGTGCCGGAGCCACAGGTCGAAGAGTTGGCGGGGACTGGGTTCTTCGAAGCTGTAGTCGGTTAGGCCGCCCGGGCCGACTTGAGCAAGTGAGCCGAGTAGGCGCAGGCCGTTTGCCCCGAAATCTACCGGCAGCGGTTCGAAGCGCGGTTTGACGAGTTCTGGGAGCAGTTTGACCGCGAAGCTTTCGACCAGCCGTTGCTCCTTGCCGTGCAGCGCTTGGCCGAGGCGTCCGTGGGGCAGAAGGCCCTGGGCATCGGCGAGCAACAGTGCGCTCTTGGGTTCTCGATCTTGCGCCAAGGCATTCAGCAGGTTTTGGCGGACTTGGTTTCTCGTCCGGTCGTCGAGCGCGAATGGTTCGCGAACTTCGAATTCCGCCTCGGCGTCTTCCAGAATCAGGTTCAGCCGCCGCCGCAGAAGATACCGGACAGGGTTGCCGAAAAAGTAGGCGAGGCTTTCCGGGTCGACCGTTCGCCATTCCTCTTCGGGTTCCGGAAGGGGACCGGCGAACAAGGGTGCGGGCTCCTTGTCGCCCCGTCCGATCAGTCGTGCCGCGGCCAGCCAGGCCGACGAAAAGCCGGGCAACCTGGGATCGTCCCTGAAATAGCCGGGATCGAACGGCTGCAGCGGATGCTGGATCAGGAGATGGGATTCGATGTCGCCCTCGGCCAGTTCGCAGCTTTGTTTCGCGACGTCGATGAGTTCGGACACTAAGGGGGAGGGCGGCAACTCGGTATTATCGCGAACGCTGCGGCCCACATAGCTGAGATAAAGCATTTCCCGCGCCGATAGCAGCGTTTCCAGGAAGAGATAACGGTCGTCGAGCCGGCGCGAGCGATCTCCCTTGCGGGGGTGTTTCGCCATCAGGTCGAAATCGGAGGGATGGCGCTGGCGGGGGAAGCTGTCGTGGCTCAGGCCGAGCACGGCGATGATTTTGAACGGCAGGCTGCGCATCGGTACCATGGCACAGAAAGTGACCGCACCGGTCAAGAAGCCGGTGGTACCGGAAGGCTGCGAAAGGCGGTCGGCCAGCCAGCGTTTGATCACCCGGCTTCCGACCGGCTCGCGGAAACCGGCCTGTTCCGCAAGCTCCCGCAGCAGATCCAGGGTGCCGCGCAGCTGGAGCAGCAGCGTTTCGTCCTCGTCGCGCGGATCGAACAGCCGGTCGATGAACGTGTTCAGGCATTCGACCCATTCCGCTATCGGCCGCTTGGCCTTGAACCGGTTCGCCCATTCGAACAGGGTTTCCAGAAATTCCGCGAACCGTTCGAGGATCAAGACCCGGCTGCCTTCGATGTCGTCGTACGGCAGGGTGTCGGCAAACAGCGGAAAGCCATCGCTGGCCAGTTCCTGCGGTAGGGCGTAGCCCAGCATCAGACGCTTGATGCCGTCGCGCCAGGTGTGGCGCGGGATGTCCGGCAGCCGGTATTCGGCCTTGTGAGCGCCGTCCCGTCCCCAGCGGGTGCCGACCGCCCGCGCCCAGTGATGGATCATGGGGAGGTCGTCCTCGCACAGCCGGAAACGGCGCTGTATGGCGGGCTGCTCCAGGTAGCCTAGCATGGTGTCTGCCGCGAATCGGCTTTCCGGCAGATCGAGCAGGACGAGAAACGTTTCCAGAAGCGGCTGCTCGTGAGCCAAGCCGCGGTCGGCGATGCTGAAAGGAATCGGCGGAGCGTCGCGGCTTTCGGCGAATACCGCTTCGATATAAGGGGTGTATTGTTCGATGTCCGGTGTCAGCACAGCGACGTCGCTCGGCTTCAGTTCCGAATCGGCGTCGAACAGAGCCAAAAGCTGATCGCGCAGGACTTCGACTTCGCGCATCGGACTGTGGCAGGCATGGATTTGCAGCGAGCGGTCGTCCGCTCGTATGAGCAAACGTTCCGCCTTCCGACGGTCGATGGGTTCCAGGATATCGGCCTGAAGTATGTGCAGCAGCGAATCGCGGGGCGGCTCCGGCTGAAACAGGTCGTGGACCTCCGGATGTTCGGCCAGGAGATCGAAGAATTCGCGGCCCTGTTTTCCAAGGGACGCCAACAGAGGATTTCCGACTTCCAGGTACAGATCGTCCGGCGAGCGGTCGCCGGCCATGCGGCCGATTTCCCGTTCGTCTCGGATTTCGCCCCAATACGCGCGGCACGGGTTGAGCGCGTACAGATCGACCTCGGTGTGCTTGGCGAGCGCGCTCAACACGTCCAGAAACGCCGGCGGCAGCGAGGAGATGCCGAATACGGTGATGCGCCGCGGCAGCCGATCGGCCGCCGAGTCGGATTCGAGTACCGTTTTGAGTTCGTTCAGATATTCGGCGCGATGGGGCGTGTTTTCCGCCGCCGTCAGATCACGCCACAGCAGGGCTTGCCAATGCTCATCGCCGCTCAGACCTAGGGTCTCGCCGCGTTCCCAGGCGGTAATCCAGTCCGGGCGGTACATCAGGTATTGATCGAACAAGTCGGCGATGCGCCTGGCGAGCTGGAACCGGCGCAGCTCGTCGCCGTTTTGCAGATAGCCGGAAAGGCGCTGGGTCCGCTCCAGGTTTGCGGGCAGCCCCAGCCAGTCGAGTATGCGGAACGTGAGTACTTCACAGGAGAATGGCGAGCGCCCGGGGATTTCGCCCAGGAGTTGCCCGCGCAAGCTCCAGACGAATGAGGCCGGCAATTGAAAACGCACGTTCGCGCAGATGCCGAGCTTATCGGCGATGCGCAGGGAAAGCCAGCGTCCCATGCCTAGGCTGGGAACGATGATGGTTTCCGGTTCGAAAGGGGACGCCGGCGGTGACGCGGCGGCTGTCAAGAATTCGGCGAGAAATTCCAGTTTGTCGGATTGGTAGAGGCGGAGCACGGGGTGGTCGGTTTGGTTTCGTTCTTAAATACCCACACCCTAGCCCTCTTCCAGGGAAGGGTGTCGTAAAAGCCGAAAATGCAGTCTGGGTTGAAGCACGAAACCCAGCATTTTCAGCCGGTTGCTGGGATTCCCTCGTCATCCCAGCCTACTTTCGCGACACTCTCCAGGGGGAGGGAAAGATTGTTGCTACTGCGCGAATACCGGACCGCCCGCGGGCCCGGCTACGGCTCGCGAGGTGCGCCGTCCCAAGCCGGGTCGAGCGAGAGCCCTAGTCCTTGCAGGGCTGCGAAGTTCGGGCCAGGCTGGGATTCCGCAAAGCCACACCCGCGCCTGGGAGGCGCCCCCGTTCATGCCTTGCCGAAGTGAGGCCATTGATAGCCCCTGATCAGACCTTTCCAGTAAATCACCGGTATGATGTAGCGCTTCAAAAGATACATGCTGTAGCGCTCCTTGCCCTGGTCGAACGGGAAGGTTTCCTTGGGCTTCAGGTCGTAGTCGAATTCGGCCAGAATCAGTTTGCCGTAGGCGGTGATCAGCGGGCACGAGGTGTAGCCGTCGTATTTGGCGACCGGTTGTCCGCCGTTCATGACCGACAGGAGATTCGCGGCCAGCACCGGGCTTTGCGCACGAATGGCCGCCGCCGTTTTGGAGGTGGGCAGACTGCTGGCGTCGCCCAGGCTGAATACGTTGGGATAGCGGACGTGCTGAAGTGTTTCCTTGTCCACGTCTACCCATCCGTCCTGGTTACCGAGCGGGCTGTTCTTGAGGAAATCGGGGGCGCTCATGGGCGGAACCACGTGGATCATGTCGTAAGGTTGGACGACGTTTTCTCCGGTGTCCAGATTCTTGAACACCGCCTCTTTCGAATCGGGGCGCAGTTCTACCAGATTGTGCTTGAAATGGACCTCGATGTTGCGTGGCTTCACCACCTGTTCCATGAGGCTCGCGGCGTATTTCGGCGCGCTGAAGATGGTGGGCGTTGCGCAGTAGTAGATGACGCGCGATTTGTCGCGAATACCGTGCTTACGGAAATAGTCTTCCGCCAAGTACATGATTTTCTGCGGCGCTCCGGCGCATTTGATGGGCGGCGGCGGAAAGGTGAACACGGCGTTGCCGCCCTTGAAATTCCGAATGTTTTCCCAGGTGCTGTTGACGGTGTCATAGCTGTAATTGCTGCACACGCCGTTCTTGCCCAGGGCTTCCGTGACTCCCGGAATTTTGTCCCAGTCGATCTGCAGTCCCGGACAGACGACCAGATAGTCGTAGCCGACCTCCTTGCCGCCACGGGTTTTGACCGAATTGTTGGCGGGATCGAACTCCGCGGCGGCGTCGTGAATCCATGTGGCGCCTTTGGGAATCAAATCGGCCATGGGCTTTACCGACTGCTCGCGGTTGACGACGCCGCCTCCGACGAATGTCCAGAAGGGCTGGTAATAATGTTTGTCGGACGGTTCGATGATGGCGACATCCTTGACTCCGGCATGCAGCATACGGGCGGCGATGCCGAGTCCGGCAGCGCCGCCGCCGATAACGACGACACGGTAGTGAGTCTTGGTATCCATGTAATCCTCCTCTTGAGTGGATGGGTCTGTTAACCGGGGATTCTTCTTCTGCTTGCTTTGTTCCCGTAACTCGTTTTTTCCTTCCCATTCTGCATTGTATGAAGGCCATTTGACAATCCGATGGATTCGGTCATGAGGCGGCGTTTTTGGAATCGCTCTTGATCGCTTTGCCAGGAATGACGCGCCGATCCGATGGGTGTAGCGGAAGTCCGTATGGAGCGCCGCTTTCGAGATTCCCGGAATGGAGTGGACGGAGAGGCGCTTACGGCAAATCGGCGAGTCGCGCTAGCAGCTTGCCGAGGACATCGAAATCGGCGCGGATGGTGTCGGCTACCCAATCGAAGCGCAAGGCGGCAGCCGGGTGGTAGGTGACGAAATAATTCCGTCCGTTGTGACTCACTCGTTTTCCATGCCAGTCGGAAAGGGTTGCGGTATCGCCCAACATCTGGCGAGCGGCGACCTGCCCGAGCAGCACGATGAGTTTGGGCGAGATCAGCTCAAGTTGCCTTTCCAGCCAAAGGCTGGTGCAGGTTTTCAACTCGTCGCGCCGCGGCGTGCGATTCTCCGGTGGACGGCACTTGACGCAGTTGGTTATGAACAGCCGCTTACGGGTCAAGCCTTGATTTTCGAGCAGTTTGTCGAGATAACGGCCTGCCGGACCGACGAAAGGGCGGCCGGTCGCATCCTCTTTGCCGCCCGGACCTTCACCCAACAACACGATCCCCGCGCTTGCGGGTCCTTCCCCGGGCACAGCGTGTCGGCGGCTTTCGTGAAGCCGGCAGGCGACACATCGACGAATGCCGCTGGCCAGGTTTTCGAGCTGTTCGGATGAGGTCCTCAATTCGTCTTTCGTCATATCGGTATCCCTGCCGGCGATGAGCGGAAGCCTATTTCGGTGACATGTTCGGTAGGCAGTAAGTTCAACCTAGAAACGGCAGTTGGACGTGCTCGAGTGTGCGGCGGGGTAGGTGGTCTCCCGCAAGAAGGCGCAACGCCGCTAGGCGGCTCGCCCGCCGTTAAATCGGGTAGGTCGCGTCTCTACCCGAAAGGTGAGATCGCTGCAACTCATTTTGTAGGGTGCGGTGAGGAACGAACCGCACCCCTTGTGTCCTCGAATGATGCCTGTCCTGAGCCCGGTCGAAGGGCGGTTCGCTTCGCTCACCGCATCCTATTTTTCCGGTGCATCGAAGAGGTCAACTGCCGTTTCTAGGTTCAACAGTAACCGGATTGAGCGCCCGGCACAGCCGAAATGGCGGAGAAATCGACCATGTATCTGCGTTCTAGCGGATGAGTTTGCCGCGCAAATTTGTTAATCTCAGATTCGCTAACCCGGCGCGGATGACTGATTCGGGTCCGCGCGTAGACCAGGAATGGTCGGCTACTTGCGAGCCGGGATCTCGTCATCCGACGAGATCCCATGGACATGGTTTGCGAGGTGTGATTTCAATCAGGACGACGAGGTGGCACATGTCTAATTTGAGAAAGGGAAACATTTCTATCGCACGGCATTCGGCCGCTGAGGTGCCCGCGGAAGACGCCGGCGGCGCATTGGCGGGCCTCGAAATGGCGGGACTGGAAACCGTTTTTCGAGGAGGTAAGCGCAAGACGTTCGCCGCCAAGCAGGTCATTTTCCGGGAGGGGGATCCGGCCGATACCGTGCTGGCGATTTTGCAGGGTTTGGTAAAACTCATCAGCTATTCGCCCGACGGAAGAGCCCGTATCGTTCGGCTACATGCCAAGTGCACGTTTCTCGGTCTCGGGGGCGTGATCGAGCCGACCTACCAGCACACGGCGGTTGCGGTCGATCAAGTGGAGGTGATTTGTACGCCCCTACGGGCGATCGCCCAGCTCAAGAAGGATAACCCTTATTTGTATTGCCGGCTCATCGAGTGCTGGTATCAGCATCTAAAGAGCGCCGACATCTGGATCACCGACTTCTCCACCGGATCGATAAAGGCTCGCGTCGCGCGGCTGGTCAATTTTCTGGCAGCCATTCAAAACGACACCCCGGCGTCGACGGCAGTAACCTTGCTGACTTGCGAGGAAATGGCGGCGATTTTGGGGGTCACGGTCGAAAGCGTTAGCCGAGTTCTGGCGGAATTCAAGCGCTCACGCATGCTCAGAGCGATCAAATGCAAGCCGGCTAAGCGATACGAGACCAATCTGTCCGCGCTCAAGCGCGTCGCGCAAATCTGAGGAATAAGCGGTACCCTGGTCAGCTTACGGACAATCCGCCTGCCGTAGACGGTACCGGCGGGCGGATTGATTCAGCTTCCCGTGATGTTGCGAAACAGCCGCTCCCTCAACCGCGCGCTGGCACCGAGAACCAGGCCGGCGACCAAGGCGCCGAGCACGACGTCGCTGGCTCTGATGTTGGAAGCGCCGAGTACGTCGCCGACGGTCGCCCGCAATGTCTCGGATACGGTCTCCGGAGGCTTATGCGCTGCGGCAAGAGTGGGTTTCGACGACGGTGGCAGCGTTTCCGGGCGACCTTGTTTGGTGATCAAACGCGCGACGATCCATAACGCGATAACGGCGATCAGGACCATGGCGCAGCCGACGATCACTCCGGCAAGCCACGGTTCCATCACGGCTTCCAACGATAAATAAATACCGAGCAGCGCGAAGACCAAGCCGCCGAATGCAGCTAACGTGGCAAAAATCGCCAGGGAAAGCAATACCGCCGATCGGCCTAGCGAATGCCAGAGCTTGGCTTTTTCCGCAGCAACAAAATCAGTAAGCGGACGGATCACGGCAAGGGGCCCGCCATCAGCGGCGAGAGGCGAGCAGCGTGCCGATCGCGAAGCCTGTGCCGAAGGCCACCAGGAGGCTGGTCAAGGGACGGGCTTCGACATAGTGCTCCACGCTTTCCTGGGCGGCCATCGCATGACCGCGGGCGCGTTCTCCGACCTGGCGCGCACGTGCATAAGCGGTTCGTCCGTGTTCTACGCCCAAATCTTTCATCGCCGCCATCAGGTTGCCCATATCGGCTTTGAGTGTGGCCAAGTCCTGTTTTAGATCCTTGGTAATGTCTTCCGTAGTTGCCATCGCTGACCTCCATATTTCCCAGGGGAGTACTGCCTATCGAGGGCCGGTTTCGTCGCAAATTAACCTTCTTCGGAGCCCACCAGCAATTAGAAAAATCAACCACCGGCAAGATTCCTCGGCCACCGTGCTGATCGGTTTTCGTTTAGGGGCCCTCGCCGATATCGGAAAACGGCAGAATGATCAGCCGGTCGACCTGAGGATGCTGGCATCGATTAGCCGACCGAATGTTTGAACCTAGAAGCGGCAGTCGACCGCTTCGATGTACCGGAAAAGTAGGATGCGCTGAGCGAAGCGAACCGCCCTTCGACCGGGCTCAGGACAGGCCCTTCGACGTTGCTCAGGACAGGCTTATCCCGGCCTACCATTAAGGAAATTTTCTTTTTGTTCGAAAAATGGAATTAGTCGTCGGCGTAAATCTTTGTGTATGTAAAAGGAAGCAATTGTGGAACCGGTCCGAGTCGGTTCCATCGGCGAGAGTGGGGGCGAAGTCGCTCAGAATGGAATATCGTCGTCGAAATCGTCCACGCCGCCGAATCCCGGTTCGGGCTTCGATCCCGACGAGGGCGGCACGTAACGATCGGACTCTCCGCCGCGTGCACTTGCTCCGGCCGGAGCGCCGCCGGCACGGTCCAGCATTTGCATCTGATCGGCGATGATTTCGGTCGTGTAACGGTCTTGGCCGTTCTTGTCCTGCCACTTGCGCGTGCGCAAACTGCCCTCGATGTATATCTTGCTGCCTTTTTTCAAATATTCTCCGGCGATCTCGGCCAGCTTCCGGTAGCACACGACCTGGTGCCATTCCGTACGCTCCTGCTGTTGGCCGGTTTGCTGATCTTTCCAGGTTTCGCCGGTGGCGAGGCGGAGCGTGGTGACTGCGCCTCCGTTGGGCATGTAACGGACTTCCGGATCGGCACCCAGGTTGCCGATGAGTATGACTTTGTTGACGCCGCGACTGGCCATATCAAAGTGTCTCCGATCGATGGTACGGTTGAGAATTTGAACGCGTATTAGACCTCGTTTGGGTCGCGAGGTTCTTAACGTGTGTGTTTAAGCGAAAACCTCATGTCTTGCGGGGGATCTGAAACGAGCCGGAAAGCGCCTGGCGTTTCATGCCGCCAACTCCTGTAACAATCCGTCGAGCGCCAGGCGATCGAGCTTCTCTTTGTCGATTTTCAGATATGCTACGCCATCTTCCGCCAGGACTACGGCTTCGGCAACGCCCGATATTTGAAGCAGTCGCCGGGACAAGCTGGAAGCCTGATCGTGACTCAATCCGCGCACGTTGACGAGAAGACTGCTCAATCCGCGCGGGGCCTTCATGCCGAGCGCAACGGTGAACCATAGCAGAGCGATGGCGGCGCAGAACAGGAAGACCGAAGTTATCCCGTAGCGGCCGTAAATCCAGCCGCCGCCGGCTCCGCCCACGAAAGCGCCCAAGAACTGTGCCGTGGAATAAACGCCCATGGCCGTGCCTTTGAGATCGAGCGGAGCGACCTTCGAGATCAGCGAAGGGAGGGTGGCCTCAAGGAGGTTGAATCCGGTGAAGAACAGGTAAAGCAGCCCGAACACGATCCAGAAATCGTGTTGAAGCCAAACGAAGCCGGCATCCGAAATCGCGACCAGCCCGATGAAAGAGACGAAGACCGCTTTCATCTTGTGTCGTTTTTCCGCGAGGATCACGAAAGGAACCATGCTGACGAGAGCAAGTGCGAATACGGGCAGATAGACGTGCCAATGCTTGGCCGTTTCGAGCTGCAGCGTATCGCGCAAAATCAAAGGAAGGACTACGAACGTGGCGGTCAGGACGAGATGCAGGCAGAAGATGCCGAGGTCCAAGCGCAACAGT
The DNA here is from genome assembly GCA_020723665.1 of Methyloversatilis universalis. Classification (GTDB taxonomy): domain Bacteria; phylum Pseudomonadota; class Gammaproteobacteria; order Methylococcales; family Methylococcaceae; genus Methylocaldum. The sequence goes on from DYIL01000033.1 coordinate 11,793, forward strand.
TCGCGGTTTGCGAGAACCGCTTTCAACGAGGCCGGGCGCACTTCCGCATCTCGGTGAAATCGGCTCACGGCGGGCGTTGGCACGACGGCGTATAGCACGATGATGCTGAACAGGGCCAGGGCGGTGATGATCCAGAAAAGACCATGGAGTCCTATCCAGCCGGACAATAGCGGCCCGATCACCATGGATAGCGCAAAGGACATCCCGATGCTGACGCCGATCAAGGCCATGGCCTTGGTGCGGTGTTCTTCGCGGGTAAGATCGGCGGCCAGGGCCATGACGACTCCGGCGACCGCCCCGGCTCCCTGGAGGGCCCGGCCGGCGATGATGCCGTAGATCGACTCGGATAGGGCGGCGAGCGCGCTGCCCGCCGCAAAAAGCAGCAAGCCGATCACGATCAGGCGCTTCCGCCCGTAACGGTCGGACCAGAGGCCGAATGGAATCTGAAAGATCGCTTGGGTCAAGCCGTAAGCGCTGATGGCGAATCCGACCAATTGCGGCGTGGCGTCCGGAAGTTCGCGGGCGAATACCGAGAGCACCGGCAGGACCAGGAACATGCCCAGCATTCTCAACATGTAAATGGCGGCCAGAGACAAGCTGGCGCGCACCTCGGCTCGGGTCATCGGTGTGTCGATCTGCAAAGCCGGATTCAAGCGATATGCTCCTTTGCGAGTAGCGGGAATCGTCCTATAGTAACAGGTTCTGTTTTGCGCTTGAATTTTGCATGGACACGATTCAGATCCGTGGAGCCCGCACCCACAACCTCAAAAATATCGATCTGGACCTGCCTCGTGACAAGCTGATCGTCATCACGGGATTATCCGGTTCCGGTAAGTCGTCGCTGGCTTTCGACACCATTTACGCCGAAGGACAGCGGCGCTACGTGGAGTCGCTGTCGGCTTATGCGCGGCAGTTTCTGTCGGTGATGGAAAAGCCCGACGTCGACCATATCGAGGGCTTGTCGCCGGCCATTTCGATCGAGCAGAAGTCGACGTCGCACAATCCCCGCTCGACGGTCGGCACCATCACCGAGATCTACGATTATCTCCGGCTGCTCTACGCGCGCGCAGGCGTGCCGAGGTGTCCGGAGCACGGCATCTCGCTGGAAGCGCAGACCGTCAGCCAGATGGTGGACCACGTTCTCGGTCAGCCGGAGGACAGTCGCTGGATGCTGCTCGCTCCGGTGGTCACTGAGCGCAAGGGAGAGCACGCGCAGGTGCTGGAGGACTTGCGTAGCCAGGGCTTTATCCGCGCCCGCATCGACGGCGAGATTTACGAATTGGACGAGCCGCCGAAGCTCGATCTCCGCCGCAAGCACAGTATCGAAGTGGTGGTCGACCGGTTCAAAGTGAGACCGGATCTGGCCGTGCGCCTCGCGGAATCGTTCGAGACGGCGCTGCGGCTGGCCGAAGGCATCGCTCTGGTCGTTTCCATGGACGATTCCAAAACCGAACTGGTTTATTCGGACAAATACGCCTGCCCGCATTGCGGCTACTCGCTGAGCGAACTGGAACCTCGGATTTTTTCCTTCAACAATCCCAAGGGCGCGTGTCCCAGTTGCGACGGGCTGGGCGTCAAACAGTTCTTCGATCCTCGCCTGGTCGTCCAGAATCCGCAGTTGAGTCTGGCGGGCGGCGCCGTGCGGGGCTGGGATCGTCGAAACGCCTATTACTACCATTTGGTTCAGTCGCTGGCCGAGCACTACGGTTTCGATCCGGAGCGGCCGTTCGGCCAACTGCCCAAATCGGTTCAGGACATCGTTTTGTACGGCAGCGGTACCGAAACGATCCCGTTCAAGGTTCTGACCGCGCGCGGCGATACGCTAATCCATCGGCATGCGTTCGAGGGGATCATTCCCAATATGGAGCGGCGCTATCGCGAAACCGATTCGATGATGGTGCGCGAAGAACTGTCCAAGTATCTTTCCAGCAAACCGTGCCCGGAATGCGAGGGTACCCGCCTGAACCTCGCCGCCCGGCACGTGTTCGTCGCCGATTCCTCCTTGCCGGAGCTGACCGCCTTGCCGATCAGGCGCGTGCTCGAGTTTTTCGGCGAACTGACGCTTACTGGGCGGCGCGGCGAGGTGGCGGCCAAGATCGTCAAGGAAATCACCTCGCGCCTCCAGTTTCTGGTCAACGTCGGGCTCGATTATCTGACCCTGGCGCGCAGCGCGGATACCTTATCGGGCGGCGAAGCTCAGCGGATTCGCTTGGCGAGTCAGGTCGGGGCCGGCTTGGTAGGCGTCATGTACGTCCTGGACGAACCCTCGATCGGCCTGCATCAGCGCGACAACCAGCGCTTGCTCGATACCTTGCTGCGGCTGCGAGACCTCGGCAACACCGTCATCGTGGTGGAGCACGATGAGGATGCTATCCGTATTGCCGATCATGTTGTCGATATCGGGCCAGGGGCGGGCGTACACGGTGGGCGGATCGTGGCCGAGGGAACGCCCGAGGCGATCATGGCGAACGAAGACTCCCTCACCGGGCAATATCTTTCCAACCGCCTCCAAATCGCCGTGCCGGATCGGCGTATTCCGCCCGACCCGGAGCGCCTGCTCCGGATTCGAAACGCCCGCGGCAACAATCTGAAGGGTATCGACGTTTCGTTTCCCGTAGGGCTTTTCACCTGCGTGACGGGCGTGTCGGGTTCCGGCAAGTCCACTCTGATCAACGATACGCTGTTCCGCTTTGCGGCCCGTGAGCTCAACGGTGCCGCCGCGACGCCGGCCTCGTGCGACGGCATCGAAGGTCTGGAGCATTTCGACAAGGTGGTGGACATCGATCAAAGCCCGATCGGCCGCACGCCGAGGTCCAACCCGGCGACCTACACCGGGCTGTTCACGCCGATCCGGGAACTCTTCGCGGCGACTCCCGAAGCGCGATCGCGCGGCTATTCGCCCGGGCGGTTCAGCTTCAACGTTAAAGGAGGGCGTTGTGAGGCCTGTGCCGGCGACGGCGTGATCAAGGTGGAGATGCACTTCTTGCCCGATATCTTCGTTCACTGCGATGTCTGCAAGGGAAAGCGCTATAACCGGGAGACGCTGGAAATCCGCTACAAGGGCAAGACGATACACGAAGTCTTGGAAATGACGGTGGAAGAAGCCCGTCAGTTCTTTTCCGCGATTCCGGTCGTTTCTCGCAAACTCGATACCCTGATGGAGGTGGGGTTGGGCTACATCAGCCTGGGTCAGAATGCGGTAACGCTTTCCGGCGGCGAGGCTCAGCGAGTCAAGCTGGCCCGCGAATTGTCGAAGCGGGATACCGGCAAGACGCTCTATATTCTGGATGAGCCGACGACCGGACTGCATTTTCACGACATTCGGCAACTCCTGGGCGTTCTGCATCAATTGCGCGATCACGGCAACACGGTGATCGTGATTGAACACAACCTGGACGTGATCAAAACCGCCGACTGGCTGGTCGATTTGGGACCGGAAGGCGGCGAGGCCGGCGGTCTGATCGTAGCGGAGGGAACCCCCGAGCAGGTTGCCGAAAACGAAGCATCCTATACCGGGGCGTTCCTGAAAAAAATCTTAGCGAAGCGACCAGCGCCAAACCTAGGGTCTGGCAAAGCGGCCCGTAGAGTCAGTCGGTAGATTGCGTGGCGGTAACCGTAGCAATAACATCAATCCCAGGAGCGCTATCGATCGTGGATGACGGTGTCGGCGATGATGCTGCTGCCGTAGGGGCTCTGGGATCGGAAGCGATTAGCCAGAATATGACCAGCCCTAAGGCCAGCGCGGTTATGACAACCATGTGCTTTTCGGTAACGGCTTTCACTTTTTGTCTCCCTTTCCGATTAAGACTCCGTGGCAAAGCTTACCGAGCTTGTGTGGCAGTGTGGTGACGCAGAATTTGGGTAAGCTTTCCGGTACAAAATGATAACGCCGGCGCAACGAGCTTACAAACGGTGTCGCGCGGATAAAATAGCGGCTGTCTGCCTTTTTCCGAACAACAACATTATGCGCCATGAGTAAGACCTCGAGTACGAATCCGATCACCTTTGCAGCGGTATGTCGCCAGCTCTTGAGTCCCTTGACTCGTTTTTTGATATCCAAATGTCAAAGGGTTTATTTCCGTGCCGTAGAATCGGCGGGGCACCACAAGCGCGACATCCTCGTCAGCCGCGTGGAGAGTGCGCGGGACAGTTTGGAAGAAGCCAAGGAGCAATTTCAGAGTGCGCTGGATAAATTCAGTGCGCTCACTGATTTTCATGGCGGCGAGATCGAGGATATATATCGGCAAATTAAGGTCGAGTTCGACTACAGTAAAGCCAAGGCCGTTGCGGTCAAGGATCGGATTGCCGCGGTGCAGGATGTGGCCGAGGCTCTTTTTGCGGAATGGGAAAGCGAGCTTGAGTTGTACACTAACAGAAGCTTGAGAAGTGCCAGCCGGCAAAAGCTGAAGCTCACGCAGCAACATTATGGGCAGTTGATTTCGGCGATGCGCCGAGCCGAGGGCAAAATCGAGCCGGTGTTGAGCGTGTTTCAGGATCAGGTTTTGTTTTTGAAGCATAACCTCAACGCAAAAGCGATCGCTTCGCTCGAGCATGAATTGGCGGCGATGAGCGTCGGTGTCGCAGGTCTGATCACGGCCATGGAGCGTTCCATACACAGGGCGAACGATTTCGTGTATTCCTTGAACGGGCAAAAAGCGCTCCCTGTCAGTTAGCCGGACCGTATTTGCCCGGATGTTCGACACCAAGGATAAGAGCCCCGGATGCGCTCCGTGCATCCGGGGCTATCGCCTGCTTGGTTGGCTATCAAGCCGTGTCCTTGCGGTTGTCCTTAGGGATTCGGCGGTCCTTGCCTCCTTGTCGGCGACTGGGTGAGTGTCGCAGAAAATCAGCCCAGAACTAAGTCAGAAAAAGCTGAAATTCGTGTAAGCTTTTTCTTACACGCGGAACGCATCCGTCGATGCGGGTGAATCGGACTTAGCAAGACCGGCGGGTCGTTATATCATTTAGGGCGGATTCACTCAGAAGAGTTCTCGATTGTTCATGATTAGCCGTACTGCCGACGTAGATCGCAAAACGCTGGAAACCCAGGTCAGGGTTTGCCTTAATCTTGATGGGGTTGGCACGGGCGTTTTCGAGACCGGTGTTCCGTTCCTCGACCACATGCTGGATCAGGTGGCACGGCACGGTTTGATCGACCTCGAGGTACGCGCGAAAGGCGATCTGCATATCGACGCGCACCATACGGTGGAAGATATCGGTATCACGCTGGGTCAGGCCGTGGAAAAAGCTTTGGGCGACAAAAAGGGCATACGGCGTTACGGCCATGCCTATATCCCCTTGGATGAAGCATTGTCACGCGTCGTGATTGATTTTTCCGGGCGGCCAGGTTTATCTTACGACGTGACTTTTCCGCGTGACCGGATAGGCGAATTCGATGTCGATTTATTTCTTGAATTCTTCCGAGGATTCGTCAATCACGCCAAAGTGACTTTACATATCGACAATCTCAAGGGACAGAACGCCCACCATGTTGCCGAAACCGTTTTCAAGGCTTTCGGCCGTGCCGTGAGAATGGCTATAGAACCGGATTCCAGGATGCAGGATGTTGTCCCGTCGACTAAGGGAATGATTTAAAAAGATTTGTACGGAACGCTTACTCGGCTGCTTTTACCCATGTCTTCCGTTGCAGTCATCGATTATGGGATGGGAAATCTACATTCCATAGCCAAAGCCCTTCAGCACGCCCATTCCGAAACAGCCGTGATCGTCACGGATAATCCTGGAACCATTCTCGGTGCCGACCGGGTGGTATTTCCAGGCGTCGGGGCGATTCGGGATTGCATGAATGCGTTGGCCGAGCGTGGCCTCATCACGGTCATAGAGCGGGCGGCAACCTCGAAACCGCTTTTGGGTATTTGCCTGGGAATGCAGGCTTTGCTAAACGAGAGCGAGGAAAATGGTGGAACGGCTTGCTTGGGGTTGATTCCGGGCCGGGTTCTACGTTTTGCCGACGACATGACGGACGCCGCGGGCCGCCCCCTGAAGATTCCGCACATGGGATGGAATCGTGTCAAGCCAGAGGTCGGCCATCCGTTATGGCGCGGCATCGCGTCCGGCAGTTGGTTTTATTTCGTCCACAGTTATTTCGCGAGGCCGGCCGATTTCCGGGACGTTGCGGCGACCACCGATTATCCGGAACCTTTCGCTTCCGCTCTGGTGCGCGAAAACATCTTTGCCGTTCAATTTCATCCTGAAAAGAGCCAGGAAGCCGGATTGCGCTTGCTGGCCAATTTTCTAAACTGGGACCCGGGGCGACAAGGCACCGTTCATTCACTCTATCCGTAGTTGAGGATTTTCCTATGCTCTTGATACCTGCTATCGATCTGAAAGATGGCAAGTGTGTCCGTTTGCGGCAAGGCCGCATGGAAGACGATACGGTTTTCTCCGATGATCCGGTGGCGGTGGCGGGAAAATGGGTATCCGAAGGCGCGAAACGCCTGCATTTGGTGGATTTGGACGGCGCCTTTGCCGGCATTCCCCGCAATGCGGAGGTGATCCATGCCATCCGCGAGGCCTACCCGGATGTGCAAATCCAGGTAGGGGGCGGGATTCGGGACGAAGAGACGATTCAAGGATACCTGAACGCGGGAGTCGATTACGTCATCATCGGTACCAAGGCGGTCAGCGCGCCGCATTTCGTACGCGAGGTAGCGGCGGAATTTCCCAACCACATTATCGTCGGTCTGGATGCGAAGGACGGAAAGGTGGCCATAGACGGTTGGTCAAAGCTGTCGCACCACGATGTGATCGACATGGCGCAAAAATTCGAGGACGACGGCGTCGAGGCCATTATTTACACCGATATCAGCCGGGACGGTATGATGGAAGGCCTCAACGTCGAGGCGACGGCAAGGCTGGCGCGCTCGATACGAATTCCGGTGATCGCTTCGGGCGGAATCCGGAGCATCGAGGATATTCACGCGTTGGGCCGCGTGGTTGGCGACGGCGTAATCGGCGCCATTACCGGCCGGGCGATTTATGAAGGCACCCTTGACTTCGCCGAGGCGCGAAGAGTCGCGGAAGAATACTGATCCATGCTGGCCAAGCGTATTATCCCCTGCCTGGACGTCGACAACGGACGCGTGGTCAAGGGCGTTCGCTTCGTAGACATCAAAGATGCCGGAGATCCCGTCGAGATCGCGAGGCGTTACGACCGGGAAGGGGCGGACGAACTCACGTTTCTCGATATCACGGCCAGTGCGGATGATCGCCAAACGATGGTGCATGTCGTGGAGCGGGTCGCGGGCGAGGTGTTCATCCCGCTCACGGTGGGGGGCGGCATACGTACGCTCGAAGATATTCGCCGCATGCTGAATGCCGGCGCCGACAAGGTCAGCATCAACACCGCCGCGGTCGCTCGGCCTGAATTCGTGCGCGAAGCGGCGGAGCGCTTCGGCTCCCAGTGTATCGTCGTCGCTTTGGACGCCAAGCAGGTGTCCGGAAATCCCAAACGGTGGGAGATTTTCACCCATGGCGGACGCAAGCCGACCGGTCTCGACGCCGTCGAATGGGCGCGCCGTATGGTGGTTTATGGAGCCGGCGAAATTCTCTTGACCAGTATGGACCGGGACGGCACGAAACAAGGCTTCGACCTGGACTTGACTAGGACCATCAGTGAAGCGGTGACGGTACCCGTGATCGCTTCGGGCGGCGTGGGCAATCTGCAGCATCTGGCCGACGGGATTTTGCAGGGCAAAGCCGATGCGGTGCTGGCGGCGAGCATATTCCACTTCGCCGAATACACCATTCGCCAAGCCAAGGAGCACTTGGCCGCGCAAGGCATCGAGGTGCGGCTGTGACGGCATCGGCGTGGCTGGATGAGGTCCACTGGACGTCCGACGGGCTCGTTCCGGTCATTACTCAGGAAGCGGCCACGGGACAGGTCCTCATGTTCGCCTGGATGAACCGGGAGGCGTTGCGGCTTACTGCCGAGGAAGGTTATGCGGTCTACTGGTCGCGCTCGCGGAACCGGCTTTGGCGTAAGGGCGAGGAATCCGGGAATCGGCAAAAGGTGCTGGAAATTCGCTTGGATTGCGACGAGGACGTGATTTTGCTCAGAGTGGAGCAGGCCGGCGGCATCGCCTGTCACACCGGTCGCCACCATTGTTTTTTCCGGGTGCTGCGGAACGGTTCCTGGGAAACGGCGGAGCCGGTATTGAAATCGCCGGAACTCATGTACAAACAGTGATATGGACGTGTTGAAAGAGCTTTCCAGGGTGCTCGAGGAGCGAAAATCTCAAGACCCGCAGAAATCCTATGTCGCAAGCCTTTACGCGAAAGGGCTGGACGCCATCTTGAAGAAAATCGGCGAAGAGGCTACTGAAACCGTGATGGCCGCCAAGGACGGAAATTCCGACAAAATCGTCTACGAAGTCGCCGACTTGTGGTTTCACTGCCTGGTATTGCTCGCTCACCAGGGGTTGAGGGCAGATCAGGTTTTGGCCGAATTGCAGAGGCGGTTCGGTCTTTCGGGATTGGAAGAAAAAGCGAGCCGCGGCGACAAGACGGGGCAAGGATAGCGCGTTCTCCGGTTCGGCAGTGCCGAGATGGGGCCTGCGAATCCGTGCCGACGCTCCGCAAGACGTTCAAAGCGGCGAGCCGAACCGCAGTTGCAACGCCCACGCTGTCGAACTGCCCGCGATCAGGAAGCTCAGTGCCGCAAACCAGGCGTTGCGCCGATAGCGTTCGGTCAGCACGGTCTGCGGCACGACCGACAAGAGGTAAGGACGGCCGTAGTCCGGCTTTTTCATCAGGTGGAACTCGGATTGCTTCGTTCTTTCGCGCCAGGATTCCAGGACTTCGCGTTCGGCATGCCGTCGAACGGTTTCCCACTCCTCCGCATCGATTTCGCCATCACCGTTCGCGTCGAAGCGCCGGATGAGCTCGGCACGATTTCGTTTCCAGCGGTTCAACAGATCGCCTACCTCGGTGTTTAGGTTGACGCTTTCGGGGCCGCCGAGCGACACGAATTGGCCTATCGCGTAAAGCGGATCATCCGGCTGAATCCGGTGTTCCGTATAGCGATACGGCCCGGACGAAAATAAGGAATCCCAAAAACGGGTCTGCGGCGGAGCGTATCCCGGCCGTGCCAAGCGGCCGCGCCACCTGAGCCGAACGGACGGTATGACCTCGGCCCCCTCGGGATCGACGATGCACCGTCCGGTGTCGTCCTCCAAGTGGAAAATCGCTTCGCTTACACCGCACTCGATCGTTTGCCACCGGGTTGTCCTGCGGCCGTATTCGTGATCGGTCTCTCGCCTTTCGACTTTATAGCTGTACCAGACGCAGCGCGCTCCGCTCAGGGGGGCGTGGATCGGCTCGCCATCCATCAGCTTGGCGCGACCTTCGAGTTCGACATAGCCCTGGGCCGCCGACCGCACCTTGGCCGTCGGCGTGTCGGCGATTAGGCGCGCACGATGGAGCCAGCGGAATGCGAGAAAGAAGGCAGACGCTGCGGCCATAGCGACCAGCCCTATCGCCAGCCAGAAGTGCTGCGGAGGGGAATGGAGAATGAGATCCCGAAGCGACACGGCTGAGACCTCAGCCGAACAGCGCCTTCAGGTCCACGTCGCGTTTCTCGTCTTCCGAGAATTCGAGCAGCTCGAACGGCCTGAAATTGAACAGCCGGGCAATAATGAGGTCGGGAAATTCCTCCAGCCGGACATTGTTGTTGTTGACACTGTGGTTGTAGAACTCGCGGCGATCGGCGATGGCGTTTTCGAGGCCGGTGATCCGGGACTCCAAAGTCCGGAAGGAAGCGTCCGCCTTCAGGTCGGGATAACTTTCCGCGACCGCGAAGAGCTGCATCAAACCCTGTCTTAACTGGGTTTCCGCCGCACCGAGCGCATGCAGGTCGGATATCTCCCGAGCTGCGAAGATGCCGGCACGGGCTTGCATGACTTTTTCCAGCGTCTCCTTTTCATGCTGCATGTACTGCTTGCAGGTTTCGACCAGCTTCGGCAATTCGTCGTGACGTTGTTTGAGCAGTACGTCGATGTTGGACCACGCTTTTGCGGTATCATGCTTCAGATTGACCAGCCGGTTGTAAATCAGGATGGCATATACGACCACGAACAGGATCGTGCCGACCAAAACGAAACCGCCAACGCTCATACGCTCACCTCGTGTCTTCGAAATCGCATCGGGAATGGGACAAGTATAGACGGCGGGACCGGCGAATCGTTTGATATCAATCGGAGTGTCATAAGGTGACGATACAGATTTACAATGGCCTTGAGCCGAGGTTGGGAACGGGCGTCTACATTGCGGACAGCGCACTGGTGATCGGCGACGTGACTTTGGGGAACGACGTTTCGATTTGGCCGATGACGGTCGCGCGAGGCGATGTGCACCGCATCGAGATCGGCGACGAGACCAATATTCAGGATGGTTGCGTGCTGCACGTCACCCAACGGAGCCGCTATAACGAGGAGGGCAATCCCTTGATCGTCGGGCGTGGGGTCACTGTGGGCCATCGAGCCGTTCTGCACGGCTGCACCATCGGTGATCTTTGTCTGATCGGCATCGGCGCGGTGGTCATGGACGGCGCCGTCGTGGAGGATAGGGTCATGGTCGGTGCGGGCGCTTTGGTGCCGCCGGGCAAGCGCTTGGAGAGCGGTTTTCTTTACGTGGGGGCGCCGGCGAAGCAAGTCCGTCCGCTCAAGGAGGCCGAATTGGAATACCTAAGTTTCTCCAAAGACGGTTACGTTCGTTTGAAGGATCAATATTTGAGCGACGCTGGGTTGCCCGGTGCTTAGCGCCAGAAGCGGTGCTCCCGATTCTTTAGAATGTCGATCACGGGACGGGTCGCCGGCCGTATTCCTCGCCAAATTAGGAAGGCCTCGGCCGCCTGTTCGACCAGCATGCCCAATCCGTCGACGCTGACGGCGGCGCCCGCGTCCAGTCCCCACAGAACGAACGGCGTGGGTTCGGAGCCGTAGGCGAGGTCGTAGCAACATCCGCCGGGCCGAAGGATATTTTCCGGTAGCTCGGGAACTTCGCCGGACAGACTGGCGGCCGTCGCGTTTAGAACGAGATCGAAGGATTCCCTGCTGAGGTCTGAAAAACCGCTTCCTTTGATCGGGCCAAGATCGCCGAACTCCTCCGCGAGCCGGATGGCTTTCTCGGGCGTGCGGTTGGCGATTACCAGGCGAGCCGGACCGTGCTCCAACAGCGGCCCAATTACACCGCGGCTCGCGCCGCCCGCGCCCAACAGAAGGATTCGGAGGTCTTTCAAGGGAAGTTGGAGGTTGATGGTAAGGTCTCGTACCAAGCCGACCCCATCGGTGTTGTCGCCATAAATCGTTCCATCCGGACGCAAGGCCAAGGTATTGACGGCTCTGCTGCGTTCCGCCCGCTGGCTTCTACGGTCGGCGATTTTCCACGCGAGTTCCTTGAGGGGAACGGTGCAATTCAAGCCTTTCCCGCCTCCTGCAAAAAAATTCCGCGCCTCCGTTTCGAAGACTTCCGGTGGAACGTCTTGTGCGGCATAGGTCAGGCGCTCTCCGGTCTGTTCTGCAAACAGCGCGTGAATAAGAGGCGATTTGCTGTGGGCGATGGGGTGGCCGAAGACGGCATAGCGATCTGCTGGCGGCATGAGTTAAGTGAAATCGGTTGTTTGCTGTAGTTTTTGTGGCGCCCAGGACCCTGATCCAACAGCATCTTCCCGAATCCATTCGGCGACGGTTCTGGCGTAATAGGTCAAGATGGCGTCCGCTCCGGCACGCTTCAGTGCCAGTAAGGATTCGAGCACCGTCTTCCGTTCATCGAGCCAGCCGTTTTGCGCCGCGGCTTTGAGCATGGCGTATTCTCCGCTGACCTGATAGGCGAATGTCGGGACGCCGAAGCGATCTTTGACCCGGCGGATGATGTCCAAATAGGGCAACCCCGGTTTGACCATGACCACGTCGGCACCTTCCGCCAAATCGAGTTCGACTTCCCGCAAGGCCTCGTCCGAATTGGCCGGATCCATCTGGTACGTGTATTTGTCGCCGCTGCCCAGATTGGCCGCCGAACCTACGGCGTCTCGAAAAGGTCCGTAGAAAGCTGAAGCGTACTTGGCAGAATAGGCGAGAATTCGCGTGTGGACGAATCCTTTAGCTTCCAGGGCGGCGCGGATGGCGCCGACGCGCCCGTCCATCATGTCCGAAGGTGCCACGATATCGGCGCCGGCTTCGGCATGAGACAGCGCCTGTTTGACAAGTACGTCGACGGTTTCGTCGTTGACCACATAGCCTTCCGAGTCTACAAGGCCGTCTTGGCCGTGAGTCGTAAAGGGGTCTAACGCGACGTCGGTGATAACGCCCAGTTCCGGCAATTGCCGTTTCAGCGCGCGTACGGCTCGTTGCACCAAACCCTCAGGGTTATAAGCCTCACGCGCGTCGTCCGTTTTCCTGTCCGGGGAGACTGCCGGGAACAAGGCAACGGCGGGAATTCCAAGCCGGTAAGTTTTTTCGCACTCCACCAACAGCTGGTCAATACTCAGCCGTTCGACGCCAGGCATGGAGGCGACCGGTTCCCGCCGATTCTCGCCTTCTAAAATGAAAAAAGGATAAATCAAATCGTTGGCGGAAAGCTGCGTTTCCCGGATGAGGCGCCGACTGAACTCGTTTCGTCTCATTCGGCGCAAGCGAATATTGGGGTAAGAAATGCTATTATTTATCGACATCGTGGCCGGTTTATCGGGTGGGATACAAAGGAACTCGGTAGTTTAGTGCATGTCGCCGAGTTATGATAAGAATATAAAAAAGCGAGCAGGAGTTTTTAAATGAAATTTACCAAGTCTTCCTTCGGTCTGGCGAGTTGGGCTGTTGCAGTGTCGTTGTTATTAAGTTGGGGGGCAACGGCGTGGGCGGAGGAAGGGTTGCTCCCTCCGCAAAAGGTGATCCAGCACAGTGCCGACGAGTTGCAGACCACTTTGCAAAAGCCGGAATTCAAGAACGATTTCAAGAAAGCGACTCGGTTCGTTGACGGCATCATTGAGCCGCATGTGGATTTCGATCGCGTATCGATGTTGACTTTGGGCAAGTATTGGAAGACGGCGACGCCTGAGCAGAGGGAGCGGTTCAAAAAAGAATTCCGGATGCTTCTCGTACGTACCTATACCACTGCTTTTACCGAGTACGCCAACTGGAAAATCCGGTATCTGCCGTTGCAGATGAAGCCCGAGGACAGGAAGGTCATGGTTCGTACCGAAATCCTCCAGGCCGGCGCTCAACCCGTGGCTGTCAACTATCGTATGGTTTTCACCAATAACGAGTGGAAAGTGTACGACGTATTGATCGAGGGGATCAGTTTGCTGCAGAACTATCGAGCTAGCTTTACCGACGAGGTTGCCCGCACCGGTTCCCTCGATCAATTGATTTCGCACCTTGCCGAGCGCAATGCTACCGCCATGAAAGAACCGCTCGGGGCCGCCGGCGGTGAGAAGAGAGGCTCATAGCCATTCTCTCGGTTTCAGATAGTTCGCGTACAGGTTGTCTTCGGCGCTACCTTCCTGCGGCTTCCAGTTATAGCGCCAATGCGCGACGGGTGGCAGAGACATCAGGATCGACTCTGTTCTGCCTCCCGATTGCAGTCCGAACAAAGTCCCTCGGTCGTAAACCAGATTAAATTCAACGTATCGTCCACGCCGATAGAGCTGGAAGTCCCGTTCCCGTTCGCCGTAGGGCATATTCTTCCGCTTCTGGACGATCGGTATGTAAGCTTTTATGTAGTGGTCCCCGACGCTGCGCAGGAAATCGAAGCAACGATCGAAGCCCCACTCGTTGAGATCGTCAAAAAACAGACCTCCGACACCGCGGGTTTCATTGCGATGCTTGAGGAAAAAATATTCATCACACCAGCGTTTGAATCTGGGATAAATGTCTTCCCCGAACGGGAGACAGGCTTCGCGCGCTATCGTGTGCCAGTAAATCACATCGTCTTCGAACGGATAATAGGGCGTGAGATCAAAGCCGCCGCCAAACCACCATACCGGCGCTTCGTTTTCCTTCTCCGCGAGAAAAAAACGGACATTGGCGTGCGAGGTCGGAACATATGGGTTCAGGGGGTGAATGACCAAGGATACGCCCACCGCCTGGAATGTCCGGCCCGCGAGTTCCGGCCGATGAGCCGTAGCGGAGGGAGGGAGGTTCCGGCCGAATACGTGGGAGAAGTTGACGCCGCCTTGCTCGAAGGTTTTTCCGCCGCTCAACACGCGCGTTCTTCCGCCGCCGCCGCCCCCATTGTATTGCCAAAGGTCCTCCAGGAATCGTCCCTCCGGCTCCTCGTTTTCGAGAGCGAGGCAGATTCTGTCCTGAAGTTCTTGAAGGTAAGCTTTAACTTGTAAGATGTCGGGTGTGTTCATTCGGTGATCTTCCCGTAAAAGTCGATTGTGGATGGGAGTCTCCGGGATGCAGCGTTGGTTCGAGTGCTTTGCAGCCTTCTTCTTATAAGCGGACGAGGCGATTGTAACACGGTGGAATGGGGATGTTGTGGCCTCGAAAACGTTATGAGCCCCGCAGAGTAAGCGATGCGTGGCGATTCCTAAGAGTCTATCCTGTAGGTCCGGAAAGCCCTTCGACAGGCCCACGGCGAACGCCCTACGATAGGCTCTAAAAGGGGATAAGCCACCGAACCAGAATGCCTGAGCTTGATTTGATCCGGACCGTTTATTCGGGCCTGCTGACCTTGCCTGACCGACCGCAACTGCGCCCTTGGTTGGAACGCTTGCCCTCCCAGTTGGATGCGGCTTTTAGTTTCGAGCGGAACGGCAATTGGCCGGCTTGGCGGTCCGCGCTCGGTGACTTGCCTGAAATCTCTGCGTCCAAAGTCGATCTGAATGGCGACAGCATCTTCATCGGCGGAGAGTGCAGCGACGAAGTGCGGGCGCGCATCGAGCGCCTGCTGCGCCGTCTTCATCCGTGGCGGAAAGGGCCGTACACCATCCACGGCATTCATATCGATACCGAGTGGCGCTCCGATCTTAAATGGCGCAGGCTGAAAGATCACATACAGCCGCTTGAAGGTCGGACGGTGCTGGACGTCGGCTGCGGGAACGGCTATCACGCCTGGCGGATGGTCGGGTGCGGCGCCGAATTGGTGATCGGCATCGATCCGACGTTGCTGAGCGTCGCGCAATTTCTGGCGGTCCGACATTTTGCCGGCGATTTCCCGGTCTATGTGCTTCCCTTGGGTATAGAGGATGTTCCGCCGAATCTCCGCGCCTTTGACACCGTTTTTTCGATGGGGGTGCTTTACCATCGCCGTTCGCCTTTGGATCATCTTCTGGAGCTCAAGGCTTGCCTTCTGTCCGGCGGCGAATTGGTGCTGGAGACTTTGGTCATCGACGGCGGAGCGGGACAGGTTTTGGTGCCCGAAGATCGCTATGCTCAGATGCGCAATGTATGGTTTATTCCGTCCTGTCCCACCTTGCTGTCGTGGTTGAAACGGTGCGGTTACCGGAACGGCCGGGTCGTCGACGTCACGAAGACCACCAATGACGAGCAACGCTCCACGGACTGGATGCGTTTTCAGTCTCTGCCCGATTTCCTGGATCCGGTCAATCCGGAGCTGACGATCGAGGGTCTGCCGGCACCGGTGCGGGCGGTGTTTATCGCGGAGAGTCCTTAGGGAAGCTCTGATCAAGTTTCCAGTGGGAAAAGCGAACAGTGCGACTGTTGGATCCAAAAGGCCCTCACCCAACCCAATCACTCCGCGCTTTCCCCGTTGGGAGCCGCGAGCGGCGCTTACCCATGCACCCGTTCGCCGGGAGCGAACGCCAACGTGCGAAGCACGGCCCTTCGGTAGGCTCAGGACAGGCCCTTCGACAGACTCAGGTCAGGTTTGTCCCAGCGGGAGAGGGCTTATTCAGAGCTTCCTTAGAATTGGAAACCTACGCTGGGGTAAAATGATTTTGTTGTCCTTCGATCCTCCCTCACATATTCCTTCATGAAAACACCCCGTATCGGTTTTGTCAGCCTTGGTTGCCCCAAGGCGCTGGTAGACAGCGAACGCATTTTGACCAAGTTGCGCGCCGAAGGTTACAGCCTCGTTCCGACCTATAAGGACGCCGATCTTGTCGTCGTGAACACTTGCGGGTTCATCGATGCAGCGGTTGAGGAATCGCTGGAGACCATAGGCGAGGCTTTAAGAGAGAACGGTAAAGTCGTGGTTACCGGTTGCCTGGGTGCCCGCGAAAGCGAGGTTCGTGCGCGTCACCCGCAAGTGCTGAAAGTCACCGGAGCTCACGCCTATGAGGAGGTCGTCGAGGCGGTGCACGAGCATCTGCCGCCGCTTCACGATCCTTTTGTCGATCTGGTGCCGCCGGAAGGTATCAAGCTGACGCCTCGCCATTATGCTTACCTCAAGATTTCCGAGGGCTGCAATCATCGCTGTACGTTCTGCGTCATTCCGAGCCTGCGCGGCGATCTGGTCAGCCGCCCCATCGGTGAGGTGATGGTCGAGGCGGAGCGTCTGGTCGCCGCCGGGGTTAAGGAACTGCTCGTGGTTTCCCAAGACACCAGCGCTTACGGGATCGATTTGAAATATCGAACCGGCTTTTGGGGCGGGCGTCCGCTCAAGACCCGTTTTTATGATCTGGCCAAGGCCTTAGCAGAACTCGGGGTTTGGGTGCGCATGCATTATGTGTACCCGTATCCGCATGTGGATGACGTCATTCCGCTCATGGCCGAGGGGAAAATCCTGCCGTATCTGGATGTTCCGTTCCAGCACGCCAGTGCTCGAATTCTGAAGCTGATGAAGCGGCCGGCGGCCGCCGAAAATATTCTGAGTCGGGTCGCGAAGTGGCGGGGCATATGCCCGGAACTCGTGGTCCGCAGCACGTTTATTGTCGGTTTTCCCGGGGAAACCGAAGCGGATTTCGAGCAACTCCTGGCCTTTCTGCAGGAAGCGCAACTCGATCGAGTCGGCTGTTTTACCTATTCGCCGGTCATGGGCGCGGCCGCCAACGATCTGCCCGATCCGGTTCCGGAAGCCGTGAAAGAAGAGCGTCTCGCTCGGTTCATGGCGGTACAGGCCGAAATCAGCGCCAGCAGGCTGCAATCCCGGATTGGACGGCGGGAAACGGTTTTGGTCGATGAAGTCGTGCAAGAAGGGGCGGTCGCTCGCAGCCGGGCCGATGCGCCGGAGATCGACGGTCAGGTATTTATCGACGGCGCGACTCACCTAAAGGTCGGCGACTGGGCGGAAGTGATTTTCGAAGAAGCGGACGACCACGATATGTGGGCGCGCCTGGCGACTCATTAGCATTTTAGGGCGGCTATCCGGCCAGGAAGATAGCCGCCCACGTTCTGTCAATCGAATCAGCCGTGGTGATGGCCGCCCGGACCATGTACATGGCCGTGATCTAGCTCATCGGGGGTGGCATCGCGGATCCCGGTGATTTCGACGTCGAAATTCAAGGTGAGACCCGCCATCGGATGGTTGCCGTCCAGGATGACCTCGTCGTCGTCCACGGCGATTACCGTCAGTAGCTGAAGGCCTTCCGGAGATTGGGCATGGAATTGCATGCCTGGCAATATTTCCTGTCCTTCTTCAAAAGCGGTTTTCGGCACCGACTGTACGAGATCGTCATCCCGCAAGCCATAGGCTTCTTCCGGCGGAATGCTGACCGTCAGCTTGTCACCCACGGATCGACCGGTTAAAGCGTTTTCCAGACCGGGAATGATATTGCCCATCCCATGAATATAGGCCAAAGGACCTTGATCTCTGGAGCTGTCGAGGATGTCGCCGTCATCACTGGTGAGGGTGTAGTGGATATGAACCACTTTGCGGGGTGAGACTTGCATGAGATACCCTTGCTGTCGCGGTGGTTGAAATTGCCATGATAACGGGTTTTCTCGACGATAGACAGGTTTTTTTCGGATTTGGCAGGGTGTTGAAAAACTTGATGCTCCTAGCCGAGGTAGGGGGGCGATGAAACTGCCCGCCTATACGTCGTATGCAGAATGCGTCTTTCGACAGCCTGTCAGGTCAAGCAATGAAGTGATAAGGCGATGTTTGGGGTTTTCGGACGGCTTTGCGTTGTTCCTTATAGATGAGGTATACGAAAACTCCCATCAATGCCGTCAGAAGGCCGCATTTTACGCGCAGCAGAAAATCCAGTTTCGCAATCCAGTGCGGATGGGACAGGATGTAAGTATTCATATGAGCGAACCAGTTCTCGAACATGATCTCGACTCCTCGAAAAATCCCGTGCGAGCGCACTTTAACAGGCGGTTGAAAAATTCGATGCTCCTACGGTAATGGGCAACGACGAAACTGTTAACCTACATGTCGTATGCAGAATGCGTTTTTCAACACCCTCTTAGTTCTTAGAGTCAATTTTACTTGTTTGAATCCGTGCTTTTCCAACAAATCCGTGTCGTCGTCGTTTTTGCCTTGCGGAACCGGCTCGGGCGTTCGGTGCATTGAGTGTGTTCGCTGCCTAGGGTAATATTCCCGATTCTTTCAGGTCTAATATTGAAATATTCCTCTGCTAATCCTCGACTTCGTCAAAAGGTTGTTCAAATTGCCGCAGCCCAAGCCGGAGGCAGCGGTGAGCGTCAGGATTTATTCGCGGTCCGAACACTTGATTTCCCGATCGATGATCAGCGATAACGCATTGAAGGTGCTGTATCGCCTGAAGAAGTCCGGGTATCAAGCGTATTTGGTCGGCGGTTGTGTGCGCGATTTGCTTTTAGGGCGCGAACCGAAGGATTTCGACGTCGTCACCAGCGCGCACCCCGAAGAGATCAGGGCGATCTTCCGTAATTGCCGTTTGATCGGGCGGCGGTTTCGCCTCGCCCATGTGCACTTCGGCGAGGAAATCATCGAAGTGGCCACCTTTCGAGGGCTGGCGAGCGAGGAGAGGCATGATGGGCGGGTCATAGAGAATGGCCGCATCCTTAGGGACAACGTCTACGGAACCATCGAGGAAGATGCCTTCCGCCGAGACTTCACGGTCAACGCGTTGTATTACAACATCAACGATTTTTCCGTGGTGGATTACGTCGGCGGTATGGAGGATCACAAGGCCGGTGTGCTGAGACTGATCGGCGATCCGGAGCAACGGTACCGGGAAGATCCCGTGCGGATGCTTCGGGCGGTACGGTTCTCCGTCAAGCTGGGGTTCACCATTCATCCTAGCTGCGCCGAACCGATCAAACGGTTCGCCCGTTTGCTTCAGGAAATTCCGCCCGCCCGTCTTTACGAAGAGGTTCTCAAGCTGTTCTTGTCGGGGTACGCCGTACAGACTTTCGAACAACTCCGGCAATACGGTTTGTTCGCGGCGCTGTTTCCGGAGACGGAGAGGTGTCTGGCCAAGGAGCAGCAGGGTTTTCCGCTGACCTTCCTGGCGAAAGCCCTGGAGCGTACCGATCAGAGAATCCAGGAAGGCAAACCGGTGGCGCCGTACTTTTTGTTCGCGGCCCTGTTGTGGGAGCCGGTGCGGTCGAGGGCGCAGGCCCGGGTGAACGCCGGCGAAAGCGACATCCTGGCTTACCAGGAAGCCGCGGGCGAGGCGGTTGCTGCCCAAGTCCGCCATACCGCCTTGCCGCGGACCGTCAGCCTGCCGGCGCGCGAGGTGTGGGCCTTGCAGCCGCGGTTTGAGCGGATTCTCGGCTCAAGGCCGTTCCGCTTGTTGAGTCACCCCCGGTTCCGTGCCGCGTACGATTTTCTGTTGCTCCGAGCCGAGACGGGAGAGGCCGAGCCTTCGCTCGCCGACTGGTGGACTCGATTCCAGCAGGCGGACGACGCCGAGCGCAAGGCCATGACGAGTCCCGGCCGGCGCCGCTTTGGCCGGTCGCGGTCGCGCAAGCGCCGGGCTCGCAGTGAACCTCCCGCCAATGTGTCCGTCTGATTGTTCAAAGCGATTCGGTAAAGTGGTGGTTTTTATCGGTCTGGGCGCCAACTTGGGTGATTCCGTCAAAACCATCAAGTCGGCGCGCGCGGCTATCAATCGGATTGCAGGGACCCGGGAGTTGGCTTTTTCGGGTCTATACCGCAGCGCGCCGATGGGGCCTGCCGATCAGCCCGATTACGTCAATGCCGTGATGGCGGTCGAAACGACATTGGAGCCCCTAGCATTGTTGCGTGAACTACAGGCCATAGAAAATGCCCACGGGCGGGTGCGCAAGGGTGAGCGCTGGGGGCCTCGGACGCTGGATCTGGATTTATTGCTGTACGGGGACGAAACCGTAGCGAGCGACGTGTTAACCGTACCTCATCCGGGCATTGCGGAGCGCGAATTCGTGCTCTATCCGCTTGCGGAGATCGCGCCCGACCTCCATATTCCCGGCCGGGGACCACTGGCCGATCTGATTCGGAACTGTCCGCAACGAGGATTGAAGGTGATCGACCATGCCTGACACGCTCAAGGGTTTGACGATTCCGGATCTGGCGGCAATGAAGGCGAACGACGAAAAAATCGTCGCGCTCACTGCTTACGACGCCAGTTTTGCCAAGATTCTGGACGACGCTGGGGTCGATTTTGTATTGGTCGGCGATTCCTTGGGGATGGTCGTACAGGGCCGGCCGACGACGCTGCCGGTGACCCTGGACCATATGGTTTACCACACGCGATGCGTGGCGCGTGGAATCCGCCGTGCGGTATTGGCGGCGGACATGCCGTTCGCCAGTTATTCCGGGCCAGCACAGGCGATCGACAGTGCCGCCCGTCTGATCCGGGCCGGAGCACACATGGTCAAGATCGAGGGGGGGCAGAAACGGGCCGAGGTTGTTCACGCCCTGGTCGAGCAGAGTATTCCGGTGTGTGGTCATCTGGGGTTGCTGCCTCAATCGGTCCATCAGGTCGGCGGCTATCTGGTGCAGGGAAAAGACGAGAAAACCGCGCAAGCGATCCTTCAGGATGCCATAATCCTCCAGGAGGCCGGCGTCAGCCTTTTGGTGCTCGAATGCGTGCCAGCGACCTTGGCCAGCGAGATTACGGCTGCTCTCGATATCCCGACGATCGGCATAGGGGCGGGCCCGGGCTGCAGCGGTCAGGTGCTCGTGTTGTACGACATGCTCGGGATTACGCCGGGCAAGCGCCCCAGGTTTTCCAGAAACTTTCTTCAAGGCGTAGAGGATATTCCGTCGGCTATCCGCCATTATGTGGAGGATGTGAAAGCGGGCCGGTTCCCGAACTCGGACCACAGTTTTTAGCGGTTTTTTCGGCGGACAATCCAGGACTCATCATGCTGATTATCGAATCTGTCGCTGCTTTGCGCCGAGCCGTGCGGGAGTGGCATTCGAAAGAACTCTCCGTGGCTTTGGTGCCGACGATGGGAAACCTGCATGAAGGGCATTTGCATCTAGTCCGCGAAGCGAAGCGGCTTGCCCATCGCGTGGTGGTGAGCATTTTCGTCAATCCGACGCAATTCTCTCCGGGCGAGGACTTCGATGCCTATCCGCGAACGCCCGCAGCAGATGCGGAAAAGCTTCGCGAAGCGGCGACCGATCTCTTGTTCATGCCTTCGGCAGCCGAACTGTATCCGGCAGGCGTAGACGCTACGACTTTCGTCGAGGTGCCCGGCTTATCGGATGAGCTTTGCGGGCGGTTCAGACCGGGGCATTTCCGGGGCGTCGCCACTATCGTCTGCAAGCTCTTCAACCTGGTGCAGCCGGATGTCGCGCTGTTCGGCGAGAAGGACTACCAGCAGTTGTTGGTCATTCGCCGCATGGCGGCGGATCTTGATTTTCCCGTGCGCATCCACGCCGTCCCGACCGTCCGCGAGGCCAGCGGCTTGGCTATGAGTTCCCGGAATGCGTATCTCACGGCCGAGCAGAAGGAGCGGGCGGCGGTCCTGTATCGCTGTCTTTGCCGCGCGGCCGAGGCCATTGGCCGCGGAGACAAGGATTTGGAGCATATCGAGCGGCAGCAGATCGAGACTTTGCGCGGAGCCGGATTCCGCCCCGATTATTTCAGCATCCGCCGCGAAACCGATCTGGCGCCGGCTGGACCGGAGGATTCTCGTCTCGTCATACTGGCGGCGGCGTGGCTCGGCAAGGCCCGCCTGATCGACAACGTCCGGCTGACTCGTGTGTGAGCTGAGTCAGTGAAACAGGAAGCTACTTGCCGCCTAAGGCGCTCTTGATGATATCGCTTTTGACGAAGCGCCCGGCTTCGGTTCGGACGAATGCCTCGAACTCCCTTGCCACCGCCGACAGGCGTTTGCCGGCCCTGTGCACGATGTACCATTGGCGCATGATGGGAAACGACTCGGCGTCCAAAACGACGACCCGTCCGTCCTCCAGTTCGCGCTCTACCGTATGTATCGATACGATGCCGAGGCCGAGTCCTTCTTCGACCCCTTGCTTGATGGCGCCGTTGGTGTTCATTTCCATGCTGGCCGAAATCTGCACGCCTTTTTCCGACAGGAAGCGCTCGACCGCATTGCGGGTGCCGGAACCTTGCTCCCGCATAAGAAAGGTTTCATGGCTGAGTTCGCTTAAGGGTATGCCTTTCTTGCCAGCCAAGGGATGATTGGCGGCGGCGACAATGACCAAAGGATTGGCCATGAACGCTTCCGCCGCCAGATCCTGATCTTCCGGCGGCTGTCCCATGAGTACGATGTCGGCCTCGTTATCGTCCAGTTGCTGCAGCAATCCTTTACGGTTGGTGACTTTAAAGCTGACTTTTACCTTGGGATAGCGCCGGCAGAAGTCCGCCAGAAGGCGAATTGCGAAGTAGTGGACGGTACTGGCGACAGATACCGCCAAGTGTCCACCCTCCGTGCCCTTTAACTCCTCGATGAGTTGTTCGGCCTCTTCCAGTTGCAAGGAGATCGTTCGGCTCAGCCGGTACAATTCTTCCCCTGCTCGGGTCAGGTAAATTTTTTTTCCCAATCGCTCGAATAAGGGCAAACCGACGGCGTCCTCGAATTGCTTGATTTGCATCGAAACGGCGGGTTGGGTCAGATAAAGCTCTTCCGCCGCCCGGGTAAAGCTCAAGCGGCGCGCCACCCTCTCGAAGACTTTCAGCTGCCGAAGTGTGATATTCATGTTCTCGGATCAACACGCAATATATAAAGAAATATTTATTTTTAAAGTATGAACTCAATGCTTCTTCTTATGCAATATCTTCAAATCAAATGCGAGAGCGGGGCTTGACTTTAAGGAAGCTCTGAACAAGTGGATTCCGTTCACGGTTCGACAAGCTTCCGCCTGCTGCAGGCGGGCCGCGCGGGCAGGCACCACGAACGGAATCAACGCGTGACCGTTCGTCCTGAGCCCTTCGACAAACTCAGGACAGGCCTGTCGAAGGACTTAATCAGAGCTTTAATGTTGAGCAAACGGAAGTTCGGCGGCTTGACCGGGACCGAGCTCGGAAAGTTCCGCCGTTTTTTCGTGTACGATAGGTCGACTTGAGCGTTTTCAGGGGGTTGTTGGCGCTGAAATCTCCGATTGACCTCGGTTTTGCGATGTGCCGGATCATCCGTGGTGGTTTTCGTCCGCCGGGGGACGTTGGCTCGGATGCGATTCGCCCGCTTGTTTTGCAGTTCGCGGATACGCTTGTGCGGTTAAAATAACTAAACTAACGAGGAGACGTCTCATGTCCAAAAAACATCCCATCATCGCGGTCACCGGTTCGTCCGGTGCGGGTACGACTACCGTCAAGCAGGCGTTTGAGCATTTGTTTTTTCGTCTGAATATCAACCCGGCGGTGGTGGAAGGCGACAGTTTTCATCGCTATGACCGCGTCGAGATGCGCGCGCATATCGCCAAAGCGCAAGCGGAAGGACGGCATTTCAGTCACTTCGCCGTAGAGGCGAACCTGCTTGAGGATCTGGAGTCCTTGTTCCGGCAGTATAGCGAGACCGGCACCGGAAAGCGCCGCTATTACATCCATAACGAAGAGGAAGGTCAGCGTCTTGGGGGCTACAAACCGGGGACCTTCACGCCGTGGGTTGACATTCCGGAGGGAACGGATTTGCTGTTTTACGAGGGTTTGCACGGCGCCGTGAAAAACGAACTCGTGGATATTCCCCGATACGCCGATCTCTTGGTTGGCGTCGTCCCCATCGTCAATCTGGAATGGATACAAAAAATCCATAGGGATACCGCGGAGCGCGGCTACAAACCCGAGGACGTCACCGATACGATTCTCCGCCGCATGTACGACTACGTGAAGGTCATTACGCCCCAGTTCTCTCAGACGGATATCAATTTTCAGAGGGTGCCTCTGGTCGATACCTCGAATCCGTTCATCGCCCGCGACATTCCGTCGCCGGACGAGAGCCTCGTGATCATACGCTTCAAGAATCCGCGCAAGTTCAACGTGGATTTCCAGAACCTCTTGGCGATGATCAAGGATTCGTTCATGTCCCGCTACAACTCGATCGTCGTGCCGGGCGGCAAGATGGGACTCGCCATGGAAATCATTTTCCGCCCCATTCTGGAGCGGATGATGGAAGAGAAGAGAAATGCCTGACCGGTGGTGAAACTTGTGCCAATTGCGGCCTTTTTCAAGGCCGCTGTAAATTGGCATAGGCGAGCATCAACCATTTGATGCCGGATTCGGCGAAGTTCACCTGAACCCTGGCTTGATGGCCTTCTCCCTCATACTGAAGGATCACGCCCTCGCCGAATTTCGCGTGGCGGACGCGCTGTCCCAGTTTGTAGACACCGACATTCTCGCTGACGCCCAATGAAGCTTGCGAGGACGTCATCGGCCGGCCGATACTTCCGCGCATGCGAACCTCTTGAAGATACTCGGATGGAATTTCCCTCAGGAAACGGGAGGGGCGGGGATAGGTTTCTTTGCCGTACAGGCGGCGGGTCTCCGCGTGGGTAAGATAAAGCTTGCGCTTCGCGCGGGTGATGCCGACGTAGCAGAGGCGGCGTTCCTCCTCCAGGCGTCCCGGTTCTTCCAGCGACTGCAGGCTGGGAAACAATCCTTCCTCAAGTCCGACGATGAATACCAGGTCAAACTCCAATCCTTTGGCCGCGTGCAGTGTCATGAGTTGTACGCAGTCCTCGAAGTCGTCGCTTTGATTCTCCCCAGCCTCCAATGCGGCATGGGACAGAAATTGGTCGAGCTTCGACAGTTCCATGTCCAGTTGCGGTTCGTATTCGAACTGGCGTGCGGCGTTGACCAATTCGTCCAGGTTCTCGATTCGCGCTTCGCCCTGTTCGCCTTTTTCCTTTTCGTAATGAGCACGGAGACCCGAGGCGGGAATCACGTACTGCACCTGTTCCCATAGAGAAAGTTCGGACGTATCTCGATCCATGGTCTCGATCAGCCGCAAAAAGCCGGCCAAAGGCGTCCGGGCGCGGGTAGGCAGCGCCGCATCTCGGCACAGCGCTTCCGCCGCCTGCCAGAGAGAGCAGTGCTCCGCGCGGGCCACATCGCGGACTAAGTCGAGCGTTTTGGCACCGATCCCGCGCACGGGCGTATTGACGACGCGCTCGAAGGCGGGATCGTCATGGCGATTGGCGATCAGGCGGAGATAGGCGAGCGCGTCTTTGATTTCCGCACGTTCGAAGAAGCGAAGCCCGCCGTAAACTCGGTACGGTATCCCCATCGCCAGGAATTTCTCTTCGAACTGGCGGGATTGCGCGTTGGAGCGGTAGAGGATGGCCGCGTCGCGCCGGGCATTGCCTTCCTGAGCCCACTGCTTGACCCGTTCGGCGACGAAATAAGCCTCTTCCTGTTCGTTGAAGGCAGCGTAGACCGAGATCGGCTCCCCGATGCCGCCATCGGTCCATAAGGTCTTTCCGAGTCTGCCCTCGTTGTTCGCGATGAGGGCATTCGCGGCATTCAAGATGTTGCTGGTTGAACGGTAATTCTGTTCCAGCCGGATAAGCCGGTGACTCGGATAGTCTTGCTGAAAACGGTGGAGATTTTCCACTTTCGCCCCGCGCCAGCTGTAGATGGACTGGTCGTCGTCGCCGACGACGAAGAGATTCTCGCGTTCCCGCGTCAAGAGCCGCAGCCAGGCGTATTGAATACGGTTGGTATCCTGGAATTCGTCGACCAGCACATGATGAAAACGGCGCTGATAATGATCCAGCACGTCCGGCGTGTCGCGCAGAAATTCGTGGGCGCGCAGCAGCAATTCGGCAAAATCCACTAATCCCGAACGCTCGCAGATTTCCTCGTAAGCCAGATAGATGCGCTGCATCTGTTTCTGGAACGGATCATGCGACTCCGGCAGATGGCGAGCCCTACGACCTTCCTCTTTATGTGCGTTGATGAACCATTGCACCTGGCGCGGCGGCCAACGGGATTCGTCCAGATCCAGGCTTTTCAACACCCGGCGAATGAGCCGATGCTGATCGTCGGAATCGAGGATCTGGAAAGCATCGGGCAGCCCCGCTTCCTTGGCGTGACGGCGCAACAGGCGGTGCGCGAGTCCGTGAAAGGTGCCGACCCATAAGCTTTGAGCTGAGTTGTTCAGTAGACTTTCGATACGGCCGCGCATTTCGCTCGCGGCTTTGTTGGTGAAGGTGACCGCCAGGATGCCGTGCGGCGAAATACCCTCCATCTGCATGAGCCAGGCGATGCGGTGTACGAGTACGCGGGTCTTGCCGCTCCCGGCGCCGGCCAATACCAGAAGGGCAGGGGTGGGTGAAGTGACCGCCGCCCGCTGAGCGGGATTCAGGGGACCGATGATGGGGGTTATGTCCATGATGCTATTTTAATCGGCTTGCGTGAACGATATGAAGCTTGCACAATCGCAATCTCTTTTTGAGAGAGGAGGTTAGTGATGAGTTTCGACATAAAAAAAATGACCAAACGCGAGCTCAATGTCGGGCTCAAGGACCAGAAAGTCCGCTACGGCGTCGGCGCCGCACTAGCGCTGCTTTCGGTAGTCCTGGCCAACATTCCGCTGTTGATCCTGGGCGGTATTTTATTGGCATCCGCCTATCTCCGCTGGTGTCCGGTTTATTCCGGCCTCGGCAGGAGCACAGTAGAACCGGGAGAAGAGCAAACCGGTTCCACGGGGTCTCAGACCGATCATTAGATCGGCTTTCGTCGAACGGACTCTGTCGGTTCCAATCCGCCATGGCGCAGGGAGGCGCCGAATACCCATTTCTCAGATTTCTTGCACGCCGCGCCAAACCGTCTCCAGCCTTTTCACCGTCTTCGCCGGGGCATCCCTCATCCCGAAGCAGGGTGTCGTAAAAAGCCGAAAACGTAGGCTGGGTTGAAGGACGAAACCCAGCATTTTCAGCCGGTTGCTGCGATTCCTTCGTCATCCCAGCCTACTTTCTAGACGCCCTCCGAAGAGTGGAGTCATCAAAGCAATCGTCCCCTTGCGTTTATTGTCATTATAGTTTCCAAAAAGGAATCAATATTTATCTTGTATTGGTGATTGTAAACGATAAGTGGTCATATATGATGGGGCCGTAAGCGATCATAAGTCGGTTAACGTCCGAAGGGAGGTTCAGATGATTGCGATGACTTGGGTTGAGCTATTGTTAACTGGGCTGCTTGTGGCTTCCATCGTTTTTTCGGTCGGCTTCTGCGTCAGTAACTACGCAAAAGCCGATAAAGAGAATGTGGGGTTTTTCAAAAGGGCGACCAAATAAAGAGTGCCTCGAAAAACTTCGAGGTGCTCGTGCGGGGCATGGATGCCCCGTCGTTTTCAGCCACGTAAGGGGTTGAAAACGTAAGCCGAGCCCAA
>DYIL01000034.1 GCA_020723665.1 Methyloversatilis universalis
TGTCCACTCAAGATGGCAGATGCCAGTCGAGGTCTCTCCACCCCAGCTCTTCCCACAGTGTGCAGGAAAAGCCGTTAAAACCATACAAGCCTGTCGAAGGGGCATGAACGGAATCCACT
Organism: Methyloversatilis universalis; assembly: GCA_020723665.1. Taxonomy (GTDB): domain Bacteria; phylum Pseudomonadota; class Gammaproteobacteria; order Methylococcales; family Methylococcaceae; genus Methylocaldum. The sequence continues at coordinate 120 of DYIL01000034.1, forward strand.
TGTTCAGAGTTTCCGTAAGGCTATTGGGATGGGCTCTTATTGCAAATGTCGATCCTGGTCGAGCTCAAACAACGCGCGCGCCGGCTCCGAGCCGAGACTCTCGCGCTCTATTTGGCGATACGCCACCCGAGAACGCCCTGGTATGCGAAATTCCTCGGGGCTGCGATCGTGGCTTATGCGTTCAGCCCCATCGATCTCATTCCGGATTTCATCCCCGTTCTGGGCTATCTCGACGAACTCGTCTTGATGCCCTTGGGACTGGCCCTGGTAATTCGCCTGATTCCTCCTCCCGTTCTCGCCGAATGCAGGGCCGCTGCCGCGGCATCCATGCCGGGCAATAAACCGGTGAGCTACGCGGCGGCCGCCATCATCGTTACCATTTGGTTGATCTTGGCCGCTCTCGGGATGGGATGGATTTACGGCGCGTTGGCGGATAAAGCGGTCCCACCTCGAACTTGAAGACGGAAAGGTTTCCGCCTGGTAACATCGGCAACCCGATCAACCAGCATTCAAGATGAATGACCGAGTTCCTCCGCCGTCCTACTCATCGCTATCACGATCCGCTCGCTCTGGTGTGGATCACCTGCGCCGAACGCGTTGGCTTTCGCATCGAACGCACCCCGCACGCCTATGCCTCGACCAACGGTCGCGGCACCATCTACATCGGCACCGACGATCTCCTCGACCCCGACGACTCGCTCGCCCAAATGATCCTGCACGAACTCTGTCATGCCCTGGTCGAAGGCGAGGAAGGCGAGCGACAGGTCGACTGGGGCTTGGGTCACGGTTTCGGACGGAACCCGTGGCGCGAGCACGCGTGTTTGCGGCTGCAAGCCTATCTGGCCGACAGCGTGGGCCTTAGGGATTTTTTCGCGCCGACCACCGATTTCCGGGTGACATTTTGGAATGCTCTGCCTGCCGATCCGTTCGCCGCCCCGTCCGAACAAGGCGGCCGCCGCGAGCGAAGCAGCGTGGCCGCGCGCTTGGCTGCCTGGCGCGCTTCGCAGCGACGGTGGGCGCCGCATCTGCAAGAAGCGCTCGCCGCCAGTGCCGCGATTGCCGCGCTCGTTCCGCGCGTAAGGCACAGCCGGGATTCCGGCCCGGCCACCGGCGCCGATAACGGCCGAATCGGGAACGATGCCATGCCTTCGCTGTGGGAAACGGTCTCCGAACCACCCGCCTGGCATCGGGCTGGTCACGCCCCCGTCGCGCCTTACCATCAGGGTCGCGGCTGCGTCGATTGCGCCTGGTCGTTCATCCGGCGCCGACGGCTGCGCTGCCGGCACGCGCCGGATGTCCCGCTGTCCGGCGATGCGCCGGCATGTACCCGCTTCGAGCCGGCCGAAGAACTCGACTGTCTCAGCTGCGGCGCATGCTGCCGCGAGGCTTACGACACGGTCGAGCTTTCCGGGCGTGAACGGGTGGTCGAGCGCCATCCGAGCCTCGTCGTGCTGGACGGTACGCGCGGCAAGCTGCGGCGGGATGGCTCACGCTGTGCCGCGTTGTCGGGCGGGCGTACTTCGGGCGAGGCTTACGCCTGCGTCATTTATCAGGACCGTCCGAGAACCTGCCGTGAGTTCGTCCGCGGCAGCGGCAATTGCCTCGACGCCCGCCGCCGGGTGGGGCTCTCGTTATAAAAGAAGCTCTGAATAAGCCCTCTCCCACTGGGACAAACCTGTCCTGAGCCCGGTCGAAGGGCGTGTCCTGAGCCTGGTCGAAGGGCGGTTCGCTTCGCTCACCGCATTCTACTTTTCCGGTGCATCGAAGCGGTCAACCGCCGTTTCTAGGTTCAATCCTTGGCATCCGAAATCGAGGAGTTTCCGGCGATTTCCGCCTTCTCTTTGGTGCGAGCCCCTCGATATCGCACGGACGAGACAAGTGCCAAAACGATGAAGGTGACGCCGATCAGGCCGGTAACGACTTCGGAAACGTGGTAATAGATGCTGCCGAGCATGATCGCGGCCAAAGCGCCGATCGCCCAATGGGCGCCATGCTCCAGGAACACGTACTCGTCGAGCGTTCCCTTGTTGACGAGAAATACCGTCAGAGAACGCACGAACATGGCGCCTATGGCCAGACCCAACATGATGACGACCACATCGCGGGTGATCGCGAAGGCGCCGATAACGCCATCGAAGGAAAAGGAAGCGTCCAGAACCTCGAGGTACAGAAATCCTGCGATACCGGCGCGCTTCGCCGTGTTGACGATGGCTTCGCCTTCCTCTTCGCTTTCGAAAAGGCTGTCCAGGCTGCTGACCGCGACATAGAGAATCACGCCGGCCACGCCCGCGCCCAACACGGTCAAGCGCACGCCGTCATCGATCGGCAGATAGCGCTGCAACAAAAATAGGACGATCAACGCGCACATGACTTCCACCGAGTCGAGCTTGCCGAAGGAGGCCAGCTTTTTCTCGACGACGGCGATCCAATGTACGTCCTTGGCCTCGTCCATCATGTAGGAAAAAAATACCAGCAGCAGAAACATACCGCCGAAGGCGGCTATGCCGGCATGACTGGCTTGCAGATGCTTGGCGTATTCTTCCGGATGGTTCAGCGCCATAAGCGCGACGTCGTCCATTCCCTGGCCGCTCGCCACGGAAACGATCGTGATCGGAAAAAGCAGGCGCATGCCGAATACCGCGATCAAGATGCCGACCGTCAGAAAAATCCGCTGCCATTTGGCATCCATGTCTTTCAGCACGGAAGCGTTGACCACCGCATTGTCGAACGACAGACTGACTTCCATGACGCCCAGAATCAGGGCCAGCAAAACCGCCGATAAGCCCGCTCCCCAAGGATCGGCGCCGGGCAGGCGCATACCCCAGAAAAAGGCGCCGAGCAGGCAAATGAACGTGACCAGGAACGAATAACGAAAGTCTTTCATAGGTGATTTCTATTATGGTCACGGCCGATACGAGGCGCTAACGATGAGCATCGACTTGCCGCAGACAGATGGAAACTCTTTAGTCGTCGCCTTCGCAAGTTCCGGTGAGGTTGTCTCACCAGCCGGCCACCGCTCCGTCCGGCGAGGTTTCTTGGCTCTAGAAAGCGAAATGGGCTTCGGAGGTAACCTTTCCCGCGGCGCCCACAGCAGTATCTGGCGCACAGGTAGAATGCCCCGCTGTCGGTTGAACGGGCATCGCGACCCGATCCAACCGAAGCTTTGACCAAGCCGGGGCCGGTCTTGGTCAATAGGCGAGCAACCCGGCCTCCGTATCAAGATCGACGATTTGACGCACTGGTTCGACTCCGCAGTCGAGAGTTTCACTCCACCGTGACCGATTTGGCCAAATTACGCGGTTGATCCACGTCGGTGCCTTTGATCAAGGCGACATGATAGGCGAGCATCTGCAAGGGCACCGTGTACACGATAGGCGCGACGACTTCGTCGGTCTCGGCGACGCGCAATAGATTGACGCCCGGTGCGCTGTCCATGGGCACACGCACGTCGGCGAAGACATAGAGCTCGCCGCCGCGGGCCTGCACCTCCTGAAGATTGGATTTGAGTTTTTCCAAAAGCTCGTTGTTCGGAGCGACTGCCACCACCGGCATTTCGGCGTCGATGAGCGCGAGCGGGCCGTGTTTAAGTTCGCCGGATGGATACGCTTCGGCATGGATATAAGAGATTTCCTTCAGTTTCAGCGCGCCCTCCATTGCAACCGGATAGTGGGCGCCCCGGCCCAAATAGAGCGCATGCCGCTTTTCCCCGAAGCGCTCCGCCCATTGCTGGATTTCGTTTTCGAGAAGCAATACGCGCTCGATCTGCGCCGGCAAATGTTCAAGTTCCTTGACGATCCGCGCTTCCTGCTCTGGCGGGAGCCCGTTCCGCTTGCCCAAGGCGACGACTAAAAGGAGCAGCGCCGTCAACTGCGTGGTGAAGGCTTTGGTCGACGCGACGCCGACCTCGGGGCCGGCCCGGGTCATCAGAGTCGATTCGGACTCCCGGACGATCGAACTTTCCGGCACGTTGCAGATCGCGAGAGTATGCGCATACCCCAATTTCTTGGCTTCCTTCAACGCCGCCAAGGTATCGGCCGTCTCACCGGATTGTGAAATACTGACGAATAGGGCTCCCGGGGGAACCACATGCTTACGGTAACGGAATTCGCTGGCCACTTCCACGCTGCAGGGGAGTCCCGCGATCGACTCCATCCAGTAGCGCGCGACCATGCCGGCGTGGTAACTGGTACCGCAGGCGACGATTTGCACCGATTTGATGTGGTCGAACGCCTTTTCGGCATACGGCCCGAAAGCTGCATCCAACACTTTTCCGCCCCGAATCCGGCCATCCAAAGTTTTTTGAATGGCCACCGGCTGCTCGTGAATTTCCTTCTGCATATAGTGGCGATATTCGCCGCGTTCCACCGCATCCGCCGCCAATTTGGTTTCATGCACCGGTCTTTGCACCGGATTTCCGTATCTGTCGTAGATATCGACCGCGTCCGTGGATAAGTCGGCGATGTCGCCGTCTTCAAGGAAAATAAAGCGCTGGGTTTCGCCGACCAGCGCGAACACATCGGAGGCGATGAAGTTTTCGCTTTCGCCGAGACCGATCACCAAGGGGCTGCCGTGGCGCGCCGCGATCAGCCGTTTCGGTTCGTTCACGCTGATCACGCCGATGGCATAGGCACCTTCCAACAGTTTGCAGGTTTCTTTGACGGCCTCGAGAAGGTTCAGACCTTCTTCCAAAAACCCGTGGATCCGGTGAACGATCACTTCCGTATCCGTATCGGAATCGAAATCGTATCCCTTTTGCCGTAGCTCCCGCTTGAGCTCTTCGTGATTCTCGATGATGCCGTTGTGAACCACGGCCACCGATTCGCGGCAGATATGAGGGTGGGCGTTACGCTCGGAAGGGATGCCATGGGTGGCCCAACGAGTGTGGGCGATGCCGACCTTACCGTCGACCAGCGACGTTTCCAGGGCGTTTTCCAGCTCTTTGATCTTCCCTTTTCGGCGTACCCGCTGGAGCTGGGCGGAATCGTCCAATACCGCGAGTCCCGCCGAATCGTAACCGCGATATTCCAAGCGGCGGAGTCCTTCCAACAGAACGGGGGTGACGACTCTGTGCGCGATGGCACCAACAATACCACACATAATCTCAACTCCTTTTTTTGGCGGGTCGCTGCCAACCCTCGACGGTTACTTGCTTCGCTCGGCTGAGGGTCAATGCATTCTCGGGCGCATCCCGGGTAATCGTTGCCCCGGCACCTATGGTTGCGTTCCGGCCTACCCGCACCGGCGCGACCAACTGGGTGTCGGAACCGATGAACGCGCCGTCCTCTATGATCGTTTGATGCTTATTCGCGCCGTCGTAGTTACAGGTGATCGTACCGGCACCGACATTGACGTCACGGCCGATGATAGTGTCGCCGATGTAGCTGAGATGGTTGACCTTGGAACCATCGGCGATCACCGACTTCTTGATTTCCACGAAATTGCCGACATGGACGCGGCTTTCAATCCGCGTTTCCGGACGGATGCGCGCGAACGGGCCGATACGGGAACCCTCACCGATGACGGCGTCTTCAATGACACAATTCGGAAGGATCTCGACGCCGTTACCGATCTCGCTGTTCTTGATCACGGAATTGGCGCCGATACGCACGTTATCGCCGATTCTCACCCGACCTTCCAGAATGACGTTGATGTCGATCTCCACGTCTTGTCCGACCGACTCGATTCGCCCTCTCAGATCGAAGCGCGAAGGATCGCGCAGGGTGACGCCCCTGCGCATGAGGTCTCGTCCGAGTCTTCGCTGGAACACGCGTTCCAGATGAGCCAGCTGCTCTGGGTTGTTGACCCCCAACACTTCGTCCGGATCGTGCGGTTGCACGGTTTCCACCCGAACGTCGTCGGCAACCGCCATGGCGATCACGTCGGTGAGGTAGTATTCGCGCTGGGCGTTGTTGTTCTCCAAGCGGCCCAGCCAGGTCTTGAGGTGTCTCCCTTTGACGGCGAGTATGCCGGTATTGACTTCCTGAATCTTACGCTCGTCCGGCGTAGCGTCTTTTTCCTCCACGATCCTGATGACGCGCCCGCTGCCGTCCCGGATGATGCGGCCATAGCCGTAAGGATCGGCGAGATCGACGGTCAGCAAGCCCATCTGATCCGCTTGCGCCAGCGGAATCAGCTTCCCGACGGTGTCGTCTCCGAGCAAGGGTACATCGCCATAAAGAATCAGAACGGTGCGTTCGTCATCGATGTCGTCCGCGACCTGCATGACCGCGTGGCCGGTGCCGAGTTGTTCCTTCTGCTCGACCCAGGTAACGTTGAGATGCTCGAGGGTTTTAAGAACCTTTTCGCCCCCGTGTCCGTAAATCACGGTGATTTTGTCCGGGCGCAGCCTGAAAGCCAAGGCGTGGACATGCTCGAGCAGGGTCCGGTCGCCGATCTTGTGCAGGATTTTGGGAAGGGAGGAACGCATACGCGTTCCCTGGCCGGCAGCCAGGATGACGATTTCCAACGACATCTTCCGTTTTTCCTTGTTGAAGAAGCGGAAAATAGAGACTCTCGTAGTCCTTCCGGCAAACCGGCCGGACCCACGTATTTATATTAACGTGAAAAACGGAAAAACCCAGCAAAATACCGGGGCGGCACGCCCCGTACTTTGCTGGGTCCAGAAAACTCTTCGAAGCTCAGGCCCGGCCTTTCCGATACTTCTCCAAGGTTCGGAGCTGCATGACGGCCTCGGCGAGCTGCGCCTGCGCCAGGGCGTAATCGATCTTGCCGGACTTGTCCGACAGCATCTCTTCCGCGCGCCGCTTGGCTTCCAACGCCGCCGCCTCGTCAATGTCCTTGGCGCGAACAGCGGTATCGGCCAAGATGGTCACAACGTGCGGTTGAACCTCGAGCATGCCGCCCGAAATAAAGAACGGATGGACTTCCTGATCGTTGACCTTTACCCGCACTTCACCCGGCTTCAGCCGGGTGAGGAACGGCGCGTGCCGTGCGGCAATACCCACTTCGCCCATTTCGGCCGGAGCCACGACCAGTTCCGCGAGCCCGGAGTAAATCTCCGCCTCCGCGCTCACGATGTCTACGTGGATCGTCATAGCCATAGTGCTTTTCTCTTTGAATTATGCGGCGACCCGCTTGGCTTTCTCCAAGGCTTCCTCGATGCTGCCGACCATGTAGAACGCTTGCTCGGGGATATCGTCGTATTCCCCTTCGACGATGCCTTTGAATCCTGCAATCGTATCTTTCAGGGGTACGTACTTGCCCGGAGAACCGGTGAACACTTCGGCGACGAAGAACGGCTGCGACAAGAACCGCTGCACTTTGCGCGCACGGGACACGATCAGCTTATCCTCCTCCGAGAGCTCGTCCATGCCGAGGATCGCGATAATGTCGCGGAGCTCTTTGTAACGTTGCAAGGTACTCTGCACTTTGCGCGCCACCTGATAATGCTCCTGGCCGACGACGAGTGGATCCAATTGGCGACTGGTCGAATCGAGCGGATCTACGGCCGGATAGATACCCAGCTCGGCGATCTGACGGGACAGAACCACGGTCGCGTCCAAGTGGGCGAACGTCGTTGCCGGAGACGGGTCGGTCAAGTCGTCGGCGGGCACGTACACGGCCTGAATGGACGTGATGGAGCCGATCTTGGTCGATGTGATCCGCTCCTGCAGTACGCCCATTTCCTCCGCCAGGTTGGGCTGGTATCCCACCGCGGAAGGCATACGGCCGAGCAAAGCGGATACTTCGGTACCCGCCAGCGTGTAGCGGTAAATGTTGTCGATGAACAGCAGCACGTCGCGGCCTTCGTCTCGGAAGTATTCCGCCATGGTGAGGCCGGTCAGCGCCACGCGCAAACGGTTGCCCGGCGGTTCGTTCATCTGGCCGTATACGAGCGACACCTTGTCGAGCACGTTGCTTTCGCTCATTTCATGATAAAAGTCGTTCCCCTCGCGGGTCCGCTCGCCGACGCCGGCGAACACCGAATAGCCGCTATGCTCGATCGCGATATTGCGGATCAACTCCATCATGTTCACGGTCTTGCCGACGCCGGCGCCGCCGAAAAGGCCGACTTTACCGCCCTTGGCAAAGGGGCAGACCAGGTCGATCACCTTGATGCCGGTTTCCAGCAACTCGTTGGCCGCCGCCTGATCCTGAAAGCTCGGGGCTTTGCGATGGATGGCCCAGCGCTCTTTTTCGCCGATAGGGCCTTTTTCGTCGATCGGTTCGCCCAAGACATTCATGATGCGGCCCAAGGTTTCCTTCCCGACAGGAACCGAAATCGGGGCTCCGGTATTCGTCACCGCCAAACCCCGCATCAAGCCGTCGGTACTACCCATGGCGATGGTCCTGACAACACCGTCGCCGAGTTGCTGCTGAACTTCGAGCACCAAGTCTTTCTCCTCGACTTTCAGTGCATCGTATACTTTGGGAAGGGCTTCCCGCGGGAACTCCACGTCAACCACGGCGCCGATAATCTGTACGATTTTGCCCGAACTCATGACTGTCCTCGTAAAAACTCTTGCATTTATTCTGTAGGGATTCGCTTACACCGCAGCCGCGCCGCCGACGATTTCCGCGATTTCCTGGGTGATGGCCGCCTGCCTCGCTTTGTTGTAGATCAGCTGCAACTCTTTGATGAGTTTTCCGGCATTATCGGATGCGCTTTTCATGGCGACCATGCGCGCCGCCTGCTCGCAGGCGTTGTTCTCCACCAAGCCTTGGAAGACGATCGATTCCACGTAACGGATCAACAACTGATCGAGCACTTCCTTGGCGTCAGGCTCGTAGATGTAATCCCAGTGTCCCTTTCGCTCCTCGCCGATTTCCTCCGGCCGAATAGGAAGCAGCTGGACGAGTCGAGGCTTTTGCGTCATCGTGTTGACAAACTCGTTGTAGAGCACATACAACTCGTCGATCTTCCCGTTCGAATATTCGTCGATCATCGTCTTTATGACGCCGATGATATCCTGCAAATGGGGGCGGTCGCCGAGCTTGGTCGCCTGGGAAACCACATTGGCGCCGATAGAGCTGAAAAACGCGGTCCCCTTCTGGCCTATCGTACTGAGTATGACGGCCTTGTCTTCCGCGTTCCATCCGCGCATTTGTCGCAAGGCCAATCTGAACAAGTTGGCATTCAAGCCGCCGCACAGTCCGCGATCGGACGAAATCAGAATGACCCCGATCCGACTTGCCGGCCGTTCGACGGTGAACGGATGTTTGTATTCCGGATTGGCAAGAGCCAAATGCTTGATGATTTGGGCGATTTTTCGAGAGTACGGACGGGTTGCCTGCATTCTGTCCTGCGTCTTGCGCATTTTGCTGGCTGCCACCATTTCCATGGCCCGTGTGATCTTCTGAGTATTCTTGATACTCGTGATCTTCAGACGGATTTCTTTTCCGACGGCCATCGATCGATCCCTACCAAGTGTGGGTTTCTTTGTACTTCGTCACCGCGGCATGCAATGCCGCATGAATCTCGTCGTTGTAATCGCCGGTCGCGTTGATCTTGTCCATCAGATCGGCATGTTCGGACTTCATGTAATTTTGCAGACCGTCTTCGAAATCCTTCACTTGATTGACTTGAAGATCGTCCAAGAAGCCTTCGTTGGCGGCAAACAGGGATACGGCCATCTGCGCCACGCTAAACGGGGAATACTGGCCTTGCTTCATGATTTCGGTAACGCGCTGACCACGTTCGATCTGTTTCCGCGTAGCCTCGTCCAGATCCGAGGCGAACTGCGCGAATGCGGCCAACTCACGAAACTGGGCCAAATCGAGACGAACACCGCCGCCCAACTTCTTGATGATCTTGGTCTGAGCGGCGCCACCGACGCGTGACACCGAGAGACCCGCATTTACCGCCGGGCGGACACCCGCGTTGAACAGATTGGTCTCAAGATAAATCTGGCCGTCCGTGATCGAGATCACGTTGGTGGGTACGAAAGCCGATACGTCGCCCGCCTGTGTCTCGATGATCGGTAACGCGGTCAACGACCCGGTTTTGCCTTTAACCTTGCCGCCGGTCAATTTCTCGACTTCGGCCGCATTGATTCGAGAGGCGCGTTCCAAAAGACGCGAGTGCAGGTAGAACACGTCACCCGGATAAGCTTCGCGTCCCGGTGGACGGCGGAGCAACAGGGAAATCTGGCGGTATGCCCAAGCCTGCTTGGTCAAGTCGTCATAGACGATCAATGCATCCTCGCCGCGATCCCGGAAGAACTCGCCCATGGCGCATCCGGCATAAGGCGCGATGAATTGCAGCGCGGCGGATTCGGACGCAGAAGCGGCAACGACGATGGTGTGGGCCATCGCACCGTGCTCTTCCAGCTTGCGTACTACGTTGGCGATCGAAGACTGCTTTTGGCCGATCGCGACATAAATACATTTAACGCCGGTCCCTTTCTGATTGATGATGGTATCGACGGCGATGGCGGATTTCCCGGTCTGGCGGTCGCCGATGATCAACTCGCGCTGGCCGCGGCCAATCGGAATCATGGAGTCGATGGCCTTGAGGCCGGTTTGCAGCGGTTGGCTGACCGACTGTCTAGCGATAACACCCGGTGCGATCTTTTCGATAGCGGAACGTTCTTGGGTCTCAATGGGGCCTTTGCCGTCGATCGGCCGTCCCAAGGCATCGACGACGCGCCCGAGCAAGGCCTCGCCGACCGGAACGTCGAGGATGCGCCCCGTGCATTTCGCGGTATCGCCTTCGGCCAAATGTTCGTAAGCGCCCAGCACTACCGCGCCGACCGAATCGCGCTCCAGGTTCAAGGCCATGCCGAAGGTATTTTCCTTGAATTCGATCATTTCGCCCTGCATCACTTCGGTGAGGCCGTGGATGCGGACAATACCGTCGGTTACGCTGACGATCGTGCCCTCGGTGCGGGCCTCGGCACCGATATCGAACTGCTCGATTCGCTTCTTGATGAGTTCACTAATTTCGGATGGGTTCAGCTGCATGATTCTTCTCGCTTTAAGTCCAGAGTCTCTTGGCTAGTCGTTCAACCTGGCCGCGGATGGATGCGTCTATTACCCGGTCACCCGCCTTGATGTAGACACCGCCGATCAACGATGGATCGACCTCGACGCGCAAGCGGGCCTTCCTCTGTAGTACACGCTCCAGCACCGAAGATAGCCGGCCTTGTTCTGCATCTTTCAAGGGAAAGGCCGTACGGACGTCGACCTCGATATAGCCCTCGTCGTCAGCCTTGTATTGATTGAAAAGTTCGGCGATGTACTTAACCAGACCAAGCCGGCGATTCCGGATTAGCAGCCGAACGAAATTTTGCGCTTCGGTATCCAGGTGATCTTTGCAGAGATCGAGAAAAGCTTCCGTAAATTGCTCGCGGTTCGCTTTGGGATTGGCCGCGGCTTTGGCTAGCTGCTCGTCATCCATGAGCATCGTGACGAAAGCGAGCGCGTCGCTCCATTTATCAGCCGTTCCGGTTTCTTTGGCCCTCTTGTAAGCCGCAACGGCATAAGGCCTCGCCAACGTCGTTAACTCGCCCATTATGCCTGACCCAACTGCTTACCGAGGTTGTCGATGATTTCCCGATGCTTTTTCTGATCCACTTCCTTCTGCAGAATTTGCTCGGCTGCGGAAACGGCAAGCACCGCGACTTGTTGGCGCAAACCTTCTTTCGCCTGCTGCAACTCGCGTTCGATCTCGGCTCTGGCGGCGGCGACGATTCGTTCGCCTTCTTCCTTCGCCGTTTGCTTGGATTCCTCGACCACTTCGTTGGCCCGCTTTTGCGCGAGGCTCACGATCTCCGCCGCCTGATCCTTGGCTTCCCGCAACAAAGCGGTTGCGCGTTTCTCAGCCAACTCCATCTCATGCTTGCCTTTTTCAGCCGAAGCGAGACCGTCGGCAATTTTCTTCTTGCGCTCCTCCAGGGCTTGCATCAAAGGCGGCCACACGTACTTCATGGTGAACCACACCAGAAGCGCAAATGTGATCATCTGGCCGATCAGAGTGGCGTTAATACTCACAGCGCTTTCCTCTTGGGTTATTTGCCGTTAAAGCGTCGCAACCGCGGCTTCTTCAGCCCTTGAGTGCGGACAGGAACGGATTGGCGAAGGTGAAGAACAGAGCGAGACCCACGCCGATCATGGTCACGGCGTCGAGCAGACCGGCCACGATGAACATTTTCACCTGCAGCATCGGAACCATTTCCGGCTGGCGCGCCGCGCCTTCCAGGAATTTACCGCCCAACAAACCGAAACCGATAGCGGTTCCCATGGCGCCCAGGCCCAGGATGATGCCCACGGCGATTGCGGTCATGCCAGATACAGATGCGATTTCCATTGTTCCTCCGAATTTTCGAATGTTAGGGTTGATTGAAAGATTTAATGCTCTTCGTGGGCCAAACTCAGGTATACGATGGTCAACACCATGAAGATGAAAGCTTGCAGGGTGATGATCAGAATATGAAAGACCGCCCACGGGAAACTCAGCAAGGGCTGGACGTACCAGGGCAGCAGTGCGATCAGAATGAAAATAAGTTCGCCGGCATACATGTTTCCGAAAAGACGAAGGCCGAGCGATACCGGTTTTGCCAATTCCTCGACGAGCTTCAGGATCAGATTGAACGGGATCATCCAGACACTATGAAAAGGCGTCAGAATCATTTCCTTCCCGAAACCGATCGGTCCTTTCACTTTGACGCTGTAAAACAGGATCAGGAAGAACACCGAAATCGACATTGCGAATGTGGCGTTCAGATCGGTGCTGGGAACGACGCGGAGATAATCGAGACCGATGGTTTTGGCGATATCCGGCAACAAGTCGACGGGAATCAGGTCCATCGCATTCATCAGAAATACCCAGACGAAAATACTCAAGGCCAAGGGCGCGATCAATGCGCTCCGCCCATGAAAACTGTCCTTGACCTGGGCATCCACGAATTCGACCAGCATCTCGACGAAATTCTGCAATGGACCGGGTACGTCGGATGTCGCTCTTTCAGCCGCCTTGCGGAACAGGAGGGCGAATACGCCGCCTAGAAAAACGGAGAAAAACAGGGTATCCAGATGCAGTGTCCAGAATCCTTCGCCGGTCGACAAAGGGGTCAGGTGGTGAACGATGTATCCCGTTGCCCCGCCGGAGCCATGTTCTTCTGTGGCCATATTTCTTCTCGTTACCGTTCGATATCCCGCATCAAAAGCGCACACCAAAACACCATTAATACCGATATGAAACCGGCAAATAATGGCAGGAATAAAATGTTAGGCAGTTGGAAAATTAAAATAAACAAACCGGCGGTTATAATTATTTTTATGCTTTCGCCGATATAAAAAGATCTTACGATTTCTTTTGCCGTTCTTGTTTTGTCAGAAAATCCGAATTTTGCAGCGAAATAAAGGTTCGGCAAAAAAGCAATTAACCCGCCGAACAACGCTGACCGCGCCGCCGGCCAACCAAAGAAGGCCAACGCGAAACCACCGATCACCGCAATCGCAAGAAGCTGCATCAACAGAACCCGTTTGACGGCGAAAAACAACTTTTTCGCACTCATCGAGGGCCCTCAAACAAATGCTTCAGAATGATAACAATCAAAACGTTGAAGATCAACGCTGCATGTTTATTTCAAGCGGTCGAGCACGCCTTCCAGTTGATCCAGGCTGGCATAATGGATGACGAGTTGGCCGGAACCCCTCTTGCCGTGCTTGATCAGCACCGGAGCTCCGATTCTGGTGGCGATCCGCTCCTCTAGGCGGCGAATGTCGGGATCCTTGATTTCCGGTTTCTTGGATTTTTGTCCGTCCCGCAACTTTTGGATGAGCAACTCGGTCGCGCGAACGCTCAACTTCGCTCCGGCGACCTTACGCGCAACTTCGGCTTGAAGCTGAAATTCCAATCCGAGTATCGCCCGCGCGTGTCCCATTTCTATGGCACCGGTCAGCAGCAAATGCTTGGCCTCGGGATGAAGTTCGTTCAGGCGCAGTAAGTTGGTGACAGTGGCCCTAGATTTGCCGACTGCGTCCGCAACCTGTTGGTGGGTCATTTCAAACTCTTCGAGCAGGCGCTTCAGGGCTTCGGCTTCTTCCAGAGGATTCAAGTCTTCCCGCTGAATATTTTCGATGAGGGCGATGGCCAAGGCGGCCTGATCGGTAACATCGCGCACGACGACGGGCAAATTGCGCAAACCCGCCAACTGAGCCGCCCGCCAGCGTCTCTCGCCGGCGATGATTTCATACTGGCCATCGCCCATGGGCCTCACCACCACCGGTTGGACCACCCCTTGGGCACCGATCGAATCCGCCAATTCCTGAAGCCGCGCCGGATCGATGTCTTTGCGTGGCTGAAAGCGACTCGGCTTGAGTTGATCGATGGCGAGCGTTCTAAGTTTTTCAGTTTCGTTTTCCAGCTTGGCCCCGCCCAACAGGACATCAAGGCCGCGACCGAGTCCTCGTCTTTTTGCCGTCATGATTTCAATTTATTGGAGAATTGCAGGGATTTTCGGCGATTTTTGATTGCGCCGCACGATTTCTCCAGCCAAGGCCAGATAGGCGATCGCTCCCCGTGAGGATTTATCGTACTTCATGACCGGCAAACCGTGGCTCGGTGCTTCGGCTAACCGGATATTGCGGGGGATGATGGTACGGAAGACGTTATCGCTGAAATGGGCGATTAATTGAGCTGACACATCGTTGGCCAACCGGCTGCGGGGATCGTACATGGTTCGAAGCAAACCCTCGATACGAAGGTCGGGATTGACCGAGTCGCGGATATTCCCCAGCGTATCCATGAGATCCGAAAGCCCTTCCAAGGCGTAATACTCGCATTGCATCGGGATCAACACGCTGTCCGCGGCAACCAGGGCATTGAGCGTCAGTACATTGAGCGAAGGAGGGCAATCGATGAGGATGAACTGATACTCGCCGCGACAGCTCTCGAGCGCCTCGGCAAGTGCGCGCTCTTTGCCCGGCTGTTTCATCAATTCGACTTGCGCGGCGGTAAGATCGGCGTTCCCTGGCAACAGGTCGAACCCGATCTCGGTCAGCGACGTGATCGCTTCACGCACCGTGGCCTGTCGGATGAGGACGTCGTAAGACGAGCTTTTGAGACTTTTCTTGTCGACGCCGCAGCCCATGGTCGTATTGCCTTGCGGATCGAGATCCACCAGTAAAACGCGATGCTTGATCGCCGCCAGAGATGCAGCCAGGTTGATGCTGGTGGTCGTTTTTCCCACCCCCCCTTTTTGGTTGGCTACCGCAATAATTTTGCCCATGGTTTCCTCAACCGATAACTATTTCGACCAGATGACGTTCGACGTCCAGACCCGGGATATTCAACATATGTGTCCTAACCGTGCAGTCTTTCAGCGCCTGAATTTCGTCTTCGGGCAACTGCCCTTTCTGCGCCAATATCGCACCGCGAGGCGCCAACAGTCTGCGCGTTGCGGCCAATATGTCGGCGAGGTTCGCGTAGGCCCGCGCCAACACGGTATCGAAGCCGCGTTCCGGACGATAGTCTTCCACCCTTGCCGTGACTACCTCCACGTTCCGAAGGCCCAATTCGATCACGGCCTGCCGAACGAACCGAGTCTTCTTCGCGTTGCTGTCCAACAGAACGAAATGCCGACCTCCACTCATGACCGCCAGGGGAATACCCGGCAAGCCGGCGCCGGTTCCGACGTCGAGTATGCGTTCGCCACGGAGATATGGCCAGACCGTAAGGCTGTCGAGGAGATGCAAGTCCACCCCGGTCCTAAGGTCGCGTATGGCCGTCAAGTTGTACACCCGGTTCCATTTCTGGATTAAGCGCAGAAAAGCCAAGAGCTTATCCTGCTGCTCCGGCGTGAACGGTATGTTTAACGCGGTTATTCCTTCGGAAAGCCGTATGCCGAGCTCGTCCACTTAAGGAAGCTCCGATTAAGTTTCCAAATTGAGAAAATCGAACAGCGCGACTGTTGGATCCAAAAGGCCCTCGCCCAACCCAATCACGCCGCACTGTCCCCGTTGGGAGCCGCAAGCGGCGCTTACCCGTGCACCCGTTCGCCGGGAGCGAACGCTAACGTGCGAAGCACGGCCCTTCGGCAGGCTCAGGACAGGCCTGTCGAAGGACTTAATCAGAGCTTCCTAAAAATTTAAGCGCTCTTCTTTTTAAGGTGGACCAGCAACAGCGAAATCGCCGCCGGCGTAACCCCCGGAATCCGAGCCGCCTGTCCGACGGTTTCCGGACGCTGCTGCTTGAGTTTTTCCCGAACCTCATTGGACAGCCCGACGATGTTCTGATAATCGAGATTCTCCGGCAAGCGCCAATGATCGTAACGGCGCGAGCGCTCGATCTCCGCGTGTTGGCGATCGATATAGCCTTGATACTTCGCTTGAATTTCGACCTGATCGAGCACTTGCTCGTTTTCTTCTTCGGCCAGGCGTTCGAATATCGCTTTAAGATGCTCGATGCGAATCTCCGGCCGCCGCAGCAGTTCGAGCAAGGTGGACTCCCGCACCAGCGGCGCGCTCAACAATCGGCTTACGGCTTCGGCTTCCGCCGTGTTCGGTTTGACATAACGTTTCGCCAGACCGGTTTGAATCTCCGCGACCGCGTGCTGCTTCGCTTCGAACGCTCGCCAACGCTCGTCGTCCACTAGGCCCAGTTCGCGGCCTTTGCCGGTCAGCCTAAGGTCGGCGTTGTCCTCGCGGAGCAGCAAGCGATACTCCGCCCGGCTGGTGAACATGCGGTAGGGTTCGCTCGTACCGCGGGTGATCAGATCGTCGATCAACACCCCAATGTATGCCTCATCGCGAGTGGGCGACCAGGGCTCCAGATCCTTCGCCTTGCGCGCGGCGTTGAGCCCGGCGATCAAGCCTTGCGCGGCGGCTTCTTCGTACCCAGTGGTGCCGTTGATCTGTCCGGCGAAGAACAGATTCTCGAGGTGCTTGGTTTCGAGCGAGGACTTCAAATCGCGCGGATCGAAGAAATCGTATTCGATGGCATAGCCCGGACGTGTGATATGGGCGTTTTCGAAACCGCGGATAGACCTCACCAGATCGTATTGCACGTCGAAAGGCAAACTGGTCGAAATGCCGTTCGGATAAATTTCGTGGGTGTCGAGCCCTTCCGGTTCGACGAAGATCTGGTGCGAATCCCTCTCCGCGAACCGTACCACCTTGTCTTCGATGGACGGACAATAGCGGGGTCCGACGCCTTCGATGACGCCGGCGTACATCGGCGAGCGGTCGAGGCCGGAGCGGATGATGTCGTGGGTTCTTTCGTTGGTTCGGGTGATGAAGCACGACACTTGGCGAGGATGCTCCTCCCGCCGGCCGAGAAACGAAAACACTGGAACCGGCTCATCGCCCGGCTGCTCCAGCATGGCCGAAAAATCGATGCTGCGTCCGTCGATGCGCGGCGGCGTACCGGTCTTGAGCCGACCGACCCGAAACGGCAATTCGCGCAGACGTGCCGCCAAAGCGTTGGAGGGCGGATCGCCCGCCCGGCCGCCTTCGTAGTTTTCGAGGCCGATGTGAATCCGGCCGCCCAGAAAAGTGCCTACCGTAAGAACCACCGCACGCGCTTTGAACTTGAGCCCCATCTGCGTGACGACACCGGCCGCACGGTAGTTTTCCACGATCAGGTCGGAGACCGCTTGCTGAAACAAGGTCAAGTTGGGCTGGGTTTCCAACGCCCGCCGCACGGCCTGTTTATAAAGCACTCGGTCCGCCTGGGCGCGGGTCGCTCGCACCGCCGGACCTTTGCTGGCGTTGAGCACGCGGAACTGGATTCCGGCGCGATCCGCCGCGCGGGCCATCAGGCCGCCCATAGCATCGATCTCCTTCACCAAATGCCCCTTGCCGATCCCCCCGATAGCGGGATTGCAGCTCATTTGGCCGAGAGTCTCGATATTCTGGGTGAGCAGCAGCGTCTTGGAGCCGGTCCGGGCGGACGCCAACGCCGCTTCCGTACCGGCGTGTCCGCCACCGACCACGATGACGTCGAATTCGGTGGAAAAATACATGAGAGTCGAAAATTCAGGCAGATAGACCGGTCCTGCACTTCCCTGAAGTGCGCGCATAGCTTACTACATCGAATGCCAAAATTGGCATTGCGTTTAAGCCGAAACACTTCCTTAATCTTGCCTCGACGCAAAACTTAAGCGACCTGCCAAAGCGCTAGCAGTCATGGTCCCGGCTGATCGGTAGGCGTTACGTAGAACAACTCCGGCCTGTCCCGGAAACACCGTTTCATCGCTTGCATCGGCGTTCGGCGGTTGAGCGCCGAGTGCGGCAAATGGTGGTTTACAGCCAAGCACGGCGCTTGAGCGTCGTCTCCGGGTCTTGGCCGCTGACGAAGCGGTGCGAACGCAACGCCTCCTCGATGCGGCCGTTGCTGAAAGCAGCCGGAAACGAGCGCGCCGCGCAGGCGCTCTTGCTGCGCTCGACCTGCACGAACAGCCACCGCCGCTGGCTCTCGTCCGGCATCTGCGGCAGGCACTTCACATCGACGTGCACGGAGCCCGCCTCGTAGGCGGCATGGGCAGCGGGTCTTTGAGGTTGCTCACGCCGTGGCGGCGCGGGTCGCGATCCAGCCTCAAGCGGCTGACGCTTCGCTCGATGAACTCGCGCACCGCCGCCAAATCATCCAACGACAGCAACAGCGTTTTGCGCAGTTCCAACAGGATGGCCTCCTTATCGGCGTGAGCTTAGTGTGCGGTCGGTCGAAAAAGTCGGTGCGGCTCTTCCACTTGCGCTTGCGTCTCGCTGAGGTCGTAGCGCCGCGCCAGCACGGACGCCAGTTCCGAACTCAGAGCGCTCTCACGGTTCCTGCAAGACACGTCGTACCGGCAGGTATCCGCGGCGTGTTGGTACCATGAATCATACGGGATGCGACACGATATCCGATTTGGAGATGAAAAACCGAACCAGGTGTTTTCAAACTAAAAAAGGGAAAACCCACCGCCGCTTCGCGTTTTGCGACAAAGCTATACTTCATTGCGAAAACGACCTCCCAGGTTCGACATGCGCAACGTCCTAAACCGACTCTTCCATACCGCCAACACCGTCATCCTCGGCAAGTCTCGCCAAATCCGTCTCGCGCTCTGCTGCTTGCTGGCGCGAGGACATTTGTTGATCGAGGACGTCCCCGGAGTCGGTAAGACGACCTTGGCGCACACGCTCGCTAGTCTGCTGGGCCTCAACTATCAGCGCATCCAATTCACCAGCGATCTCTTGCCGGCCGATATCGTCGGCTCCTCGATTTTCGACGGAAAGACCCATACGTTTCATTTCCAACCCGGTCCGATCTTTCATCAGATGATTCTCGCGGACGAGATTAACCGCTCCACGCCGAAGGCGCAGAGCGCTCTGCTCGAGGCAATGGAAGAGCACCGGGTCACGGTCGAGGGCGAAACCCGTTCGCTACCGGAACCGTTTTTCGTCATCGCCACTCAAAATCCCGTGTGCCAGATCGGAACGTTTCCTTTGCCCGAATCTCAGTTGGATCGTTTCCTGATGCGAATCAGCCTGGGTTATCCGGATAGCCGATCCGAGCGCGCTTTGCTGAAAGGCGAGGACCGTGCCGTTCTGCTTGAAAAAATCCCGATTTGTCTGTCTGCCGATGAGTTGCTCACCTTACAGGCCGAGGTCAAGACCGTTCATGTTTCCGACCCGCTGTTGGATTACCTTCAGGCGCTGATTCGATTCAGCCGCGAATCGGGCCATTACGAATACGGCTTGTCGCCGCGCGCGGGTCTGGCTCTCTTGAACGCCGCCCGTGCCTGGACTTTCATGGAAGGCCGCGATGCGGTCTTGCCCGAGGACGTGCAGGCGGTTTTGGGTCCGGTTTGCGGGCATCGACTGCGCCCTGTAGCAAGCGGCGCTACGAACGCCGACGTCATTGTGGCACCGATGCTGGAACAGGTAGCGGCGGTTTGAAATGCCTGCGCTCCCGCTCCGTGAACGGCTAAACCCGCGCCGCTTCTTCCGCGGCGAGAAAGCGACCGACGAGCCCGTCACCTTGTCCCATCGGCGCATTTTCATCGTTCCCAACCGCTCCGGTTTCGGCCTCGCGCTGCTGCTCCTCATTCAATGGCTCGCTGCCATCAACTACGGCAACAACCTGGCCTTCATCCTCACCTTCCTGCTGGCTGCGGCGGCCATGTCGTCGATGCTGTATAGCTACCGAAATCTTTCCGGGCTGATTGTGAGCCAAGGCAACGCCAGTCCCGTATTCGCCGGCGATCAGGCGCTTTTCGAGCTGCGGTTCACAAACCCGAACGCTTGGCCGCGCTATGCGGTCGAGCTGAGGCTCAAGGATGCGGTTCCGGTTCGACTGGACGTACCGCCCGGAGATACCGTTTCGGCACTCCTTCGCGTCCAAGCCGAAAAGCGGGGCTGGCTCGAACTCGATACCGTGACCGTCAGCACCCTGTTTCCATTGGGAATCTTCTACGCCTGGTCGCCGATCAATCTGAAATACCGGATTCTGGTCTACCCGAGCCCTTCGCGGGAGCGACTGCCCTTCCCGCGCTCCGAAGGCGAACCGGTCGATGCCTCACCGGGCAGGGCTTGCGATGAGTTCCGTGGATTTCGGGCTTATCACGCCGGCGATCCGTTCAAGCATATTCATTGGAAGAGCCTGGCGAAAGGACACGATCCGCTGGTCAAGCACTATGCGGGCGGAGAAACCGAGGTGCTGCATTTGAGCTGGTCGGCCACTGAGGGAATAGATGCCGAGGCGCGCCTCGGTCGGCTTTGCCGTTGGGTGTTGGATGCCGAAAAGGCGGGGATGCGCTACTCGCTGGATCTCCCGGGAATCGCCATAGCGGTGGATCGCGGCGCTTCGCACTGCCGGAAATGTCTCCAGTCGCTGGCTCTTTTCGGCTCATGAAGATTGGCGCGACATCGTTCAAGCCGGACCGAACGCAGCAAAACCTGCTCTTGTTCAGCGTTTTCTTCGTAGCCGCGCCGCATCTCCTCAATTTGGGCCTGGGAATCGTCCTTTATTTTTCCCTCCTGGCGGCTTGGCGATTCGCTTCCGGATATCGGCCCGCCTTGCAGCCCGGTCGCCTGCTGCTGTTTGTTCTGACCCTCACCGGGGCGGCCCTGGTTTACGTCGATTACCATCGTTTTTACGGGCGCGAGGCCGGGTCCAGCCTCTTTCTCGTCGGCCTGGGACTGAAATTGATGGAGATGCGGACCCGGCGCGATGTCTACCTGGTGGTCTATCTCGCGTTCTTCGTGGCTTTGACCCAGTACCTGTTCTCCCAAAGCGTCGCTTTGGCAGCCTATACCCTGGCGGCGGTCGGCTTGCTGATTTCAGTGTTGATCGGACTGAACGCCGGCCCCGTTCTGTCTCTCAAAATCCAGTTGAAAATGGCGGCGGTGTTGGTGGCGCAAGCGATGCCGATCATGCTGGTTCTGTTCTTATTCTTCCCGCGCATCGCGGGACCTTTATGGGCGCTTCCGGACGATCCGGACACGGCAAAGACCGGCCTCGGCGACATCGTCGAGCCGGGCAGCATCAGTCGTCTCGTACTATCGCGGGAGCCCGCTTTTCGCGTCGATTTCGAGGGCCCCGTCCCAGCGCCCGACGAGCGCTATTGGCGAGGGCCAGTGTTCTGGCATACCGACGGAACACGCTGGACCCTGCCGCCGGAAGAGGGGCGGCACGATGTTCGAGCGCCGGAATTCGCCGGAACGGCTTACCGTTACACGATAACTCTGGAGCCGCATCAAAACCGTTGGGTGTTCGCCCTGGATCTGCCCAAAACGTTTCCGGGCGAACTCTCTCTAACGCGCGAATATCTCCTGTTGGCGCGACAAAAGATCGGCGAACGCCGGCAATTCACGATCACGTCATATCCGAACTACCGAACGGGCGAACTAAGCCCCGCCGAACGCGACCTGGGTCTACAGTTGCCGGACGAGCCCTCCGCGCGCGTTGTCCGCCTGGTCGAGCGCTGGCGCCGTTCGTCGTCCGATCCGCAAGGCATCGTGAACAAGGCCCTGCACCATTTTCGTGAAGAGCCTTTCGTATACACGCTCAACCCGCCGCCGATTCCGGACAAACCCATAGACACTTTCCTTTTCAAGACCCGCAAGGGATTCTGTGAGCATTACGCCACGGCTTTCGTTTATCTCATGCGGGCGGCGGGAATTCCGGCCAGGGTGGTCACCGGTTATCAGGGCGGGCAGTGGAACCCGGTAGGCCAGTTCCTGGAAGTACGACAAGCCGATGCACATGCATGGGCGGAAGCGTGGTTGCCGGGGCAAGGCTGGACCCGGATCGATCCGACTGCCGCGGTAGCACCGCACCGAATCGAGCAGGGTATCGACCTGGATCGACAATGGGCCGGTCAAGCGGCCGGTTTCAGCCCAGTCCAACGAGTGCTATCCGATACCGCTCTCGATTTCCACGATTGGTACCGTCGGGTCCGCCTCGTCTGGGCTAGTATCGACCACGCCTGGAATCAATGGGTTTTGAGCTACAATCCGGAGCATCAAAAGCAGTTCTGGGAAGCGCTCGGCATCGTCGACTGGCGAGGCTTGATCACCTGGCTGGCGGCACTCTCGGTTCTCTGCGGCGTGCTGGTCGGACTATGCATAAGGCCCCGCCGAAAGCCGGAGACGATCGATCCCGCCCTAAAGGCATACAGTCGGTTTCTCAAGAAATTGGCAAAACGCGGGGTGATCAAACGAACGGGCGAAGGACCCCGGGATTTCGCCTTGCGCGCCGCATCCGAACGTCCCGAGGCCAAAGAAAACATTGGCGCCATCACCGCGCTGTTCCTTGAGGTCCGGTACGGACAGCAAGCGGATCCGAGCGATATCGAACGGCTGAAGCAGCGGGTGAAAGCGTTTCGGCTTTGAGACCCCGCCACTACTCGGCTTTTTCCACCTTCAGAATCACGCCTTCCGCAGCCACGACTCTAACCTTGCTACCCGGTTCGCAATCCTCCCCTTGCACCTTCCAGGTGGAATCGTCCACACGGATCCGCCCTTGACCGTTGACGATGGGATGCTCGAGCGTGAAGAGCCGTCCCACATATTGGGCGGCTCGCTGATTCAACAAGGGCTGATCGGTCTCGATCGGATGTTTTTTCAGAAACAGCCGGAACACTCCGATGCTGATGACCGATAGCACCGAGAAGAGTATCAGCTGATACTCCCAACCCAGCGCCGGCGCGATCAGCTTGACCACGCCGACCACGAAGGCCGATTCGGCCATCCACAAAAAGAACATTCCGGGCGCAAGGAGTTCGACGATGAGAAGGAATACGCCGAACGCCCACCAGTGCCAGAAAACGACCTCGAACTCCATTTAGCTTACCTTCTTCGAAAACGCTTCTTTAGTGATTTCGCCGATACCGCTCAAAGCGCCGATGACGCTGGAAGCTTCCAGGGGCATGAGGATGACCTTGTTGTTTTCCGCGGCCGCGAGGTTTTGCAGTGCTTCGACGTACTTTTGGGCAACGAAGTAATTGATGGCCTGAACATCGCCTTTGCCGATGGCTTCGGACACCATCAAAGTCGCTCGTGCCTCTGCCTGGGCCAGGCGCTCGCGGGCTTCAGCCTCGCGGAAGGCGGCCTCCTTGCGGCCTTCGGCTTCCAAAATCGCGGCTTGTTTTTCGCCGTCGGCGCGGAGGATGGCCGCTTGTTTGAGACCTTCCGCTTCGAGCACGGCGGCGCGCTTGTCCCGTTCCGCCTTCATCTGACGCGCCATCGCGTCGACCAGGTCCTGTGGCGGCGTGATGTCCTTGATCTCGATACGCGTTACTTTGACTCCCCAGGGCGTAGTCGCGTCGTCGACCACCGAGAGCAGGCGGGCGTTGATTTCGTCCCGCTTGGATAACAGTTCATCAAGATCCATGGAGCCCATCACGGTACGGATATTGGTCATCGTGAGCTGCATGATGGCGAGCTGCAGGTCGCTTACTTCGTAGGCCGCTTTGGCCGCATCCACGACCTGAAAAAACACAACGCCGTCCACTTTGACCATGGCATTGTCCTTGGTGATAACCTCCTGAGACGGCACGTCCAAGACTTGTTCCATCATGTTGATCCGTGCGCCGATTTGGTCGATGACCGGCATGATGACATTGAGGCCGGGCTTCAGCGTAGCCGTGTATTTTCCGAATCGCTGCACAGTAAATTCGGAACCTTGAGGAACGAATTTGACGCTCAGTACGACCAGGACGATGGACAGTACCAAAAGAAACAATACAAAAATGCCAAACGCGCTCATCTCTCCCCCTTAATCGATTCTCACAATGCGTGGCGTTTTTATTTGGAGTTCGGTCGATTTCAAACGAACAAGAGCCCGGGCTTTAGTTTTTCGCAGCGAGTAAAGCTTAGCCCTAAAATGCAGAACGGACGTTTGAATATCCACGGTACCAAATGTAAACAAGTCGAAAACATTTCGCTTGTAGCTACAAGCTCAGGAAAGACTTGTTCATCCTACTAGTTTAAGTATTTAAAACAAACACTTGTGTGATATATAAAGCTGTGTCGAAAACAGTGTACGCCTGTGACGGAGTTGTGGATAATTTTTCTCGGTATTTTTTCACGCTAGTTCGGCACATCCTATCCACAAACTTTAGCAAGAGTTTTCAAAGGGGGGATGAGAATCGCTGTCCGGGCCTTGCCGGACGGAAGAGAGTGTTTTAGGGCCGTACGAGTGTTCGCCGGATGTGCGAGATCTCGACAAGCTTACCGAGACCGTTGACAGGCCAAGAGGGAAAAAGAATGTACCCGCTACCAAACAGAGACTCTGCCCCTACAACGGACAAGGCTGAATCTTATTTGCGGGGAGGCAAATATCGGCGTTCTTCCCGTACCAAGCTGATATTTTTCTTGGCCATCTTATCGTTGGTGGAAGCGGCGGCGCTTCTAATCCTGTTTATCCAGTTGGCACTCAGCGAACAGGAAAACCTGGAGTTGACGATCTTGGAGAAAAACCAGGCCCAGGAACTCGAAACGCTAAGGCCCGAAGTCGAAAAGCTACGGGCCGACGTCGCCTCATTGACGGCTTCGCGCCTGCCGAATTTGGCCAGGCTGGAGTTCGATAAAGTGATTCCCCTCGAACTCGACTATGTGAAAAACATTGTTTTCACTGTGGCGGGCAAGGACTCCGATAAGCATTACGAGTACAAGATCGTCATGCACAATTCAGGCCTGTCGTTGATCCATCCGGAGGTCGATATCCTTTTCTTCGACCGCGTCGGCGTTCAGGTGGGGTTGTCCAAAATAGGATTTCACAAAGACGGCACACCGAACCTGAATATGCTGGAACGGGGGGAGGTTCGCTCTTTTTCGTCAAGCGTCGATTTGACGGATGATGCTAAGCCCGAATATTTCCGGGTGAAAATTCACAAATGAGCGTCCGCTCGTCAAACATATAAGGCGCTGGCAAGCCGCCGCCGATACTCCCGCGTCAGTTCGTGATCGTCGCCGAGAAATGCGAAAACGGCGAGGCAAGCTTTCCTTGCACCATCGTCGTCATAATGCCGGGCGTTTCGTACCACATCGATGAAGCCTGACAGGGCCGGCTCGAAATCGGCATTCTTTAGCCACTCGATCGCCGAGAGATAGGCGGACTTAACGGGAGCGTCGGGCAAGGTCGCCGGGTTCTCGGCATACCCAAACAACCGGGAAAAGGTACGAATACTTTCGGCCATCGGATAGACATCCGAACCGGGGCCCACCCGCTCCACCGTCGCTGCGGCTCGCTGGTGATCCGACGAGAGCAGCAGGCGAGCCAGCATGACGGCGGCCTCGGCGTTGTCGGGCTCGACAGCGAGCACTTCGTCCAAAAGGGCGGCAGCTTTATCGGCGTGACCGGCCAGCATGTCGGCCTCGGCTTGCCTGATCTTGTCCCGTAGCGGACTCGGCAGGTTGCGGTTCAGCCATTCCTCGATCACAGATTCCGGCAGCGCGCCGGTAAACTCGTCGACCACTTGCCCATCGACGAAAAGCTTGACGTTCGGAATGCTTCGAATCCCGTAACGGGCGCTGACGTCCGGCAATTCCTCGGTGTTGAGCTTGACCAGCGTGAAGCGCTCCGGATTTTTCCGGGCAAGCCGTTCCAAAACCGGCCCCAAAGCACGGCAGGGCGCACACCAGGGCGCCCAGAAATCGACCAGAACCGGTATGGTATAACTGCGTTGAAGAACGTCGGTGTCAAAGTTTGGGATAGTATCGGGCATCGCTGTTTCCGTCTGATTAAATGACGTTTTGTCTATCTCTGTTCTATTTTCGAAAGGCTGAACTGTTCTTTCGTTCGCTTTCAAGCAACCGCAGCTCATAGGTCGAATCGAGTCGAAGGAAGAAGCGTAGCAAATCTTCCTATCTACCGGGTGAGTCGCTCAATCCGTCCGGTGTGTTTTGCGGTCTTCGCTAAACTCTTAGTATTCCGCCGCTCGTCCGACGACGAGGCCGCCAATGAATCGGGTGTAAACTCATCGTGCGAGATAACCCGTCTGGGTCATACCGAATCGTTTAAAACTTGAGATACAAGGCTCGATTATTGTGAGGAACGATTTTCTCATTGGACGACAACAAATCTTTGACCGCGATTTGCGCGTTTTTGCCTATGAATTGCTATTCCGCGACGTAAACGGCAATACCGTCGAGGCGTTCGGACCGACGGCCGCCAGCAACCAAGTCATCGTGGACAGCCTGCTCGAATATGGATTGGACCGGATCGTCGGAGCGCAACTGGCTTTCATCAATTTAACGCGGGATAACCTGCTCTCCGGAACCCCTTTGCTGCTCCCCAAAGACAAGGTGGTCATCGAAGTCTTGGAAGATGTCCATATTGACGATACTTTGATTCAAGCCTTGCAAAACTTGGTACACCAGGGTTATAGGATTGCGCTGGACGACTTCGTATTCGAGGAGCGTTGGCTGCCCTTGATCGAGATTGCCCACATCATCAAATTCGACATCCAAAAGGTCGAACCGGCTGCCAGCGGATCGGTGATGGAACAACTGAAGAAGCTGCCTATCCTCTTCCTGGCCGAAAAGGTGGAAACACAGGAGCAATATCTGGAATATCGCGCACTCGGCTGCCAGTATTTTCAAGGATTCTTTTTCAGCCGGCCTAACATGGTGCAGGGAAGACGGCTGGAAACCAGCCACTATGCAGTCTTGCAGATTTTGGCAACGATCAATCGTCCGAATATCTCGATCTCCGAACTCGCGTACACGATATCCATGGATGTGGGACTCAGCTACAAGCTGCTCCGCTACATCAACTCGGCATTTTATGCCCTGCCGAGACAGATCGACTCCTTGAAACTCGCGATTACTTACCTAGGTATCCGCGAAATCCAGCGCTGGGCATCTCTGATAAGCCTGGCGAATTTTCCGGATCACCCGAGAGAAATCATCAAGATCGCCCTGGTTCGAGCGAAAATGTGCGAATCTCTCGCGGCTTCCTGCAAGTTGCCGAACAGCGACCAGTTCTTCCTGGTGGGACTGATGTCCACCATCGATCAATTGCTCGAGATCCCCTTGGACGAAGCGGTTTCGAGCCTGCCCCTGGCAGACGAGGTGAAAGAAGCGCTGGTGTCTCGCGCAGGGCCGGCGGGAAAGGCCCTCGACTGCGCCATCAACTACGAACGCTGGCGGCTGGATGCGGTGCATTTCGAGCATCTCGACCTACCCCAAGTCGGCCGGATTCATCTCGAGAGCGTCGGCTGGGCAAACAAGATTTTCGAAGTGTTGGAAGCATAGTCACCGCGGTGCCGTGTCTGCCGGCTTGAAACCCGGCAGTCTTCTTACTTTTCCTCGCCCGTTTTCAATTCGCAATGCTCCAGTTCGGGCAATGGCGCTTCCGAAACGCTGATACCCTGCTGTTTCAGCGCTCGCTTTAACGCTTCGATTTGCTCGTCCAGCGCCTGTATGTGATCGAGCATATGATTGATGGCGTGAGCCACCGGATCGGGCATGTCGGGCGTCAAACCGTAAGCATCGAAACGCAGCTTGCTGGCGATGGCCTGCCGGCGCGCTTCATGCGCTTGGCGATCGGCGCTCACCACGTGGCCGGGAATCCCGACTACCGTGGCGCCGGCCGGGACATTCTTCAGGACTACCGAATTGGAGCCGATACGGGCGCCGTCGGCCACCGTAATGGGCCCGAGTATCTTGGCTCCGGCGCCGACCACGACCCCGTTGCCCAGCGTCGGATGCCGTTTTCCCTTTTTCCAGGACGTCCCCCCCAGTGTCACCCCGTGGTACAGCGTGCAATCATCGCCGATTACTGCCGTTTCGCCGATGACGACTCCCATGCCATGATCGATGAAGAAACGCTTTCCAATCCGTGCCCCGGGATGGATTTCAATGCCCGTCCACCAGCGCGCCAAGGTCGAAATGAACCGAGCCGGCCATTTGAATCCCCAGTTCCACAATCGGTGGCTGAATCGGTGCGCCAGAATGGCGTGCACGCCCGGATAGGTCGTAAGGATCTCGAAATAGGATTGCGCCGCAGGGTCGCGCTCGAAGATGCAGCTGAATTCTTCTTTCAATCGTCGCCACATAAAGGGTCAGGTCTGAGTTCGTATCCGTAACTGAACGGCCGTCAATATACCGCGCAGAAGATGGATTTCCTTTTTTTCCAGGACGGAACGGTTAAAAATCCGCCTGAGCCTGCGCATGACCGAAGGCCCCGTCTTTCTTTCGTGGAGAAACCGAAGATCGTATAAAGTGCGCTCCAGGTGTCCGTAAAAGGATTCCATTTCGTCGGCCGTCGCCAGCGCCGGGCCGGTAGTGTCGGCAGGCGTTTGTTCCCGAGCGGCGAGAAAAAGCTCGTAGGCCACGATCTGAACGGCGGCGGCGACATTCAGCGAGCTGAATGTCGGATCGCAGGGGATGTGCAGCAAAAAATGGCACCGTTCCAACTCCTCGTTGGTGAGACCGGAATGTTCCCGTCCGAACAAAATGGCTGTCTTTGCCTTCTTCGCGCAGAGCTGTTGTGCGCATTCCCGCGGGTCGAGCTGAGGCCAGGAAATCGTGCGTAGCCGTGCGCTGGCTCCGACCACCAAGGCGCAATCGCCTATGGCTTCCTGCAGGTCACGGCAAACCCGCGCACCGGCCAAAACATCGTCTGCGCCCGACGCCCGGGCGGTCGCTTCTCCGCTGGGAAAAACTTTGGGTGAGACCAGGGCCAGATCGCGCAGTCCCATGTTTTTCATGGCGCGCGCCGTCGCGCCGATGTTGCCGGGATGCGTGGTTCCGACCAGCACAATCCTGACCTGGGACAAGCGATTCATGCGTCAGCGATGGGGATAACCAAAAAGGGTAAAATACTATCAGAAATTTGATACTCTAAACCGTTTTTCAACCAGCCGATTTCAATATGGACCCCATGCTCACTATCGCGGTTCGCGCGGCTCGGACGGCGGGCGATATCATCGTCCGTTCGATGGACCGGGTGAACCTACTCACGATCACGCCCAAGGGACGAAACGACTTCGTCAGCGAAGTAGACCGCCAGGCGGAACGTGAGATCATTCACACGCTGCAGAAAGCGTACCCCACCCATGCTTTTCTCGGGGAAGAAAGCGGCCGACAAGGCCCGGCCAAGACCGATTTCGTCTGGGTCATCGATCCTCTGGACGGTACCACGAATTTTCTCCACGGTTTTCCTCAGTTCTGCGTATCCATTGCACTGCTTCATCGCGGGCGCATCGAAAAGGGGGTGATCTACGACCCGCTGCGGCAGGAACTCTTCACGGCGGCCCGCGGCGCCGGCGCATCGCTCAACAACCGCCGCATACGGGTTAGCAAACAGAACGGTTTGAAAGGAGCGTTGCTGGGCACTGGTTTTCCGTTCAAGGATCAGCGTCATGTCGATGCCTATCTGGGCATGATGCGCGATCTAATGAGGGATACCGCCGGCATTCGCCGGGCGGGGTCTGCGGCCCTGGACCTTGCTTACGTGGCAGCGGGACGTTTGGACGGCTTCTGGGAAATCGGACTGAAAAGGTGGGATATGGCAGCAGGGATTCTTCTGATTCAGGAAGCGGGCGGCATCGTGACCGATCTCGAAGGAAAGGACAAATATATGGAATCCGGCAACGTCCTGACGGCCAATCCTAAGCTCCATCAAATTATGGCAAGCCTCATCGAGCCTCATTTGACCGAGGCACTGCGCGCTTCGGGCGATCCCGCCGGCGATCCGTCGGAGTGACCCGACGATCGAGCCCGGAAATACTCTCCTCGTATTTCCGGTTGCCACCAAGGCCGCTGAACGCTCAGTCCTTGGCCTGTCCCCCTACTGAAGAAACCCTGCTCGGCTTAACCCGGCCTGTAATTCCGAGCCGGGTACATAAACTCAAACCTCGGACGATGTTTTCTCGCCGCGCAGCTTTAGGATTTGCTGCAACTGCTCGCCGTTCAGATTAAGGTTCAAATTCCGCGGCGGGAACGGAATAGGAATTCCCTCCTTGCGGAATATTTCATCGATTTCGAAACAAAGATCGCTGGTCACCGAATCGACCTTTCCCGCATCGTGGACCAGCGCGATCAGTTCGAAGTTTCGGTTACTTTCCGCGAACCCTTTGAACAAAACCACCGGCGGCGGGATGCGGCGAACCTCCGGGTGATCTAGTGCGATCTTCAGCAGAAGGTCCCGTACTCGCTTAGCATCCGTGTCGTGAGACAGACCGAGCGGGAGTACGACACGCCCCACCGCTTTGTCAGCGTAGGTTCGGTTCGTCAGCGCGCCCGAAATCAGCGTGGAGTTAGGGATATACACCGAAGCGCGATCCAAGGTCGTGATTTCGGTCGCGCGCACGCTGATCTTCTTGACATAACCCTGGTGATCGCCGACCACGACCCAATCGCCGGCCTTGATCGGGCGTTCGATGAGAAGAATCAGCCCGGACACGAAATTGTTGACGATATTCTGCAAGCCGAAACCGATGCCGACGGATAATGCGCCGGCGATGATGGCCAGATTGGACAGGTCTATGCCCAAGGTTGAAATCGCCAGCATCGCCGCGACGGTAAATCCGACGTAGCCGGTTCCGGAACGGATCGAATGCCGAATGCCGACATCCAGTCGCGTCCGCGGAAAGATGCGCTGGTCCAGCGCTTTCTGAATCATCCGGGTGGCTGCGAGCAGCCCTGCAAAAAGCGCCAACGCCAACAGCACGTCGGCAAGGGATAGGGTGATGTTGCCGATCTTGAAGCCGAAAAACACACTGTGAAACCAGGCGGTGAGATCCTTACCTCCGGCACCCCATAGTACCAACAAAAGGACCAGGCCCATGGCCAGGATTAAAAGGCCAACGGTTCCGCTCAGCCAAAACTTGAGCATCTCGGCTCCGTCTTCGCTCAGGGCGAGACCGCTGCGGAGCTTGGCTCCCAAGGGCGACGTCTTGCTCAAGACGTCGTCGATCAGTTCATGGCTGATCTTGCGCAGCAGGAACACGGACAGATAAAGCCCGGCCGTTAACACCAGCTGTGTAGCCAGCAAACGCGACAAGGCCACGTAACCGAGCAAGCCCGATACCGGAATTACATAAACGAGAAACTTCAACACGTACCGAAGGCGCTGCCAGGTTGGGCTGAGAGGTGGCCTGTTTGGCGAACACCATATGCTGGGACGGAGCAGGCTCAACAGCAAAGCCGCAATCAGCAATCCGAACAGGAATTTTTGCAAAAGCGTCGATTCGACTGAGGCATTGAACTGGGTCCCGATTTCGGTCAAAACCCGGTCGAGAGCGAATACGAAAGCCAAGCCATTCACGGTGCGGCTGATGGCCCGGGCGCCCTCGTCATGGATTTGGACCAGGCGCCACTCGGGTTCGAACGGGGCCAGCGCCGCCCGAGAAAAGCCAGCCACGAAAAACAGCGAAATCAGAGAGAGCAAAGCGGTCCGAACCACGGCCAGCAGCGGCTCGGTCAACAATCCGGTGTAAGCTAGGCTCAGGAAAACCGCCAAAACGGCCGCGGACGGTAACAGAGCCCGAATAAAGCCGGTGAACAAAGCCGTTCTAAAACGCTGACCGTATGTCGGTTGCGCCTCGATTTCGATATAGCCGAATCGTCGGATCAACACTCCCCGCAAGGGAAACGCCAGCAGTATCGCGACGCCTACGCCTAAAGCCAGACGCCAGCCGACGGCCCACGCGTCTTTGGCGAAGGTACTGCTGGACTGCCACTGCTGAAGGTTCTGCGCCATGATTGCAAGTCCACTACTCATCTCAGACCAGGCTTTACGCCATACCGAAGGCGAAAGCGGCGAGACGCCTCGCTTCAAAACATGCTCCGTGAAACGGATGCGCCGCAAGGTCTTGACGTCGCCAGCGAGGCGCCCGGCACGAGCGATGATGAGTTCGGCCTCCTTGATCGCGCCTTCCGCCGAGGCTAGCCGCTCGTTGATGGCTTTGCGCTTGGCCGCGACGGTCGGCGCTTCGGGGGGCGCGCCTTCGGCGGGCGGTGGCCCCAACGCC
This sequence comes from Methyloversatilis universalis, assembly GCA_020723665.1. Lineage (GTDB taxonomy): Bacteria > Pseudomonadota > Gammaproteobacteria > Methylococcales > Methylococcaceae > Methylocaldum. The sequence goes on from DYIL01000034.1 coordinate 32,489, forward strand.
GCGAGTTCGTCCCGAATCACTTGTACTTGGGGAAGAGCCGCCTCCGACGCGGCGCGGGCGTCGAGCTGAATCGTCGTGAGTTCGTCGCGCAAAGCCGCAAGCCTTCGGTCCGGGACTTCAGGCTTAGCCAAGTCCTTTTCGGCATCGTCCAGGACCTTTTGCCATTCTTTCACCAATTCGTTCAGCGGACGCGCCTGTTCCGCCTCGGTCGACCGGCCGATCCCGAGGTGCGATACCATCGTAAGAAGAAGCAAGACCGGCCAAAAAAAGCGTGGTATCGGAGAATGTCTGCTCATGTCGGAATATTGAGAGATGGAGCGGCGCCGATGGCCGCCTGTCAACAGACCTCGTCTAAATTCCCAGGCTATCCCAGATCTGATCGATTTTCAGCCGAACGGCTTCGGTCATCGCGATGGGCCGTCCCCATTCGCGAACCGTTTCGCCGGGCCACTTGTTGGTTGCATCGAGCCCGACTTTCGAGCCCAGGCCGGAAACCGGCGAGGCAAAATCCAGATAATCGATCGGCGTGTTTTCGATGAGCACGATATCGCGTGCCGGATCCATGCGGGTCGTCATCGCCCAGATCACGTCTCGCCAGTTGCGCGCATCGATGTCGTCGTCCACCACGATCACGAACTTGGTGTACATGAACTGCCGCAGGAACGACCATACGCCGAACATCACCCGTTTCGCGTGCCCGGGATATTGCTTTTTCATGCTCACTACGGCGAGCCGGTAAGAACAACCTTCGGGAGGCAAGTAAAAGTCGACGATTTCCGGGAACTGCTTCTGCAGTATGGGCACGAAGACTTCGTTCAGGGCGAGGCCTAGAACGGCCGGTTCGTCCGGCGGGCGTCCCGTATACGTACTGTGATAGATCGGATTCTCCCTCTGGGTGATGCGCTCGATCGTGAAAACGGGAAATTCCTCCACTTCGTTGTAATAGCCAGTGTGATCGCCGAACGGCCCTTCCGGTGCGGTTTCGCCGGGGTAGATGAAGCCTTCCAGAACGATCTCGGCCGTCGCAGGCACTTGCAGATCGCTCAAAAGACAATTGGCCACTTCCGTTTTGGCACCGCGCAAGAGTCCCGCGAAGGCGTATTCCGAAAGCGAATCCGGCACCGGCGTCACGGCCCCGAGAATGGTCGCGGGATCCGCCCCCAATGCGACCGCGACCGGAAACGGCCGGCCGGGATGGACGTCCTGCCAATCCTTGAAATCCAGAGCGCCGCCCCGATGCGAGAGCCAGCGCATGATGACCCTGTTTGGGGCGATGACCTGTTGCCGGTAAATGCCCAAATTCTGCCTTTCCTTGTGCGGGCCTCGGGTGATGACCAGCGCCCAGGTGATCAAAGGACCCGCGTCTCCCGGCCAGCACGTTTGAATCGGATAACGGCCGAGGTCGACATCCGAACCGGCGTAAACGATCTCCTGGCACGCCGCAGTCTTTACTTCCTTGGCCGGCATGTTCAGCACCTGCTTGAACAGCGGCAGCTTGTCGAACATGTCGCGCATGCTTTTGGGCGGCTCCGGTTCTTTGAGAAAGGCGAGAAGCTTTCCGATTTCCCGAAGCGCTTCGACCGACTCCTGCCCCATCCCTAGGGCAACCCGTCTCGGCGTTCCGAACAAATTGGCGAGCACGCGGACATCCGATCCCGTCGGCCGCTCGAACAATAGTGCCGGACCGCCCGCCTTGAGGGTTCGATCACAGATTTCGGTCATTTCCAGATTGGGATCGATTTCGACGGTGATGCGCTTAAGCTCGCCAATTGCTTCCAGATGGAGGATAAATTCGCGGAGATCGCGGTATTTCATGGAATCGTGACTCGGACAGTAATGAGACGGGCTATTGTACCGGCGCCGAAAGCTTGATTTTAGGCTGGGTGTGCCGAAAACCGGTTCCATCTCGTATGAAAGTCCGCGATCGGCATGTGCAGAACATCCGCAAAACGCTGTGGGCAACCTGTATCGAAACCATGGATCGTCTGGCCGAGCCAGGTTATCCACAGATCTCACCCAACCGCGTGATGATTGTTGTCCACAGCGAAAGATGTTTTAACTCGTTGTTTCGAAGGATAGACAGTGCCCTATTTCAACAAATCCACCGAGCTTGTTATGAATGCAAAGAAAAATTTCTATCTATTTGCAACAAACGAGGTTTACCGATGGAACCTCGAACGGCATCGATGGCGATTCTCAACACCGATTTTTCGATCCAAGTTAAACTTCGCAGAAGCCTATCCTCGTTAACTACTCCATCGGCGAGGTCGTTCCGTCACCGGCATCACCATGAACAATCCCACGTCAGATCACTTGCAGTTCTGGAAAGCGAAATACGCGGCTCTGGTCAATGAATTGATGGAATACCGCGAGAAAGCGGATACCAGGGAGAAGCTACTGTGTCGCACCATTATTCGACTTACCTTGGCAACCAGCGGTCTGGATCCGGTAATCGACCCTCATCTGGTTCATATCCGCGATCTCTTGAGAAAAGGAATTTCCAACGAACAACGTCTTCGGGAACTGGACACGGTATCGGAAACCCTGCTGCGCGAGGTGAAGAACAAAAATGGAAACGACAAATTCCTGAAACGCGAAAGCGAGGGGTTGTTTCGTTTGGTAAAACAACTCGCCGCCGACGACCAAGAACGAAAAGCGATAGCCCTGCTCGAACAGGGCGTCGATCAAGGACAAATAACGGATTGGAAACGGCTGTTTTCGGAGCTGCAGGCGGCCTTGCGCCGCAACACAGCGGTTTCGATGGCGGCGGAAGCCCCGAAACCGGGATTTTGGGGCAGATTGCTTCAAATCAAAAAAATGCCCGTGGGGGAAACGGTCGAATTGGGCGCGATCCGTGACCAGCTCCTTATGCTGTTGGACGCCATCGAGCTGCCATTGAACTTCAGTCACCAAGCTGAACATATCAAGAACCGCTTGAAATCGGAGACGGACGCGCAAGCACTACAGACTCTGCTCAACGACGCCATCGTCTTTCTTGGCGACGTGAAATCGTTTATTCAAAAAGAACAACTCGAAATCGAGCATTTTTTCGCGGATTTATCCGGCCGATTGAGCGAACTGGAACAGGACGCGACCGGCGTAAGTGTCAGTACTCGGGACTTCGTTCGCAGTCGAGAGGCCGAGCACTCCTCTTTTTCGGAGCATTTAGAAAATTTTCGCTCGGAAATGGACGCGATTGCCGAGCTCGATCAACTCAAAACCTGGATAAGCGGCGGGTTGGAGAACTTGCTGGACCGATTGCAGAGCGATCGGGATCGCGAGCTGAGCCAGTTAAGGGATTCCAGCGGGAAACTCGGCGAGTTGACTCAGAGGCTCAAGGAATTGGAGCTGGAGGCTGCCGACTTACGCTCGAAATTGCGGTTGGCGCACGACCTGGCGCTGCGGGATCCCCTGACAGGCTTGCCCAATCGCAAGGCTTATCAAGATCGGATTTCGCAAGAGATCGCTCGGCTTAGCTGTTTTCATCAGCCTTTTTCGTTGTTGTTGTGGGATGTCGATCATTTCAAAGGCATCAACGACCGCTTCGGACATTCGGCCGGAGATAAAGTGTTGGTGACCGTCGCGCAAGAGTTGGAGGGGTGTTTACGGAAAACGGATTTCGTGGCACGTCTCGGCGGGGAAGAATTCGCGATGGTCTTATGCGGCGCCGACGGAAACACTGGGCGCCGTATCGCGGATCAGATTCGGCAAAAAATCGGCCATTGCGGTTTCAACTCGCAGGGCCGTCCGGTTCGGGTCACCGTGTCCTGCGGGGTGAGCCAGGCAGCGTATGGCGATACGCCGGAATCTTTGTTCGAACGGGCCGATAAAGCCCTTTATAAAGCGAAAAAAGCGGGACGCGATCGATGTGTACTGATCTGATCCGACGCTTTTCCGGGCATTCGTGACGACGATAGAGCGGTAGGGCAGAAAAACGCGGGCCGGAAACTCAGGAAACGTTTTCTCGGGTCCGGCAGTCGAAGGATTGGGCGATCGACGGAACCATGATGACGAGGTGCGCGATGACCCTCAACAGAATAATCTTGCTAGCGGCTCTTTTTTCGCTTTTCGCGGTCGGTTCCGCTTCCGCCGAGTTCGAGAGCCACGGCAGCGTATCGGGTACAACGTCTCAACCCGGTCTCATTTACGTCGATAAGGCATTCAATAACGCGATCTACCGCTATTTGGCCCTCGACGGCATGCGCTTTGAAGTCAAGCATCCGGAAATCGTATATGTGAGCAAAGCGTACGGGCAGTCCATATACTGCTACCCGAGAATCGGACCGGATACCGTAACCGCTTTCAATCTGGAATACGTGAGCCCCGCGTTCGGTCACGCCATTTACAGCTATCCGGGTAACTACGAGCTGCGGGGTTCGGCGGACCCGTTGGGGCGACTGGTCGACTGAATCCGCTGTTTCGTACAACCAGGCGTCGGTTTCGGTACTCTGGACGGGGTCCGACGGTTGCCAAGAAACGTGAATGAGGCTCGTATTTTCACGCATAGACCTGAGATTTTTCAGGGCGCAATACTGGGATTCGGTTTAGAGTAAGGAGGTCGTGGTGTCGGCTCTCGCGGAGGATAGCCGCTAGCCGGACGGGTTATGACCGGCGAATTAGGAACATGCGGAATCGGTCGAGGAGTGGCTTCCAAAAAACTCAAGGGAAGAGGGTTACGATGAGAGGATCGACGGCAGAATTGCGCTATGCGGACTATTTACGGCTCGATGTGCTTCTCCAGGCCCAGTTTCCGGAAAGCGGACGAGGGGATGGCGAGGTTCACGACGAGACCTTGTTCATCATCGCGCATCAGGTGCATGAGTTGTGGCTCAAGGAAGTCCTTCACGAGCTGAAGTCCGTGTTGGAGTTGTTTTCTTCGGTCCCTTTGGACGGACGAAAAATCGCATTGATCGCCGCGCGTCTCGGTCGCCTGGTCGCGGTCCAGAAAGTCATGAATCGGCAGATGGAGGTCCTGGAAACGATCTCGCCGCTCGACTTTCTCGAACTACGCGATCGTTTGTCCTCGGACACAATGTTCGAGAGCAGTCAGTTACGCGAGGTCGAGCTCCGTCTAGGACTTGCCGGACGAGAGGCCTTGCGATCGCGCGATCAGTTTCGCCCCGAAGAGCGTGAGATTCTTCGCAAAGCGCATGAGGAAAAGAGCTTGTTCGAGGCAGTCGATGACTGGCTTGCAACCATGCCTTTTCGAAGTATCGACACGGGGGAATTCTGGTCGCATTACCGCAATATAGTGCATAACCTGCTGGAGCGGGATTATCAGTCTGTGCAGAGAAACGCTAGGCTATCCGGCTGGGAACGCCAAAGGCAACTCGGCAAGCTCGAAAATGCCCGTTATCGGTTCGATGCCCTGTTCAAGCCCGATGAGTACGAGCAACTGCGGGACGAAGGATCATTTCAATTCCGCCAATCTGCCGTGTTGTCGGCCCTGTTTCTCCTTCTTTATCGGGACGAACCGCTTCTCGGTGCTCCTTTCTGTATCCTCAAACGGTTGATGGACATCGACGATCACTTAATCGCTTGGCGTGTCGATCGTGCCCTATTGGAGCGACACGTATTGGGAACCAAAGTCGGACCGGGCGGTAGCGTGAGCTATGACTACGCCCGCGAGATGATGGAAGAGAAAAGAGTTTTCAAGGACTTGTCCAGTCTCGCGACGTTTCTGGTGCCGCGTTCTTCTTTGCCGGGGCTGCCCCAAAAACTCAGACGAAGCATCGATGTTCACTTCGGTTGCGGTTGAACCCGGCGCAAACCGCCGCCTGGCGAAGAACCCGATCGCACGATGCGATCCGGTGTTTCGAGAATACGCCGTCGTTTCTAGCGGGAGACGGGCCGGTGCTATGCGAAATAGCTCCGTACGGTGCTTTCGATCAGGTTCCACGGAACGAGGAACGGCTTTTTAGAAATCCGGATGGAAAGCGTATCGCCGCTGATCTGGTAGTGGCCCTCGATTCCGTTTCCGGCAAATCGGCCTTTTTCTTCGTCGCCCACAAAATGGATGCCTTTGTCGCGAGCGGCTTCTTTGGCTTTGGCGACAAGTTCTTTCGCCGATCGGTTCAGTTTGACCTCCACTACTTTGCTCATGACCGGGTTGCCCAATACTGAGTAATAACTATAAAGCACCTCGAAAAACTTCGAGGTCTCTTATATTAAGGAAGCTCTGAATAAGTTTCCAAATTGGGAAAAGCGAACAGTGCAACTGTTGGATCCAAAAGGCCCTCACCCAACCCAATCACGCCGCACTTTCCCGTTGGGAGCGAACGCTAACGTGCGAAGCACGGCCCTTCGACACGCTCAGGACAGGTTTGTCCCAGCGGGAGAGGGCTTATTCAGAGCTTCCTTAAATGATGAGGACCTCGAAAACCGCCTTCCCGGCGGTTTTTCTCTTCGTGCGCCCGGCAGGGCGCACTCACT
>DYIL01000035.1 GCA_020723665.1 Methyloversatilis universalis
CGTTGGGAGCCGCAAGCGGCGCTTACCCGTGCACCCGTTCGCCGGGAGCGAACGGCCTATCGGGATAAGCTCTTATTCAGAGCTTCCTTAAAACGAATACCGAAACTCTGCGTATACCCTGTCTTTGGCACCGAACTGCCCGAACAGCCCGGTAGGTGGACCACCGAAAACATCGGCACCGACGACCATTCGCCAGTTTCTTTGAAACTCCCACGTCACCTTGGCCTGCACATTCCAATCGGATCGATTCAAGCTGTGTATCAGAAGCAGCTCGGGTTCCACTTTCGGGTGGAAATACCGCGTGCTGACCAAAGCGGAAACGCCGCTCTCCAACTCCTCCGGGATCATGTCACGATCATGGTGACTGAACCAGCGTTGAAAAAACTGCAAATTCAGGCGCGTGTCGTCCAAAAAGCTGAAATCGAGTCCGAGGACGTAATCGAGAAAATCCTGAGACACCAATCCGTCGGAATCGGTAAGCCGGGTCACCGAAAATGGTTGATCCACGGTGTAGATGGCCTCGCCTTTCAACACAAAAGGGCCGAAGTCTTTCGCGAGCGTACTGCCAACCTGGTGAATCCTCTTATGTAGAGACTCGTAGCGAACAGTCGGCACGGGGGCCAGCACCACATTTCGCGCAAAGGCGGGGCTGAGATCCAGACCGCTATAATAAAACACCGAAGCGTCCCATCCTGCATAAAGATAAGAGAGCCTCAGACCGTAAGCGGTGTTTTCAAGGGTATTGTTGGGGCGTTGATCGTTCTTTATGACCGTGGTGAAGCCCGGAACCGGCTCTGGATTGAAAGGAAAAAACTCGGAGCCGACTTTGCCGATATCGTTGTAAGTCATATAAGGGATCCAGATCGCTTCGCCGTGAAATCCTCCTTTAAAGTACTCGGTCCGTATGGCCCACTGGGGAATACGCAGCAAATCGAAATCCGGAAGCACGAATTGGCGCAAATCCTTGGCGGACACGACATCGGCGAAAAACAGCCCCACCATTTCACCCCAGATGATATGCTGACGTCCGACGCGGAAATCCCAGTCCCCGGCAGAATAATCCAAATAAGTTTCGCGAATCATCGGCTCGAAACGCTGATCGTGACGCACCGACTCGGGATAAAAATCGGTCAAGTCGTAAATCGCGTCGTACATGAACCGACCAGTCACTTTCCACTTCAGGCGGTCATTCCAGCGACCGTGAATTCCCACCTCCAGCAAATTACGAAATTTCGACCAATGATCGGGCGACGCGTAAGTGTACGCGAGCTCACTTTGAAAAAAACCGTGCAAATCCGGCCAACGAAACGGACGTTCCTTTTCAACCGTCTTCGGCTCAAGCTCAAACAACTCATCAACTGATGCCGGTTCATTGTCGTTCGCTTTTTCAGCTTTTAGATCGAAGAGCTCATCCACGGATGACGGGGCTTCATTCTCCACATCGGCCGCAACGGAGTCTCTCACGTTGCAAAGCCAAAAAGCCAAGATGCCGCAAAGACAGAGACGAGATGAAAGCGGGTAGTGCACGAAGGAATTCTCCAAACCGGGAAAAAGGCCTGTTTGTTTATGGAACAAGTATTCGCCCGTCGCTGATTCTGACGACCCTGTCCGCCATGTCCATGACTCGCTGGTCGTGAGTCGAAAAAATGAAGGTCGTTTTTTCGTCCCGGTTGAGTTGCTTCATCAACTGCAAGATACCTTCACCCGTCTTGGAATCAAGGTTGGCCGTTGGCTCGTCCGCCAGCACGATGGCCGGATGCCCAGCCAGAGCTCGTGCGATCGCGACCCGCTGGCGCTGTCCACCGCTAAGCTCCGAAGGCTTGTGCTTAGCGAAATCGGCAAGCCCCACCAAGACCAGGTAACGGGCCACGCGCCGGCGCCGCTCCTTGGGCGGGATATCCTTTCTATACAAGAGTGGATATTCGACGTTCTCCCATGCGGAAAGGACCGGCAGTAAATTGAAGGTCTGAAAGATGAAACCGAGGGTTCGAGCCCGGAGATCGGCCAATTGATTAGGCGTTTTCTTGCTCACCTCTTCATCGCCGATGTAAATTTCTCCCCGCGTCGGCGTATCGATACAACCGATGAGGTTCAGCAAGGTCGATTTTCCGCTCCCGGACGGGCCGGCTATCGCCATGAACTCGCCTTCCCCGACCTCCATGGAGACGTCCCTGAGAGCTTTGACCGTCTGTTTTCCTAACTTATACTCCTTCGAAACGTGCTCTACGCGAACCTTGGTCATATCACCCGTGTTAGCCTGTATACACAATTACCTTACTATAGAGCACCTCGAAAAACTTCGAGGTGCTCGTACGGAGCAGGGATGCCTCGTCGTTTTCAGCCACGCAAGTGGTCGAAAACGTAAGCCATAGCCCAAACGCGGTTTGGGCTTGGTGAAGAGAAAAATCTGCGGGAAGGCGCTTTTTTTAGGCCCCCTATTTATTCTCACTCAGACAGCCTTTGGCAAAAGATAGGCGATTTTGGTATCTCGACGAAAGCATATGAAAACCGCTATGGCACGATACCTTATATTAAAATCCAAAATTCTAGCCACAACATTTCTATTACTATCGAACATCACATCGTCGGATGACCTTCGAGCCGAGGATGCGCTCGATCCCGTTCAGATCGTAGCGAAGGCAGACCGCATCCGTTTCCCACAAGAAGGTTTTAAAGTAGATATTACCATCACCACTACCAATCCGGACCGCGATCCGGAAGTACGAGAATACCGCGTGCTATCAAAAGGGAACGAGAATACGATTGTCCTGACGACTGCCCCTGCGTCCGAGCGCGGACAGATGATGCTCATGAGGGGACGTGATTTTTGGGTCTTTATGCCTTCGGTATCACAACCAATCCGTTTGCCATTATCACAGAAACTTACCGGCCAAGTCGCCAACGGCGATTTGGCCAGAGCCAATTTCTCGGGCGACTATACTCCCCATTTGCTGCGCATCGAAGATGTCGACGGTAAACCGGCTTACATATTAGAGCTGATCGCAGTAGATAGAGGAGTTACTTATCCCCGGGTACTGTACTGGGTCGACAAAGTTACCAATCGCCCGCTCAAAGCCGAATTCTATAGCCTCTCAAATCGACTATTCAAAACTTGCCGTTTCGAAAGATATCAAATGATGGCTGGCGAAATTCGCCCCACTCAGCTTGTCATGGAAGATGCACTTAAGAAAGGCGAACGCTCGGTGCTCGATTATAAAAACCTTGAAATTCGCAACCTACCGGACAAGATTTTCACCAAGGACTACCTGAAGAAACTCGAATAAAACAGCAGCATTACTAAGATAGCGCAGAGACTATCGGAGATTACGTTTTATATGCTGCTTCGCAACGCATCGACTACTGGCAGGCGCGATACGCGCCAAGCGGGCAGGAGAGCAGCCAACAGCGTTCCCAACAAGCCGACTATCAACCCTGTGACAATAACCAACACGGTAACTTGCACATGGGCCGTATAACCCATGTCCGAATTCGGCGGCGGCGGCATCGGAATACCTATGCTGGACACCATCCAGGCCAGTCCCACACCCAACGCCACTCCGATCACCGCACCCAGCAATCCCAACAGGCTGAACTCGAGCACTACTAGCCGAAAAATATGTCCTCGCTTATTCCCCAAAGCCATAAGCGTACCGAATTCTCCTGTACGCTCATAAATCGCCATGTTCACGCTATTAGCGACGCTCAATATCACCATTATCAATATGATGACCTGCAAAACCCCGAACTGCCGGCGGTACAAATCCACCGTCTTTTGATAGAAATCGGCCAGCTCATACCATGGCTTAATCTCATACTGCTCCCTGGGTAGCTCGGCCCGCAACCGATCGACCACCTTTTCGGTCGCCGCGGTATCGTGCAAGGCAAATACCAGGGCATGTACGGCCGGCGTGCCCAATAAGTCCTGCGCCGCCCCCAAGGAAATACGCACCGATCGGTCATCAAAATCCTTGAAAAAGGTCTGAAAAACGCCAGCAACGGTAAATTCCAGAGTATTGATAGCCCCACCCGGCGTGTTCACCAGTAAGGTCAACAAATCACCCTGTTTTACCTTCAAAGCCCGCGCTACTCCTTTGCCGATCAAGATTTCGAAGGGATTATCAGCCTTCAAATTCCGCCCTTCGATAAGGGTCATCCGACTGCCGACCCATCCTTCTTTATCTACTTCCACCCCTTCGCCGATAACGGGATAATCCGAGCGACCATTGTTGGCAAGCCCTGAAAAGCTTACGCGCTTCATCACCTGACTGACTTCAGGCCAACCCTGTAGGCGCTGTATCAACGGATCGGGATATTCCAGCAAATAAGCGAAGGGATCACGCCGGCCAACCGTCGAATAACCTTCACGATAAATTTGTAAATGGCCGATCTGTGAATGAATAGTGAACTCCCGCAATTGAACGAAGATATCTTCGACAAAACCACCGGAAAGCGTAATACCGACGACACCCATCACAATTGCGGCCAATGTCAATAATGTCCGTCGAATTTGGCGAATAAGATTTCTGAAAGCAAGCACCAGCATGAATTACAAGTCCTGCCCTCTCATCAACGAGATGTTCGCAATGCATTCACGATAACCAGGCGAGATGCTTTATGTGCCGCATAGAGGCCGGCACATGCCGCGGTCACCAGAGAAGTAATGGCGGCGCTGGACGCCAAGGTCGGGCTTAACATAATTTCCCCTACGAACCCCACCCCCATACCCGGCGGTGGCGGCATTGGAATTCCAATGGTCGAGACGATATGCGCGAGCACAAAACCGATCATCAAACCCACAACCACTCCGCCAATCCCCATCAACAGCCCCTCAAACAGGAATATCCGCAGAATACTATTGCGCCTAATGCCAATCGCCATCAAAGTTCCGATTTCACTGGTGCGATCCAGTACGCTCATTACCAAGACATTGGAAATGCTGAGCATAACCAATAAGCTGACGATAATGCGTATGACATCCACCTGATGAGAAAACAATACGACAGTTTTATTATAAAAATCGGCTAAATCGTACCACGGTACCGCCTGAAGATTCTGCCCGACGGATTTCAGCCTTTCCTGTATATGAGCCAGCGTCGGACGGGTTAACTCGGTTTCTGTTAAAGTCAGTATCCACTCATGAACGCCGTCGATTCGCAATAGTTCCTGTGCCAGCTTAATGTGGGTTCTTATCGCCAAATCATCGTACTGCTTGGTCGCTGTATAGAATATTCCATTAACTTTGACTTCGACGGCATTCAGTCCGCCGGAAGCCGTATTGGCCATAAGGACTACGGTATCTCCGGGCTTTACCCCCAAATTTGCCGCCAACCCCGAACCGATGATAATGCCGCGACTTTCCTCGGGCGAAAGCCCCTTTCCAGCCCTGAGACGTACGGTAATGAGTTTTTTTAGATCTTTCGCTTGCTGCGTTTCGCCTCCAACCTTTGCTGCAGCGGGATTTTGCGATGCCTCAGGTTCGGGCTTGGGCTCGACGCCATCCCCCTGGAACGACACGGTCGTTTCTCCAAAACTGACCAAACCATTGAATTTCAATCTCGGTTCCAATTCGGAGATTGCCGGCATCCTTTGTATTTCGTCGATGATGGCTGCTTCCTTGGGCAACAGGTATTCGAATGGGCGCGCCTGCCCGTCTTCATGATAGCCGGAGCGAACGATTTGAATATGGCCAAGCTGGCCCCGGATATAGGATTCCCGCATAGCCCAGAATATCCAATCGATAAATCCTCCGACAAACAACTGAGCGATCACTCCGAAAACAACGGCAAATAAAGCCAAGACCGTCCGCCGCCTATCGCCGATGAGATTTCGAAATGAAAGAACAAACTCGCCTTTCAACATCCTAGCCTCGAGCGCGAACAATACATCACAAATCGCCCCTCGTACTTCATCTTGGGTCAATTTTAGTGGGCTCGAGATAAACCTGCACGATCGCAGTAACGGACTCGGGGAACAAGGAAAGACCGCGGCATGAACGATAGAGCGCCTCGAAAACCTTCGAGGTACTCGTACGGGGCGGGGATGCCCCGTCGTTTTCAGCCACGTAAGTGGTTGAAAACGTGAGACAAGCTCAAACCGCGTTTGGGTCTGGCGAGGAGAAAAACCGCCGGGACGACGGTTTTTCGAGGGCCCCGAAAGACAAAAAAGAGGAGGGAAAGCCCCTCCTCTTGGAAAGCGATGCCCGGTGGGCAATTACACTAGGCTTTGACGCGCCCTTACGCGGCTTGCCCCCAACCCGAGCAGGCCGATCCCGAGGATGGACAACGTGGCCGGCTCCGGTACGCGAGCCGCATCCGCGTTGGTCTGGATACGGGCGGAGAGCTGGTAGAGAGTACCTGCCTCCAGGATTGGGGTCGTGCTGGAGAAGGATTTAGGACCTCCGGTATTCTTGGTGAGCTCGACGTCGATCGGCAGCGGTGCATTCAGGCTCAGGGTCTTCACGCCGCCGCCGAACAGGTCTGGAGCGAACGTCCACACCTGGTCCTGGGTGGACACATTTGTAATGGTGAAATCCATCTGGTAGCTGGCCGTGGCGAACGCCGGGAAGGTTTCCGTTGGAAATGCCTGGACCGCGGCCTGGAGGTAGGCGTCCACCTTGAACTCGAAAGTGATGCCCGTGGCCTGCGTCAAACTGAATGTGAAGCTCGAGTTCAGGTTGTTGTTGGAATTGGCCGAACCGTCGACGTCGCCGGTATCAAGTCCCACATAGGAACCGTTGGCCACCGTCGCGGGACTCCCAAAACCCGAAAGACCGGTGATCGGAGCGCCGGCCTCCTGCTGGTCCGCGGCAGAGTAGTTTCCGGTCGCAGGCGGCGCGAAAAGCTTCGGGAATGTATTGTCCGGCACGATCGGATTACAGGCGGCCCCTACGCAGATCGGCGCGAAATCGATCGGCGTACTAGCACTAGCACTACTATTGGAAACAGTTGCAAAACCGGTGAGAGCGACAGACTGATCGGCGCTGTTGGTGAAGGTCAGGAAGGAGAAATCGCTCGCGTCCAGTTGATTACCGTTGCTGCCTTTGATGACGAAATCGGTCATCTTGACCATCGAACTAGCCATCACATAGGCCTGGGCCGGAGCTGCCGCTAACGCGAGCGCGCCGGCCGCGGCGAGTGGCAGAAGTTTTGTTCTAAACATTGTCGACTCCTACAGATATCCAAATATCGTTGTTGACAGATGAAATTCGAGATAAAAAGCCCTTTGCACGCGGCTTCGCCTTATTTCATGCACGCCTCATGCCATCCAAACAAAATCCCATTAATATTAGTCGTTTATATTGCAAACACGATCCTCGAAAGAGTCGGCTATCCTGTGACTGTAAAATTTCCTGACAATGGGCCGTTCCGCAGCTATCACAAGCCATATGGCGCTCCGTCGATCAGCGGCCTTTCCCTCGCCTGAGGAAACCGGCACTTGCTGGCGGGATCGGGCACTATGGGCTAGTATCCATGACGAGTCCAAAATAGAGGCGTTGTTCCATGCCCAGTCTACCCGTTTTACAAGTGTTACTAAGGGAACTTACCACCCGAGCACGCATCAGCCGAATACCCGAGCCGAAGCTGGTCATGGACGGCCCCGACCAGGTAGCAGCCTTTGTGCATGCAGGACGAGAGGCTGGCGTGATGGCTCCGGTCTACCTATTCCACGGGGCCCAGATATGCGAAGTGATCAGGCCCGGAGATCAGGTCGTGGATTTGGCCTGCGGCCCGGCAACCCAACTGGCGATGGTTGCCCGCCTCAATCCGGAGACCCGATTTTTGGGTATCGATTTGTCCGAGGAAATGCTGGAACGCGCACACGCCTATATCGAGGAGCAGGGGCTGGACAACGTGGAACTGCGCAAGTCCGACATCTCCCGCCTCGAATCGCTCGAAGATGCCAGCGCCGATGCGGTGGTTTCCACCATGGCGCTGCACCATCTGCCGGATTTCGAGACGCTGGACAGGACCTTCGCCGAGATCGCCCGAATCCTGAAGCCAGGCGGGGGACTTTACCTGGTGGATTTCGGACGCTTGAAACGCGAGGACTCCATTCGTTATTTCGCCTACCAGTATGCCGACCGGCAGCCGGACGAGTTTACGCTTGACTACCTACACTCACTGAAGGCGGCATTTTCGCTGGAGGACTTCAAGCGCGCTCGCTCGGCGCATCTAGAGGCGCATGCCGCAATCTATTCGACGTTTCTGATGCCTTACATGGTGGCGATCAAGAGCGCTGCACGCAGGGCCGCGGATAGCGAGCTCAAACGGAACCTTGCGGCAATCCGTTCCCAGATGCCGCCGTACCATCAAAGGGATCTAAAGGATCTGACGACTTTTTTCCGGTTAGGCGGGCTAAAGTCCACGCTGCTACGGTAAAACCGCTTACGTTCTTGAAGAAGTCTTCGACTAGCCCGCCCCCGAAAAAAAAGGCGGTGTTGTTCACCGCCTTTATGAATACCGATAGGCTCCGAAACTCCGGGCATCCCTGCCCGGAGCATCGAGAGCTTAGTTCAACGGACAGCCCTGCTCGTTGAAGGTCTCCAGTTGGTCCTTCAAAGCTTCATACGCTGCATCACTTCCGGGATAGACCGCGTTGAAGGCATTGATCACGTCGCCAACCGAACGGTCGTAGTTCACGTTCGGGCTGGCCGCATTGAGCAGTGCCGCGACCGTATGCCGTCCCAGCGCGTTGAGTCCGCCGCCGCCCAGCGCCAGTACGTCACGCAGCGACTTTCCGGGGAAAGCGTTCTCGAACACCGCCGAGAATAGCGTGGTCGGCGTGTACGGGGGCGTCCAGGAATCGAAATGCTGATGCTGCTTCCAATACCCGGGAGTACAGCCCTCCCCACCGCTGATTATTTCCTGATGGAGCCCGGCATCGACCGTCAGGTCGGTCTCACCCGACACGAGCGCAACACAGGCGGTCTTGCCCGTCGTCGAATCGGCATCGCTGTCGACCGCGTCGTTGGCCCCTTGGTCCCGCGGGCTGAACACGAAGCCTGCGGGAGTCGTGCTCTTGTCGAACCGAACGTAGTAGTTGCCAGGCATCAGACTGGTGAAGCCGTAGAGCCCGTCGCCATCGGTGGTGGTGGTTCCTTGCAGTACGTCACCATTGCAATCGTAGAGATCAACGGCCACCCCGGCGATACCTCCTTCACCCGCATCCTGAATGCCATTGGCATTCAGATCGTTCCACACCAGGTCACCCAATGCCGCGGATTGGTGGAAGCCCGCATCCACGGTCAGGTTGGTTTCGTCATGACCCAAAACTACGCACGATGTTTCACCGGTGGTCGGACTGGCGTCACTATCCGCGGCATCGTTAGCCCCTTGGTCTTGCGGACTAGCAAAGCTGTAACCGCTCGGTTGTTCGAAGCGGACGTAATAGCTGCCTGCCGGCAGATTTTCGAACAGGTAGATTCCGTTGACGTCGGTAGTCTTGGTCGCCAGCGCATCGGTACTGCCGCACGCGAACAAGGCCACTTTCACGCCCGGAATCCCCGGCTCACCCTGATCCTGAATGCCATCGGCGTTCAGGTCGTGCCAGGCAAAGTCACCCAGCCGCGAGAGTGCCGGCAGGTAGAGCCCCGCGTCAACCGTGAGATTGTTCTCGCCCGATTGGAGCGTGACGCAGGACGTGAGGCCGTTGGAATCCGCATCGCTGTCCCGGCCGTCGTCCGCACCCTGGTTCTGTGAAGCGAAGACATACCCATTCGGGGCCTTGAACCCTACGTAGTAGCTGCCCGGCATAAGGTCGTGGAAGCCGTAGACGCCCTCGCCGTCCGTGGTGGTGGCGGCGAGTTCGCTGCCGTCGCAGCCATAGAGCTTGACCTCCACGCCCGCGATGCCCGGTTCGCCTACATCCTGAATACCGTTTTGGTTTACGTCGTTCCAGACGAAGTCACCCAGCGACACCGGCTTGGAAAACCCTGCGTCCACCGTGCGATTGATCTCGCCGTCCGCCAGATCCACACAGGCCGTATCGCCGGTGTTCGGATCGACGTCGCTGTCCAGGGCATCGTCGATACCCTGGTCGATCGGGCTCGAGTGAGCGTAACCCGCCGGCCGGTCGAAGCGCACGTAGTAGCTGCCCGCCATGAGGTTCGCGAACAGGTAGTTGCCGTTCGAATCGGTCGTCGTATCAGCCAGCGGACTGGAACTGCCGCAGGCGAACAACGTCACGGAGGCGCCCGCGATACCCGGCTCGTTGGCATCCTGTACGCCGTCTTTGTCCAGATCGTGCCAGACGAAATCGCCGATTTGGGCCTCTGCAGGCCGATAGAGACCACCATCGACCGTATCGTTGTTCTCGCCCGACGCGAGGGTGAGACAGCCAGTCTGCCCATTGGCCTGGGCGTTGCTATCCTTCGCGTCGTCGCCACCCTGGTTCTGCAGGGTGAAAACATACCCGTTCGGCGCCGTGAACGTCACGTAATAGCTGCCCGGCTTGAGGTCGTGGAAGCCGTAGACGCCATTGCCATCCGTGGCGGTAACGGCGAGTTCGCTGCCGCCGCAGGCATAGAGCTTGACCGTGACGTTCCCGATACCCGGCTCGCCAACATCCTGAACACCGTTCTGATTCGAGTCGTTCCAAACGAAATCACCCAGGGAAGCCGGGCAGTAGATGCCTGCGTCCACCGTCCGGTTAATCTCGCCGTCTGCAAGGGTCACCGGTCCGGTAGTGCCGTCCGGCCGCGCGTCGCTATCTTTCGCATCATCAACACCGACATTCGGAGCGGTAAAGGCGAAGTTGGCGTTCTTACCGCAATAATCGGCGGGTGGCATGAATTCCACGCAGTAGGTACCGCCCGGCAAGGCGTTGAACGTGCCGAACTGGTAGAATCCGTTGGCATCGGTGGGAGTGGTGGCAATTACCGCTCCGGTACAATTGCCGCCAACATCCGGCG
This sequence comes from Methyloversatilis universalis, assembly GCA_020723665.1. GTDB lineage: Bacteria > Pseudomonadota > Gammaproteobacteria > Methylococcales > Methylococcaceae > Methylocaldum. The sequence goes on from DYIL01000035.1 coordinate 10,910, forward strand.
TACGCAGATTAACGGTCGCGCCGGGCACGCCTGCCTTACACTCTTCACCCGTGTCGCCTGCATCCCCCACAATGCCATTGCCATTGGTGTCGGCGCAGTCCTGGATCCCGTTCCCGTTCTGGTCGTTCCACAACCGGTCGCCCAACCGGCTGGTCAAAGCCCGTTGCGCATCCGCGTTGGCAATGACACGAACGGACAATTGATAAAGCTGTCCCGGCTGTAAAGTATCGGTTTGGGCACGAAAGATCCCCGTGCTTGCCTGACCAGCCGCGTGAATGCCCGAATTGAGCGTGTCTCCGGGGAGTGGGGCATTCAAGCTTATCGTCGTATTCAAGGTGTACGGATCAGAGACCTCGCTGCCGCCGAAAATGCCGCTCGCCAGACTGCCGTCCGGGGACCAGGTAAAGACGGTCCTACCGTTATCCGAGAGATTCACGATGCTGAAAGTCACCTGATAAGCGGCTGTGGAAAAACCGGGGAATACCTCGCCGGCGCTAACAAAGGATTCCATGTAGGCGCGCGCGTCGAAGCTCAGGGTCAACGCCCCTGCCGTGCCGACGGTGAATTGACCGTTAAGATTGGTATTGGAGTCGGCAGAGCCGGAAGACTCTCCAACGGCGACGCCGGTATATACGCCGTTACCAATGTGTGCTCCTGCTGTCAGCGTGCCTGACCGGACCTGGTCCGCCGTAGCGAAGGTTGCCGTGGGCGCACCGGAGATCACCGGGAAAGTGTTCGCACCAACCTGTGGGCAATCCCCGGTACAGACCACGCGGAGATCCAGCACGTCGGTGTTGGACGTGCCGCCGGCATTATCGCTCGGCTGTCCGGTTAGGTCCGACTTTACGTCGCCAGTAGTCACCGGCGTAGCCAGACTGAGGTTAGCACCGGTAATCGTTAGATTATCTATATCGACGAAGGCGCTCGCACCCACGCCGGCGTGCAGCGGTCCGGACACGAGGAGACTCAGCAATCCGCTGACCGTCCATCGGACCGTCCTAGATGTTGGGGTGTGCATGATTCAACTCCAAGATATTTATTGTTGTATTGCCGGACAGACGCTTCGCGTAGATACCTTCTATGACAAGCTTGCCAAAGGTCCAAACGGAAAGGCGAGTACATGCATCAAACCCGCAGGTGCTCGCAGCAATCTGAAGTGGCATACCGCACAGAAGCTCACAATTGGCTAGATTTCTGCGCTTAACCGGCACTCAAGCAATATCTGCGCCGTTGATATAAATAGGCTTTTATTTCATCGGCTTACGGTACATTCGGCCAGCCTATTCAAGGCCGACGCAACGGGGTGTAAAAAAAACTGACTCGGCGCCCATGGCGCGCCAAAGTGTCGATTGCCGCAAGAGGGAAGAAAACAGCAATCGATTTTGACCGGGAATTAGACGGGGGGTTACTCGTTTGGATTAGCCGCTGCGGGATTTCCGAGCACCGGCCAACCACAACAAAAACGATTCCGTAAGGTAACCGGCGGCGGTTAAAACCCGTCAAGAAAGCTCTGCTCGACTCTGCGCTCAAAATAAACGTCCTGCGCGAGGTTGATCCAGAGCTTCCTTACAGAAAACCGCTCAATTCAGAGCGTTCTTTCCGTTCAGTGTTTTCAGGAGTGCTTCCGCCTCTTGCCGTTCAGGAAACATTCGCTTCGACTGCGTTAGATTTTTCAGAGTAGCGATGGCCTCCTGTTTAAGGCCATTCTTTTCCTGGGCAATGGCGAGGTGATACTGCACGGATGGTTCTTGGGGCGCCAGGGTCGCCGCTTCCTTAAGCAGTTGCAAGGCGCGCATAACATTCCGATTTTCTAGATTCACTACCGCCAAAGTGTCCATAACCTGGAAGGCTTTTGGAGCTTGCTCATACGCCTTCTCTGCATAGGCTAAGGCTTTTTCGGGATCCGTTTTCCGCATCAGCCAGGCTAGATCATTCAAGGCCATGATGCTTCTAGGATTAATTTCCAAAACCGTGGCAAGCTCCTTTTTGGCTTCCTCCTCCTTGCCTTGGACGAGGTAAAAACCAGAGCGCAAGTAGTGCACGGCAGCGTCTCGCGGGTACCGCTGGTTCCAGTCCTCCAAAGTCTTTAACGCATTCGCTTCTTCGCCACTTTGCCATAGTGCAGTGGCAACATTCATGACCAAGGAACTGCTGGGAACCTTGGCTAATGCCGCGCGATAGCTTTCCGCCGCCTGCTTGGGTTGACCCTGCTGCATAGCCCACCAGCCCATAAGGCTCAGCACTTCCGGGTCGTCTGGATAATCCTTGGCCAGCTGGGCAAGCTGGCTTCGCACTTGCTCGGTTTTTTTCTCCATGGCCAGTAACTTGACCATGGCCAAGCGCGAAGGCAGAAACTTCGGGTCATTTTGCAATGCCCGCTCAAGCGCATTGCGCAAATTTTTCACGTCAGCATTTTCAGCATAGGCTTTGGCGAGTAGATATTGAGCCATAGCCGACTGAGGAACGATTTTTTCCAGGGCTTTTGCGGTCTCTAATGCACGGTTGCCTTGATTGGCCTCGAGCTGGGCCTCGGCTAAAACAGCTAGAAGTTCAGGATTATCAGGGTACCGCGAGCGCACTTCTTCAAGAAGAGTCTGGCTGCGTTCCGGCTGACCGAAACGCAGCCAGTAACGCGCTAACACCAGACGAGGCTCCAGCATCTCTGGTTTTTCACGGATGAGCGTGTCTAAACGCCCCTCCATCTCTTTGAATTTACCTTCTCGAAGATCCAGCTCTGCCAGTCGAAGTTGCACCAAAGGATGCTTGGGATGGGTTTTAAGTGCCCCTTCATAAAGACGGCGCACGTCATCGAACCGCTTGGCTTTATATGCCAGACGAGCCAAGTTTTCAGAGATCGCGAGATCTCCCGGGGATAACGTCAACGCCTGCTCAAGAACAGCCTTGGCTTTTTCCTCATCACCCAGACCTTCATACAGCAAGGCTTCGAGAACGAATGATACGGCCTGATCAGGCAGTTTCGCCTTCAACCGGTCGATGACTGCACGCGCGCGATCGAACTCCTTCGCCCGCATATGTGCCAATGCGATGATGATGTCCGCTTGCTCGAATTGAGGATCTTTTTCAAGAACGCCTTTTAGCACCTCCAGTCCCTGTTCATTTTGACCGTTGAGCAGTAGTCCAATGCCGAGACGGGTTTTGACGGCAGCCGATGTCGGTTCGAGTTCAGCAGCTTTTTGCAGGTACTTCAGGCCTTCCGAACTATTGCCGGAGGCAAATTCGATGTTCCCCATCAGATTCAGAGAAAAAGCATCAGACGGCTGGCTAAGAATAACGGGCATCAATAACAACTTAGCAGCCCGAAAATCGCGCCGCTTGAACTTGACCAGCGCCAACATCTGATGTGCCTGTATGGAATTCGGCACCATCGCTTTGAAGCGCGCCAAGAGTTCTTCCGCCTGCTCGATACGGTTTTGCGTTAAATTGACAAGCCCCAGATAAAAGAGCGTGAAAGGATAACGATCATTGAGACTTAGGGACTGTTCCAACGAACTTTGCGCTTCAGGAAGCTTATTTTGCGCGATTTTTAGATATCCGTCGGCAAAATGGGTTAGGAAATACTTGGGCGCCTCTTTTTTTGCAACTTCGATATCGTCAGCCGCGCCCTCCAGATTTTTCAGCTCGACCCGAACCAAAGCCCTGTTTGCCCGATCGATATATTTCAGTCTTTGGTGTTCGATAGCCTTACCGTATGCGGCGTCTGCTTTCTCCAACTCACCTTTTACCTTGTAGAACGCTGCCAAAAGGCTCCAAGCTCTTCCGTCCTTTGGATCAAGTTCTGACGCTTCCTCAGCGAGTGCAATTGCCTTGTCTGTTTCGTGGTTCGCGCTCATCAACAATGCGTGTCCCAACTTCGCACGCGCCGAAGTCGGATCAATTTGCAAAGATTTATCGTATTCCGTACGCGCGTTATCTAATTTGTTCAAGCCAAGCCAAGCATCACCACGGTAGGCAATCAAGGTTGCCTGCTCTTTCGCGCCCAGCGAAGATGGCGTATCTATTTCTATTTCATCCAGAATCTGCTGGTTCTTGCCTTGCGACAGCAAGGCCTCGGCAAGAGACAACAGGACGGCCTCGCGGGCTACGCCGAGCTCAATGGCTCGCCTGAGCTCCTTTTCAGCCGCGGCATCATCGCCCAGGGTGACATAGACCTCTCCCAAAAGCCGACGGGCCTCTGCATTACCTGGGTTCTTCTGCAATGCACTCTTCAGCTCGATAGAACCGGCACGAAAATCATTCTCGTCCAAAAATTCCTTTGCCTTGGCGACATGCTCGGTATCGGTGGCTTCGTGAAAAAGGTCGCAGCCTGTTAAAGCCAGCCCTAATGACAACGCAAGAAAGCGTTTACGCGATTTGCCGGTGAGCTTTTGGTTCATAAGTCGTTCCTAACTCAGCTAAAGGAAGATAGAGGCGGCTGATTAAAACAGCTTTATTAATTGGTAATAATCGGAAAGAATGGCGTATCTATAGGTGATATCAACTCGCGTTAGCGAAACCCGACCGCTCCCGCTTATTTTCTGCGAGCAACAACCACTCCATCCCGTATCGGGTTGACGAACGCATCGAATTCCGGATCGTTGAAGATGAGCCGGTTGTGCTCGCGAATGGCATCCGTCCAGCCCGGCACGATGTCGACCGGGTTTTCGACCGTCACGCGGCCATGCCACAAAACGTTGTCCGCAATGTAGAGCCCACCCGGACGGATACGCTCCCGCGCGAGGCGCCACACTTCGGGGTAGTCGCCCTTGTCCACGTCGTTGTAGCAGATATCGAATTCGCCTTCGGTAGCCTGGAAGACGGTCTGGGCAAAGCCGGTTCGGAAATCGACGCGATCCCATAGCCCGGCTTTGCTGAGAAAATATTCCGCTTTTGCACGATTGTTCGCATCGCCGTCGGTACAGATCACTTGACCGGTCGACCCAACGGCCTCCGCAAACCAATAAGCGGAATAACCAAAGCCGCTGCCGAATTCGAAAATGCGTTTCGCTCCGATGCTTTTGGCAACGGTTTTCAGGAACAATCCCACCAACCGCCCGACGATCGGAAAGTTTTGCTGCCGGGCCAATTCTTCCATTTCCAGGGGAACCGGTGCGTCGGTCGAACCGGCGAGGTCGGTCAAGTAACGTTCGATGTCCGGATGCACCGGCGACAGTACGCTAGGATTCGGTGCAGTGGGATCTGTGAGGTCGCTCATGCCGTTCACTCCCTAAACATTCAAAAATAGGCTATTCAGCCGTCCGGCAGCCCAGATCATTCTTTGTTCAAGCAGACTCGATCGGGCTTGGCGCCGGACGGCAACACTTCCCGTTTTAACAGCGGCTCGGCAAGCTCATTGCCTCGTTGCCGGGAAAAGGCCCGAGAACCGAGACTTTAGGGACGGACCCGTCATCGGCATAGAATCGCGGGCTCACGATCGCTTGCTCCGGTCCATTTCGGATACACGCGACCCATCCATGGTCGCGCTGCCACATCCTAAGGAAGCTCTGATCAAGTCCTTCGACAGGCCTGTCCTGAGCTTGTCGAAGGGCGTGAACGGAATCAACTTGTTCAGAGTTTCCCTAACGTATTTCTTTATAGTAATTGATCAGGCCATTCGTGGAAGCATCGTGGCCAAAAACCCTGTCGTCGTCCGCCAATTCCGCCAGAATGGTTCGGGCCAGCCGCTTGCCCAGCTCGACTCCCATTTGATCGAAGGAATTGATATTCCAGATCGCGCCCTGAGTGAATATCTTGTGCTCGTACAAGGCGATCAGCGATCCCAGCGTTTCCGGGGTCAGCTTTCGATAAAGAATCGAGTTGGACGGTTTATTTCCCGGAAAGGTTTTCGCGGCGGCCAATTCCGCCAGTCCCTTGCCGGTCACGCCCGCGGCTTCGAGCTCGTCCTTGGCTTCGTCGAAAGTCTTGCCGCGCATCAACGCCTCCGGCTGCGCGAGGAAATTGGAAACCAGGATGTCGTGATGCCGACCGAGACCGTGATGGCTTTGCGCCGCTGCCAAAAAGTCGCAAGGGATCAGCTTTCGGCTTTGATGAATCAACTGGTAAAAGGCATGCTGTCCATTGGTGCCGGGCTGACCGAAAATAACAGGACCGGTACTGTAATCGACCGGCTTGCCTTCGATATCCACCATCTTGCCGTTGCTTTCCATGTCGACTTGTTGCAGGTGAGCAGGCAATTCTTCCAGATATTGATCGTAGGGCAGAATGGCGTAGGATTCGGCGCCGAAGAAGTTGGCGTACCAGATCCCGAGCAAGCCCATAATCACCGGAATATTCCGCTCGAAAGGCTGCGTTCGAAAATGCTCGTCTACCTTGTGCGCCCCGGCCAGTAACGCTTCGAACGCGTCCATGCCGACGCACAGGGCTATGGGCAGACCGATGGCCGACCATAACGAATACCGGCCGCCCACCCAATCCCAGAATTCGAACATATTCGCCGTGTCGATGCCGAATTCGGCCACTCTTTCGGCATTGGTCGAAATCGCCACGAAGTGCTTGGCGATGGCGGATTGATCATCGATCTTCGTCAAAAACCATTCCCGCGCCGATCGGGCATTGGTCATGGTCTCCTGCGTGGTGAAGGTCTTCGACGAAACGCAAAACAGCGTGGTTTCGGGATCCAAGTCGCTCAAGTTGTTCAAAAGATCCGCTTCGTCCACATTGGACACGAAACGCACACGCAGGCGGGGATGGGCATAGGGCGAAAGCGCCTTCACCGCCATTTTCGGCCCCAAATCGGAGCCGCCGATACCGATATTGACCACATCGGTGATCGCTTTGCCGGTACATCCCCGCCATTCGCCGGAACGCACCGATTCGCTGAACTTCCGCATTTGCTCCAGAACCCGATTGACATCGGGCATCACATCCTTGCCGTCGACGAAAACGGGACGGTTGGAACGGTTGCGAAGAGCGACGTGCAACACGGCGCGATTTTCGGTGACATTGATTTTGTCGCCCCGGAACATGGCGGCGATTTTTTCTTTCAATCCGGCCTGCCGGGCCAGATCGAGCAACAGGCTTACGGTTTGATCCGTGATTCGATTCTTGGAGTAATCAAACAATAGATCGTCAAGGCGCAGCGAGAACCGCTCGAAACGCTGCGGGTCCTCAGCGAACAGGTTTCGCATGTGAAGACCGCTGATTTCACGGTGATGTCGATTGAGCGACTGCCAAGCCGGAAGGCTGGAAAGTTGGGTCATCTACTAGTTCCGAATTCGTTATTTTCTCCCCAAAATGCTACTACAGGCCACGAAGTGAATAAATCGGGAATAACGAAGATTGCCGGCGACGAGGCCGGCAATCTCGAATGACGGCAACTCAAGGAACCGCGCAGCCTGTGAAAACGCGGACCACGACCTGCCCGCGTCAGGCAACGCCCTTGCTGTTTAAGAAAGGACCGTAATGTTTGTCGACGTTTGGAATGTGCTTGACGAGCCAGTCTTTGACAAACGTAGTTGTCTCCGGGGTAATGTCGATCGCTCCGGCGTGGAATTTCTTCTGAACATCGAGACAGGTTTGCACCAGGTTGTCGTGCTCGGCCTTGTGCGCCGCAAACTCGGAATATCCATGGGCCTGCATCAGATCTTCTTCGGTCTTGAAATGCATGGCGACGTAATCGATCAGCGCGTCCAGCTGACGCCCGATCGATTGTCGGTCTCCCGAACCTAACGAGTCGTGCAGCCCGTTTACCATGGCGAAAATTTTCTGATGTTGCTCGTCGGCTTTGCTGACGTTTGTTCCGAATGCTTCTTTAGTCCACTCTAAAAGGGCCATCGGATTTACCTCTTGAATATTGACTATGTTTCAGTGATCTGGATGCCGAATAGGCCGTGGAACTTTATAATGTCCGCGTAGACCCATTTTTGATTTATGTCAAGTCTTTGCGATTGACTATTCAGCGACGCCAATTGAAATCGTCGGAGTCGAGGTACTCCGGTTATAATGATCGGGGCAAAAGCCTTTCTTTCAGAATAAGATTCCGATGAGCAGCGAACCCAAACCCTGGGCAGGCCGTTTCACCGAGGCTACCGATGCCTTCGTAGAGGCCTTTACCGCATCCGTTGACTTCGACAAGCGCCTGGCCCCTTATGACATTCAGGGTTCCATCGCCCATGCCGCGATGCTGAAACGCATCGGTGTGTTGAGCGAGGAGGAGTGCCAGATCATTACGCAAGGATTGGAACAGATCCGCGGAGAGATCGAACGCGGCGAATTCTCCTGGTCGGTAAAGCTCGAAGATGTCCATATGAACATCGAGGCCCGTTTAACCGAGCGCGTCGGCGAAGCAGGGAAGAAACTGCACACCGGCCGTTCCCGAAACGACCAGGTCGCCACCGACGTCCGGCTGTATCTGCGCCATGAGATCGACCGAATTATCCGCGAAATTCTCAGACTTCAGACTGGGTTATTGGACCTTGCGGAACGCGAAGCGGATACGATCATGCCGGGGTTCACGCATCTCCAGGTCGCCCAACCGGTAAGCTTCGGCCATCATTTATTGGCCTGGTACGAAATGTTGTCGAGAGATCGTGAGCGCCTGCTCGACTGTCGCAAACGAGTCAACATCATGCCTTTGGGCGCGGCCGCCTTGGCCGGCACGACGTTCCCACTGGATCGTTTTTATACCGCCGAACTGCTCGGCTTCGACCGACCGGCGGCGAATTCCTTGGATGCGGTCAGCGATCGCGATTTCGCCGTCGAATTCACGGCCTGCGCCAGCCTCATCATGATGCACTTGTCGCGATTCTCCGAAGAGCTGATTCTATGGACGTCGGCCCAATTCGATTTCATCGATTTGCCGGACGCTTTTTGCACCGGCTCTTCGATCATGCCGCAGAAAAAAAACCCGGACGTGCCGGAACTCGTTCGGGGCAAGTCAGGGCGTGTGTTCGGACACCTCATGAGCCTGCTGACGCTGATGAAAAGCCAACCGCTGGCGTACAACAAGGACAACCAGGAGGACAAGGAGCCTTTGTTCGACACGGTGGACACCTTGCGAAATTGTCTTCGGGCTTTCGCCGATATGATGCCCCATGTTCGGCCAAATCGGGACAGCATGTACAATTCGGCACAAAAAGGCTACGCAACGGCCACGGATTTGGCGGACTACCTGGTTCGCAGAGGCGTTCCGTTCCGCGACGCCCACGAGATCGTCGGCAAAGCCGTGCGGTTGGGCATAGAAACCGGACGCGACCTTGCCCACTTGTCTTTGACCGAATTGCAACGATTGTCGGCTACGATCGGACCCGATGTTTTCGAAATCCTGACGCTGGAAGGCTCGGTCAGGGCGCGCAACCACTTCGGCGGAACCGCTCCCGACCAGGTTAGAGCGGCCGTAAAGCAGGCTCGGCAACGTCTCGAGGAGGTGGCTAAGACTTGATTACCGAGGAGCGCGTTTCAACCCTCATCGACCTGATGCGCCACGGCGAGCCCGTGGGCGGAAGCCGATACCGCGGACAGATCGACGATCCCTTGAGCGACAAGGGCTGGTCGCAGATGTGGGCTGCCGTCGGTCAGGATTATCCATGGGAGATTATCGTCACCTCGCCGCTCGCCCGGTGCCAAGCCTTCGCCGAAGAATTGAGCGAGCGCAGCCGGATTCCCATGGAAATCGAACCGCGACTGAAGGAGATCGGTTTCGGCGTATGGCAAGGGAAGACGCGGGAGGAAATCACCCAGTACGACCCCGGCGTGCTCCAGCGTTTTTATCGCGACCCCATGAACAACCGCCCCGACGACGCCGAGGGACTCGCAGAGTTCAGAAGCCGCATCGTCTCGGCCTGGAACGACATTCTCAACCGCCACGCCGGAAAACATATCCTCATCATCTGCCACGCCGGCACCATTCGCATGGTGCTTGCCCATATCCTGGACATTCCTTTGTCCAACCTGTTCCGAATCAAGGTCGCCACCGCCGGCATCACACGCATCGAGTGCCTGGAACAGGGCGAGGAGTTCCTGGGGCAACTGGTTTTCCACGGCGGGTCGCTGCAAGCGCGTTAGCCTCCGTTCAGCTTACCGGCCGATCTTCGCTCAGCGCGATCCATCCTATGGCGATCCGGTAAACGACCCAGATCGTGTTGGCGGTGAGAATGACGTAGCCTATGAACAGGAACAAGGTCAGCCCGCCGACGATACCCCACAGGATGCTGTACCAGAAGGTTCTGATTTGCCAGCGGAAATGCGTCTCCAGCCAGGTACCCGCCACGTCCGGCCACTTCACGTAATTGATCACCGCGGCCACGATATAGGTGATTCCGACCAGGAAGGACGCGGCCTGCAAGGCATAGATGACTTGTGTGAGTCTTTTCTCTTTACCGAGATCCCTTGCACTCGATTTGGGAAACGTCTCGCCTTGCATTTCAAACCTCCGGTATCAGGCCCATCGTGACTTACGCTTTAGGAAGCTCTGATTAAGTCCTTCGACAGGCCTGTCCTGAGCCCTTCGACAAGCTCGGGACAGGCTTGTCGAAGGGCTCAGGACGAACGGCAACCTATTGATTCCGTTCACGGTGAGCCTGTCGAAGGGCGTGAACGGAATCAATTTGTTCAGAGTTTCCTTTAACTTTAGACTTCAAGTACTCATCGAATGCTTGGAGCCGATCGACGGTACCGATATCCATCCAAAAGCCGGTGTACATTTCTCCGCTGACGAGCCCATCTGTCATCGCACGCCTCAAGAGCGGCGCCAGGGGAAACTTACCTGGCGAGCAACCCGCAAACAGCTCGGGACGATAGACGCCGATGCCGCTGAAGGTGAAACGGCTATCCCCGGAATCCAAGATCCGCCCGCCGCACAGACCGAAGTCACCCCGCGGATTGTGGGATGGATTGGGCACCAGCACCAGATGAGCCAGTCCGGAAATCGGTTGTTTCAATTTCCCGAAAGAAAACTCGGTCGCGATATCGCCATTGACCACCAGGAACGGCTGCTCACCCAATAGCGACAATGCACGGTGAATGCCGCCGCCGGTCTCGAGCGCTTCGCCTTCGGCGGAATACGCTATCCGCGCCCCGAATCGGGAACCGTCCCCCAAATGGGCTTCGATCAGTTCACCGAGATAAGCCGTATTGACGACGATGTCGACGAAGCCGCCCCGGACCAGAGATTCGATCGTATGCTCGATCAGCGGGCGACCGCCGGCCGTCAGCAGTGGCTTAGGAATGCCGTCGGTTAGAGGTCGCATGCGTTCGCCGCGCCCGGCGGCCAAGATCATGGCTTTCATGTCACCTCAGCCAAACTCATCTGGGGCAAGACCCGGCTTTCCAAAAAGCTCAGAAAACTCGCGAATTCTGGATAACGCCTGCAAACCTCGGTCACGTAGTTCATGGTACGCGGGATATCCTTGAGATAGCCCGGCTTGCCGTCCCTGAGCTTAAGCCGCGAGAAAATGCCGATGGCTTTGAGATGGCGCTGCATTCCCATGAGATCGAACCACCGCCGAAACAACTCGAGATCGACCGAGTCGAGCACCCCCGCTCCGCAAAGGCGCGTGTAATGATCGATCATCCAGACCTCGACCATAGGAGGCGGCCATGAAACGTAACAATCGCGCAATAGCGAAACCAGATCGTAAGTCACGGGGCCAATGACCGCATCCTGAAAATCCAGGATGCCCGGGTTGAGCCGTTCGGTGACCATGAGATTACGGGAGTGATAATCCCGATGGACGCACACTCTCGGCTGCTCCAATGCGGACGCCATCAGAAGCTGCTTCACATCGCCGAAAACCTTTGATTCCGCGGGATCGAGGGCCAATCCGAAAAGCCGACCGAGAAACCAATCCCGAAACAAATCCAGTTCGACCCCGAGCAGGCGTTCGTCATACCGCGGCAATCCGGACGTCTTGACATCCACGCCGGATTGCAAACGCGCCAAGGCATCCAGAGCGTCCTCGTAAAGCCGGTCGGCCGACGCGGCGTTCAAAGCGTCGAGATAAGAAAGGGTTCCAAAATCGGTGAGCAACAAGAATCCCCGCTCTTCGTCAGCCGCGATGATCTCGGGCGCCTGGACACCGGCATTTCGCAGCAGCGCGGCCACTCGGATGAAGGGACGCACATTCTCCTTGGGCGGCGGTGCATCCATCACAATGAAGGACATCCCGTTGGAATAGGCACGGAAATAACGCCGAAAACTGGCGTCGCTTGAGGCCGGCTCGATCGCCTCCACCGTAAGCTCAAGCGTTCCCGCCAGCCAACCGGAGAGCGCCTCGAAGCGTTCATCTTGCTGTATTGTCATGTTGACGGTCCCTGTGTCGAAAAATACTCGAACAACCTGGATCTTACGGTAGAATGCCGCCGTTGGATTGGATATTTCACCATAAAGTACCGCTTTAAGATAATGCCTTCCGCGATCGTGACCTTATCGCGCCCATCGTCGGCTCGTTTTCTGCTTTAACGGCGTGGCGGCCACTTTGCGACTTGCCTTTCAGATTTAAATACCCCCTGCTGCAGCATGGTGTTCCTGTTTCATCTCAACCGTGGCCGATCGGTATTGATGTTATGCCTTGGATTGGGTCCCTCTTGCCTTTTGGCGGCTGCGTCCGACTGGGATTGTCAGCGCAGCAAAGACGATAAGGAATGGGTCTGCGTCACCCGGAAATCCAAGCCCGAGACCGCCGTTACGACAGCGGCCGAACCGCGGCAGGAAACGGCGGAACCCGCGAAAGAGATCGAGCCGGCCACGGGCTCCGCCATTGCCAAGCCCGAAACACCGCGCCCGCCAAGGGCCCGGGAACCCGCCCTGACAGCCAAGCCCGAGTTGAAGCAGGCGGACCGCCCGATCCCGCCAGCGCCGCCCAAATCGGTCGCGACGGCCAAACCGCCGGGCTGGAGCTGCCGCCCCGGCGAAACCGGAAAGGAATGGGATTGCTCCTTGGTTGGGCCGGATCCGAAAGGTCTCGCGCACGTCGTTCCCGAAGAGAGCAAGACAGCCGAAAATTGGGCGGAAACCACGACGATTACCGAGGAAGACGAACAACGCTTCCGTAACTTGATGACCTTGCTTCCGGCTGACCCCTGGGCAAGAGCCTGCGCAGGCAAACCGGAATCGGCGCCGATGACCGAGTTTCTGCTGACCCCGCAGGACAAGCTCGCACGGGAAAAGGAACCGCTGGAAATCCGGTCCGATTATGCCGAAATGGTGGATGATGAAATCGCAACCTTTATCGGTTCCGCCGAGCTGACGCGGGCGGATCAAAAACTATGGGGGGATTTCGTCACCCACAACACCGTTTCGGAAACCCTGAACGCGCGAGGCAACGTCGTTTATCAGGAGAAAGGGCTCACTTTCTCCAGCGATACCGGTTTTCTGGAGCTCGATACGAACCGCGGCGTTCTACGCAACGCCCAGTTCATTTTGGGAACGATTCCGGCGCGGGGCACCTCTCGTTTGACTCATTTCGACAGCAGCACCTTATCGCGCTATGAGAAATTCACTTACACCACTTGTCCACCCGGCGACACGGACTGGATGCTCCATGCCCGTAACGTCAAGATCAACAAAGAAACCGGACGCGGTTCAGCGAAACATGCCTGGCTGGAATTCAAAGGCGTACCTTTCCTTTACACCCCTTACATGACCTTTCCGGTGGACGACCGGAGGCAGACCGGCTTCCTCACGCCCTCTTTCGGCAGCACCAGGGTCAGGGGCTTCGATTTCACGATACCGTATTACTTTAACCTGGCACCCAATTATGACGCCACCTTCACGCCGCGGATCCTCACCAAGCGAGGTCTTCTCTTGCGTGGCGAGTTCCGGTATCTGACCGAAATGACACGGGGCCGCCTATTCGCCGAGTACATGCCCCACGACGACGTGCGCGGCGATTCCCGAGGTCAGTTCGGTTTACTGAACGATACCCGGTTGACCGACAATTTGTTTGCGCATGTGAACGCCAATTACGTATCCGACGACCGTTATCTGAACGAGCTGGGCAACCAGCTGCATATCGTCGACCGGCGGCATATCCGCAGCTGGGGTCAGTTGAATTATGCGGGCGCGAATTACAGCGTTACGACCCTGGCCGACTACTACCAGACCATCGACCCGACCATACCCCCGGAGTCGAGGCCTTATTACCGCTTGCCAATGGTGGCTTTCAATTACGCGCACGGGCTGGGCAACACCGGCTTTGTCTTTAGCGGTCTCAGCGAGATCGCGAACTTCAGGCATACCGGCGGCCGCGTCACCGGCCAACGTCTCAATGTAATACCCAAGATTTCCTACCCGTTCCAAAAAGCCGCCGGTTTCGTCATTCCCAGTCTGAGTTTGCAATACACCCAATACTGGCTGCAGGATCAAACCCCCGGCCTCGACGACGCACCGAGTCGGACCGCGCCGATCTTCTCCCTGGACAGCGGGCTGTTTTTCGAGCGCGAATTTGAACTGGGCGCTACGCCGCTGCTCCAAACTTTGGAGCCTCGCCTCTTTTACCTGTACATTCCCGACAAGAAACAGGATCAACTCCCCGTATTCGATACCGGCGAATACGACTTCAGTTTTTACCAGCTATTTCGCGAGAACCGGTTTACCGGGTACGACCGCCTAGGCGATGCCAATCAGGTCACACTGGCACTCACCTCCCGAATGATTGATCAGGCTTCGGGAATGGAGCGCCTCCGGGCAAGTATCGGAGAAATTTTTTACTTCGACGACCGCGATGTAAGCTTGCCCAACCTCCCTCAAAGGCCTGGGAACAAATCCAATCTCGTCGGCGAAGTCTATTCGCGGCTGACCAATACTTGGTCGGTTCGCACCGGCGGACAGTGGAATCCGGATGAGGGCACGATCGATCGCGGTCAGGTGGCCTTGCAGTACGACGACCGAGACAATCATCTGTTCAACGTCGCTTATCGGTTTCGTCGCGACCAAAACCTTGATTTAGTCCGTCTGGATTTAACCGACGTTTCTTTCCGCTTGCCGTTTGCAAAAGGGTGGAACGCCATTGGCCGCTGGCAATACTCTCTGCTGGATCAGGTGACTTTGGAAAGCTTCTTTGGAATCGAGCGGGAAACCTGTTGTTGGCGTTTCAGTGTCATAGGACGGCATTACATCAACGACGTACGAACCGGCGCCGATGGCGGCAATGTCGCCAACAACGAGGTATTCTTTCAGCTCGAATTGAAAGGACTGACCCGCTTCGGTCGGCAGATAGATCGATTCTTGCAGCGTAGCATCAGTGGCTATCGGCTTGAAGATGATGAATGATCGAACACGACCGACCATGTACGAAATAAACTTTTGTCGCCTAAGACGTCCGCGATTCAGCAGGTTTATTTTCCTGTGGCTGCTTCTGCTGCCATGGGCGGCGCTCGCCGGTAGGCCGATCGACCGCATCGTGGCGGTTGTCGAGGACGGCGTGATCCTGGAAAGCGAACTGCGGCAAAAAGTCGAATCCGTCAAAGCCAGCCTGCGCCAGAGCGACACCCCTCTGCCGCCCGATGAAATCCTGGCTCGGCAAGTCCTAGAACGACTGATCGTCGACAAAATTCAAGTGCATTTGGCCGAAAAGGCCGGCATCCGGGTCGACGACGAAACCCTGAGGCAGGCGGTGCAGCAAATCGCCCAGCGCAACAACATGAGTTTGGAGGAATTTCGCCGATCCTTGCGGCAAGAAGGCATTGATTACGCCGCATTCATCGAACAGATCCGTAACGAAATCACCGTCGGGCGCCTTCGGAGCAGCCAGGTCAACAGCCAGATCAAAGTCAGCGATCACGAAGTGGAACACTATCTGGAAACCCATGGAAAATCGGACGTCAATCGCGACAGCGAATACTTGCTGGGTCATATTCTGATCGCAACCCCCCAAGCGGCGTCGCCGTCCGAGGTGCAAAAGGCCAAAGAAAAAGCTGAGCGATTGATCGATGAACTCAGGCAGGGCTTGGATTTCAAGCAAGCGGCCTTGTCGTCCTCCGATGCGGCACAGGCACTGAGCGGCGGCGATCTCGGCTGGCGCAGATTGAGTCAGATCCCGTCCTTGTTCGTCGATCTGGTACCGACGATGAAGCAAGGCAGCATCGAAGGACCGATTCGAAGCCCGAGCGGATTTCACATCATCAAGCTGCTCGGAATCAAAGGCGGTGCGGACGAGAGCATGACCAAGACGCATGTGCGTCATATTTTGATCAAACCCAACGAAGTTTTGTCCGATGAAGATGCCAAGCAAAAGCTGTTGAACCTGAAACAGCGCATCGAAGCCGGCGAAGACTTCGCCGCGTTGGCGCGCGGCCATTCCGACGACAAAGGTTCGGCGATCAAGGGCGGCGATCTCGGTTTCGTACAGCCGGGCGCTTTGGTGCCGCCTTTCGAGGACGCCATGAACCGGCTGGAGGTCAACCAGCTCAGCAACCCGGTGCAAACCCAATTCGGCTGGCACTTGATCCAAGTTCTCGAACGGCAAGAGTCCAGCGACACCGACGAGTTGTTGAAGAACAAAGCCCGCGAGGAAATCTTTAAACGCAAAGTCGAAGAGGAGACCGAACTTTGGCTGCGCCGGATTCGTGACGAAGCCTATGTCGAAATTCGCTTGAACGAACCCGAAACCACCTCGTTTATGCCGTCCTTCTAATGATCGCCCGAATACTGTTGACGACCGGGGAGCCTGCCGGCATAGGCCCCGATCTCTGCGTAAAAATCGCCCAACGGGAACTGGACTGCGATCTCAGCGTGATCGGCGATCCCTCCTTGCTCTCGGACAGAGCGAAGCGATTAGGCCTTGATCTCGAGATTCGAATACCGAAAGCCGAAGACACCCAACCGCATCGGCCGGGGTCGCTCAAAGTATGGCCCACAGCCAACGCCGCCGACCCGACCTGCGGCCGACTGAGCGTCGCCAATGTGCCCTATGTTCTAGAAACCATAACCAACGGCGTCACCGCATGCATCGAGGGGCGCTTCGACGCCTTGGTCACCGCGCCCGTGCATAAGGGCATCATCAACGAGGCCGGCGTCGCCTTCTCCGGCCATACCGAATTCATCGCGGCCATCAGCGGAGGCTATCCGGTCATGATGCTGGCCGCACCGGGCCTTCGCGTGGCGCTGGCGACGACCCATCTCCCTCTGGCGGAAGTCAGCCGCAGCATCACGCAGGAACGGCTGTCGACGGTACTCTCGATACTGCAGCAAGACTTGGTCGCCCGCTTCGGCATCGCTGCGCCGCGCATTCTCGTCTGTGGCCTCAATCCTCACGCCGGCGAGGGCGGTCACTTGGGACGCGAGGAAATCGAGATCATCGAGCCCGTGCTCGAGGAACTCAAGCAAAAAGGCATGGACTTGGTCGGACCGCTGCCGGCGGATACGCTTTTTCTTCCGAAATATCTCGATCATGCCGACGCCGTACTCGCCATGTATCACGACCAGGGGCTGCCGGTGCTGAAGCGCGCCGGCTTCGGCCGCGCGGTGAACATCACTTTAGGGCTGCCCATCATCCGCACATCGGTGGACCACGGCACCGCGTTGGATCTGGCCGGAAGCGGAAAAGCCGATTCCGGCAGCCTGGAGGCCGCCGTCGACGAGGCTGTCGGCCTGGCGGACAGAGTGCGTCGCGCACGCCGGGAAGGCTCATGAGCCACCACCCCCGCAAGCGTTTCGGACAGAATTTTTTGCGCGACGCTAGTGTCGTGCGGCGTATCGTGCTCGGGATAGCACCCACGCCCGAAGATCATCTCGTGGAGATCGGCCCCGGCCAAGGCGTTCTGACCGAAGCCTTGCTACCCCTTTGCGGAAAACTGGATGCCGTCGAAATCGACCGCGACTTAGCTGCCACGCTGGAAAGAAAATTTTCCGACAGTCCGAAGTTCCGCCTGCATCGTGGAGATGCCCTCAAATTCCGTTTCTGCGAATTGAGTGCGGGAGAAAAGCTTCGCATTGCGGGCAATCTGCCGTACAACATTTCTACGCCTTTGCTTTTTCATCTTTTCGCGCAGACGGAATGCATCGCGGACATGCATTTCATGCTGCAAAAGGAGGTCGTCGACAGGCTGTGCGCCGAGCCAGGCGACGAGAGTTATGGGCGGCTCGGCATCATGGCTCGCTACTACTGTCGGGCCGACAGCCTTTTCGAAGTCCCGCCCGAGAGCTTTTATCCCAGGCCGCAGGTCATGTCGGCGGTCGTCCGCCTGGTGCCGCACGACGTTAAACCCGTGGACGTCGATCCGAAGACCTTGGGGCAAGTCGTCGCCGCCGCTTTCTCGCAACGCCGCAAGACGCTCCGGAACGCGCTCAAGCAACTGTTCGACGAGGGAGAAATCCGGGATCTCGGGATAGACCCTCGGGCTCGCGCGGAAACGCTGGGGTTGGAAGAGTATGCCCGCCTGGCGCGTACGCTTCGGGAAAAGCAGGACGACCCGGCGGATGATCAGCCCGATCCGTATACGCTAGGCTAATCCGGCGCGGGGACAAACCGTGTGAACCAAGCCCTGGGCGTGACCGCGGCCCGAAATACCGGGTGGCTGTTTACGGGACTTGTCGGTCAGTATGCGCCAAGCTTGATGGCCTAAAAAGACCCGCAACTCAGCGCCAATCTCAGGAAGCTTCGAACCGCTTCGACGGCCTCTGGACGAAAGGCATACCGATATAGATTTTTAGGAAGCTCTGATTAAGCTTCCAGTGGGAAAGGCGAACAGTGCAACTGTTGGATCCAAAAGGCTCTCACCCAACCCAATCACGCCGCACTGTCCCCGTTGGGAGCCGCAAGCGGCGCTTGCGCGTGCCCCCGTTCGCCGGGAGCGAACGCCAACGTGCGAAGCACGGCCCTTCGACAAGCTCAGGACAGGTTTGTCCCAGCGGGAGAGGGCTTATTCAGAGCTTCCTTTAGGTAATGACCGTCGGTCCGGACATGCCGGTCCGGGTCCTCACTTCGGAAAGACTCTCGGCCAACTCGATCAAGTCCTTGAGCACCTCCTGCGGGTCCAGGCCATGCTGCGCCGGATCGCGCTCATAGCGTTCGAGGTAGATTCTTAACGTCGCCCCGTCCGTTCCCGTGCCGGAAAGCCTGAATACGATTCTCGCCCCGTTTTCAAAGATGATCCGAATCCCTTGCTTCTCGCTAACGCTCCCGTCCACCGGGTCACGATAGCAGAAGTCGTCCGCCACGCTGACCCGATAAGGGCCGAAAGTCTGACCGACCAATCCCGGCAATTGCGCGCGTAGACGCGCTATGATCGCGTCCCCGATTTCGGCGGGCATACCTTCGTAGTCGTGGCGCGAATAGTAGTCGCGACCGAACCGGCGCCAGTGCTCGCGCACGATTTCGGCGACCGATTGTTTGCGAACGGCAATCAGGTTGAGCCAGAACAGCACCGCCCATAAACCGTCCTTCTCACGAACGTGGTCGGAACTGGTGCCGAAACTTTCTTCGCCGCACAAGGTAATTTTCCGGGCATCGAGCAAATTGCCGAAAAATTTCCAGCCGGTCGGCGTTTCGAAACACTCGATACCCATCGCTTCGGCCACTCGATCGACCGCCTGGCTGGTCGGCATGGAACGAGCCACGCCCCGCAAACCGTCCTTATAGCCCGGGAGAAGATGCGCATTGGCCGCCAACACGGCAAGACTGTCGCTCGGGGTCACGAAAAACTGGCTGCCCATGATCATGTTGCGATCGCCGTCGCCATCGGACGCCGCGCCCAGCGTCGGAGCCCTCGCCCCGAACATGCGGTCCGCCAACGCCCGTGCATGGGTCAGATTGGGATCGGGATGGCCGCCGCCAAAATCTTCCAGGGGAACGCCGTTGACCACGGACCCGATCGCAGCGCCTAATCTTTCCTCCAGGATTCGTTTCGCATACGGCCCGGTAACGGCGTGCATCGCATCATAGCTCAGCGTGATCGCCCCTGACTTCAACGCCGATTCGATCAAATTGAAATCGAACAGGTGCTCCATCAGCTGGGCATAGTCGCTCACGGGATCGATGATCTGAATGGCCGTATCGCCAAGCCGGGTTTCGCCGATCGTATCGATGTCGATAGGGTCAGCCCGGACAATCTTGTATTGATCGATGACTCGACTGCGGGCGTAGACCGCGTCGGTGAAACTCTCAGGTGCCGGCCCGCCGTTAGTGACGTTGTATTTGATCCCGAAGTCCCCTTTGGGTCCGCCGGGGTTGTGGCTGGCCGAAAGAACAAATCCTCCCTGGGCCTTGTACTTGCGGATCACGCAGGATGCCGCAGGCGTCGACATCAGTCCGCCTTGCCCGATCAACAACCGCCCAACGCCATTGGCGGCGGCCATCTTGATGATGGTCTGGATCGCTTGGCGATTAAGATAGCGTCCATCGCCGCCCACCACGAGCGTTTTGCCGGTCGCTTCCCCCAAGGTATCGAAAACCGACTGAACGAAGTTCTCTAGATAGTTCTCCTGTAAGAAAACCTTCACTTTTTTGCGTAATCCCGAAGTTCCAGGCTTTTGATCGGAATACGGCGTCGTCTTTCGGGTTTCGATCTGCATGGCTGATATGTTCAAAATGGCTGAAATCGTCTATTTATTCTACTCAGTCATTTTCTCAGTCGAGAAATTTTTTGGTGTGAGTTTTACGATACAAGAATCAGAATCTAGGAGACGACACGTGAAATTTCGATCTGTTCTCGGCCTACTCCCGGCACTGATGTCGCTGAGCTCCGAAGCTGGCGTAAAAGACGAAAGCATATGGCTGTTGATCGAAACCGTACCGCATGTCCTGAAGGTAATGGAAGGAGATCACAACTTGGAGGTTTTCGAAAGAATCGCGATAGGGCGCCGAGGCGCCGGGCTATTCAAAGAACGGGGAGATTACAAAACTCCACTGGGTGAATATCGTATCGGCTGGATCAACGAGCACAGCCGATACCATAAGTTCTTCGGCTTTACTTACCCCAATAGAGAAAACGCAGAACGTGCGTTCGCACTGGGCTTAATCGGACCGGATACGTATCGCACCATTTTGCGCACCAGCGTCGGTACAGCCATTCCGCCTCAAAACACAGTGCTCGGGGGACAGATCGGAATTCACGGCTTGGGGCGGGCCAGTCTCGCGGTGCATCAGTTCTTCGACTGGACTCAGGGATGTATCGCCATGACTAACGAACAAATCGACAGACTCGCCGCGTGGGTAAGGAAAGGTACGCTAGTGGTAATTCGTTAATTTGTGCCAAAATAATACTGGAAAGATTATCCATTCCGGGGCAAACTTGAGGGCGTTACCCATTTGTTCTTTGGGACGGATGATCTCGCCAAGCATTTCAGTCAATAAAAAAGGAAAGAAACGATGATGAAAGCAACCAAATTGGGCGTATTACTGTTGTCTGCTGGTTTGACCGTAGGCTGCGCCAGCAAATCCGATCTCAACAACCTTCAGACTCAGGTCGACGGTTTGAAAGCGGAAGTTGCTTCTGTGAAGAGCACCGCTGACGAAGCGTTGTCTGCTGCTCAGGCTGCTGAGTCGAAAGCTGCCAGCGCCGAATCCGCGGCCCGTAGAGCCGCCGCCTCTTCCGAGGAAGTGAACAGCAAATTGGATCGCATGTTCAGAAAATCGATGATGAAGTAATTTCGCGTCTCGCAAGGTCGCGAACAGTTTACGTGACCCCGGTCGATGCGAATCGGCCGGGGTTTTTTGTGTCTAGTGGAAAAAACTCCGGCCCTAATCGGCTGCGGGCTCCGAGAAAGCTTCCTGTACCCAGGCGCTGCGCCTTTCGCGATCGAGAACTTCGGATCGGGCACGGATCAGAAGAACCGTGAAGTAGTAGAGTTGAAAAGCTGCGGCCATAAACAGCAACGGCAGCAGCATGCTGATATGGATGGAGGGCTTGTCGAATTTCGTTACCGTAGGTCCTTGGTGAAGGGTGCTCCACCACTCCACCGAGTAATGAATGATGGGAATGTTTACCACTCCGACCAAAATCAAGACGCTGCCCGCGCGGGCAGCCGAGCGCCTGTCTTCAATTGCCGAAACCAAAGCCATGTAGCCCAGGTAAAGAAAGAGCAAAATCAGTTCGGACGTCAGCCTAGCATCCCATACCCACCACGCCCCCCACATCGGCTTGCCCCACAGCGAGCCCGTTACCAGCGCAAGAAACGTAAAGGATGCACCCAGGGCCGCGGAACTGGTCGCCATCACGTCGGCCAGCTTAAGATTCCAAATTAAGTAGATGGCGCTTAGAACGGCCATGAAGACGTAAACGAAAAGCGACATCCATGCACTCGGTACGTGCACGAACATAATTCGATAACTCTCTCCTTGTTGGTAATCCGGTGGAGCGACGAATAAGCCCAGGTATAAACCGGCTAATAATAATATGGCCGTTATCACGCCTAACCAGACGATCAAATAGCCGGAAATGCGATAAAAATGTTTTGGAGAGGCAAGTTTATGGAAAAACGTCCACATAAGTATCAACTCAAGCTAATTCGCAATGCGGCGGCCGTTGCCAGAGGAACTAAGGTAAGTGCCAGCACCAGCATAGCAGCCAGAAAATATAACTGACCGGTGACCGATAATCCCGCCGCCGCGGCCGAAACGGCGTTGGTCGCAAAAATGAGAACGGGAATGTATAAAGGCAAAACCAATAACGTCAGCAGTATGCCGCCACGCCTGAGTCCGACGGTCAACGCCACTCCGATGGAACCGATGAGGCTCAACAGCGGCGTACCGATCAGCAGCGTCAGTTCGAGTACGGTCATCGCCGGTGCCGGCATGGCAAGGAACATGGCCAACAACGGGGCCAGCAACAGCATCGGCAATCCGCTCACTAGCCAGTGCGCCAGCACTTTTGCGAGCACCAGCAGTGAAAGAGGGTACGGGCTTAAGGCCATCTGCTCCAGCGAACCATCGTCAAAATCGGACCGAAACATGTTTTCCAGAGAGTACAATGCCGCCAGCAAGGCCGCGATCCATATTACTCCCGGCGCGATCTTACGAAGCAGCGCTTCGTCCGGACTGACTCCGAGCGGATACAGCGTCACGACGATCAGGAAAAACAGCAGGGGATTAGCAAGCTCGCCCCGGTGACGGAAGGCCAACAATAAGTCTCGCTTAAGCAGCGCGAAAAAAGGTCCGATCATCTGATCACGCCAAAGCCAGCTTGATAAGCCCGCCGTCTAGGCGTACGGTTTGATGGGACGTAAGGACCGCCAAGCCCCCACGGTTCAAATGTGATTTCAACATCGCCTCCACCAAGGAAACGCCGCTCGAGTCGAGAGCCGTAAAAGGCTCGTCGAGAATCCAAAGTGTAGCGGACGACAAGATCAGTCGAGCCAAGGTAATGCGTTGCCGCTGTCCTGCCGAAAGCGCGCGGGCGGGCGTCTCTTCTCGCCCCGTCAGACCTACGGTTTGGAGAGCTTCCGCCAAGCTTGCGGGCGAAAAAGACAGACCACTGAGGGCGAGCGAAAGACGCAGATTTTCCTCTACGGAAAGATCCGCTTTCAATCCCAATTGATGTCCCAAATAGGCAACTTCGGAAAGAAAAGCGGAGCGCCGCCGGGCTATGTTTTCGCCACGCCACAGCACTTCTCCTTCGTTGGGGGGGGTGAGGCCGGCCAATATCCGAAGCAGGCTAGTCTTGCCGCTGCCGTTCGGCCCCTCGATCTGAAGAACCTGCCCGGCTTTAACGCTGAGGTTCAGGTCACTGAACAAAAGGCTATCGGAGCGCACGCACTCCAATCCCCGCGCTTGAAGCGTGGGCTCTGGATGATTCATTTATAATCGGGAAAACTGTCTTGAATGCTCTATGTTCTTACCAAGCAGCACCAGGGCTCCGTCACCTGTCGAGCGTGGCGTAAAGCTCACGGAGTTTGACTCTCGCGTCGGGGTAGCGGGCAGACCCAAGGATGCGGCCCCGAGCCCGGAACGGTCATTTCTTTGACCCAGTAATCGAGGAGTGATGCTGCACTAGAGCCGATAGGGAGATTACCGACCAGCGCGAGACACGCATCCGGCGACGCTACGGCGCTTCGGTATCATCCAAAAAGCGCAGCCCTGCGCCCTCCGTCGTCAGCCTGACCACAACTGCGCGAAGAACGGGCGCGTCCTCTATCCCGCAAACCTGGACTCTCGCCTCATCCCCGACAGCAAGTCGCGGGCAGCCGACCGCCTGGACAAACAATCCGCCGTCCGAGATGTCGGCCGTAGTAAGCTCGATTGTACCGAGAGACGCGTGCATTATCGATACTCTAGCGTTGAGCGGCGTCCTTAAATATTTGCGTTGGTCGCCCATCCCGCCCCCATTCTGCCATAACGTTGACATCAAATTATTGCAGAACATTGGACGGACGCTAAATCCACGCTAAACCGTTACGCTCTTTTTAAGGGCAACTACTAGGCCGGATGCGCCACGAAACGCAACGGTCCTGCGAGGCTTTCCTTAAGGAAGCTCTGATCAAGTTTCCAGCGGGAAAAGCGAACGGTGCAATTGTTGGATCCAAAAGGCCCTCACCCAACCCAATCACGCCGCACTGTCCCCGTTGGGAGCCGCAAGCGGCGCTTACCCGTGCACCCGTTCGCCGGGAGCGAACGCCAACGTGCGAAGCACGGCCCTTCGACCAGGCTCAGGACAGGCCCTTCGACAGGCTTGTATGGTTTTAACGGCTTTTCCTGCATACTGGGAAGAG
>DYIL01000036.1 GCA_020723665.1 Methyloversatilis universalis
CCCCTTCGGGCGGTTCCGCCTCCAGCCGGCGATGCTCGGGCGCGCCATACGGGACGATTCAACTCGGAAGCCCAAATGAGCATAGCGCCGATGGAGGCGGTGGAGGCGGGTTTGCCTTATCCTGACCTACCTTAACAAAGATATTTTCTGATTGTTCGATAAATGGAATGACGTCTAATCCCGGACCCCGACAAACCCCCGTCCTGGGCCACGGCGGAAAGGGATTCCCGCTCTACACTCGTATGCCACGCCGATGCCGCCAGGCGGCGAAACTCAGGACCGCTCCGAGGCCGATCACCACCGGCCAGTCCCCCCACCGGGCATAAGGCGTGTTGCCCGCGAAAGGTATGATCGTTCCGCTCACTTGGGTACGCTGAAACAAGGGTGCCGCCACGTCGATTTTACCCTTCGGGTTGATAATCGCCGTGATGCCGGTGTTGGTGGCGCGCAGCATGTAGCGTCCGGTTTCGAGCGCCCTCATCCGGGCCATCTGTGCGTGCTGATAAGGTGCGATCGAGTCGCCGAACCAAGCATCGTTGGTGACGTTTACGAGATAGGCGGCCTCTGGCAGGCTAGCCAGGGACTCCTGCCCGAAAATGTCCTCATAGCAAATCGAGGCCGCTAATGGATAGCCCGCGGCGACCAGTGCCGTTTGGCCGCCGTCTCCGCTGGCGAAATCCGACAAAGGTATCTGCAGAATGTCCAGCACGAAGCCCAGCACCGGGCGCAGCGGCAGATATTCCCCGAAAGGAACCAAGTGCCGTTTGAAATAAACCCCCGTGGTTTCTCCTAGCGAGACGACCGCGTTGAAATAACGGTCTTGCCTTAGATCGTAAAAGGGCACACCGATCAGGAGATCGGTCCCCCTTGCCTTCGCTTCTGCCTCAAGATCGGCAAGATAGGTATCCTTGACCTGGTGATAAAAAGCCGGAACGGCGGTTTCCGGCCACACGATCAACCGCGAATCCCACGATCGCCGCGTCATCTCGGCATACATGTCCAGCGTCGCTCGCTGGAACTCCGGCTGCCATTTCATGTTTTGAGGCACGTTACCTTGAAGCAGGGTCACCTTGAACGGATCCCCCGCCGGCTGCGTCCAGGAAACGCCGCTCAACGCCCGGCCCAAACCGAGCACTGCGACGATTGCAGCGGCGGCTATCGTTCTCGGCTTTCGCACCGAATGAAAGACCGTGAGGATTGCCCCGGCCACGAAGGCCAATACCCAGCCTATGCCGTATACCCCGAACACGGGTCCGTAACCGGCCAAAGGGGTATCGGTTTGGCTATAGCCGATCTGCAGCCACGGAAATCCGGTCAGGAACCAGCCCCGGAACCATTCCATCAGAATCCAGACCGCCGGAAAGACGATCAGCAGTTGCAAACTTCGACTTCCGTCGAACAATCGGCGCGAGAGCCAACCCGCCAACGCAGGATATAGCGCAAGAAAGGCGGTAAACAGAAAGGTCAGCGCGGCGGCGGCCGTGACGCCGGCGCCGCCATAATCGTGCATGCTGAGGTAAACCCAGGAAACGCCGAGGCCGAATTGCCCCAAACCGAACAGGTAACCGCGCAAAAACGTCCGGCCGGGCGAAGCGTCCCGCCAACTCGCGAATAGGAAAAGCATGCCGACGACGGCAAGAACGGCATACTCGAACGGAGCGAACGCCAGCGGCAGCAACGAGCCGCCGAGCAAAGCCAGAATGTCGTGAAACACGATGAAGAAGCTTGTCAATCCATGCGAGCGTTGGCCCCGGAGGGGCTTTCGGACTGGGGCAGAAGGATCAGCTTCAGCAAGTGCACGCGGCGGCTGTCCGCCCGCAAAACGATGAACCGGAAGCGATCGATATCCACCTTCTCGCCCTTCTTGGGCACGTGCCCCAGTTGGTGAACGATCAGGCCGCCTATGGTATCGAATTCCTCGTCGCTGAAATCGACGTAAAAATAATCGTTGAATTCGTCGATCGGTGTCAGCGCTTTCAGTGTGTACTCGCGGTCGTTCTTTCGGAAGATGTATTCCTCTTCCCCGAAATCGTGCTCGTCCTCGATCTCCCCGACGATCTGCTCCAAAACATCCTCGATGGTCACCAAGCCGGCCGCGGCGCCGTATTCGTCCACGACGATAGCCATATGACTGCGGGTCGTGCGGAATTCCTTGAGCAGCACGTTGAGTCGTTTAGTCTCGGGAACGAACTGGGCTGGTCTCATGATTTCCTTGACCCGCTTGGTCTTGTCCTGGAGGCTGTGAATCAGGAGGTCCTTCACCAAGAGAATGCCAACCACCTCGGTGCGGTCTTCTCCGATGACGGGATAACGGGAGTGGGCCGTTTCGGCCACCAACGGAAATACCGTCTCCAATTCCGCATCTTGCGAAACCACCACCATTTGGGCTCTCGGGATCATGATGTCACGGACCTTGAGTTCCGATACCTGCATAACCCCTTCGATCATCGAAAGCGCTTCCGCCTCGATCAGATTCCGTTTCTGCGCGGCGCGCAACAATTCCAACAAATCCTCGCGGTCCTCGGGCTCGCCAGTGAAGAAAAGGCCTATTCGTTCGAGCCAACTTCGATGCTCGCCCGTTTGCTCCTCGTTCATGACGTCATGATCTCCTCGTAGGGATTGGGAAATCCTAAGCTCTTGAGAATGGCGATCTCTTCCGCTTCCATGACGGCGGCATCGGCTTCAGAGATGTGATCATAACCCTGCAAGTGCAGCATGCCGTGCACCACCATATGGGCCCAGTGGGCCTCGAGGTCTTTGCCCTGCTCGCGTGCTTCGCGCTCGACCACGGCGGCGCAGATCACGAGATCGCCCAGCACGTGACTGGAAACGCCTTCCGGCACTTCAAAAGGGAAACTGAGAACGTTCGTCGGTCCGGCTTTGTGCCGGTAATATTCGTTCAATTGCGCGCTTTCCGTCTCGTCTACAATCCGTATGACTAGCTCTGCTTTGTCCCGTTTCGCCGCGGCGCTCGCCCATCGCCGAAATTTTTCGTCTTCCGGCACCCACGGCCGTTCCGTGGCGTGTTGGACTTCAACGTGGATCATGTTGATCGGTCGGCCACTTGCGCTCGTTCGTAAGCCTCGTAAGCAGCGACGATACGCTGCACCAGAGGATGGCGCACGACGTCCTGGGACGTGAAGAAGGTAAAGCTGATGCCTTCGACGTCGCGCAACACCTCCAGTACGTGCCTGAGCCCCGATTCCTTGTTGCGCGGCAGATCGATCTGAGTGATGTCGCCGGTGATCACGGCCTTGGAGCCGAAGCCCACCCGGGTCAAAAACATCTTGATCTGCTCGACGGTCGTGTTTTGCGCCTCGTCCAGAATGATGAACGCATCGTTCAAGGTGCGCCCGCGCATGAAAGCGAGCGGGGCCACTTCGATCACATTGCGCTCTATGAGCTTCGCCACCCGCTCGAAGCCCAGCATTTCGTACAGGGCGTCGTACAAAGGCCGTAGATACGGATCCACCTTCTGCGCCATGTCGCCCGGCAAGAAGCCCAGCTTTTCGCCGGCTTCGACCGCCGGACGCGCGAGAACCAGGCGCCTCGCTTCGTCCCGTTCCAGGGCCGCGACGGCACACGCCACGGCCAGGTAGGTCTTGCCGGTCCCGGCCGGGCCGACGCCGAAATTGATATCGTGGCTCTGGATACTCTTGAGATAGCGCTGTTGATTCGCGCCTCTCGGTTTGATCGCGCCGCGCTTGGTGCGGATCACCAGCGGCTCGATCTCATCGCCGGTACTTTCCAGCATGGCGGCGATATTGGCATCTTGCAGCGACAAGTGAACGCGCTCGGGCGTCATCACCTCGTGCGAGGTCGCATCGAACAGGCTTTGAAGCACTTTGTACGCGGCCTGAACGGGTTTGCCGGAGCCTATGATTTCGAACTGATTGCCGCGGTTGGCGATCTCTACGCCCAGGCGTCTTTCGATCTGGCGCAGATGTTCATCGAATTGGCCACACAAGCTGGCCAGCCGCTCGTTGTCGGCGGGTTCTAGGGTAAGGTGCAAAGAGTTCAGATGATTAGGCAAGTTATGCGGTGAGACCGCTGGTCTCGTGGGTTGAAAAATCGGGAGCCGAGGTGTTTACCCATCTGCCCCGGAGCGAATTGGGCAGCGCTTCGACGATGAGGACATCCAAAAACTGCCCGATGAGCCGGGACGGACCCGAGAAATTGACCACCCGGTTGTTTTCCGTGCGCCCGCTCAGTTGAGCGTAATCCTTTTTCGAAACGCCCTCGACCAATATGCGCTGCACGGTATTGACCATGCCGCGTGAAATTTCCGCCGACATGTCGTTGATTCTTGCCTGCAATCGGGCCAGACGCTCCTTTTTCACGCTGATGGGTACATCGTCTTTCATTTCCGCAGCCGGCGTGCCGGGACGGGGACTATAAATGAAACTGTAAGAATGATCGAAACCCAAGGTTTCGATCAAGTCCA
Source organism: Methyloversatilis universalis (assembly GCA_020723665.1). Lineage (GTDB taxonomy): Bacteria > Pseudomonadota > Gammaproteobacteria > Methylococcales > Methylococcaceae > Methylocaldum. The sequence continues at coordinate 4,445 of DYIL01000036.1, forward strand.
TGGTTTCCTCGAAGTCCCGCTCGGTTTCGCCGGGAAATCCGACGATAAAATCCGACGACAGACTCAGGTTCGGCCTGACCTGGCGCAGCCGCTCGATCTTGTTGATGTATTCTTCACGGGTATGGCCGCGTTTCATCAAGCTCAAGACCCGATTGCTGCCGCTTTGCACGGGAAGATGCAAATGGTCTGCCAGTTTTGGAATTTCCGCGTAGGCTTCGATCAAACTGTCCGTAAATTCCACCGGATGCGACGTCGTAAACCGGATACGCTCGATGCCGTCGATGGCCGCCACATAATTCAAAAGCAAAGCAAAATCAGCGATTTCTCCGTCGGCCATCACACCGCGATAGGCATTGACGTTCTGTCCCAACAATACCACCTCGCGCACGCCCTGCTCCGCCAAGACGACGATTTCAGCGATCACGTCGTCCAAGGGACGGCTGATCTCTTCGCCCCGCGTGTAAGGTACGACACAAAACGTACAATATTTGCTGCAACCTTCCATGATTGAAACAAACGCCTTCGGTCCTTCCGCGCGCGGCTCGGGGAGTGCGTCGAACTTTTCGATCTCAGGAAAAGACACGTCGACGGCCGGCGTTCGTTGGGTTCTCACCTTGTCCAGCAGTTCCGGCAGCCGATGCAGGGTTTGCGGGCCGAAAACCATATCCACGTAAGGGGCGCGCCGCTGCAGGGCATCCCCTTCCTGGCTGGCGACACAACCGCCGACACCAATGACCACTCCGGGTTTCTTATCCTTGAGCGAACGCCAACGTCCCAATTCGGAAAAAACCTTTTCCTGTGCTTTTTCCCGTACCGAACAGGTATTCAACAACAGGACATCGGCTTCTTCAGGGTTATTGGTCAGCTCGAAGCCGTGGGAAGCGTGGAGTACGTCGCGCATCTTGGCGGAATCATACTCGTTCATTTGGCAACCCATGGTCTCGATGAAAAGTTTTTGGGTCATTCTCGGCTGGAAAACGGATCAGTGGCTAAATTTTACCAAATTTAGCCCCTGATCGTTCATTCCCAATCCGAACTCGTGTGTTCCGAAAACCGAGTGCCAAGCTTCGGAGATCGGTATATTTCAGGCGTGTTTCGTTTTCACAAACTCGAACGGGTTGACGACGGTCGAGCCTACCCGCATCAATTTTGCCTCCGGATGTTTTTTCTCCATCAGCAACCGAACGTGCTCTTCCTGATCGCGGCGCACGTCGATCATGATCAAATACTTGCCGGCGTCGATATCGTCGTGGTATTGCGCTATAGCGTGATTTTCCGTCGCCAAGCCGGCCAATCCGCCGACCCAGGCCCCGAACAGCGTGATGCACCCGAAGATCGCGACGTAAACCAAGCCGCTGACATCCGGCCCGAAGGGTTCCGCCGCCATGAAATAGGCCGTCGGAGCCAACGCCACGATACCGCCGATCATTGCTCCGCGCTCGCCAGACCGGATAACGTCATGTTTTTGAATGAGATTCGCAGCATGTATATGGCGCCGGTACAGGCCCGCCTCATCCTTGCTGACGACATGAAAATGCCAGTCGGTGATGCCCGCCTGGTGCATGTCGTTGGAAATCTGCTCGGTGCTGTCGAGGTTACCGGTGAGATAATACAAACGCTTCATGGCCGTCCTCCTGATCGCTGATTGATACAACTAGCCACATAAAGGAAACAATACATTTCCTGATATGGCCATTCGTTTAGCACTTGACAGTCATGGTTGTCAAGGGTCGGTTCCCGCACGATTGCCGTAGGACGACTTCTAAAGGAAGCTCTGATTAAGTTTCCAGGGGGAAAAGCGAACGGTGCGACTGTTGGATCCAAAAGGCCCTCACCCAATCCGATCACGCCGCGCCTTCCCTGTTGGGAGCCGCAAGCGGCGCTTACGTGTGCCCCCGTTCGCCGGGAGCGAACGCCAACGTGCGAAGCACGGCCCTTCGACAAGCTCAGGACGGGTTTGTCCCAGCGGGAGAGAGCCCATAAAGAGCTTCCTAAAGCAATTCGATCCAGTGATACACAGGTACCGTTGCACCGGACCGCAAATGAGCCCAACAGCCGATGTTGGCGGTCGCGATGCATTCCGGACCGCCTTGTTCGAGAGCCCGGATTTTTTCGGCCAGAAGCTTTCCGGAAAGCTCGGGCTGCAGCAGCGAGTAGGTTCCGGCCGAACCGCAGCAGAGATACGGCTGATCGACGGGCGCCAGCTCGAATCCGAGGCCCGACAGCAGGCCTTCGACCAGTCCGTTCAGTCTTTGGCCGTGCTGGAGAGTGCACGGTGAATGAAATGCGATTCTGCCGATAGATGGACTCCGGAGCGACGACAAGTCCTCCCCGGCCAAAATCTCGCCGATGTCCCTGGTCAGCGCGGAGACGCGTTCGGCCTTCGCGGCGTAGACCGGATCGTGCTTGAGCACATCGGCGTACTCTTTAAGCATCAGCCCGCAGCCGCTGGCGGTGCTGACGATCGCCTCCGCCCCTTGCTCGATGTGCGGCCATAAGGCGTCGATGTTCCGTCGCATGAACGCTGTGCCTTCCTCGTGCGCCGCAAGGTGATAACTCAGGGCACCGCAACAACCGCCGCCTTCGACGCGAATCGCGCTGATGCCGATACGATCCAGGACATTCGCGGCGGCCGCGTCGATGGTCGGTGCCAGGGCTGGCTGTACGCACCCTTCCAGCAACAATACCCGGCGGGTATGTCGCGCGGCCGGCCATGCCGGAGCAGAAGCCTTGGGCGGTATCTTGGCGCGTAAGGCCGCTGGAAGCATGGGCCGGATCAGGCGAGCCAACGTCAGGAGCAGTGCGAAGCGCTCGCGATAAGGCAGCAGCGTGCGCAGAGCCAGCCGTTGTAGGCGTTGCAGCCAGGGACGCCGGACCTTCTTTTCCAGTATATCGCGGCCGATATCGGCCAGCCTGCCGTAGCGGACGCCCGACGGGCAGGTCGTTTCGCAGGCCCGGCAGCTCAGGCAGCGGTCCAGGTGTAACTGCGTTCTCGCCGTGACCTTCTGCCCTTCCAGCAACTGCTTCAACAGATAGATGCGCCCGCGCGGGCCGTCCGATTCGTCCCCCAGGAGCCGATAGGTCGGACAGGCGGCGGTACAGAAGCCGCAATGCACGCAATTTCTGAGGATCGCATCCGCTTCCCGACCTTCGGGCGTGTCTTTGACGAAATCGGCCAGCCTCGTCTGCATTAGAGATCCTCGTAAAGCCGTCCGGGGTTGAACAAACCCTTGGGATCGAAGGCCCTCTTCAGATTCGCATGCAAGGATTTCAACCTCTCGTTCAGGGGCTGAAACATCTGTCCATCGCCGGAATCGCCTCGGAATAGCGCGGCATGTCCGCCGGCCGCTTCGGCCGCCCGGAACACGGCCTCGGCGGGCGCATCGGTCTTCAACCAGCGCAATGCCCCGCCCCAGTCGTAGAACCAATCGCCCGGCACATCCAAGACCGGGGTGGCCGGCGCCAAGGATATCCGCCAGAGGTTGCCATCCGCGCGGAAGAATTCGTGACGCTGCTCGCGTAAGTCCTCCCAGAACGCATCACCCTTCTCGAGAACCTCCCCGCCGAATTTTCGGTATACGGCATCGACGGCCCGCTCCGAGCCTGACAGCCGCGCGAAGATTCGGGTGCCGTCGTAGGCGAGCCCGGACAACGGCCACGGCTCGGAGCACCATCGGTTCATCGCGCTCAGGGCTTGTTCGACGCTGCGTTCGAAACACACGGTCAACTCGCGCTCCGGTTTGGGCGCCACTTTGAGCGACGCCTCCAGGATCACGCCCAGCGTGCCCATGGCGCCAACCATCAGCCTGGACACGTCGAAGCCGGCGACGTTCTTCATGACTTCGCCGCCGAACGACAGCATTTCGCCTTCACCGTTCAAAAACCTGCAACCCAGCATGCAATCGCGAGCCGAGCCCGCGAACGGTCGGCGCGGCCCGGAAAATCCGCAGGCCAACGTACCTCCGAGGGTTGCGTTCTGGCCGAAATGAGGCGGTTCGAACGGCAGTATCTGACCGCGCTCGGCCAAAACGGATTCGATGGCGGACAACCGCGTCCCGCAACGTGCGGTGATCACCAGTTCGGTCGGCTCGTAGCTAAGGATTCCAGAGTGTCCGGCGGTTTCCAGCAAGCTGCCGGTGGCTTTCCTGCCATAAAACGCTTTGCTCCCGCTGCCGGCGATCATGAGCGGCGTTCCCGCGTTTCCCGCATCCAATACGGCTTGACGGAGACTCTCGCTCAGATCGGCGTTCATCAGAAGCGCTCCAACTCGGGATGAGCCATCTGTCCGCCATGTACGTGCATCGCGCCGAATTCGGCGCAGCGGTGCAACGTCGGAATGGCTTTTCCGGGATTGAGCAGCCCTGCGGGATCGAAAGCCCGTTTGACCGCATGGAATTGCGCCAGTTCGGCGGCCCCGAACTGGACGCACATCTGGTTGATCTTTTCGACACCGACTCCGTGCTCGCCGGTAATGGTGCCGCCGACCTCGACGCAAACCTCCAGGATTTTCCCGCCCAGCTCCTCGACCCGCTCCAGTTCGCCCGGTTTGTTCGCGTCGTACAAAATGAGCGGATGGAGATTGCCGTCCCCGGCATGGAACACGTTTCCGACCGCCAGCCCATACTGCGCCGAAAGCTCCGCAATTCGGCGCAGCACCTCGGGCAAGCGTTTGCGCGGAATCGTGCCGTCCATGCAGTAATAATCGGGCGAAATCCGCCCCGCTGCCGGAAATGCCGCCTTGCGCCCCGCCCAGAACCGCTTGCGCTCGGCTTCGCCGGTCGACTGACGGACCTCGGTCGCGCCTTGCGTCCGGAAAATGTCCCGCGCTTTGAGGAGATCGCTTTCGACCTGCTCGGCAATGCCGTCGAATTCGCAGAGCACGATCGCCGCGGCATCGATCGGATATCCCGCATGCGCGAAGTCTTCCACCGCCCGAATGGTGATGTTGTCCATCATTTCGAGACCGGCCGGAACCAGGCCGGCACCGATGATGGCGGTCACCGCCTCGCCTGCCGCCTCGACGCTGCCGAACGCGGCCAGGAGCACCTGCGCGCACGGCGGGATCGGCAGCAGCTTCACGGTGATTTCGACGATCACGCCCAACAAACCCTCGGAACCCGTGATCAACGCCAACAGGTCGTAACCGGGTCCGTCGTATCCCGATCCGCCCAGTGTCAGGAGTTCGCCGTCCATGGTGACGATCCGGACCTCAAGGACATTGTGCACGGTCAACCCGTATTTGAGGCAGTGAACGCCGCCCGAATTTTCCGCGACGTTGCCGCCGATAGTGCAGGCGATCTGCGAGGAGGGATCGGGCGCGTAATAAAGCCCGTAGGGCGCCGCGGCCTCGGATATGGCGAGATTGCGGACTCCCGGCTGAACCCGTGCGGTACGGTTGGCGCGATCGATTTCGACGATCCGGTTGAATTTGGCGAGACTCAGCAAGACGCCGTTGGCGACCGGCAAGGCTCCACCGGAGAGACCGGTACCCGCGCCCCGCGCCACGACCGGCACGCCGTGCTCCCGGCACACACGGAGCACGGCCTGAACCTGCTCTATCGTTTCCGGCAGAGCGACGATCCAGGGCAGTTCCCGGTATGCGGACAGCCCGTCGCACTCATAGGGACGAAGATCTTCCGCATCGAACAGCAGCCCGTCGCTCCCGACGTGCTCGCAAAGGAGTTGGAGAAAGCGGTCACGGTCGACGCGATGAGGGACTCGTTCGGATGGATGGACGCGATAAACCATGTTTCAACCCATGCCCGGCATCAAATCCACCGGGCGAGAACCGCCGTATGGATCAGACCGAATGCCGTCCGAAATAGCTATCATCCTTGCGTCCTTCGAGCAAAAAGAAGCGATACAGCAACATGCCGGCGATGAAGCCGCCGAGATGTCCGAACCAGGCGACATCCGCGAAAGGCTCGTCGGAAGGCGTGCCGACGGTCACTTTGTATAGCTGTATGATCACCCAAATCCCCAGAAAGGCGATGGCCGGCACCTCGACGAACCACGGCAGGAAGAACATCCAGATCACCACCCGAGCGTAAGGAAACAAGAAATAATAAGCGCCCATGACCCCCGCGATGGCGCCGGAAGCGCCGATAGTCGGGATGTTGGACCTGGAGTTGGTGTAAATGTGCACGATTCCGGCGATCAAACCGCAGATCAAATAGAAGGCCAGAAACCTCACGCTGCCCATGCGGTCCTCGACATTGTCGCCGAATATCCAGAGCAACCACAAGTTGAGAACCAAATGCAGCGCTCCGCCGTGAATGAACATGCTGCTCACGAACGGGGTATAATCGCCGGGCGGGAAACCGACCCGGACCGCCCAGTCCGGATTCGCGTACCGTGCCGGCACCAACCCGTGGAGATTCAGAAAGTAATACAAGTCCTGATCGGACAGCCACTGGGTATAGGCAAAGGCGGCCAGATTCAGCGCGATGATCGCCCAGGTCATCCATGGCGTATGCCGGGTGGGAATCGTGTCACGATAAGGAATCATCGCTCGACCCTGAGTGATAATCCGAAGACTGGACGCGTTGCCGCTCGCCGACTCACCTTTTTCTCGCCCGCGCCCGAAAATCGATCAAAGCATCGACGGCGCCGACCAGTGCCAGCCCTACGACAGCGTATTGAGGAGCGAATATCAGGGCCACATAAGGCGGCGCCGACCAACCCCAATGCAAGCCTCTCGCGGCGACGAGACCGTGCACCACCGCCAATCCTACGAAGAAGTACATCATCACCGCCACCATGAGGAGATCGGCGACCAGGATCAAGCTCACCGCACCTGACGCCCAAATCGCGCCGACTATCGCCGGCAAAGCGAGCCGCGGCAGTCGAAGACGCTGAAACTCGGTACCGAAGCCGCCAGGATTGTAGACCAGGGATTGCAGCCAGCGCGCGCACAACAGGCCGAACATCAAGGCAAAGCCGTAAAGCACGGCAACCAGGCCGTTCATCAGACGCAGCGTTCCATCCCGCTCGAACCCTTGGACCGTCGCGCCCGGTACCGCAGCGACGGCCCGCCTCAGCCAGGACTGCCAGAATGCGACCACGTCGCCGGTGACCCAGTGCATACCCAGGACGAACACGCCGACGGTCACGCCCACCATGATTAGAGCCAACCCCTGCGACTCCGTGCGCCGCAAAGTTTCCGTGCAAACCAGCAGCGGCAGCCAAATCGCGAACACCACCGGGAAATCGAGACCCGGCCGAAGCGTCATCATGGACCAACCCGCCGAGACCACGACCGCGGCGCCGGCCGCTATCGCCACACCTTCCGGCCAGCCTTTGCGCAAAGCCACCAAACCCAGCGCCGCGGCGCTGAGCAAAGCGAACGGAAGCACTTTCAGCGACAAAAACCCGAATATGCCGACTATCGCGATCGCATGCAGCCGGCTTCGCATGATGAAAGCCGCAAACTCACGCATCGTCGAACGCTCGCACCGCTGCACCCGCCGGACCACGGCCGCTCCGACCCGATTTTTCATTTTCTTGTATTGCTTCAATCATCGCCTTGATTTTTTCGTCGAAATTTCTTCTATGCCCGAACGCGGGCCTTGTCATCCCGCATCCGAGCCCCTCTTCAGTTTTCGCCTCCCCAACGAATCTTACCGATTCTCGCTTGAAACGCGAAAACCTTTTCTCCCGTCTCCGCGCCAAAGCCTTCGAATTCGAAAGTCGACCGTCCGAGTGACCGTGATGTCTTGCGTCTTCCAATTGGAGTAAGATCGACAGCCACTTTTCTTCCGAAAAGGAGGTGCAATGAGCGACGAAGAAGCACATGAGCCGAAAATCCTGGCGTCCGCGGCCGGCGGTGGCCTCCTGGACCGCCGGCTGTTTCTTAAAAAGGGCTTGGCTTTCGGCGCCGGCGCGGCACTTACAGGACACGTCGTCAAAGGTCTGGCCGAAGAGCCGCCTGCCTGGATGAAGACGCCGGGCGAACCGTTCAGCAATTACGGCCGCCCCTCGCCTCACGAAAAAGATGTCATACGCTGGATTTCCGCCAATGCGGGCGCGCCGGGCAACGGCATATCCTGGACCCCGCTGCACAAACTGGAAGGCATCGTCACGCCCAATGGCCTTCATTTCGAGCGGCACCATAACGGCGTGCCGCAGATCGATCCTCACCAGCATCGCCTGTTGATACACGGCCTGGTCGAAAGGCCGCTGTCCTTCGGTATCGACGATCTTTTGCGCTACCCGATGGTCTCCCGTCTCTGCTTCGTCGAATGCGGCGGCAACAGCAATGCCGGCTGGCACGAGGAACCGATACAAACGCCCGTCGGCTATTTCCACGGCCTGGCCTCGTGCAGCGAATGGACCGGCGTTCCGCTCGCCGTCGTTCTGGAGGAAGCCGGATTGCGCCCCGAGGCCCGCTGGCTCATCGCCGAGGGCGCGGACGCCGCCGCCATGAACATCAGCATTCCGGTGGAAAAAGCCCTGGACGACGCCATGCTCGCGCTCTATCAGAACGGCGAGCGCTTACGCCCCGAAAACGGATATCCCTTGCGACTGATTCTGCCGGGGTGGGAGGCGGTGCTCAGCGTCAAATGGCTGCGCCGCTTGCAGGCCGCGAACCGGCCGGTCATGGCCCGCAACGAGACCGCCCAATACACCGAACTGCTGCCCTCCGGCAAGGCGCGGCAGTTCACCTTCGTCATGGACGCGAAGTCGATCATCACCTTTCCATCGCCCGGCCGGAACCTGTCGGGTCCGGGTCTTTACCAGATCAGCGGCCTCGCCTGGAGCGGCCGGGGAAGGGTCAAACGGGTCGAGATCTCCGCCGACGGCGGCCGCAGTTGGGCGGAAGCGGCGCTGCAGGAACCGGTTTTGCCGCAGTGTTTCACCCGTTTTCGTCTGCCGTGGCGTTGGGAGGGCGCTCCCTTGGTGCTCAAGAGCCGCGCCACGGACGAAACCGGCTATGTTCAGCCGGAACGCGAGGCGCTGATCGCCGAACGCGGGCGGCACGGTTATTTCCATTACAACGCCGTCGTCGCCTGGGCCGTGGCTAAGGACGGCACCGTGAGTCATGTCTATGCGTAAAGAACGTCAACGAAGCGTTCGACAGCTACCGAAGCTGGCGATAGCCTGCTTCGCCCTATCCGCCGCGTGTTCCGCCGAACCGGAGGGTCCCAGGCTCGGACACCCTGCTTCACCCGAAGAGATCGCCGCTAAGGACATCAATGTCTTCCCCGACGGTACCGGACTCCCGCCCGGCAAAGGCACGGCCCGCGAAGGCAAGGTTCTTTACGATGCCAAATGCGCATCGTGCCACGGCCCCAAAGGCATCGGCGGTAGCGCCGGGGAACTGGCCGGAGGCGGCTCTCTTACCGGCCCCCATCCGGACAGGAACATCGGCACTTACTGGCCTTACGCCACCACCCTGTTCGATTTCATCCGCCGCTCCATGCCGCTGGATGCGCCCCGCAGCCTGAACGACGATCAGGTTTACGCCGTCACGGCTTATCTCCTGCACATCAACGGCATCATCGACGACCGCACCGAAATGAACGCGACGAGCTTGGCGCGGGTCGAGATGCCGAACCGGCACGGCTTTATACCAATATGGCCGGGTGAAAAAGCGCGATGAAAAATGAGCTCGCCCTCTGACCTCCCCAGAGTTGGCCCAAGGATTTCGAGGCCTGGCGGAAAGCCAGGAGTGAGCGTGTCTTCATGATGAACGGTAATGGTATCGTTTTTGCATACTATTTTTGATCTCGCCACAAGAGGAAAGGACGCATGTATACCCACAGACCATTGTGTTGGGTCGACGAACAATGTCGCAAACCGGCCGTTTACGACCTCAGAAAGCCCATGACCCTGCCCGGATTGGCCGGCGCACACCGGTTTTTGTGTGAAGAGCACGGAAAACTGCTCTCCAAGCGATATCGGCAGAAATACCGCATGGACAAGGCTTGGCGGTAACGCTGCGTGCCCCGGAGACGGTCGAGACACGGGCGGTGTCCGGGACCTGACACTTTTTGACCGTTTCCATCGCCCCCTGTCGGGTCGACATGGAACGCCTCGCTTTTGTCTCATTCCATTTCTCAATCAAAAGGAAAACGTTGTTGGCCGGAATAAGCCCTTCGACGTTGCTCAGGACAGGCCCTTCGGGCCGTGCTTCGCACGTTAGCGTTCGCTCCCGGCGAACGGGTGCGCGGGTAAGCGCCGCTTGCGGCTCCCAACGGGGAAAGCGCGGCGTGATGGGGTTGGGTGAGGGGCCTTTTGGATCCAACAAGTTGCACCGTTCGCCTTTCCCACTGGAAACTTAATCAGAGCTTCCTTAAAGAAATTTTCTTTTTATTGGAAAAAATGGAATTAGCAGAATTCCCGAGCGGGTTCCGTCGGACTTCAAGAAAATACCGATGGAGTCCGAGCCGTGTGCCGCTTTCGCCGGACTTACCTCGCCGAGCGAGTCCACTCGCTCTTCATGTCTTTTTCAAGCGCACCGCAACGTCCCGCAACACGGCATCGACCAATCGTTCGTCCTCACTGACATACCGCAAGGCGTCGTTCTCGCGCCTCAGCCAGGTGAGCTGGCGCTTGGCGAATTGGCGGGTGGCGACGACGCCGCGCTCGATCAGGGTATCGCGGTCGTATTCGCCTTCCAGATAAGCCCAGACCTGCCGATAACCCACGGCACGGATGGAGGGTAGATCGGGATTGAGATCGCCCCTTTCGTACAGGGCGCGGACTTCTTCGATGAACCCGGTTTCGATCATTGCCAAGAAGCGCCGCCGAATCCGCTCGTGCAGAGCTTCGCGGCTCGCGGGCGCGACGACGATTCGGATGGCGTCGAACGGCAAAGGCTCCGACCGGGTCTCGGCGCACAGCACGGTCAGCGGAACCCCGGTCACGCGATAGACCTCGAGGGCCCGCTGGATACGCTGCGGGTCGTTGGGATGAATGCGCGCCGCCGCTGCCGGGTCGATTCGCCCAAGTTCCGCGTGCAGTTGCGCCCAGCCGAAACGCGCCGCTTCCTCGTCGATTTGCCGCCGGACATCGGGATCGGCGGCGGGCAGGCTCGAAAGGCCGTATAACAAAGCATTGAAATAGAGCATCGTGCCGCCCGCCAGGATCGGCAGCTTGCCGCGTCCTGCGATGTCGTGCATTAGGGCAAGCGCTTCCTCGCGAAAACGGCCGGTGGAATAAGGCTCGGCCGGATCCAGAATGTCGATCAGATGATGCGGGATACCCTCCCTTTCCTCCCGGCTCGGTTTGGCGGTGCCGATGTCCATGCCGCGGTAGACCAACGCCGAGTCGACGCTGATCACTTCGCCGTCCAGCGCCTTGGCCAGTTCGATAGCGAGCCGCGTCTTGCCCGAAGCGGTCGGTCCCATCAGGGCGACGGCTGGGGATGATGGATATTCGCTCACTGGCCCCGCATGAAGAGACGGTTCAAGTCGTTGAGGCTCAGTTCGATCCAGGTCGGGCGACCGTGGTTGCACTGGCCGCTGCGCTCCGTCGCTTCCATTTCGCGAAGCAGCGTATTCATTTCCGGCACGGTCAGCTTGCGATTGGCCCTCACCGAACCATGACAGGCCATGGTCGCCAGAACTTCGTTCATCGACTGTTCGATTCGGACGCTCCGTCCGTGCTGGTTGAGATCGGACAGCACGTCGCGCACCAGGCGCTCGCCGTCCGCGTCCGCCAACAGGGCGGGCAGGGCTCGCAACATGAGCGTTTCCGGGCCGGTTCGACGGAGTTCGAGACCTAAGGTTTCGAATGCGGCGGACGCCTCCTCCGCCAAGTCGGCTTCGGCCGAAGTGACCTGAATCCGTACCGGGAGCAGCAAGGGTTGGATCGGAACCGATCCCGCACGGACCTGTTCCTTCAGCTTTTCATAGGTGATGCGTTCATGGGCGGCGTGAGCGTCCACCACGATCAGCCCGTCGCGGCTCTCGGCCAGAATGAACGCGCCATGTAGATGAGCGACGGCGAACCCGAGCGGCGGCACCTGTGCATCGGGTTTCGGCTCATGCGGCGGTTTCAGCTTGGCCGCTGGCGCGGAATAAAGATCGGCGTAACTTCGAATCGCGTCCGCGACTTGCAGGGGCAACGCGGGTTGCCGGTAGGCCTTGGAGAACCAAACCTCCGCGGCCGCACCCGCCGCTCTCCGTTCCAAAGGAGGTGTTACCTCGGCTTCGGCGGTCTTTGGCTTGCTCTCGGCCAAGGCCCGGTGCAAGGCGCGAAACAGAAAATCGTGCACCATCCGGGAATCGCGAAAACGCACTTCCAATTTCGCCGGATGGGCATTGACGTCGACCAGCCCGGGATCTAAATCGAGATACAACGCGTACACCGGCTGGCGCCCGTGATAAAGCACGTCCTGATAGGCCTGCTTCACGGCATAGCTCACCAGCTTGTCCCGAACCAAACGCCCGTTCACATAGAAAAACTGCATGTCGGCTTGACTGCGGGAAAAGGTCGGAAGCCCCACCCAGCCGGAAAGCTTGAGCCCCGCCGCGGAAAACTCCACGGTCAGCGCGTTCTCCAAAAACGCATCGCCGAGCACGAGGCCGAGGCGTCGCTCGATTTCGGCTTGCGTTTCCGCCGGCCGCAAGTTCAATACCGTGCGCGCCTCGTGTCTCAAGGAAAAACCGACGTCGAACCGGCTCAGCGCCATGCGCCTGATCAGCGTTTCGATATGGGAGAACTCGGTCTTGTCCGAACGCAGAAACTTCCGACGCGCCGGCGTGTTATGGAAAAGATCGCGAACCTCCACCGTCGTTCCCTCGGGATGGGCCGCCGGCTGTACGTCGAAATCGGTTTCCGTGCCGTCCGCCGTGACGCGCCAGGCACAACGCTCGCCGCGCGTCCGCGAGGTCAGGGTCAAACGCGCGACGGAACTGATGCTGGGCAGGGCTTCGCCCCGGAATCCCATGCTGGTTACCCGCTCCAAATCCTCCAGGCTGGCAATCTTGCTGGTCGCATGCCGGGACAGGGCGAGCGGTAACTCCTCTCGACCGATGCCGCAGCCGTCGTCACGGATGCGAATCAAGCGCAAGCCTCCCTGCTCCACTTCGATATGCACCCAACGTGCGGCGGCATCGAAGGCATTTTCGACCAACTCCTTCACCACCGAGGCAGGACGCTCGACGACTTCGCCGGCGGCGATTTGGTTGATCAATTGGGGAGGGAGGATGCGAATAGGCATGGCGGACCGGGCTGACGAATCGCGAAAAGGTTTTGCGCTTAGACCAGATCCGGAGGTTCGGATTCGGTACGCCGCCTATTCTCGGGAAAATGGAGGACTAATGAAAGACAGCGCACCCGAATCGGTGTTCGGCGCAAGCGCTCTATTTCTGGACGACCGGCTCCTTGCCGTCGGATTCCGCGACGCTTTCCTGGGCGTCGGCGACACGCAGGTCGACCGCCACCATCGGCCGAATCCCGGCGAAATAATTGCGGACGCCGTCGAAAATGGCGCGGGCCACCCGGTCCTGATGCTTCGGGTTGCGCAAATTGCGCTCCTCGTCCGGATTGGATATGAAAGCCGTCTCGACCAGTATCGAGGGAACGTCCGGCGACTTGAGCACCGCGAATCCCGCTTTTTGCACATCCTGATGGTGAAGATGGAAATCCTTTTTCAGTTCTCCCAATATCTTTGCAGCCGCGCGGTTGCTGGCTTCTAGCGTCGCCGTTTGCGACAGGTCAAGCAGCACCGAGGCCAGAATCCTGTCCTTGCCCTTGAGCTGAACGCCGCCCACCAAGGCGGCGTTTTCCCGGTCCGCCAGCCAGCGCGCGGCTTCACTGGACGCGCCGTGTTCCGAAAGGGTGAATACGGAAGACCCCTTTACGTCGTTGCTGACATAGGCGTCCGCGTGCAAGGAAATGAAGAGATCGGCCTTTGCCTTGCGCGCGAGTTCCGCCCGCTCGCGCAGATCGACGAACTGGTCGCCGTTGCGCACCATGACCGCCCGCATGCCCGGCTCGGCCCGGATCAGTCGTTCGAGTTTGCGCGCGATCGCCAGCACCACGTCTTTTTCATAGGTTCCGTTCGGGCCTACGGCCCCGGTGTCCTTGCCGCCATGGCCGGCATCGATGACGATCACCCGCTCCTTGGCGGGCGCCGGCTTCAGAAAACGGACCGGCCTCGCTGCGCCCGCCGAGCTTGCGGACTTGACAGAAGCCGGCTTCACGGCCTCTTTCGGCGTCGTTAAGGCGTCAATCGGTCTTGCCGATTTGGCCGGCGCCGCGGAAACCGCTTTGTTTCCCGCCTTGGCGGCCGCAGGGGTCAGCTCGAGCACCAGACGGACGCTTCCCTCGAAGGGGGCGATATAAGCCTTGTATTCGGCCGCACGCTTGAGATCGAGCAGAATCCTCGGGCTATCCTTGGCTTTGCCCTCGATCGGAATGAGCTTCACGATCAGCGGATGGGAAGCCGGCGGCTGTTCCAGCTTCCCGAACAGGGAAATCTTTTCGAAATCGATTCGCAGCTGATTCGGCTTGCTCGTCCGGGAAATACGATATTTCGGCGGCGCCGAGAAATCGAAAATCAGCCGCGGTTTCTGAGCGGCGGCTTCGAATTTCACAGCGTTCATCTGTACCGGCGCGCCGAAAAGCAACGACGCGTAGCCAAAGAACGTGAGTACCAGCCATGTGATCAGCGTTTTTTTTTCCATGTTTCGTTTGTTTCAACCCTCGCCGGCGTCCCTCCGAGCTTGTCTCCATGAAGAGCGAGCGTTCGGCTCCGCCGCTTCGAGTCGGATCAGGGAGATGTTCTGATGAACAAAGCCACCCAGCGTGAAAGCCCCCGGCAAACATAGTCCGGGTCGCGAAAAACCGCAAGGACACGCTATTCGGCCTGCAGCCGGGCTAACGCCGCCGCTCCGCGGTCGGTACCGGCCGATATTTCCGCGATGCGCCCGCTACCCGCCATTTCCAGACGGATGTCGAGGTCGGCCCGGGGCAAAAAGCCCGCGCCGCGCTCCGGCCATTCGACGAAACAAACGGCGTCCGGCCGAAGATAATCCCGGAACCCCATCCATTCCAGTTCTTCCGGGTGGTTCAGCCGGTACAGATCGAAGTGGTAAACCATTCGGTCCTCGAACCGATATTCTTCGACCAACGTGAAAGTCGGGCTCTTCACGGCTCCCGAAAACCCGGCGGCCCGGAGCCAGCCGCGCACGAAGGTGGTCTTGCCGGCACCAAGGTTTCCATGGAGAAAGACGAGCGCTCCCGACGACAGGGCACTATGGACGCGCCCGGCCAATGCGAGCGTTTCCGCCTCGTTCCTAAGCATCACTCTCATAGATTGATCAGCCGGCGCAGCGCATCCATCAAATCGCAGGCCAGGAGTCCCCGCTCTCCGGCTTTTGCTGCCTCGTCTCCCGCCGCGGCATGTAATTGCACGCCCAGTGCCGCGGCATCGAAAAGACCCAGCCGCTGTGCCAACAGGCCCGCGATAACCCCGGTCAGCACATCGCCCATGCCGCCGCTGGCCATGCCGGGGTTGCCGGCGGTGCAGACCCGAGGCAATCCATCCGGGCCGCAGACCAAACTGCCGGCGCCTTTCAATACGATCACGCCGCCGAACTTCGCCTGAAGTTTCCGAATCGCGTCAAACCGATCTTTCTGGATTTCCTGAGACGTCACGCCAAGCAACCGCGCCGCCTCTCCCGGATGAGGCGTCAGGACCCAGTTGTCCCGGATTCGGGTGCTTTCCGCCAAAAGATTCAGCGCGTCGGCATCCGCCACGATAGGCAAATTGGTATCCAAGACCGCACCGAGCAGGGTTTTCGCCCATTCCGAACGCCCCAATCCGGGCCCGATGGCGACGACCGTGGCCCGCTCCAAGGGCATCATCAGGTCCTCGGCCGTTTCCACGCCGTGGCACATCAGCTCGGGACGGGTCAGATTGAGCAAATCCGCATGAGATTTCCGCGTGACTATGCTGACCAAACCCGCTCCGACCCGAGCCGCGGCCTCGCCGGCCATACGGGCGGCTCCACTGTAGCCGCAATCGCCGCCCACCACCAGCACATGACCGAAATGGCCTTTGTGAGCATGACGCGGACGCGCCGGCAAGCCGCGCTCCCACGGTGGCAGCAGCATGGCCGAAGGTTTGACGGAATATCGCACTTCCGGCGGCGTGCCGAGATCGGAAAACACGATCTCACCGGCGTATTCCGGACCTTCGCCGGTAAATAGACCCTGCTTGAGACCGATGAAGGTCACGGTCAAATCGGCCTTGACGGCAACGCCCAGTGCCGAGCCCGTGTCGGCATGGAGCCCGGACGGGATGTCCAGGGCTACCACATGACCCGAGAACCGGTTCACGGCCTTGATCACGTCCGCGTGGAACCCGCCGACTTCCCGATCCAGGCCCGTACCGAAAAGCCCGTCGACAAGGATTTCCGCACCTTCGAATTCGGCCGGGATAAAATCCAAAGTCTCGCCGCCCGCCGCCCGATAATCCTGGTAAGCGGTCAGCGCATCGCCCTTCAGATTCGTCGGCGGCGCCACCGGATAGATCCTAACGTCCATCCCCGCCTCGTGGGCCAGCCGGGCGACCGTATAGGCGTCTCCCCCGTTGTTGCCGCCGCCGCAAATGGCCGACAGCGTGCGCGCTTCCGGCCAGCGTTCGCGCAAAGCGGCAAAAGCCGATGCGCCGGCGCGGCGCATCAATTCGATGCCGGGAATGCCCACCGTCTCGATCGCGTAACGGTCCATCGCGCGCACGTCTTCGGCGCGATAAAGATCTCTCGGGAAACTTCGGCTGTATCGTTCGCTCATAACCCAGTAAGCTGTACCCAAACTACGCTCGTTTCGTTTACATTCTGGCTCAAACGACGTACCGTCTCCACACTTCTGTGACTTCGTCCGCTCCCGATTACTCCGCTCTCGCCGCGAAAATCAAGACCTGGGGCCGAGAACTCGGCTTTCAGCAAGTCGGCATCGCCGACACCGAGCTTTCTACCGCTGAAAGGCGGCTTAAGGACTGGCTGAAACACGGCTTTCACGGGGAAATGGATTACATGGAGCGCCACGGCACCAAGCGCAGCCGTCCTGACGAACTCGTCCCAGGTACGCTACGGATCATCAGCGTGCGCATGGATTACCTGCCCGAGGAGCGGAACGCGGTCCGGGAACGGCTGGAAGACCCCGCCGCTGCGTTCATCTCCCGCTACGCCCTCGGCCGCGATTATCACAAGGTGCTGCGCAGGCGCTTGCAGCGGCTAGCCGAGCGCGTGGCGGCCGAAATCGGCCCTTTCGGTTACCGCGTCTTCGTGGACAGCGCACCGGTGCTGGAAAAAGCCCTCGCCGCCAAAGCTGGCCTCGGCTGGATCGGCAAGCACACGAATCTCGTCAACCGCAAGGCGGGTTCGATGTTTTTTCTGGGAGAGATCTACACTGATCTCCCCTTGCCCGTCGATTCCGAAACGAGCGACCACTGCGGAAGCTGCACGGCGTGCATCGACGTCTGCCCGACCCAAGCCATCGTCGCGCCCTATCGCCTGGATGCCAGGCGCTGCATTTCCTATTTGACCATCGAGCTGCGCGGGCCGATTCCGGTGGAATTCCGCGCCGCGATGGGCAACCGTATCTACGGCTGCGACGATTGCCAGCTGGTCTGCCCGTGGAACCGCTACGCGCGCCTCACCGGGGAAACGGATTTCATGCCGCGTCACGGCCTCGACGCCGCCGGTCTGATCGAACTTTTCCGCTGGGACGAGGCAACGTTCCTGCAAAAGACCGAAGGTTCCGCCATACGCCGCATCGGTTACGAGTGCTGGATCAGGAATATCGCGGTGGCCCTGGGCAACTCGAAGACCGATGCGGACGTGGTCGAGGCGCTGAAAGCGCGGGTCGACGACCCTTCCCCGCTGATCCGGGAACACGTTCGCTGGGCCCTTTCGAAGCACGAAACCGTGGGCCACCGGGCCTCCCCGACGTGACGGTTCACCGGAAGGAAACGGCTCCCGCACCGCCCTTTTTCGTTCCGCAGACCTTCAACATCGCGTAGAATCGAGCGGATAATCCTAAGAAACGGCAGTTGGACGTGCTCAGGTGTGCGGCGGGCGGGGCGGCCGGCAAGCCTGTCCTGAGCCTGGTCGAAGGGCGGTTCGCTTCGCTCACCGCATGCTACTTTTCCGGTGCATCGAAGCGGTCAACTGCCGTTTCTAGGATAATAATCGTTCGACGAACACAGGAGTCACTGGTTATGAGACTTTTCCCCCGTGCGCTGATTGCCGGAATCCTTGTTTCGGCCTTGCTGCCGGCTCTTGCCGAGGACGAATGGCGTGGCACCACGCTTTCCGACCAGACCCTGGAGAAGGTCAACCTGGCTTTGGTTGCCTATCAAGGCTGCGTCAACACCGAAACCCGCGCGCAGATCGGCGAGCTGGTGGATTCGCGGGCGCTCACCGACCGCGTCCTGAAAACCTGCGAAGAGAAGCTCTCGAAGGTGAAAGCGGCGTTCGACGGCGAAAAAGTGCCCGGCACGATTTCCGAACGCTATATGCGCGCTCGCCGTACTCAGGCCGCACGCCAGATCTTGCGCACGTTCATGGGTGCCCAGGCCGCCCAATCCGCGACCGGGCAACCGTAACGCGATACTCCCGCACTGTAAGTTCTCGGCCGGCCGGCTGTTTCATCCGCGCGGCCGGTCTTGCGTGTCGCGGCGACACGCGGTTTCAGAGAATATCAGCCAACGAAAAAGAGGAACCGAATGCAATTCGACCCAACGCTCATTCCCACCACGCTCGACGCCGTCCACATCGGGCTTGCGGTTCTGGTGGTCATTCTGCTGATTCTGCAAATCCTTTTGCTGTCCGTGGCCGTCATAGCCCTGCTGCGGCGTGGAAAACCGGCAGCCGAGCCGGTTCGCGGCGAAGTCGCTCCCGTCCCCGTCCCGGAAGCCCCCAAGCCACCGGAACCCGTAAAACCGGAACGTCCCGAGCCCGTGGTTGTCAAAGAAGCCACTCCCGACGCGGCCCTCCAGCTTCTCGGGCTCTTGCAGAAAGAAGCCCGTTTCGTCGACTTCGTACAGGAAAACGTCGCAGCCTATTCCGACGCCGAGATCGGCGCAGCGGCCCGCGTCGTACATGAAGGGTGCCGCCGGGTACTGAGCCAACATTTCGAGCTCGAACCGGTGCGTAAAGAGCCGGAAAACTCCCGCGTCACCCTGCCCAAAGGCTTCGACGCCGCGAGCATCAGGCCCACCGGCAACATCGTCGGCGAACCGCCCTTCACCGGCACCTTGATACACCGCGGCTGGCGTGCCACCGCCGTCAGACTGCCCAAGGTCGCCGAAGGGCATGACGTACGTATCATCGCCCAAGCAGAGGTAGAATTGTGAGCGAGACCCAGTATTCCGTAGGCATCGACCTCGGCACGACCAACAGCGTCGTGTCCTATGTCGATCTCAGTCAGTGCGACGGCGAAAAAGCTCCGATCGAGGTTTTGAATATCCCGCAACTGACGTCTCCCGGCACGATCGGAGAAAAGAAACAACTGCCGTCCTTTCTTTATCAAGCCCACGAAGCCGAGCTCGCGCCCGGCGACATCGTGCTGCCCTGGGACGAACATCCGGAAGCCATCGTCGGCGATCTGGCCAGGCAACTCGGCAGCAAGACCCCCATACGCCTGGTGTCGAGCGCCAAGAGCTGGCTGTCCCACGCCGGCGTCGACTGCCGCGCGCCTATCCTGCCGATCCAATCTCCCGAGGAAGTCAAGCGGGTTTCGCCGCTTCAAGCCTCCATCGAATATCTCCGCCACATGCGAGATGCCTGGAACGCCCGTTATCCCGACGCGCCCTTGAGCGAGCAGGATCTGGTGATCACGGTGCCGGCGTCTTTCGATCCCGCGGCGCGGGAACTCACCGTGGAAGCCGCCCATGCCGTCGGCCTGCGTCAGGCGATTCTGCTCGAAGAACCGCAATCAGCGCTGTACAGCTGGATTCAGTCCAGCGACGGAAAATGGCGCGAGCAGGTGAAACCGGGCGACATCATTCTCGTCGTGGACGTCGGCGGCGGTACCACGGACCTATCGCTGATCGCGGTGACCGAGGAGGAAGGCAACCTGGTCCTCAACCGCGTCGCCATCGGCGATCACATTCTCCTCGGCGGCGACAACATGGACCTGGCACTGGCTTATGTCCTCAAGATGAAGCTCGAAGCCGAGGGCAAACGGCTCGAACCCTGGCAGATCCAGGCGCTCATGCACAGCTGCCGGGACGCCAAGGAATCCTTGCTGTCCGACACGGAAACGGACGAGGTCGCCGTGGTCGTGCCCAGCCGCGGTTCGTCGCTCATCGGCGGTACGTTGCGCACCAGCCTGACCCGCGACGAAGTCGAGCGGACCCTGGTCGAAGGTTTCTTTCCGCGGGTGCAGATCAGCGACCGCCCGGCCGTTCAGGCCCGTACCGGCTTGACGACGCTCGGCCTTCCCTATGCCAAGGATGCGCGGATCACCTGTCATCTCGCCGCCTTCTTGAGCCGCCAGATCGGCGCGACCGGGGAATTGCAGGGATTCGAACTTCCCGCCGATGCCCGCTTCCTGCATCCCACCACGCTGCTCCTCAACGGCGGCGTGTTCAAATCGCCGGCACTCGAAAATCGCCTGCTCGAGGTGCTGAACGGCTGGCTCGAAGCCGACGGCGCGCCGCATGCCCGGCTGCTGCACGGCGCCGATTTGGATCTGGCCGTGTCCCGCGGCGCCGCGTATTACGGCTATGTCCGCAAGGGCCGCGGCGTCCGCATCCGCGGCGGCACCGGCGCCGCCTACTACGTCGGCGTCGAGAGCGCCATGCCCGCCGTACCGGGCTTTCCGCCGCCGATCGAGGCCTTGTGCATCGCGCCGTTCGGCATGGAGGAAGGGACCGAGGCGGATCTGCCGCCCTACGAGTTCGGATTGGTTGTCGGCGAACCGGTGCGCTTCCGCTTCTTCGCATCCACCGTCCGCCGCGACGACGTGGTCGGCACGCGCCTCGACTACTGGTCGGAAGACGAGCTGGAGGAACTCGACGAAATCGAAGTCACCTTGCCGGCCGGCGAGCGCCCAGCCGGCGATGTCGTCCCGGTCCATCTGGCGGCCCGCGTCACCGAAGTCGGCACGCTGCAGCTGGAAGCGGTCGAGAAAGACGGCGACAAGCGCTGGAACGTCGAATTCGACGTCCGTGCCGGTGAAAAACCCTTGCCGTCGGACGAGCATGTCGCGCCGGAGGAACCGATCCTGGGCGGTGTCGCGGCCCATGCGAGCGAGAGCGAGCCTGAAACCGCCGCCGAAGAAAGCGCATCGGAAACGTCCGGCAACGAAACATCGTCCAAGAAAGGCTTCTGGCCGTTCAATAACTAATCCTTCGAACCGCAGGGGAAATACCCTTGCGGATACCCCAACCCATGCCCGAATCACGCAGCCAGACACCTCGCTATCTCGTCGGCATCGATCTCGGCACGACCCACACCGTGGTGGCCTACGCCGATTTGGTCAAAGACGGTCGTGCCGAAATCCGGCTTTTTAACATCGATCAACTGATCGCGCCGGGCGAAGTCGCGGCCGAACCTCTCCTCCCCTCGGTCCGCTATCACGCATCCATCGAGGAATTGACCGAAGCAGACGCACGCCTGCCCTGGCCGCCGTCGGAAACGATATCGGCTTACCGTCCGGTCATCGGCAAGCTAGCGCGCGTTCTGGGCGCGAAAACCCAGGGACGTTTCGTGACCAGCGCCAAGAGTTGGCTGTCCCATGCCAGCGCCGACCGCACCGCGCCCATCCTGCCCTGGGGCGCTCCCGAGGAAATTCCGAAAATCTCTCCCGTCGAAGCCAGTGCGAGTTATCTCCGCCATGTGCGCTCGGCCTGGAATTACCACCACCCGGAAGCGCCACTGGAAGATCAGGAAATCGTGGTCACCGTACCCGCCTCCTTCGACGAGGCCGCGCGCACTTTGACGCTGGAAGCGGCCCGGCTGGCCGGACTTCCGAACGTGCGCCTGCTCGAAGAACCGCAGGCGGCCTGTTACGACTGGCTCTGGAATCACCGCGACTCTTTGCGCGAGGAACTCGGCGACGTGCGCCTGCTCTTGGTCTGCGACGTCGGTGGCGGCACGACCGACCTGACCCTGATCAAAATCGAGACGGAAGGGGAAGAACCCAAGCTCACGCGCATCGCAGTCGGCCATCATTTGATGCTGGGCGGCGACAACATCGATCTGACCCTGGCGCATCTCGCGGAACGCCGGCTGGCGGGTGAAAACCGTAAGCTGTCCGCGGCCGAGCTTTGCCAGCTGGTCGAACAATGCCGGCTGGCCAAAGAACGGCTGCTCGCTCCCGACCCGCCGGAGTCCGTGGCCGTAACGCTGCTCGGCGCCGGAGCCCGGCTCATCGGCGGTGCTCGCTCGGTCGAACTGACCCGAGACGAGGTCCGCGACATCGCGCTTGAAGGCTTCTTGCCGATGACGGGTCTCGCCGACCATCCCGATCGAAAACGAATCGGCGTCGTCGAATTCGGTCTGCCTTATGCCGCCGATCCCGCGATCAGCAAACACCTGGCCGCTTTTCTGATGCAACACTCCGAAACGGCGCGCGAAGCGCTGGGCACGGAGGCCGCCGAACCGGTTCCCGACGCCGTGCTGCTCAACGGCGGCTTATTCCGCAGCTCGGCCTTGGCCGGACGCGTGATGGACATCCTAACCTCATGGGGACACCGACGCCCGATCCTACTCAGGAACGAACGTCCCGACTTGGCGGTGGCCTACGGCGCAGTGGCCTACCGACTCGCGAGGCGCGGCCATGCGGTTCGGCAGATCGGCGGCGGCTCGGTCCGAAGCTATTTTCTGATGGTGGAAACCGGTCCCGACGAAACGCCCAAGGGTGTCTGCATTCTGCCGCGGGGATCCGAGGAAGGCCACGAGATCGTATTGACCGACCGCAGTTTCCTACTGAGGCTAGGACAGCCGGTGCGCTTCAATCTGGCATCGTCCAGCGAAGACCGACGCTTTGAGGCGGGCGAGCTGACCGAAATCGACGACGATCGTTTCGTTCGCCTGCCACCCCTCGCCGCGATTCTGGACCGGGAAAGCGCGCAAGGACGAACCGAGCAAGGCGTCCGGATCGCTGCCACCCTGAGCGAGATCGGTACCCTCGATTTGCATTGCGTCGCGGTTGACGATGCCGAACGGCGCTGGAAGATCGAATTTCAATTGCGACAGGCCGCCCCGCAAGCGAGCTTGTCGGAAGCCAGCCGACATCCGCGCCTCGATCAGGCCATGGAGAAAATCCGGCTGGTTTTCGGCAAGAAAACGAAGGCCGCCGATACCAAGCTCGTCAAGGGGCTACGTTCGGAACTCGAAAAGATTCTGGGGCCTCGAGCCGCCTGGGAGACCGCCTTATTGCGCGACTTGTTCGGCGCTTTGCTGGAAGGGCTGCCCCACCGACGGCGATCGGCCGAACACGAGCGCCTGTGGTTCAGCCTGACGGGGTACTGCCTCCGTCCGGGGTTCGGCTATCCCCTGGACGATTGGCGGGTCGAGCAGGTCTTCGCAATCTACCGGCAAGGTTTACAGTTCGTCAACGAAATCCAAAATTGGGCCGAGTGGTGGACCTGTTGGCGGCGGCTCGCCGGCGGGCTGAACGATGAGGCGCAGCTTTCGATATTCGATGACCTCGCCGACTTCATCAATCCCGAGACCGCCCGGCGCGGCAACCTCACCGCCCTCGCCAAGAAGCGCAGTTACGAGGACATGGTGAGACTCGCCGCTGTGCTGGAACGACTCCCTGTGTCCCAAAAGATCGACCTCGGCAACTGGCTGCTCCAGCGCCTGGCCAAGCCCGGCGAACCCGCCGAAAGCTGGTGGGCGCTGGGCCGCGTCGGGGCTCGCGTGCCGTTCCACGGCAGTGCGCACAACGTGGTTCCCCGCGCTGCGGCCGAGGAATGGCTGGACCGAATCCTGAACCGCGATTTCAAGAAAGAGCCTCACTCGGGCTTTGCCGCGGCACTCATCGCGAGGCTCAGCGGAGACCGGGAACGCGACATCGACCCGACGCTCCGATCAAAGATCATCGAACGGTTGAAAGCCGGCAAAGCACCGGAGTCGTGGATCGCCATGGTGTCCGAAGTGAAAGAACTCACCGAGGCCGACGAAAAACGCCTCTTCGGCGAGGCGCTTCCCCCTGGGCTCAAGCTGATTGCCTGATTCGGCAAGATCTTCCGCCCAAAATCCCCTTCGTTCGAGGCTTTCGGTCCCGTTCAGCATCCATTCAGGAACGAAGGACTATCTTCATCCTGCCGGCAAACATCCTGGGTTTGGTTCCGGCGCCAATTTCACGTGTTTGAACGGGGAATCAAGTCATGAGACCTTTGAATAAAATCATCATCGCCGTATTCGCCGTCGGCCTTTTCGCTTTCGCATCGAGCGCTCGCGCCGATCGCGGCCATTGGGGCCACGGGCATCATCACCACCACCACCATCATCACCACGGCTACCATTATCACCACGGCTACCATTTTCATGGTCCCGGAGTGATTCACCATTACCATGCGCCCGCCCCGTACTATTACCGACCGCCGGTGGTCTACCACGACCATTACCCTTCCTATTACGGCCGTGGCGGCGGTTTGGCCGGAACCTTACCGATCGTCGCGGGCGGCGTGCTGGGCGGCCTGGTCGGAGAACAGATCGGCTACGGCAATCACGGAGCCATCATCGCCGGCTCGGTCGCCGGAGCCGTATTGGGACACGAGATCGGCCACTGAGCCCAGGCGCCGCCTCGTTGCTCGGTGACCCGGTAGCATCCGTTGTCGCTCCGGAACGGAGAGTGTTATTCTGCGCCTGCCCAAGAGCCGGACTGCCTTTCGCCGCCCGGCTCGTTTGTCGTAAACGCCCCACTCGCATCGAGCCGCGTGATAAACCAACGCTTTTCGTCCGTCATCTTTGGCTGTCTGCTGCTGGTGGCATCTCCCGCCTATTCGCAACCGCCGTTCGGTCGGGACGTTCCGGTCACGCCCTTCACCTCGCGCCAGCCCCAATTACGGCCCGGTATCAGCCTCGACCAGGCCATCCAGCGCATCCGGCATGAAACCGGCGGCCGCATCCTGGCGGCCGACACCGTCAGAAACGGCGACACCGTCGCTTACCGCATCAAAGTGCTCATGCCGGACGGCCGCGTACGGGTCTTTTATGTCGATGCCCGGGGATGAACATTGTCACGAGGGTTCAGCTGAAACCGTTCAACTTGCCACGTTAAGGCGATTCTCATGCGCTTACTGATCGTCGAAGATGAAGCCGAACTGCGCGCCCAGCTCAAATCGCGTCTGCAAGCCCTGGGCTACGCCGTCGACACCGCCGCCGACGGCGAGGAAGCGGTCTTCATGGGAAGCGAATATCCGGTCGATCTCGCGATCGTCGATCTAGGGTTGCCGCTGGTCTCCGGCATTGACGTCATCAGACGTTGGCGTGCCGACGGCCTCAATTTTCCGATCCTGATCCTCACCGCCCGCGACCGCTGGCAAGACAAAGTCGAGGGACTGGACGCCGGAGCCGACGACTATGTGAGCAAACCCTTCCATTTCGAAGAACTGCTCGCCCGAACCAAGGCGCTGCTGAGACGCTCGGCCGGCATCGCGCAATCCGTGCTGCGCTGCGGCCCGATCGCGCTCGATACCGGAGCGCAGACCGTGCGCGTCGATGACCGTCCCGTGGAATTGACCGCCCAGGAATACAAAGTTCTGGAGTACCTGATGCTGAACACCGGCAAGGTCATCTCCAAAACCGTCCTGATCGAGCACATCTACGATCAGGAATTCGACCTGGACAGCAACGTCATCGAAGTCTTCATCGCGCGCCTACGCCGGAAACTCGACCCGCAGAACACCCTCCGCCCTATCGAAACGCTTCGCGGGCGCGGCTACCGGTTCACCCTGGAACGTACGTCCGGATGACCTATTCCCTTCAAACGAGGGGGCTGCTCGTCGCCAGCGTGGTGCTAGTCGCTTTTCTCAGCGCCACCGGCCTGGTCCTCGACAAGGCGTTTCGCGACAGCGCGAAGGAGGCCATGCGCGACCGACTGCAAGGATTCGTCTACACCCTCCTGGCCGGATCGGAACTGGATGGCCGCGGCATCATGAGGGGCCCCGAAAACCTGCACGAACCCCGTTTCAATCAAACCGGGTCCGGGCTTTATGCCGAAATCCGGCGAGGGAGCCGCAAGCCGGATTGGCGGTCCCCTTCCGCAACCGGGATCGAAATTCCCGCGACGCCCCTCCCCCCGACCGGCACGGCCCAATTCACCCACGCCGTATTGGAGGACGGCACGCCGGTTTACGTGCTCAGTTTCAGCGTACTGTGGGAGGAAGACACGCGTCGGAAGCCGGTTCGTTGCGTTTTTCGAGTGGCGGAAACCCTGGACGGTTTCTATGCCGAGGTCAATCAATTCCGGCACAGTCTCTGGACTTGGCTCGGCGCCGCCACGCTGGTGCTGCTGTTGGTTCAAGGCGCCATACTGCGCTGGGCATTTTCGCCGCTTCGCCGGGTCGCCGCCGACCTTTCGGCCATCGAGGCGGGACACGCCGATAAGCTCGTCGGCGACTATCCGGAGGAACTTCGAGGGCTGACGGACAATCTCAATGCATTGCTGGACAATGCGCAGTCTCACCTCACCCGCTACCGGGACGCTCTAGGCGATCTCGCGCACAGCCTGAAAACCCCGCTGGCCGTGTTGCGTGGTGCCATCGAGCGGCAAAGCTCGAATCCCGATGCCGACATCGGCGCGGTCGCCCAGGAACAGATCGACCGTATGACTCGCATCATCGAATATCAGCTGAAGCGGGCCGCTGCTTCCGGACGAACCAGCCTGACCCCGCCGGTCAGCATCGCGGAAAAATCCCGGCAAGTCGTGGTCGCCTTGGCCAAGGTCTATGCCGAAAAACGGGTCGATTGTCGAATCCTGGTCGACGATGGCGTGGTCTTTCACGGAGACGAGGGCGATTTGCTCGAGATCCTGGGAAATCTTCTCGATAACGCCTTCAAGTGGTGTAGAAGTCGCGTCGAGCTCAGAGCCCGGACGATGTTGGAACCACTAGGGACGAGTTCGCATCTCGAATTGAGGGTCGACGATGACGGTCCCGGAATTGCCGAGGAGGTGGCCGAACGCGTCACCCGCCGGGGCGAGCGCACCGATAACTCGGTGCCCGGACACGGTCTGGGCCTCGCCA
Source organism: Methyloversatilis universalis (assembly GCA_020723665.1). Classification (GTDB taxonomy): domain Bacteria; phylum Pseudomonadota; class Gammaproteobacteria; order Methylococcales; family Methylococcaceae; genus Methylocaldum. Next base: position 31,611 of record DYIL01000036.1, read on the forward strand.
TCGTGGACTCCATCGTGCGAACCTATCTCGGCCGGCTCATGATAGAACGCAGCCCCCTCGGGGGTGCAGCTGTCATCGTCCGGGATGTCGGGTGATCGGAATCGGCATCGAATGATGCGATAAATTGTCCCGAATTCGATTTAACCTAGAAACGGCAGTCGGACGCGTCTGGGTGTGCGGCGGATGCGCCGGCTGGCAAGCCTGTCCTGAGCCTGGCCGAAGGGCCGCGCTTCGCACGTTAGCGTTCGCTCCCGGCGAACGGGTGCACGGGTAAGCGCCGCTTGCGGCTCCCAACAGGGAAAGTGCGGCGTGCTTGGCTTGGGTGAGGGCCTTTTGGATCCAACAATCGCACTGTTCGCTTTTCCCACTGGAAACTTGATCAGAGCTTCCTTAATCGTGTCTTACCCCGGAGATAACCATGGCTGATGCCAACGACACTTTGACCTTGACGCCGCCCCAGCCGGTCCCCGAAATCAAAGAGGAACAGGCGACCAGCATGATCAAGCTGGATCAGGAAACCATGTCCAAACTGGACCGGAAAATCACCGAATTCCTCCACGCGGTATTGGAGGCCGAGGTTAACGATCCCGTATTCCTGGAACGATTGTCCGGCGTGCACCATATGGGCAGTCGCGAAATCCGTGCCGCCGCGACGGTCTCCAACCGGCTCCTCGAGCGCCCCGTACGAGCCATGAAGTCTGGGGTGTACGACGAATCGTCCACCATTTCGAGATCGCTTCAGGAACTGCGCGCGACCGTGGAACAGCTCGATCCTTCGCGGCAGGGCGATCTTCTCTCCCCGCGGAAACTGCTCGGCATCATTCCGCTGGGCAGCAAGCTGAAAAACTACTTCGAGAGCTACCAGTCCGCGCAGACCCATCTGAACGCGATTATCCAGGCGCTGTACAACGGCCAGGACGAACTCCGCAAGGACAATGCCGCCCTGGAACAGGAGAAAGCCCGTGCCTGGGAGGTCATGCAAAGGCTCGAGCAGTACATTTATCTGGGCAAGAAGCTGGACGAAGCGATCGAAAGCCGCCTGCCGGAAATCGAGGCCCAGGACCCCGAGAAAGCGCGCGTCGTCCGCGAGGAAATACTGTTTTACACGCGTCAGAAAGTCCAGGACCTCCTGGCCCAACTCGCAGTCACCATCCAGGGGTACTTGGCGATGGACATGATCCGCAAGAACAATCTGGAGCTGATCAAGGGCGTCGACCGCGCCACCTCGACGACGGTGTCGGCGCTTCGAACCGCGGTCATCGTGGCACAAGCCCTTACCGATCAAAAATTGGTGCTGGATCAGATTTCCGCCCTCAACACCACGACCGGCAACCTCATCGCCTCCACGTCGCGCCTCCTCAAACAGCAGGCGGCACAGACTCACGAGCAAGCCGCCAGCTCGGCCGTCTCCCTGGATCAGCTGAAACAAGCGTTCGAGAACGTCTACGAAACCATGGACGCCATAGCGACTTACAAGACCGAAGCGCTCGGCAATATGAAACAGACCGTGGACCTTCTATCGCACGAGGTCGACAAGGCCAAGACCTATCTCGACCGGGTCCGCAGCGAGCAGCAAGCCGAGGTTATCAAGGAATTCGAATGGGGCGAAGCGGACGAGGTTCGTCTCTGAAACCGGGCACGAAGAGTTCGAGAAATCCGTTCATTCGAGCGGAAATCCGTATTTTTGCGGTGAAACGAGATCGATACGGAAGTGTCGAAATGCAAGAACGGCTTTTTAGCCATTCTAGTGAATCAAGGAGGTGAATCATGGCTGACGTTCCGGTACGTAGAGAAGAAATGACGCCATCCCGCACGCTCGCACCAATCGACGAGATGGATCGGTTTTTCGAGCGCATGGAGCAGGCATTCGAAGATTTCTTTCCCCGAGGGTGGCTGACGCCTTTTCGCTGGCAACGGCCGTGGTGGCGGCGGACCTTCGCTCCCGTGGAAGCTCGCCTGCCGAGCATGGACCTCATCGACCGTGACGAGGAAGTCGTGGTGCGAGCCGAACTACCCGGCGTGGACAAGGACAAACTGGATGTGAGCCTTACCGACAACGCGCTGACGGTCCGCGGAAGCACCGGTTACGAGGAGACGGAGGAGAAGGGTGACTATTATCGCTGCGAAATCGGTCGCGGCGCCTTCAGCCGCACTGTTCCCCTGCCGGCTGCCGTGGATAGCGAGAAGGCGAAGGCGAAGTTTCAAAACGGCGTGCTGGAGATAACCCTGCCCAAAGTGGAAAAAGCCAAGCGCCGTACCGTTAAGGTTGAGTGACGCGTTTTCGTCCTTCCTAATAAATTAGGCCCGTAAATGCCTTCCTGGAATTTACGGGCTGCCACCCAGGCCGGTACACGCTCGGCCTGGGCATATGCGGCTTGCCGCCGCGCCGGGTCCTTGCCCCGGATTAACCCGGCTTATATTTACAGGCCGAGTTAATGAAGAACCGTCGTCCCTCATTCCGACTGGACTGGATCATTATCGGCAGCGAATCCCGGCCGAACGCGCGGCCGATGGATGGTGATAGGGTGCGCTCTCGCCGCGATCAATGCGTAACTGCTGGACTCCCTTTCTTTTTCAATCCCTTTCTTTTTCAAACAGTACGGAGAATGGATTGATGTGCGTGATTTGAAAAATTTGCCTGGAGGGGACGGGCCTGGCTTCGGGGTCTTCGATCATTGCCAATTCGACCAAAATACCGAATGCGTGAGAGTCGGCAAAAAGCCGCCGGCCGGCTGCTCGACGGTCGGACCTGGGAGGAATACCCAAAATAAAAATAATGACCGACCTCCACCCTACCAAAAAGACATCCACTAGCGCTTTGCCCAAGCCAAGACCAAAGCCCCGTCCGTGCCTACCGGCGATCGAGCGACCGCCTTCGCCGAGCGCGTCGCCATCATGATGTTCGAGGCGGGGTTATCCGAGCGGGAAGCGAGAGAAGAGGCTGCGAAAGCCATGTTCAAGGCCATGGAACAGAATGCACCGGACGCCCCGTCGCATCCATATGAACCCCGGGCCCATAAGCATTCGGCGTGATCGAAGCCAATGGCACTCCGCCGCCATCGCTTGGTACGAACTGGCGCGGCCGGCCGTACTGATCGATGAAAGGCTGACCCGACTCGGCTGGATCCAGCGCTTGCTGCCGAGATCCTGCCGATCGCCCATCCAGAGTGTCCCCCGTCGTTCGATTCCCGAACTCTGGCCAACGCACCCCGAAAGCGCGATCATAAAGCGGATCTCCCCCCAAGGCCGACAACCGGCTATCCACGCACCTAGCGAAGTAATCCTTCGCCATGCTCGTTTCGACATACCCCCGAGCCTCGTCTAGGCACTGCTTTTGAACCAAATCGATCGCACGTCGGCGTGCAGCTGGATCGGCAGTGCAACCAACAAGAATCCCAAAAAACCAAAAGCCCGAACCGCGTAAAGTCACCGCTTCATTGATACCAAAATTGACTGTAGCCCAGCCAATCCGCCGGGTCAAAGCCGGTCTTGCTTTGCAGCTATATCAACCCAAAAACCAAAGCACCACGCGGCCTAAAAAAACCTTTGGGCAGAATTTGGTCAAAACTCAGAATCGAGTAGGGGACGGGGTCACCCCCGTCGCCCTCTCACACCACCGGACGTGC
>DYIL01000037.1 GCA_020723665.1 Methyloversatilis universalis
AAACTGCACACTTGATCGATGAAGAAATTCGCTCTGTGATCGATCGTAACTACGAACGTTCGGAACGCCTGTTGCGAGAGAACATGGACAAATTACATTTGATGGCGGAAGCCTTGATCAAGTACGAGACAATCGATCGTTTCCAAATCGACGACATTATGGAAGGCAAGGTTCCGCGTCCGCCGCAAAGCTGGGGCGAGGCGCCTCCGAGCGGTGGTGCTGCGGGTTTGGGGGTGAAGAAGACTCCGAAAGGCAAGGGAACTTTCGGCAAAGTTGCCGAACAATATTGAAGTCCAATTTCGGCTGGACAGCCGGTTTAAGCCAAGATATCCAAGGCCGGTCGCATTTAACGACAGTCGCGATTTTCAAACATGTTAAGTCTGAGACACCTCGATTTCACCATGCTGATGGCTTTCGATCTATTGATGCGGGAGCTCAATGTGTCGCGGGCCGCCGGGAAATTGTATGTCACGCAGTCGGCGATGAGCCAAATCCTGCAACGACTTCGCCAACAGTTCGACGATCCTTTGCTGGTGAAAACGCCGGCAGGCATGCAACCAACGGAGCGGGCGTTAGCATTGGTGGGGCCGGTGCGTGCGATACTGCAGGATGTGGAACAAATCCTCAAATCGCCGGCTCCGTTCGATCCTGCCATGAGCCACGAACGCTTCATCCTGGCCGGATCGGACTATGTCGAGTTTCTTGTCCTGCCCCGCCTGATCGAGCGGGTGTGCAACCTCGCACCCCAGATCGAGATTCATGTGCAACGGCCGGATACGGACTCGCTCGAGGCCCGGTTGCAGAATCAGGAGATTGACTTGGTTTTAGGCTTTCAGGCGATGTTGAAGCTGCCGGCGCATCTGCGTTGGGTGCGACTCTTCGATGACACTATGGTTTGCGTCGCCCGCCGTGACCATACCGCTGTTGAAGATGAAATCACTCTGGAGGAATACCTACAAAGGAATCAGTTGTTGATCTCCTCTTGCGATCTAAATGCGCAGATCGTCGAACGCTGGTTAACGAAACAGGGTTTGGAGAGACGAATACCCGTGGTGGTGCCGAATTTTCTCTCGGCTCCTTTTATCGTAGCGACGACGGACCTCTTGCTTTCGTTACCCCGGCGAATCGCTGAAGCTTGTATCAAGCTCTCGCCTTTGAAACTCGTCAAGGTACCCTTCGGTCTGCCGGCCTATGACTTCGTCATGGCCTGGCACCCATTGAGGGATAAAGATCCTGCTCATCAATGGTTAAGGGAACAGATCCTCGAGGTCAGCCGGGAAATTGATCGGCGCCCTCTGGGTCGGGGGGATTAGGATCGGTCTCCTGGCTCCCGGGGGACCGGGGACTCTGGCAGAATCCAGGCTGGCACGGCTCCGGTCGATCTTATTCGGGTCGTGTACATCAGCCGGTCAAACTCACGAACAAGGCCGGCAAGCGCTCCGGTAACCGCTGCACGTGATCCACGACGGTATAGCGATTGGGACCGAAGATTCTGGACACATATTCGTCCGCTTCGGGGTCGAGCGTGAGGCAATAGCTCATGACTCCGGCGGTCGCCAATTCTTCCACCGCCTTCTTGGTATCGAAGCGAAGGTACTGTGGATCGCGCTCGTCGATGTCCGCCGGTTCGCCGTCGGATACCAAAAGCAGCAGCTTCTTCTGCTGCGGCTGACGCAGCAGAAACTTTCCGGCATGGCGAAGCGCCGCTCCCATTCGTGTCGAAAGTCCGCCCTGCATGCCCGCCAACCGCGCCTTCGCCTGATCGTCGAAGGGCTGGTCGAAATCCTTGAAGCGATAATACTGCACGTCGTGCCGCCCGTCCGAAGCAAACCCGTGGATGGCGAAGGGATCGCCGATGCCGTCTATGGCCCAGGCCAGCAAGGTCGTCGCCTCTCGCGCGAGCTGAATCACGGCGCGATCCGAGCCCGGCAGGGTCTCGTTGGTCGACTCCGATAGATCGAGCAGTACCAGTACCGCCAAATCCCGCGTCTTGCGGATATAGCGGATATTGATGCGCGGGTCCGGCATCTCGCCCATGCGAATGTCGATCATGGCGCGGATGGCGGCGTTGAGATCGATCTCGTCGCCGTCCTCCTGCCGCCTCTGGCGAACCAACCCCCGCGGCTGCAAGGCGTCGATGATGTGCTTGAGGCGGCTCGCGACGGGCTTGTACTCGACCAGAGTCCGATCGATCAGCTCCCGGTCTCCTCTGGGCAGCCGCTTTTCCAGCACCGTTGTCCAATTGGGTCGGTACAGTTGCACTTGGTAGTCCCACTCGGGGTAATGATAAGGATCGCTGACCGGCTCCTTGCCTTCCAGTTCATTGATGGTGCAACCTTCCTGATCCAGATAGAACGGTGTCTCCAAAGTCCAGATTTCCTGAGCGTCATCCCCCGCCAGTTCGCAGTCCACCTCGTTGACCATCTCCATCACCGAAACCTTCCTGCGAACCTGGCGCTCGCTGGCCTGTGCGTATCCCGCCTGTTCCCGAAGATGCTCGGCGAACGCCCAGATGAACCGGTTGTCATCGCGGTACGGGATAGCTATGCCCTCCAAGATGCGTAAGGGCGGGAGTGCCAGTCGGTCATTGATCTTGTTATATAGCGTTACACCCAGATCCCAGCTGATTCGGCTGTCTTCGGGACGCGCCGTGAACGCCTCCCAGAACGCCGCAACCGTCTCCCTGATCAACGCATCGCCGGTTTCGAACTCCCGATCGAGCAGCGCACGGGCGAGGCGCTCCAGAAACGACAAGGCCGGATCCCGGCTTTCCCGGCCGCCCATGGCGGCCTCGTGCAACGGAAGCCAAAGCTGCTTTAATCCGGGAAACTGCCGGATGGCCAGATGCTCGACACGGGCATCCTCGATCAGACCGATCATGAACATCTGCGCCGGATTCAGCGCTTCCGCCGAGATCGGCTTCTCGGTGTAGGCGAGATGCGCGGCGGCATGGGCGCAGGCGGCACGGTACAGCTCCTTGCCGGAAATGCTGCCGTAATCATCGAACGCATCAGGGAGATAGATGACAGGAAACTCGATGAAAGGCCTGAGTCCCTCGCGCGTTTCATAATCGCCGGCCGTCGGGCGCAAATGGAAATCGCGGCCCCACAAGGCGCGCAGATAAAAGTTCAGCTTGCGCTGGGTATCGACGAACAACGTGCCGCGGCGTTCCTTCTGGAGCACCGCGAGGCTGTCGGCAGTCTGAAGGCCGAAGTATTTGGCCAAGTTTTCGAAATCGCGCCCGTGCGCCTGCGCACCCCACAACGCCCAGCGGCGCAGCCCGCCCAGCGTCAATTTGTCGAAAAGCTGGTCCAGGTGCTGGAGCATCGGGCGCAATCCGCGCGGCGCTTTCGCGGAAAGCTGATGGATCAGGGCCAGATACTGGCGCACCAAGTCGGCATCGCCCAGCCGGCTAGCCGCCGTGGGCAGGCTGTCGAAGAGCGCGGCGATCACGCCTCCGCTGACCATGGAGGCCAGCTTCATCACCGAGGTCACCACGTCCGGGATGATTTCGTCGCCTACCGCCTTGGCAACCAGCGGCATCTCCTGAATATAGGTTACGACCAGATCCGATCCGCGCCCGAGTTCCGAGAGCACGCGAGCGCCCTCGATGTAGTTGCGCAAGCCGCCCGGCGACATGACCCGAGCCGCTTCATGGAAACTGGCTTCCAGCGTGTCCTTGATATGTGGCTCGACCCGCTCCAGGTGCTCGCGGTAGTCTTCCAGGTTGATGCCCATGGCTCGCCCCTATTGTCTTGCCTGCGGTTTCAAGCATTTTCCGGCTTGGCGTAGACCCATGCGCCGGCAAACGGTCGTCGACCGACAACCTTTCCGCCCCATGCCGTTAAACCGTGGCGCCAAACGCTGCTATAGTCCTCGTCTAGAAAAAAGTCGCGACCGCCGCATCCAGGGTATCCCGCATGTCCGGATCATCGGTCAAGGGACGCACCAAAGTCATCTGGCACGCCGCCCTCGGTTCGACGCCCTTGGCGATGAGTTGGCCCGCGTACACCAGGAGACGCGTTGAAATTCCCTCGTCCAAGCCGTGCCCCTTGAGATTGCGGGCGCGATGGGCGATCTGCACCAGCTTTTCGGCGATCTTCGCGTCGACGCCGGTTTCGTGGGCGATCACCTCGGTTTCCACTTCGGTCTTCGGATAATTGAAATCCAGGGCACCGAAGCGTTGCTTGGTGGATTGCTTTAGATCCTTCAAGAGATTCTGGTAGCCCGGATTGTAGGAAATCACCAACTGAAAATCGGGATGGGCATGGACCAGTTCGCCTTTTTTATCGAGGGGCATGGTCCGGCGGTGATCGGTCAGGGGATGTATGACCACCGTCGTGTCCTGGCGCGCTTCGACCACCTCATCCAGATAGCAAATCGCGCCGATCCGGGCCGCCGTGGTCAAAGGCCCATCCTGCCAGCGCGTGCCGGTGGCGTCGAGCAGAAATCGTCCGACCAGATCGGAGGCCGTCATGTCCTCGTTGCAGGCGACCGTGATCAACGGGCGCTTCAGCTTCCAGGCCATGAACTCGATGAAGCGGGTTTTGCCGCAGCCGGTCGGACCTTTCAGCATGACGGGCATCCGCGCGGCGTAGGCCGCCTCGAACAACTCGATTTCATTGCCGACCGGGCGGTAATAAGGTTGTTCTTTGATCAAATATTGATCTGCACTCGTCATCGCTTAAGCCTCTTTTCGGGTAGGGACGTATGGATGGATCGGACGAGCGTATCGAGGATTTCATCCGCATGCGCTATCGGTAACGAAAAATGCCCCTCGCCGGGAAAGCTGAAAACCCGCGCGTGCGGGAACGATTCCGCCAGCTTCAGGGTATGGGACAAGGGCACGGTCCTGTCCGCCTCGCCGTGCCAAAACGTGATCGGCATCCGAATCCGCTCGAGGCCGAACCCCCAATCATGAGCATACAAAACCATGTCTTGCACCGCTCCCTTGGTACCCGGACGCAAACCTTCCCGCACCGAAGCGCAAAGGGCCGCTTTAATCTCGGGACGCGCCAAGATCGAGCGATCGCTTGCCGGGCTGCCGCCAGCCAGCAGAGACAGCGCCATTTCGGGGTCTCCGCGGATCAGGCGTCCGACAACACCGCCGTAAATCAAGCGCAGCATCCGAGGCGCGGCACGGGCCATAGTGAATCCGATTCGGGCCGGCCATTGCATCGCCTGTATGGCTGTCGCAGCATTCAGCGGTCCGAGACCGCAGACAATCCCGACCGCCTGCACCCGCTCCGGCAGCCGCGCAGCCAATGCCAGTCCGTACGGCCCTCCGCCGGACGTACCTAGCACCGAGAACCGTTCGATGCCAAGGCCATCAGCTAATTGAGCGACATCGTCCGCCCAATCGCCCATAGTCCGCTCCGGTTTCCCGTCCGACAGCCCATAGCCAGGGCGATCCGGAGCGATGATGCGCACGCGCCGTCGCTCGGCTACGCGTGAGACGAGAACGCTCTCCAGGCGCGATGCCGGAAACCCGTGACAGTAGACGACCGGGATTCCGCCGGGATCACCGACCTCGGCGAAGCCGAGCCTGCGCCCGTCTTCGAGCGTGACGGTCTGATCGAGTCGCTTGCTTGGATCCATACATTTCGAATCGGAAGCTCAGAATCAGCAATCGCCACTCGAAAAAAGCCCCGGCCTTTATGCACAGAGCGGGGCTTTCAAAACCAGGCCGGAAGGGCCTAGGCTTTGATCGGGCCCCGATAAATCACCATGGCGGCGCCTTGCGACTGCTTGTAGTTGTCGTAGCCGACCAACCGCACGTGATTGTTGGGATGGGCCTTATGGCAAGCTTCCGCTTCCGCCAGAATGCGGTCTACGTCGGTCTCGCCGAACATCGGCAATTTCCACATGTACCAGTAGTGGTCGAAAGCGTTCTCCGGCTCGGTATGCTCGATAGCCGGATTCCAGCCCTTGCTGATGATATATTCCACCTGCTTCCGAATCTTAGCGGCGTCCATCGGCGGCAGATAGGAGAACGTTTCAAATTTCCGGCTCGAAACATCGGTCAGGCTGGATTTGTAATCTTGCATTTCGCTCATGGTTGTTCCAATCCTCGTTCATTGATCGCTTGAGCAATCCCCTCCCATTTCAGAGGGGACTGCTTTCTAGCGACGTTCGGTTCTTCAACGGTGTCGTTTCAAATCAGTCCGACTGTCCGGGCGATTACTTGTGCGCCACGTCGAGCTTGTCAACCGTATCGAACTCGAACTTGATTTCCTTCCAGGTTTCCAATGCAGCCTTGAGCTCGGGACTGTGCTTCGCGGCGGACATCAAAATCTCCTTGCCTTCTTTTTCAAGCTGACGGCCTTCGTTACGGGCTTCGACACAAGCTTCCAGCGCGACGCGGTTGGCCGCGGCGCCCGCCGCGTTGCCCCATGGATGGCCTAGAGTACCGCCGCCGAACTGGAACACGGCATCATCGCCGAAGATCGACAACAACGCCGGCATGTGCCAGACATGGATACCGCCGGAAGCGACGGCGAACGCTCCCGGCATGGCGCCCCAATCCTGATCGAAGAAGATGCCTCTGGAGCGGTCCTCTTTGATGTAGCGTTCACGCAGCAGATCGATCCAGCCCAAGGTCGCAGCCCGATCACCCTCCAGCTTGCCGACGACGGTGCCGGTGTGCAGGTGATCACCGCCCGATAGCCTTAGAATTTTGGTCAACACGCGGAAATGGATGCCATGATTCGGATTGCGGTCCATCACAGCGTGCATCGCACGGTGGATATGCAGGAGAACGCCGTTTTCGCGACACCAGTTGGCTAGGCCGGTATTGGCGCAGAACCCTCCTGTGATGTAGTCGTGCATGATGATCGGCGCGCCGATTTCCTTGGCGTACTCCGCGCGCTTATACATTTCTTCTGGGGTCGGAGCGGTCACGTTCAGGTAATGACCCTTTCGTTCACCGGTTTCACGTTCCGCCTTATGGACAGCCTCCATGACGAAGTCAAAGCGCTGCTTCCAGCGCATGAACGGCTGACTGTTCACGTTCTCGTCATCCTTGGTGAAATCCAGACCGCCGCGCAAACACTCGTAAACCGCGCGACCGTAATTTTTCGCGGACAGGCCCAGTTTCGGCTTGATGGTGCAGCCCAGAAGCGGCCGGCCGTACTTGTTCAGGATGTCGCGCTCGACCTGGATACCGTGAGGCGGACCGCCGCAGGTCATCACATAAGCGATCGGGAAACGCACGTCCTCCAGGCGCAGTCCGCGGATCGCCTTGAAACCGAACACGTTGCCGACCAGTGACGTGAAAACATTGACTACCGATCCTTCCTCGAACAGGTCGATCGGATAGGCGACGAAAGCGTAGAACTGTTCATCGCTGCCCGGAACGTCTTCGATGCGGTAGGCGCGACCCTTGTAATAGTCGAGGTCGGTTAAGAGATCGGTCCAAACCGTGGTCCAGGTGCCGGTGGACGATTCCGCGGCGACCGCCGCGGCCGCCTCCTCCCGAGGCACGCCAGGCTGGGGCGTAACCTTAAAGATAGCCAGAATATCAGTATCCTTGGGGGTGTAATCCGGCATCCAATAGGTCTCGCGGTATTCTTTTACGCCCGCGTTATAGGTCTTTACGGCCATACTTACCTCCTACCACATCTGTGGATTGTTCTCAGGAATTTTTCTGGTCCTACTTGGACCGCAAATCGTATTGTCCTTTCACCGTCGGGAACTATAAGCTGTTCCGTTCATAAAAAAAATTCAGTTGTCATGATTAATGTCATAAGACATTTTTATATTACATAAACAAAGCATGGAGCCCTGACACAGAGAGAATGCGCCATGGTCGCCGGATAGGATAAGCCAATAACTTTCGGCGCTCCAAGGCGGATTTGCCCGGCGAAGCGCAAGTCGGCTTTCGCGTCGAGCGGGAAACAAACTACTAAAGCCACGCCCCCTATCCACAGGACCACGAAAGGCCGAGCTTCCGGATTTCTCCAACCGCTCTGCGATCTTGATCACGACGCGCGGCGAACCGTAAATTTTCGCTCACAGGTCGGAATTATGGCGCGTCACGTGCGTCATCGTGGTTACGGACTTACGGTGCCGCGACCCGCATCAGGGACCGTCCAGATGGTTCCGGGCTGCTTCGCCAACCGATTTAGTCCAACGGTATTTTTCAAGGAGGAAATCATGAGACTCGCACCGATTTGTCTGGTAGCTGTGGGCTGCGGCCGGCCAATCCCAGACCGCATCCTATTTCCTGGACCAGACGAACATCGACGAGGCACCGTTCACCGACGGAACCAATTACTTGACGGTGACCATCGGCACATCCCAAGACGATGTCACCTTCTTCCATTTCTAAATCAAAGGAAAACGTTGTAGACCGGAATAAGCCCTTCGACTTCGCTCAGGACAGGCTTATCCCGCCCTATCATTAAGGAAGCTCTGATTAACAGGGTGTTGAAAAACGCATTCTACACACGACATGTAGGTTAACAGTTTCGTCGTTGCCCACTACCTATGGTAGGAGCATCGAATTTTTCAACAGCCTGTTAAGTCCTTCGACGGGCTCCTGCCTGCAGCAGGCAGGCAGGACGAACGGTAACCTATTGATTCCGTTCGCGGTGAGCTTGTCGAACGCTCTCCTGAGCCTGTCGAAGAGCGTGAACGGAATCAACTTGTTCAGAGCTTCCTTAAAGAAATTTTCTTTTTGTTCGAAAAATGGAATTCGATGTCGACGTTCGGAATGGTCCGGGTCAGTCGTTCGACGGCAAGGAATTGTCGAATTTCGCCATCCAGGCCTTCGGATTCAATCTCGCAAACAATAACGGTGCCGGTCCGGAAGCCGACAATATCGCCGGTCGACGGACATCTCCCATTACCGGTAATGAAGACTGACCGGATGCCGTTAAATAACGCGGCAAGAGTCCACGGACCTCCGGCGGGGTTTTTGATAGCCAAGGTTTGAAAGCCCGAATCACAGTAACTCGAATGTGAAGCCGCCCACGTCATGGTTCGGCTTGGCCAGAAGCAAGCGGATTTCGAACGGTTTGCCGACGGGCATCAGCGACACGGATTCCCCTTCGGGAAGATATTCCGCAGGCGTGAATATCCGCTCCGCAACCGGGCTTCCGTTGAGTTCGATAAGCACCAGCTTCAGATTGGGCAGTATCTGCGGCAGGTCGGACTGGTTCGCAAAGATAAGTTGGAACTCCAGAGCATCGTCGCGCATCGAATCCGGCCGTAAAGCCCGATCGAAAATGTGGATTCGGCGCACGTCCTTATAAGGCGGCAAATGACAATCGACGGTCTTGCAGATCATTTCCAGCCAGGGGCGCATACGCGCGCTCTGCACCATTCGGCCGCCCTCGAAAACGACCAGTTGGACAATCAGAAGGGCCGCCAATCCAGAGACGCCCAACCCCCACCAGACCACCGGCGTTACCGAAAGCGGACCGGTACTTTTTTCCCCACGGCTCCCCTTCCCTTCCTGTTCGAACGCCTGTGCATCGTAGGCCGAACCCGCGCCTTCGCTGCCCGATTTGTCGGGCGGTTTTGGCTCGAATTTCGGCAGAAGCACTGCATCCCGATCTCCTAAGAGTGGCGGCCTGATTTGAGGTGCGTCCTCGCGCGTTGTGTCCTTCACCGCATGTCCCAAGGACACCAAGGCGTTGAAAACGATCTGGCAACGCTCGCAAAGCGCTTCGCCGCGTCCGGCGCGCAATTGATCAACGCTGATGCGGTACGCGGTCTTACACTCGGGGCAGCGGGTAAACACGCTTCAACCTCGACGCTTTATGCCTGTGAGCAGCGCCCACTCCTCGCGAAGTTCAGGGGGAGAAAAATCGAACTGGGAAATGTAGGCCGCGCGAACGCTTTCGACCTGCGCCGCCAAAATACCGGACAACCCCAAGCGCCCACCGGGCAGGACTTTTTCGCCGACCTCCGCCGCGAGTTCGATCAAAGGCGCAGCCAGGATATTGGCCACCACGACATCGGCACGAACGGCAGCGATCTCGCGCGGGTAACCGAGCCGCAAACGATGCTCCACGCCGTTCTTGCGCGCGTTTTCCTCCGACGCCGTGAGCGCCTGAGGATCGATGTCCACGCCGTAGGCTTTCGCCGCGCCTAGCTTCAATGCGGCCACCGCCAGAATACCCGAACCGCAGCCGTAATCGATCACGGTCTTGCCTTGCAAATCCTGACCGTCCAACCATTCGAGACAAAGCGCAGTCGTGGCGTGCGTCCCGGTTCCGAAAGCAAGGCCGGGATCAAGCACCACGTTGACGGCCCGCGGCTCCGGAGGCTCGAAGCCGGTCGGACAAATCCAGAGTCTCCGGCCGAAGCGCATCGGTTGAAAATGATCCAGCCAGGCTCGTTCCCATGCGCGGTCTTCCAAATCCTCGAGCTGATACTGCACCACCCGCTCGCCGAATTCATTTGCGATCGCATCTAGGACGCGGTCGATCTCGGCATCGGCATCGAACAATCCGATGACTTTGGTCCGGCGCCAAACCGGCGTCTCCCCTGGCTTGGGCTCGAACAAGGGCTGGTCGCCGGCATCTTCGAAGCTGACGGCAACGGCACCGAGATTCGCCAAGAAATCGGAAACCGGCTCCGCCCCGGATTCGTCCACCGTAATCGCCAGCTGTTGCCACATCAGTGTTTCAATCCGAGCTTCTGCTCCAAATAATGGATGTTCTGTCCGCCGGCATTAAAGGCTGTGTCGTTGATGATGTCCAGCAACAAAGGAATATTGCACTTGATGCCGCCGATGACCATTTCCTGAAGCGCCATACGGGCTCGCGCGATAGCCCCGCTCCTGGTCTCACCGTGGGCGATGAGCTTGCCGATCATCGAGTCATAGTAAGGAGGCACCCGATAGCCATTATAAATATGCGTCTCGACCCGTATGCCCGGACCTCCGGGCATATGGAACTGCTCGATCACGCCGGGACACGGGATAAAACTTTGAGGATCTTCGGCGTTGATCCGGCACTCTACGGCATGGCCTCGCAACTGAACATCTTCCTGCCGGATCGACAAAGGCTCCCCGGCGGCTATGCGAAGCTGTTCCTTGACGATATCGAAGCCCGTCACCATTTCCGTCACAGGATGTTCCACCTGCACGCGGGTGTTCATCTCGATGAAGTAAAACTGGCCGTCCTGGTAAAGAAACTCGAAGGTCCCGGCGCCCAGATAGCCGATTTCCTGGCAGGCTTTGACGCAGCGCTCTCCCATCTCGTGGCGCTGTTCCTCGGTGATGCCCGGCGCAGGCGCTTCCTCGATGACTTTCTGATGCCGGCGCTGGGTGGAGCAATCGCGTTCGCCTAGATGAACCACGTTGCCGTGACTGTCGGCCAACACCTGGAATTCGATATGCCGCGGATTTTCCAGGAATTTCTCCATGTAAACCGTATCGTTACCGAAGGCCGCCGCAGCCTCCCCGCGCGTCAGCGTGATGGCGCTCGGGAGATTCGCCTCGCTGTGAACCACCCGCATGCCGCGTCCGCCGCCGCCGCCTGCCGCCTTGATGATGATCGGAAAACCGATGCGCCGGGCGATCTTGAGATTCTCGTCGTAATTTTCGCTCAAAGGGCCATCCGAGCCCGGCAGGCACGGAATGCCGGCTTTTTTCATGGCCTCGATGGCGGACACCTTATCGCCCATGAGACGTATGGTCTCCGGGCGAGGGCCTATGAAAACGAAGCCGCTTTGAATCACTTTCTCCGCGAAATCGGCGTTTTCGGACAGAAAACCATAGCCGGGATGGATGGCTACCGAGTCGGTGACTTCGGCCGAACTGATGATGGCCGGAATGTTGAGATAGCTTTCTTTCGACGGGGCCGGACCGATACACACGGACTCGTCGGCGAGCCGCACATGCTTGAGATCCCGATCGGCCTCGGAATGTACGGCCACAACTTTGATGCCGAGTTCGCGACAGGCACGAAGAATGCGCAGGGCGATTTCGCCCCGGTTGGCGATAAGAACTTTACCGAGCATGAACAAACACCTGGTGGGTTGGGCGAATTACAGACAACGCCGTTAGGCCCTTACTCGATGACGAACAAGGGTTGGTTGTATTCCACCGGTTGGGCGTTCTCCACCAGCACCTTCGCAATCACGCCGGCTTTGTCGGCCTCGATCTGATTCAGGATTTTCATCGCCTCGATGATGCAGAGCGTATCGCCCACTTCCACTCGCTGCCCGACCTCCACAAAGGGTTTCGCTCCCGGCGACGGCGAACGGTAAAACGTTCCCACCATGGGTGATCGCACGATATGGCCCGTCAGTTTGTCCGTCGTCGCCTCGACCAACTGGGGTGACCCGGCCTCCTGTACCGCCGGGACCGGGGCCGGCAAAACTTGCAGCGGTTGCGGTGCGACGCTGCTGTACCGACTGATGCGTACCGACTCCTCCCCCTCGCGAATCTCGATTTCGGCGATACCCGACTCTTCGATCATTTCGATGAGCTTCTTTATTTTTCTAATATCCATGGTTTACCCTGTTTCTAGGATGTGTACGGCCGCGGTCAAGGCGAGCTCATAACCGAGTCCGCCGAATCCGCAGATAACGCCTTTGGCGATATCGGACAAATAAGAATGTTTACGGAACGGCTCCCGCGCATGGATGTTCGATAAATGGACTTCGATAAAAGGAATACGGGTGGCGAGAAACGCATCGCGCAGCGCAATGCTGGTATGCGTATAAGCTCCCGGATTGATGAGTATAAAGTCTACGGATTCCCTGAACGCCCGGTGAATACGGTCGATGAGTTCGTGCTCGGCGTTGCTCTGGAAAAATTCCAGACGACAGCCCAGCGCTTGCGCCTTCGAATCCAACGCAGACTCGATATCGCCGAGCGATTGACTGCCGTAAAGTCCTGGCTCGCGAACCCCGAGCAAATTGAGATTCGGGCCGTTAAGCACGAGGATGTTTGCCATATTGAGAGAGCAGACTCGTTTCCGATGACGCAGAAGCCGAAAAGCCGCGGGCTATTTTGCCGAAACCCGCAAAATCTGTCCACAAATGAGGAATTTCGCTTAAGTTCGGCGCAGTTAGCGCATTTTGACGAAAAGGTCAATGAAGCAGAGGTCCGAGAACCTCGATGAGCTGCTCTCTCGAGAACGGTCCGACATGGGCATCCGCCAACTGGCCGTCGCGGTTGAAAACGGCGGAAAACGGCAAGACATCAAGCCGGTTTCCGAGGCTCTCCGCCCAAGCGGCGGCGCGTTCGTCGCCCAGCCATATCGGATAGTTGACCGGTGTCTCTTT
This sequence comes from Methyloversatilis universalis, assembly GCA_020723665.1. Lineage (GTDB taxonomy): Bacteria > Pseudomonadota > Gammaproteobacteria > Methylococcales > Methylococcaceae > Methylocaldum. The sequence goes on from DYIL01000037.1 coordinate 13,246, forward strand.
CAAAAAGTCTTGAACGGCCTCCGACTCGTCGATAGCGACACCGACGAACTGAACGCCTTTACCGCCCAATTCCGTCTGCAAGCGGGTGAACTCCGGCATCTCTTCGCGGCACGGAGCGCACCAGGTCGCCCAGAAATTGAGCACGAGAATCTTCCCCTTCCACTCGGCGATATCGTGCAAATTTCCGTCGAGATCCCTGAGCGAGACGCGCTCCGGAGGAACGCCATTTCCCGGGGCGGTCGATTCTCCGCTCATCCAGCGCTGGGCAAGCATACCCAGAAGCAACGCGGCCAACGCGAGCAATCCGTATAGAAGCTTCGGCGATTTCACTGCAACACCCTTTGCACATGTCCGACAAATTCGTCCGCGTTCATATAACCGACGACACGAAACGCTTTCCGCTCCTGCCGGTCCGGTCCGAAGAACAGAGTCGCTGGCGGTCCGATAAGGCCGAAGTGTTTCAAAAGCGCCTGATCATCCGCCGAATTTTGCGTGACGTCGGCCTGCAGCAACACGACGTCGGCGAGCGCATTCTGAACCCTAGGGTCGGCGAAAGTATAACGCTCCATTTCCTTACAGGAGATGCACCAATCGGCATAGAAATCCAGCATGACCCACTTTCCGGCAGCCTCGGCCGCGGTCACCTGCGCGTTCAGGTCGTCAAGCGTCCTAATCTTCCGGAACGCTATCGACGGCTGCGACGCCGTGGCCGTCGCCGGATATATGCCGCGCAAGGGCTGCAGCGGATCGGTGCTGTTCGAAGCGACGCCGATCAACAGCAACACCCCGTAGGTGAGCATGACGATACCTACGCCCTTCCACAGTCTGCGCCAGCCGGAAGCCGGATGAGGCAGAGCATCCAGGGCACCGAGGTAAATCGCCGGAATGATCAGCAGCAGCGCCCAAAGGAACATGGATACGGCGACGGGAAGAATGCGCTCGAGGAGCCAAACGGCGATCGCCAGAAGACCCACACCGAAAGCGGCCTTGACCGCATTCATCCAGGTTCCGGCCTTGGGCAGCAATTTCCCCGCGGACGCGCCGATGATCAGCAAAGGAATGCCCATCCCCAAGCCCAGGGCGAACAGAGCCAGGCCGCCAAGCACGGCATCGCCGGTCTGGCCGATATAGATAAGCGCGCCGGCCAGGGGCGCCGCCACGCAGGGTCCTACGATCAAGGCCGAGAGAGCTCCCATGATCGCTGCGCCCGTCAGGGTGCCGCCGCGCTGCCGGTTGCTGAGGGAAACCACGCGAGATTGGATGAACTCCGGCATTTGCAGCGTGTAGACGCCGAACATGGACAAGGCCAGCAGCACGAATACGGCACTGAACGCGACGATGACCTCGGGCTTTTGGAGCAGCATCTGGAGGTTGCTGCCGAAAAGGCCGGCCAAAACGCCGAAGACGGTATAGGCCAGAGCCGATGCCAAAACGTAACTGAGCGACAGCATGAAAGCTCGGCCCGTCGTGATCGTGTGGCCGTTGCCGACGATGATGCCCGACAGGATCGGGATCATCGGAAAAATACAAGGCGTGAACGCCAGCAGCAGCCCGAATCCCAGAAAACTGAGAACCGTGCCCCAAGCAGAATCGCTTTGCAGCGCGAAAGCGATCCGGTCCTGCTCCGACACCGGCTCGGGCGGACTCGCCGCCGACGCCAGCGTCCCGGCCCCGCCGGCCGGCAAATCCAGGCTCACGGTTTTCTGCATGGGCGGGTAGCATACGCCCTTCTCCGCGCAGCCCTGGTAGTTCGCCTGCAATTGAATATTGACCGGCTGGCCGTCGGCGCGCGACAAGGGAACGGCGAAACCGACTTCCTCGTGGAACACTTCCACCGCGCCGAACTCTTCGTCGTGCTTGGGTTCGCCGTGGGGAATCTCATACCTGCCGAGCTTTACGCCGCTCGATTCGAGCAAAGCCAGCTTGAATTTCTCGCGGTAGAGATAATACCCGTCGGCAATCTGCCAGCTGACCCACAGCGTATTGGGGTCCTTCACCTCGGCGAAAAAGCGGAAAGCCTCGTCCGGCGGCAGCAGATCGACAGGCTGGGTCTTGATGCCCAGCGATTTGAACGCCTCGGCCAATTTTCCGAGCGAGTCGGTCTTGGGCGCGCTCGCGCCGTTCGAAGGCCATCGCACGCTCACCGTCTGCTTGTACGGCGGGTAGCACACCCCGACATCGGCGCAGCCCTGCGAGGTTACATCGAGAGCCAGCGCATCGGCGGTGCCACCGCTCCGCATCAACGGAAGACGGATATCGACATGCCCGCGATAGATCTCCATCTCGCCGAAAAATTCGTCGTGCTTGGTTTCTCCCTTCGGAAAAACCGGCTCGCCCAAATCGACACCCGAAGTCTTGGAGGCGAACTTGAATTTTTGCCGGTACAGATAATAACCGTCCGCAATATCGACCCCGATCAGGGCTTCGTTGCCCTCGACTCGTGCCGATGCCCGGAAAGCTTGCTCGGGCGGCAGAAGCTCATCGCTAGCGATGGCCCAAACCATGCCCGTCCAGGCCGACAAAAAGACAAACAACAACCCAAAAACCCACTCGCGGAACCAAAAGTATACGCACACGTTTGCAAAGCCGTCATTCCGGCATGGATTGCCGGAATCTAGAACACAGGGACGTGAAAGGCCTTTGCCATCCTTGGCGCCTGGACCCCGGCACTCCAATCGCAAACGGTGTCTTCGGGGGCACCTAAGCCACCCTTCCCTACCGGGGCGACGATCTGTGTAGATACCTTTGTCGGGGAACTGCGGCATAACAAAATCACTCAGTAGGAAAAAGGTCGGAACGTGAACGTGTGCCCGGGAGCAGTTACCCGGACGGTCCTTCAATTTTCGGGGTGCAGCCATTCGCCGATCCAGTCAAGGTACGCGGTCGAACCTCGCAGTACGGGGACCGCGATGATCTCGGGAAGTTCGTACGGGTGTTTCTCGCACACAAAGGCTTCCAACGTTTCGAAAACAGCCGTTTCGGTCTTCATCAGGAGAAGATGTTCCTGGGCGGTTTCTATCTTGCCTTCCCAGGGATAAACGGATGTCAGTCCGGGGACGATGTTGACGCAGGTTGCCAAACGTTTCGCGACCACGGCCTCAGCCAGCGTCTCCGCGGTTTTCGCATCCGGACAAGTGCACAAAACTAGACAGTATTCGGTAGACATGGCAAAAAGCACGGCATTAATCGGAATTCTAAACGTATGAGGACTTAATGAACATCGGTCAATGGTTATTGCTGGCCCTATTGAGCTTGCCGATCCTAGAGATTTATGTGTTGATCAAACTCATCGGTTCGCTGGGTTTCCTATTCACTTTGGTCTTGCTGCTGGGTGCCGCGGCGCTGGGCACTTTTTTATTGAGGATACAGGGTTGGACCACCTGGTTCCGCGTTCAGCAAGCCCTGGCGCGAGGCGAATTGCCGGCCCGCGAGATGATCGAAGGCGGCTTGATCGCCGCCGGGGGGCTATTGCTCCTGATACCCGGTTTCATCAGCGACGTGCTGGCCTTGTTCTGCTTGCTGCCGGTCACCCGGAAACGACTCGCGCGACGCATTCTCGAAAGCGGCGTTTCGCACCCTCCCGGAAAGGCGACACGCGAAGTGCGACACACGATAGAGGGCGAATTCAAACGTGAAGATTGAACTTTAACGCCTACGGATTTTTCCGCCGATCTACTTCCGACAAGGTTTTGAGCATAGGCCGCCATCCGGCTTGCTTTTTGCGGCATTCATCCTGGCTGCAAGCGAAGCGCCCCCTCACTTTATCGCAGTCCCTGGACCTAAACGCCTATCCCAGTAGGTCCCAAAACCCTTCGACTCCGCTCAGGACATATTCTCCGACAGGTCCGTCCTGAGATTTTATGTTTGATGTCAATCTGCCATTGCGAGTCGTGAAGAATCGAAGCTTGAGTTTTGCCGATGCAGGAAAAACGTGATGCGCGCGATCTTGCGGGCAGTCACAAGGCCTACCGATCAGCCGGGATATGACCTAGGCTTGTGCAGCGGTATCGCCCCCGGAATGGGCACTTGGATAGCTTGATGTCGGCGCCTGTGAAACATGGCTTGCCTGCCTTTGTTTCTGGAGGAAATCGCTTCGCGCTATCCGAACGAACGTATCGTTAGGGTGGTCGATGGTATCGGGTGGCACAAGAGCGAGCGGTTTCCATTTCCGCCCCATCGCCGGCTGGGGTTCTTGCCCTCTTATGCGTTCGAACTGAACACGGTCTAGCCTCTCCGGGACGAGTGGCGGGAGAAGGCTTTTCACCACGGGGTGTTTGACCGTCTTGATGAATTGTAAGACCACCTGGAGCACGCCTTGCGGGATCTCGAAAACGATACGGCACGCGTGTATTCCGTTACCGCCAGATCATGGATTGTTAATGCACTATAGAGCACCTCGAAAATCTTCGAGGGCTCGTACGGGGCAGGGATGTCCCGTCGTTTTCAGTCTGGTAAGTGGTTAAGGAAGCTCTGAGTAAGTCCTCTCCCACTGGGACAAACCTGTCCTGAGCTTGTCGAAAGGCCGTGCTTCGCACGTTAGCGTTCGCTCCCGGCGAACGGGTGCACGGGTAAGCGCCGCTTGCGGCTCCCAACAGGGAAAGTGCGGCGTGATAGGCTTGGGTGAGGGCCCTTTTGAGCCCATCCCAATAGGCCGTTCGCCCTGAGCCCTTCGACCTCGCTCAGGACAGGCTTATCCCGGCCTACCATTAAAGAAACTTTCTTTTTGTTCGAAAAAATGGAATAATTCCCTGCCGCTATACTGCCGTGAAAAACGCCCTATTTGAGACTCACGCGCTCCTTCGGCGAAACGATATCGCCCGTGATGTCCAAATCGATCTTCATCCGCTTGGCCGCCGCCTTGGTCGCCTTGCTGTCCTTGAAAGGACCGGCGATGACCTTGAAGCGGCCGTTTTCCGAAGCCACCACCCGCGCCGGAATCTGCGGTCCCTGATGATTCAGAACCGCGGCCAGACGCTGAGCGCTCAATTCGTCTCCCGATTCCAGCGCCGTGATGTACCAGCCGCTATCGGTCATCGCCGGCGGCTTCGGCTGACCGTACAACTCGTCCGGATATTTCAGAGCCACGGCCTTTCTGACAAGGTCGTCGAAATTTTCGCTGTTCTCGAAAATGGGTATCGGAACGCCCAGGGCCTCGCTCAGAACCCGCTCGATCTTGGGCCAATCCAGTTTTCGCTCGTGCTTCTTTTCGATTTTCTTGAGCGCGGCCATCAGATTTTTCTTGAGCTGCTTCGCGTTGAGTTCTTCGTGAGGTCGGTGCGCCTCCAGATAAAGCTCACCGTTGCGCCACCCTATCAAATAGGGCTGATTGACGATGCGTACGGGTGTTTTGACCGGCACGTCCCGGTAAAGCGTCTCGATATCTTCGGGGTAGAGACGAACGCAGCCGTTGCTTGCGCGAAGTCCTATGCCGTACGGCTTGTTGGTGCCGTGAATCAAATAACTCGGACGGCTGAGATAGATGGCATAGTCGCCCAAGGGATTGTCGGGACCCGGCAACACGACAGCCGGAAGAGGATCGCCCTTCCGCTCATGATCCTTGCGTATGGAAGCCGGAACGTGCCAGGTCGGATGTTTCGCCTTTCGCTCCACCAGCATTTCGCCGGTCGGCGTCGACCGGCCTTCACGGCCGATGCCGACCGGATGAGTAACCACTTCTCCCTTCTTCTTCGCCGGGAAGTAAAAGAGGCGCATGGCGGCGAGATTGACCACGATGCCCTTGCGCGGGGCGTCCGGCAGAACGAACTGCATCGGCAATATGACCCGGCTACCCGGCCGCGGCGCCCAGAGATCAAGATCGGGATTGGCTTCGCCTATGCCTTCCAACCCCAGACCGAAATGTCGGGCTACATCGGGAAGAGAATCTCCCTCCTTCATCTTCACTGTCGCCAGTTGTCCCACGATACTGTCGTCCTTTCCCAACACGAACCGACTGCCCTCGATGTCTTCAACCAAAGGCTCGACAGGACCTTTCGGCTCCTCGTACCGGAATGGCGACCACGCGCAGGCAGGGAGAAAACCAACCAAACCGAGAACCAACAGCAGGCGCAGCGAGCGGAGGTTCACCCCGACGCTCCAATCGCAAACGGTGTCTCCGGGAGCGCCGGAGACACCCTTCCAATCGCAAACGGCCTGGCCGGGAGCGCCGGCGAATGCCGGATGACGCGAATACCGCGTGCCCCGGCATATAGGAATACAATCATTCACGTATTAAACCCTCCTCATCTGGCCGAAAACAGCCGATTATGCAAGGTCCATGCCCTCAACGCATCGCGTTGGGCTATCGATGGTGCGGCGCGTCGCAGTCGGCATTCACACGGTTTCCATTTCACTGCTCGTTTCTTTTTAGGAAGCTCTGAATAAGCTCTCTGCCGCTGGAACAAACCTGTCCTGAGCCTGCCGAAGGGCCGTGCTTCGTACGTTCCCCTTCGCTCCCGGCGAACGGGGGCACGCTTAAGCGCCGCTTGCGGCTCCCAACAGGGAAAGTGCGGCGTGATGGGCTTGGGTGAGGGCCTTTTGGATTAAACAGTCGCACTGTTCGCTTTTCCCACTGGAAACTTGATTAGAGCTTCCTTTATGAACTCCGATAGCCGCGATACGACATCACCGTCATCAAACGACATTCGGTTGCCGCCTCGGTTCACGGCAATGATCGCACCATATCCAGCGACGCTGAAACCATGCGATTTCGCAATGGGTTCAGCAGCGTTCGGTACGCGCCAATCGAAGCGGATTGAAGTCAGGTGAAGCAAAAGAACAGCTTCAGGGCGCGTCGGCGCCGCTCGATCGTTCGGTCAACCAGGTCTTCCATTCCTCGAACAGACGCACGTCGCCGGCGGCGACTACTGAACGGGGCTGTAGCTCGGTGCGGAAGATGGGCTCGCCTTGCAGGGTCTCCGCGCGGCCTCCGGCTTCGGACAGGATCAGCGCGCCCGCGGCATAGTCCCAGAGCTTTTGCTTGCCGTGCAGATAAACGTGGAATCGGCCGGCCGCCAGCCAACACCACTCCAGCGCCACCGAACCCAGATTGCGCTGCGAACTGTAAGGCGGGCGTGTCGCCAGCGTCGCCGCCAGCGGCCCTAAGCGTTTGAAGTCCACCACCGCCAAGCAGCGCCGCAACGGCAGATCGACGGAGTGAACCCTGAGTCGCCCACCGTTCAGCCAGGCGCCGCGGTCACGCTGGGCGGTAAAGCATTCGTCGCGGATCGGATCGTAGACGACCCCCAAAATCGGTTGGCGCTCGATGAGCAAAGCGAGAGAAATACCGAAAAAAGGCAGACCTGCGGCGAAGTTGCTGGTTCCGTCCAGGGGATCCAGACACCAAAGCCCTGCGTTGCTTTGCGCCAGCAGTTCCTGCTGACGCCGTGCGTCCATTTCTTCGCCTAACAGATCGAACTCCGGATAACGCTCTTGCAATCGAGCCATCAGCCTCCTTTGTACGGCGAAATCCGCTTCGGTGACGACGCTACCGTCGGCTTTGAATTGACGTTCGATCCCGGCGAAGCGGGGCAGCAATTCTTCCCTGGCTGTCGCCTTGACGAGTGCCGCGACATCGTCGACATGAGGAATCATGGGTGTAATCGTCGGCTCAGTGGATATCCAATAAGCCACACTTGAAAAAAAGAAGCCTGTGTTTCGACTACCATCTCGGGAGTGCTGGTGTCGTGAACTCGGTAGGATCGGCACAAATTTGCCGGGAGCCAATTTGAACAGGCGAAGCCAGACCCGCAGGGCGAGCCCCACGGACGGGGCGAGTAAAGCCTAGCGTGCCCATCGAAACCGGCGATGGTGGGCACGGCCCGTCGGCCTTTGCCCATCCTACGCATCTGATTCTAACTGCAAATTACGGAAAGAAAGCGATCTTTCGATTACCCCCACCCCTGCCTTCTCCCTGAGGGCCAATGTCGTGAGCCTAACACGTCGACCGGGCTCAGGAACGAAACCCAGCATTTCCCCGGGGTTGCCCTGATTCGATCGTTATCCCGACCTACCGTTGCGACACCCTCCCAGGACGATGCGGCACCGAATCCACTTTAGTTTGAAGCAAACAAGGCCTGTAAACGAACACCCGGATCTTCCGCCGTCATGAATGCTTCGCCGACCAAAAAGGTGTGGACGCCGTGACGCCGCATCAGCGACACGTCCTCCGGCGTATGAATGCCGCTTTCGGTCACGACCAAGCGACCTGGGGGAATCCGTTCCAGCAAGTCGAGCGTCGTATCGAGACGGGTCTCGAAGGTGCGGAGATTCCGGTTGTTGATGCCGATAAGCGGCAGATCGAGGCGCAAGGCGCGTTCCAATTCGGACGCATCATGCACCTCGACGAGCACGTCCATGCCGAGGTCGACGGCAATATCCGCGAGTTCGCGCATGGCCGCATCGCTCAAGGCGGCGGCAATCAGCAGAATGCAATCCGCCCCGATCGCGCGGGCCTCGAACACCTGGTACGGATCAATCATGAAATCCTTCCGCAGCACCGGCAGCGAACAAACGCTTCTAGCCTCTTTCAGGTACTCCTCTGAGCCTTGAAAGAAATCCCGGTCCGTCAGCACCGAAAGGCAAGCCGCGCCGTGACCGGCATAGCTTCGGGCGATGTCCGCCGGGCGGAAATCGGGCCGCATCACGCCTTTGCTGGGCGACGCCTTCTTGATTTCGGCGATCACCGCGGCCGCACCGCTTTCGACCTTGTTACGCAAAGCTCGGACAAAACCTCGGGAAGCGCCTGCCTCCTCTGCCGAGCGCCGGAGTTCCTGAAGCGGCGTGCGCGACCGTCGTTCAGCGACCTCCTCCGCTTTGCGGGCCAGAATCTTTTGTAGGATATCGGGAGGATTACTCATGAGCGGCGATGGATTGGCTGAATTCGATCAAGGCGTCCAGTTTCCGTCGGGCGGAACCGTCGTCGATGACCGCTTTGGCACGCTCGACGCCGGCTTCCAGCCTGTCCACCAGATTGGCCGCGTAAATCGCGGCACCCGCGTTGAGAACGGTAATGTCCCGGGCCGGCCCCGGTTCCTTGTCGAGCACGCTCAGCATCGTCTTCAGACTCGCGGCGGCGGTGTCGACCGTCAGTTTTTTCAAGGGAGCCCGTTTGATGCCGAATTGTTCCGGCGTCAGCGTGTAGGACTTGATTTCGCCGTCCTTGAGTTCCGCGACGTGAGTGGGTGCGCCGATGCTGATTTCGTCCAGGCCGTCCTCGGCATGCACCACCAGCACATGCTTGCTGCCGAGTTGCCGCAACACTTCCGCCAGCGGCTCCACCCAAACGTCGGAAAAGACGCCGACCAGCTGATTGGGCGCGCCGGCCGGATTGGTGAGCGGTCCGAGCAGGTTGAACAGGGTGCGCACGCCGATTTCCCGGCGCGGGCCTATCGCGTATTTCATGGCGCCGTGATGACGCTGGGCAAAGAGGAATCCCAGGCCGATCCGGTCGATACAGGCCTTGACCTGGTCCGGCGTCAAATCGAGATTGATGCCCGCCGCCTCCAGCACGTCGGCGCTGCCCGAACGGCTGGAAACCGAGCGGTTGCCATGCTTCGCCACCTTCCCGCCGGCCGCCGCGACCACGAACGCCGCCGTGGTGCTGATGTTGAACGTGTGGTTGGCGTCGCCGCCGGTACCGCAGGTATCGATGAGATGCTCGCCCCGGACCGGAACCTTGGTGGCCATCTCCCGCAGCACCTTGGCCGCCGCCACTACTTCCTCGACGCTTTCGCCCTTGGCGCGCAACGCGATCAGAAAGGCACCGATTTGCGCCGGCGTGGCACCGCCGCTCATGATGGTTCGCATGACCTTGCGCATCTGCGATGCGCCGAGATCTTTCCTATCCAGCAGAGTCTGCAGGACGCCAGGCATGTCCATCGAGAGCCCTCACCGATTCAGAAAGTTTCGCAGCAGGTCGTGGCCCTGCTCCGTGAGGATGGATTCCGGATGGAATTGCACGCCTTCGATGGCGAGCTGCTTGTGCCTGACGCCCATGATTTCCTCGATCTTGCCGTCCCGGTCCTCGGTCCAGGCGGTGACTTCCAGGCACTCGGGAAGCGTTTCCTGCTCGATGACCAGGGAATGATACCGAGTGGCCTGGAACGGATTGTTCAGCCCGCGAAACACGCCCTGATTCCGATGGTGCACCATCGAGCACTTGCCGTGCATGATGCTCTTGGCGTGAACGATATTGCCGCCGAACGCATAGCCGATGCTTTGATGGCCGAGGCAGACGCCCAAGATGGGATACTTGCCCGCATAGCGGCGGATCGTGTCCACCGAGATGCCCGCCTCTTTCGGCGTGCAGGGTCCCGGCGAAATGACGATCTTGTCCGGAGCGTAGTCCTCGATCTCCTCGACGTCGATCTGATCGTTGCGCACCACGTCCACGTCGGCGCCCAATTCCGCCAAGTACTGGACCAGGTTATAGGTAAACGAATCGTAGTTGTCGATCATCAAGACGCGGGATCTCATAGGCTGCGCCCTCCTTCGACCCCAGCTTCGGCCATGGCGACCGCGCGAAACACCGCGCGCCCCTTGTTTAGAGTCTCTTCCCATTCGTTGCGGGGAACGGAATCGTACACCACGCCCGCTCCTGCCTGGATATGCAGGGTGCCGTCGCGGATGACGGCGGTGCGGATGGCGATGGCGGTATCCAGATTCCCGGACCACCCGATGTAGCCGACGGCGCCGGAATAAACCCCGCGCTTGACCGGCTCCAATTCGGCGATGATTTCCATGGCCCTGATCTTGGGTGCGCCGCTGACAGTGCCCGCCGGGAACGTCGCCGCCAGTACGTCGTAAGCGTCCTTGCCCTTGGCCAATCGGCCGGTGACGTTGGACACGATGTGCATGACGTGGGAATAACGTTCGATGATCATCTTGTCGGTAACGCGGACGCTGCCGGTCTCCGCCACCCGTCCGGTATCGTTGCGGCCGAGGTCGATCAGCATCAGGTGCTCGGCGATTTCCTTGGGGTCGGCCAAAAGCTCCCGCTCCAGGGCCAGATCCTCTTCGTGGGTCTTGCCGCGCTTGCGCGTGCCGGCGATCGGCCGGACGGTAACGGTTTCGTCCTCGACGCGCACCAGAATTTCAGGCGAAGAACCGACCACGTGAAAATCCCCGAGATTCAGGTGAAACATGTAAGGCGAGGGATTTAGACAGCGCAGGGCGCGGTATAAATCCATGGGCGAAGCGGAATACGGGATGGACAGGCGCTGGGAAAGAACCACCTGCATCACGTCGCCCTCGACGATGTATTCCTTCACCCGCCGCACCGCATTCTCGAAACCCTCTTGCGTGAAGCCGGAGACGAAATCGCTTTCCTCGACCTGTCGGTTCGTCCCCTGCCCCCGATTCGCCGGCAAACGGTTTTGCCGAAGCCCCTGGATCAGTGTTTCCAGCCGGTCTTGCGCCTGATGATAGGCGTTTGCCTCGGCCGGGTCGGCATGAGTCAGAACCAGCAGCTTGCCGGACAGGTTATCGAATACCAGGACGTCCTCGGACACCATCAGCAGGATGTCCGGAACCCCGATCGGATCGGGCTTTTCGCAGTGCAACTGGGGCTCGATGTAATGAATCGTCTCGTAGCCGAAGTAGCCGACCAGCCCGCCGGTGAAACGAGGCAAGCCCTCGATCTGCGGCACTTTGAAGCGTTCGCCGTAGCGCCGGATCCAGTCCAGCGGATTGTCGGCGCGATTCACTTCGACGATGCGCCCATCCCTCTCGACCATGATTTCCGTACCGCACACCCGAATGACGGTGCGGCACGGCAGGCCGATGATGGAATAACGTCCCCACTGCTCGCCCCCGTGCACGGATTCGAACAGATAGGAATAAGGCGCGTCGGCCAACTTGAGATAAGCGCTCAAGGGCGTATCGAGGTCCGCCAGGACCTCGCGGGCGAGCGGAATGCGGTTGTAGCCTTGATCGGCGTATTGCTGAAATCGTTCGGGCGTCATGATGTCTTGTCCATCCAGATAGGGCGGGTTCGCGTAGCGTAACCCAATAAGCCATTCCTTGGGTTATGGCCTTCCGGCCCAACCCGGTTTACGTGGCTGGTTCAGTGACGCCATCGCTCTTTCAGAATAGGTCGATGCATGATGCTCACGCGGCTTTCTTGAATAAAGCGGGCAACTCGGTCAGGGACGAAACGACGGCATCGGGCTCAAGACACTCGACACCGTTGCCGCCGTGGTAGCCATAAGGCACGCAGACGACCATGAATCCTGCCGCCCGCGCGGCTTTCACGTCATTCGCGGAATCGCCGACCATCAAACCGCAGGAAGGCTCGACTCCGAAAAATTCGGCGGTTTTCAGCAAGGGATAAGGGTCGGGCTTATGCTTCTCGAACTCGTCGCCGCAACCGACGAAGTCCATGTCCTGCAGCACGCCCAGACGGCCCAGCAGCGGACGGGTGAACCTGGAATGCTTGTTGGTGACGCACGCCAGACGAAAACCCGCCGCCTTGAGTTGCTTCAGCCCTTCGGCAACACCCGGAAACAAGCGGCTTCGATTGCAAACGTTCGCCTCGTACAGTTCCATGAACATCGTCAAAGCCTCCGCGAATCGCAGCGGCTCGCCTTGAGGCCACATTTCTCCCGTCAGCGCGCGCTTTACCAGCATATCTACGCCGTTGCCGATCCAGCGCTTCACCCGCGGCTCGCCTGCCGGAGGCAAGCCCAGCCGGCCCAGCATGGCGTCGACGGCATCGGCCAGATCCGGCGAACTGTCGACGAGCGTACCGTCCAGGTCGAGAGCGATGAGCTCCGGCGTGCGATCCAGCATCAAACGGCGCGGGCCTTGGCTATCTCGTCCCGCAAGGCACGCACGATCGAGTCGTACCGGTTCGGGTCATTCTCCTTCCCCGCACCGAAAATGGCCGACCCGGCGACGAACGTGTCCGCCCCGGCTGCGGCGATCTCGCGGATGTTGTCCACTTTCACCCCGCCGTCGATTTCCAGGCGGATGTTGCGCCCGCTGGCCTCGATACGCCGCTTGGTTTCGCGCAGCTTGTCCAGCACGTAGGGAATGAAGGACTGGCCGCCGAACCCCGGGTTTACCGACATGAGCAGAATCATATCCAGCTTGTCCATGACATGATCCAGGTAATGGAGCGGCGTCGCCGGATTGAACACCAGCCCTGTCTTGCAGCCCGAATCCTTGATCAGTTGAAGGCTGCGATCCACGTGTTCCGACGCTTCCGGATGAAACGTGATATAAGTAGCCCCGGCCTTGGCAAAATCCGGGATGATGCGATCCACCGGCTTGACCATCAAATGCACGTCGATGGGTGCGGTGACGCCGTGCTTCCTTAGCGCCTCGCACACCAGAGGACCGATGGTCAGGTTGGGAACGTAATGGTTGTCCATGACATCGAAGTGAACGATATCGGCGCCAGCGGCCAATACGTTCTGCACTTCTTCGCCCAAGCGCGCGAAGTCGGCGGACAAAATCGAAGGAGCGATCCAAGGTTGATTCGTCATTATTGTATGCTCTACTCGTAAGTATCAGGTTCCGGTGACAAGGCCTGCGACCATCGTATGCGTCGCTCGCCCAACACAGGCGGCAGATCAAGCGCGGCGAGACTCTCCGGCTAGAGCGAAGCTCTACTGCGGTTTGTTGCGGTTTATTTTCACATTTAGAATTCCCATGGGCAAGCAAGCCGCCTGCCTTAGGCCGATTGAAAAACCCATTCCAGATCATGCCCGAAACATCTTCAAAAACCCTAGTCCTCGTCGACGGTTCTTCATTTTTATATCGCGCGTTTCACGCCCTACCGCCCTTGAACAACTCGCGGGGCGAACCGACCGGCGCAGTTCTGGGCGTCGCCAACATGCTGCGCAAGCTGATCGGAGAGTACGACACTTGCCACATCGCCGTCGTGTTCGACGCGCCTGGGAGAACCTTCCGCGACGATCTTTTCGAGCACTACAAGGCCCATAGGCCGCCGATGCCGGACGAACTCCGCGCGCAGATTCAGCCGCTGCACGCCATCATCCGGGCGCTAGGCCTACCCTTACTGATCGAGCCAGGGGTGGAAGCCGACGACGTCATCGGCACCCTCACGATGAAGGCCGTTGAACGGGGATACACGGTCGTCATTTCCACCGGCGACAAGGACATGGCCCAATTGGTCAACGACCGGGTGATGCTAGAGAACACCATGTTCGACAGCCGCCTGGACGCCGAGGGCGTCAAAGCCAAGTTCGGCGTGCCGCCCGAACGCATCGTCGATTATCTGGCCCTGGTGGGCGACACCTCGGACAACATCCCCGGCATTCCCAAGGTAGGGCCGAAGACGGCGGCGAAGTGGCTGAACCAATACGGCTCGCTCGATGCCATCGTTGCCCATGCCGGCGAGATCGGCGGCAAGATCGGCGAGAACCTTCGCGCCCATCTCGATCAAATCCCCTTGTCGCGCCAGTTGGCTACCATCAAATGTGACGTGGATCTACCGATCGGACCGGACGATCTCCAGCGAACCGAACCGGATCAAGCCGCCCTTAGGGAACTCCTGGTCCGCCTCGAATTCAATTCCTGGCTTAGGCAGATGGATGCCCCGAGCACCGTCGAAAATCCGGCCGCCCCCATCTCGCAAACCGCGGCCGAGGCTCACTACGAAACGATACTGACTGAGGATGAGCTGGAACGCTGGCTGAAAAAGCTGGAGACTGCGGAATACTTCGCCTTCGACACCGAAACCACCAGCCTCGATTACAGCCGGGCGGAAGTCGTGGGCGTGTCCTTTGCGGTGGAACCGGGCGAAGCGGCTTACGTCCCGATGGCTCACGACTATCCCGGCGCACCGGCGCAACTGAGCCGGGACCACGTTCTGGAAAAACTCCGGCCTTTGCTGGAAGACCCGGACCGCCCGAAGATCGGACAGAACCTCAAGTACGACGCCAATGTCCTCGCGAATCACGGCGTCGCGCTGACCGGCATTCGCCACGACACCATGCTCGAATCCTATGTGCTCAACAGCACGGCCAGCCGGCACGACATGGACTCCTTGGCCGAACTGTATCTCAACCACCGAACCATCCGCTACGAGGACGTGGCCGGAAAAGGCGCGAAACAGATTCCCTTCCAGCAGGTCAGCGTCGAAAGCGCCACGGACTATGCGGCGGAAGACGCCGACATCACCCTGCGCCTACACCATCGCCTTTGGCCGAAGCTCGAAGCGGAAGCGTCGCTCAAATCGCTTTACGAAACCATCGAAATACCGCTGGTGCCGGTCCTGTCCCGCATGGAATGCACCGGCGTGCTGGTGGACGTGTACAAACTGGCCCAGCAAAGCCGGGAACTCGAAAAACGCATGCTGGCGATCGAACAGGAGGCCTGCAAGGCGGCGGGATGCCAGTTCAACCTGGGCTCGCCCAAGCAGATCCAAACCATTCTGTACGATAAGCTAAACTTGCCGGTGATCAAGAAAACGCCGACCGGGCAGCCGTCCACCGACGAATCGGTGCTGCAGGAACTGGCCGAAAGCTTCGATTTACCGCGGCTAATCCTCGATTACCGCTCGCTGGCCAAGCTCAAGTCGACCTACACCGACAAGCTCGCGGAGCAGATCAATCCCCGCACCGGGCGTGTC
This sequence comes from Methyloversatilis universalis, assembly GCA_020723665.1. Taxonomy (GTDB): domain Bacteria; phylum Pseudomonadota; class Gammaproteobacteria; order Methylococcales; family Methylococcaceae; genus Methylocaldum. The sequence goes on from DYIL01000037.1 coordinate 28,841, forward strand.
CACACATCTTATCACCAGGCCGTGGCCGCCACCGGCAGGCTATCGTCTTCCGATCCCAACCTGCAAAATATCCCGGTACGCACCGAGGAAGGCCGACGTATCCGCCAGGCGTTCATCGCACCGCCCGGCCACATGATTCTTGCGGCGGATTATTCCCAGATCGAGCTCAGAATCATGGCGCATATTTCCGGCGATCCTAACCTTCGCCTCGCCTTCCACGACAATAGCGACGTCCACCGCTTCACTGCCGCCGAAGTGTTCGGCGTGCCACCGGAACAGGTCACGCCGGACCAGCGCCGTTCGGCCAAGGCCATCAACTTCGGCCTCATCTACGGCATGTCCGCCTTCGGCTTGGGAAAACAACTCGGCATACCTACCAACGTGGCACAACGCTATATTGACCTGTATTTTGCCCGTTATCCCAATGTCAAAGGTTATATGGAAAAAACCCGCGATGTGGCGCGGGAAAAAGGTTATGTAGAAACTTTGTTCGGCCGGCGCCTGTACATTCCCGAGATCGACTCCCGCAACGCCCAACGCCGCCAATACGCCGAACGCACCGCCATCAATGCGCCCATGCAGGGCAGCGCGGCGGACATCATCAAGCGGGCGATGATTGCCGTGGACGCCTGGATCCGGGAATCCCGCGCCCCGGTGTGCATGATCATGCAGGTACACGATGAACTGGTGTTCGAAGTGGCCGAGGATTACGCGGACCAAGCCGCCCACGAAATCGGCAACCGCATGTGCCGCGCCGCGCAACTCGCGGTGCCTTTGGTGGTCGATGTGGGGATAGGGTCGAATTGGGACGAGGCGCATTGAATGCGTTAAGGAAGATCTGAAAATCCCTCTCCCGCTGGGCTAAGGTATCTACACAAGTTCGCAAAGTCGTCATTCCGGCATGGAGTGCCGGAATCCAGAATACAGGGATGTGAGACGCCTTTGCCATACTTGGCGCCTGGACTCCGGCACTCCAATCGCAAACGATCGGTTCGGGAGCGCCGGAGCCACCCTTCCCTGCCGGGGTGACGATTTGTGCAGATACCTTTGCCCTCTGGGAAAGGGTTGGGTGAGAGCCTTTCCAATCACGATGCCTCGCACCGTCATGTCGGCCAATCGAAAAAAAGCGGAAGCCGTCTTGCTCTCAGATCCGATCCAAGGGACTGACTACCCCACTCCTACCCCGGTTCAGCACATGGGTGTAGATCATCGTGGTCTGCACGTCCTTATGGCCCAAGAATTCCTGAACCGTCCTGATGTCGTAGCCGGACTGCTGCAGATGCGTCGCGAACGAGTGGCGCAGCGTATGGCAAGAAGCCGGTTTCGTCAGCCCCGCTTCGCGAACCGCGGTTTTGACGGCGCGCTGCAAGACTTGCTCATCGAGATGATGCCGCCGCTCCTTGCCGGAAAGCGGATCGATCGAGCGCTGACTGGCGGGGAAAACGTACTGCCACCCCCATTCGCGCCCCGCGTTGCGATACTTGCGTTCCAGGGCAAACGGTAGATACACCTCTCCAAACCTCTCGCGCAAGTCCTTTTCATGTACTGCTTTCACCTTCTCCAAATAGTGCTTGAGCGGTTCTACGGGTGAATCCGGCAGCATCGTTACCCGGTCCTTCGCGCCTTTGCCGTCGCGCACGACGATCCGGCGCATCGCGAAATCCACATCCTTGACCCGCAGCCGCACACACTCCATCAGACGGAGTCCGGAGCCGCACAACAAACTGGCCATCACCCAATTGCGCCCATCCAAATGGGCGAGCACGCTCTTGACTTCCTGCATCGTTAGCACCACGGGTAAACGCTGGGGCTTTTTGGCCCGTGTCACGTTCTCCAGCCAGGGCAGTTCGATCCCTAACACCTCCCGGTAAAGGAACAAAATCGCCGAAAGCGCCTGCGACTGAGTGGATACCGCCACGTTTCGCTGCGTCGCCAGGTGAGAGAGAAAGGCTTCGACCTCCGATGCAGACATGTCCTTGGGGTGGCGTTTGCCATGGAAGAATATGAACCGTTTGATCCACTGGACGTAAGTAAAGGAGTCTAAAGGAGTCAGGCTTTCGTTATTTGCCTTAGATTTATTTATGCGACGCGATTATGCTTACTGAAACCAAAGAACCGGAAACCAAATAATAAAAGCCTGACCCTCTCACTGGAGAGAACAAGACCGACTCGGCATGAACAAACCCTATGAAGAGGCCAAGGCTGGCGGAAAGCACGCCGGTTTCTGGTTGGCGCATCGGGATTTGCCCAGCGAAAATATCCGCAAGGGGATAAAATCGCTGGAAAAGCAGGTCGAGAAACATCGGACCTGGATCAAGAATCCAAGCCTCAAGGTGCCGAACTTCCGGCGGCTCGATCCGCGCCATCAGCGCGATTTGGTGGAAAACCGATGGCCGAACGATATCGCCCGGCAACTCGAACTGATTCTGATCTTGGAGGGCCTACTCAAAGAACGAGGTGAAGACCGTGAGTGAAGCCAATAAATATCTAGCCATACTGGAACAAGTGATCCAAACGGCGCGCGAAGAAGGGCTGAAAGCCGCCGAGAGCGGAGCCGATTACGACGCCGGCAAGGCCATGGCCTGTTACGACATCATCAGCACCGCCATCGACATGGCCGAAGTGATGGACATCCCGCTGAAGGATATCGGCCTCGCGGATTTCGACCCCGACACGGCCTTGCTGCGGCCCAGGCGAAAGGAAGAGGTCGCTTGATGGCAGCGCTCGCCCCGGTTCCCCAGGCCGAAGCCCGCCCCGAGGTCCGCTGCCCGACCTGCCGCTCGAAGCTGTTCGACGGGCTGGTGATCAAGGGCGTTACGGTGATCCGCATCTGGCAGTCCTCGGTCACCGAGGCCAAATGCAAGCAGTGCAAGGAATGGGTGACCGTTCCGTTGACGTATACCGCACTTTGACTTGTCACACACCCCGACTATGATTACGCCCTAAAGGCACAACGCCCCTCAAGCGAAAAGCCCGTTCAGGTTCGCCCTGGCCGGGCTTTTCTTTATTTTGGGGGTGTGATGAGCCAATTGGTTTTCGTGCATGGGTTCAACGTGACGGACGGAGGGGCCGGTACAATCGGTAAGTTGGCCCGGCGGCTCGGCCATTTGGGCGAGTCGAGCCAGTTTCGGTACGGGTGGCTCGGGCTCCTGGACGTCCGCCTGTTCGACCGCCGCTTTGCCTACATGCTGTCCGGCATGGTTTCTCACGGCGCGGTGGGCATCGGCCATTCCAACAGCTGCCCGATCCTGCACCGGGCGGCCTCGGACGGCGCGCCGTTCCGCCATTTGATCCTGATCAATCCGGCCCTCGATGCCGATGTCGCATTCCCCCCGAGCGTGGAGCGCGTCGACGTGCTGCACAACTCGGACGATACCGTCGTCTCCTTGGGTTCGCTGCTGCCGTTTCACGGCTGGGGGGACATGGGCCGGCGCGGCGCGGTGCGGCCGGATGGGCGGGTACGCAATTACGACACGCGCGTTTTGTTCGGCGTCAGCGGCCATTCCGCCGTGTTCGCCGATGAGGCGATCGACCGTCTTGCCTCGTTCGTCGAGGCGCTGATCGAGGGGAACCGCTGATGCAGGTCAAACAGTGGGAGCTTCAATGCACGCGCGGCCCGAAATATCAGGACGTGGCGGTGATCTTCAACACGCCGGCCATGTGCCGGATGAGCGTCGCCAGCTACAAGCGGCTGCTCACGGTGGCGTTGAATTTGTTTGGGCTGGCCAACCAAGGCTGATCGGTTGGTAAAGGAGTCAGGCTTTCGTTATTTGCCTTAGATTTATTTATGCGACTATTTATGCGACGTGATTATGCTTACTGAAACCAAAGGGGCGGAAATCAAATAATAAAAGCCTGACCCCTTCACATAAACAACGGTTATACGGCCAAACAAGGAGATTTCGTGGTTTTCAATATCACAAATGGGGTCGTGGTCTGTTCCCGAAACCGCAAGAAAGTTTTGGCACACGAAAAAGGGGAGAGGAAATGAGCGCTTGCTGGAAGAAAGTGTTGGCCGCCATGACGGCGCTGGCCTTGAGCTGCTGTGGCACGGCCCCGAAGCCAATCATCCAGATACCACGGACCCAACGGATTCACAACACGCCCGAGGAACTCAGCAAGGCGGCGTATCTGGGGCGGAGCCTGTTGAGCGAGCGCGAACAGAGGAAGCTGCTTGAAAAGGTCGCGGGCCAAGCGCCAACCTGGACCAGCGACCATACGTTCAATCACGCTGCCGGCATGGCCGGCGCGGCCGTCATCGCGGGATCGCCGTTCTCCCTGTCGGGGGTCCGGACAGCATCGGCCATCTTTATGGGCTTCACCGCCGCCGATGCGGCGGTGAAGGCGGTCGGCTGGATGCTCTCGTTCGGCGAGCCGCCCATCATCGGCAAAGTGTACCTGCCGCGGTTTCTGAACGGGAAGGAAATCGCTGACGCCACAGGCGCCAGGGGGTTCGCCATCGCGGAACAGTTACGGCTTCTGGATCGGGCGGCCGATGCGGTGGGCAGAACCGTGGCTTGCGTCTTGGGGTGCGCCGGAGAACCCAATCGCATCTATGCCCTCAAGAAAGAGGGGGCGAACGACCTCTATGTGGCGTTCGCTTTCGGCGAGATGGAACCTGCCGATTTCGATCCCCTCCGCGACCAATTGTTGGGCTTTCGCGGAACCTGGTCGAACAAGCGCCGCTGGGGCTGGGGAATCTTCGTGATCCATGCCCTTCCCAGGAACGATTCAGGAAAGATCGATTTCACCCGCATACTCCGTGAGCACCTGGCCTATGGTCAGCCCGAAGCCCGGCGCATACTTCGCGTGCTGACATCATCCGATTCCATGGCGATCGTCCAGGCCGCCCGAGAGGAGTTCATCGCCTTCCAGGGGCGCATCTTCAAGATCGGTGGCCACACCGCGGATACCTTCATCGATTACGAGGTCGCTCCGGAGGAAGACGATATCGACAAGGCGCCGAACGCCAACTTGCGTATTCTGAATTCTCCGTAGACTGGTTTCCATGCGCCAACAACGCAGTAAAGGAGTCAGGCTTTCGTTATTTGCTTTAGATTTATTTATGCGACGCGATTATGCTTACTGAAATCAAAGAACCGGAAACCAAATAATAAAAGCCTGACCCTTTAACTCACGGGCATGTCTCCCTGGCAGGCGGGGACGAATTTCCATTGCTTGACGGTTTCGAGAGCGGCGGCATCGAGCCGGCCGTGTCCGCTGGAGGTCTGGACGTTAACCGCTTCGGCGCCGCCGCCGGCGTTCACCAAAACGCGGAGCACCACTTTGCCCTGCTCCTTTCGGCGGAGGGAACCGACTGGATAGGCCGGCGCCGGATTGCGCAAATAAGCCGCGTTGAAACGTGGTGGAGTGACGGAAACCGGCGCCGATGCGACCGGTGTCGCTGCCCTCGGGGCCGGCACTGTTTCGGCCGAAGCTTCAGGTGGAGACGGCGTTTGTTCGGCAGTCATCTGCTGCACGGCTGCCTGACTGGGCGTGGACAGCAACGGCGAACGCCTAGCCGGCAAACGGACCGCTTTCGGTTTGGCCTTCGGCTTGGGCGTTTCGGTCTTGGGCTTTACGGGTTCTACCGGTTTCTGTACGGCCTGGGGCGCATCGGCTCGCGGCTGCGCCGTCGAAATCAGGTCGACCATGACCGGCGCCGCTTGCGGACTCTGCACTGCCGGCACCGACTCGTCCTCTATCAGCATCGGTAGCACCGCGGCATGCACCAGCACGGCCCCCAGCACCCCTGCGGCGCGGGTTCCTTGATACCGCTCGGCTTTCAAAATACCGGCCGAGTATCCGTCAGGCGAGAAAGCGGCTGTGCACATATTGCTGCCTCACAACAAAAGCGTAACCGAAGGAAGCTCTGAATAAGCGCTCTCCCCCTGGGACAAACCTGTCCTGAGCTTGTCGAAGGGCCGTGCTTCGCACGTTAGCGTTCGCTGCCGACGAACGGGTGCACGGGTAAGCGCCGCTTGCGGCTCCCAACGGGGAAAGCGCGGCGTGATTGGGTTGGGTGAGGGCCTTTTGGATCCAACGGTCGCACTGTTCGCTTTTCCCACTG
>DYIL01000038.1 GCA_020723665.1 Methyloversatilis universalis
GTGGTCTCGTCGACGAGTTTCTTGAAGAAAAGGTTCTTGCTTCCGGGAATATGGCCAGAGCGAATGCCGGGACGAGGTTCGGGCTCCGTTCCGGCAAACCGTCCGGGCGACCGGGCATCGATGACCTGGTTCGCGGCATCCCCGACGATCGCCTTCATGTCTTCGAGACTCCGTACCAGACTCGGCCTGAAGGAAGCCTTGAAAGAGCGGGGTTCGGCGGTTACGAGGCGCGCATCGAGCGGCAGCCCCTTCGATCTCCAGTACGCCAGTCCGCCATCCAGCACCGACACCCGGTTATGGCCGAACACTCGGAATGTCCACCATACGCGGGCCGATGCCATGAAGCTGTTGTTGTCGTAAACGACGACATGGGTCTGATTATCGACACCCAGCTGACCGACGCAGGCGGCAAAGAAGTCGGGGGAGGGCAGCATGTGCGGTAGAGGGTTGCTTCGATCGGCAACGGCGTCGATGTCGAAGAATCGGGCTCCCGGAATATGTGCGGCGGTATACTCTTGTTGTGCGTCGCGCCCCTGGTTGGGCAGGAAGAAAGTCGCGTCCAAGACGACGACGTCCGCGGAATGAAGGCGTTTGGCGAGCCATTCCGCATCGATCAGGGGCGAGCGCAGATCTTGTTCCATGACGGAGTCCTTTATGAAGAAGCGAGCAGGTTGACGAGGATCTGCTCGTAAACCGTGGAGAGCTTGTCGATATCCTCGATTGATACGTGTTCGTTGACTTTGTGGATACTGCCGTTGACGGGTCCCAGCTCGACCACTTGCGCCCCGGTCGGAGCAACGAAGCGTCCGTCCGAGGTGCCGCCTCCCGTGTCCATTCTGGCGCGTCGCTTCAGAACGGTTTCGAGCGCTCCCTGAACGGCGTCGATCAGTTCCGGTTCGGTCGTCAGGAAGGGCGCGCCCGACAGCCGCCAGTTCAGTTCATACCGCAAGCCGTGTTTGTCCAAGATGGCGTGAACACGCTGCTTTATCCGATCTTCAGTCAGCACCGTCGAGAAGCGGAAGTTGAACAGAACTTCGAGTCGCCCGGGAATCACGTTTTCGGCGCCGGTGCCGGCCTGAATATTGGAGATTTGGAAACTGGTGGGCGGAAAGTATTCGTTGCCTCGGTCCCAGATCTCGTGGGTCAATTCCGAAAGCACGGGCGCGAAACGGTGAATCGGATTTTCCGCTTTGTCCGGATAGGCGACATGGCCTTGCACGCCGAATACGCGTAGGACTCCGCACAGCGACCCGCGCCGTCCGATGCGGATTACGTCCCCGAGCGCAAAAAAGCTGGAAGGTTCACCGATGACACACCAGTCGATTTTTTCGCCACGCTTTTGTAAGGTCTCGACGACTTTGACCACGCCGTTGGTCGCCGCGCCTTCCTCGTCACTGGTAAGCAGCAAGGCGATCGAACCTTTGTGATCGGGGTGGCGGCTTACGAATCGCTTTAGCGCCGTGGTCATCGCGGCGATGCCGCTCTTCATGTCCGCCGCGCCTCTTCCGTATAGCCAACCATCGCGGATAGTGGGTTCGAACGGAGGCGAGTGCCAGTCGTCCAAAGGACCGGCGGGCACGACGTCGGTATGGCCTAGAAACACGAGCAAAGGCCCCGATTCGCCCCGTCTCGACCAGATGTTTCTCGTATCGCCGAAATTCAACCATTCGGTCTTGAAACCGAAGGGCTCGAGTTTGGCTGCGATCAAATCCATGCAGCCCGCATCGTCCGGCGTAACCGAAGGACGCCGAATCAGTTCGATCGTCAAATCCAAAGTCTCGCTCATAGCGCCTTCTCGTACAGTGCCGGCGAAAACCCGCTGAAAATGTTGTCGCCCACCATCAATACCGGCCGCTTGATCAGCGTGGGGAACCGAAGCATCAACTGCAGTGCCTTATCTCGGGTCAGATGCGCCCGGTCCTCCTCGGAAAGTTCGCGCCAGGTCGTGCTTCGGCGGTTGAGAAGATATTCCCAGCCGACAGCGCGTTCGATGTCCTCGAGGGTCGAGCGTTCCAGGCCGTCCTCGCGAAAATCGTGGAACCGGTAGCTCACGCCGCGCGCATCGAGCCAGGCGCGCGCCTTCTTGCACGTGTCGCAGTTTCCGATGCCGTAGAGGTCAATTTCGGGGCGGCTCACAACTCGAGGTCCTCGATGGTGGAAATTCGCGGCTCCTTGCGTCCGTCGGGTTCGGCCAGATACAAGGGATCCTTGCGGACAGACGATGCAATGGTTTGTTTGATTTCGTTCGCATCGTAGAACGGCCCGGCTTCGATGCGTACCAAGGGTAATCCCGCAGCATCGCAAATGGCTCTCAAAGGATCTGCGGGTGCTCTCGACCGCCTTGTGGATACGGAGTGTTCGTAAAGTTCCAACGCGCACACGATAGACAAATCGGTTTTGGAGCACAGGATGAAATCGAAGCATCGGTCGGCGATTTGCTCGAAGGTTTTCCGTGCGCCGCGGTTTGCTTCGTCCTCGCGCGGGGATATGAGCTCGACGACGGGAATCTTGCCGAAAATTTCATAATCGTCGCCAACGGCCTGCTTGAGCGCGAAATAAAAAAACCTCTCCTCCGCCGAGAACAAAAAGTCCTCCCTGCGAAAGCCGGACCTCTTCGCCTTTTCGGGTGATTTCGACGACCCTCTTATGAGCAACAGCAAGGCAGCAAGAGCGGCGATCCCGACAAGAATCAACCAATTCATGTATTTTCTCCAAAACACCACGTTGCCCGAATAGCGAATCTCGTCGGAAAAGCGCCGGGCGCCAAGCCGTCGAGAAAAACGATAAATGCGGGGAAAGGACAACTCGGCTCGAGCACTATTAATCAGGTCCGTAAATACCCTCCTGGTATTTACGGGCCACCGCCCAGTCCGGTACACGCTTAGGTCTCGGCTCACGCGGCTTGTCGCCGCGCCGGGGCATCCCTGCCCCGGATTACCCCTACCTATGTATAGGCCGGGTTAATAACCGGCGAGCTGGTTCAGACGACGATTGCTTGGTGTGCCGCGCATTATACCGAAAGCGGCTACGTGGCGTGACAGGCCCTCGAAACTGCCGTAATCCGGCCGGACGCCTCATCGCCGACCGGCAGCGAAAGCCGGGGATCGGTTCCGCGTGTCCGGTCCCGGGTCGGGACAGCCGAGACTTCGACAAGGCGGAACGGATAAGCGCTAAACGCGGGGATTCGAGCCCGAGCCGATCTTGTGCGGGAGGAAGATGACATCAATCGTCGTCCACGATGAACATATTGTCGTGGCGGCCCGCGTATTTCTCGATGCTGCCTTCCTCGCCGAGCTTGATCATGAGTCGGACTTCGTTTTTCGAATCTGCGGCGTGCAAGGCGTCCTCGTAGGTGATCTTCCCGGCTTTATAGAGATCGTACAGCGCTTGATCGAAGGTTTGCATACCCTGTTCGCGCGAGTGTTTCATAAGCTCCTTCAGCTTATGGATCTCGCCTTTACGAATGAGATCGGAGGCGAGCGGGGTGTTCAGGAGAATCTCCACCGCCGGATAGCGGCCGTTGCCGTCGGCTCGGCGAATGAGCTGTTGTGCTATGATCGCCCGAAGATTCAGGGACAGATCCATGAACAGTTGCGGATGCATGTCCTCGGGAAAAAAGTGAAGGATGCGATCCAACGCCTGGTTGGCATTGTTGGCGTGCAAGGTGCTGAGGCAAAGATGGCCGGTCTCGGCGAAGGTGATCGCATGCTGCATCGTTTCACGGGTCCGGATTTCCCCGATCAGAATGACGTCCGGCGCCTGCCGCAAGGTGTTTTTGAGCGCCACTTCGTAGGACTCCGTATCGATGCCGACTTCACGCTGGGTAACGATGCAGCCCGCATGCGGATGCACGTATTCCAGTGGGTCTTCGATGGAGATGATATGGCCGCTCGAATGCTCGTTTCGGTATTTGATCATGGCGGCCAGAGACGTGGATTTTCCCGTGCCGGTCGCACCGACGAACAGGATCAGGCCGCGTTTGGTCATTGACAGTTCATTCAGGATAGGCGGCAGGTTGAGATCGTCCACCGTCGGAATGTTCGTCTCGATCCGCCGCAGCACCATTCCGGCGCTGTCTCTCTGGATAAAGGCACTGACGCGGAAGCGGCCCAACCCCGGCGCCGAAATCGCGAAATTGCACTCCTTGGTGTTCTCGAACTCGTCGCGCTGTCGCTGATTCATGACCCCAAGGACGATTTGCCTCGCCTGCTCTTTGGTCAGTTTGATGTTGGAAATCGGTTGAATGACGCCGTCGATCTTCAGGCAGGGTTCTTTGTTGGTGGTGATGAAAAGGTCGGACGCTTTTTTTTGCGTCATCAGCATAAGCAAAGATTCAAAGTCCATGAGCCTGTTCTCCAGCCTCAGAATGCCGCTTTGTTGACCGCTTTGGCCCGCGCGGTAGCGCGCGCCACGACGCCTTTTTCGACCAGTTCCAGTAAGTGCTGGTCGAGCGTTTGCATACCGTCCTTGCGTCCGGTCTGTATGGCCGAATACATCTGTGCGACCTTGTCTTCGCGGATGAGATTTCGAATCGCCGGCGTGCCCACCATGATCTCCCAGGCCGCCGTGCGTCCGCCGCCGTTCTTTTTGAGCAGAGTCTGAGAGATCACGGCTTGCAAGGACTCGGATAGCATCGATCGAATGATGCCTTTCTCCGCGGCCGGGAAAACATCGATGATGCGGTCTATGGTTTTGGCTGCCGAGTTGGTATGCAGGGTTCCGAACACCAGGTGACCGGTTTCGGCCGCGGTCAGCGCGAGCCGAATGGTTTCCAGATCGCGCATCTCCCCGACTAGAATCACGTCGGGGTCTTCACGCAAGGCCGAGCGCAAGGCCTCGTTAAACCCCAAAGTATCCCGGTGAACTTCGCGTTGGTTGATCAACGATTTCTTGCTGGAGTGTACGAACTCAATGGGGTCTTCGATCGTCAAGATATGGGAGTATTGGTTCGAATTGATATGGTCGATCATCGCGGCGAGAGTCGTCGATTTGCCCGATCCGGTGGGCCCGGTGACGACGATCAGGCCACGAGGGTGCATGGTGACCTCCTGGAAGAATTTGGGGCAACCCAATTCCTCCAGTGTTAACACCTTGGACGGAATGGTTCGAAATACCGCCGCTGCGCCCCGGTCCTGATTGAATGCGTTGACGCGGAAGCGCGCGACCCCCGGGAGCTCGAACGAAAAGTCGGTCTCCAGGAACTCCTCGTAATCACGTCGCTGCTTGTCGTTCATGATGTCATAGATCAGCGCGTGCACTTCCTTGTGGTCGAGTGCCGGTACATTGATTCGGCGTATGTCGCCATCGACACGGATCATCGGCGGAAGTCCGGCGGACAAATGCAAATCGGATGCCTTATTCTTGACGGAAAAAGCGAGCAGTTCGGCGATATCCATGGATGCTTCTTTGTGTTGACTCTTGTCTAAGCTCTGGTCGATAGATACCCTTGCGTTTCCCTCAAGTATAGACAAACGTATCAGCACGATGAGGAGTCAGATACACCAGAGACTGGACGCGGTGCACAATCGGATTCGGCTCGCGGAGACGGCGGCCGGCCGACGCCGCGACTCGGTCCGACTGATTGCCGTCAGCAAAACTCAGCCGGCGGAAGCGATTGCGGCGGCTTATTATTATGGCCAGCGGGAGTTCGGGGAGAACTATGTTCAGGAGGCTCTGGCCAAGCAGGAAAAGCTGGCCCATTTCGATATCGGCTGGCATTTCATAGGACCCATTCAATCCAACAAGACCAAGCTGATCGCGGCGCATTTTTCCTGGGTGCATAGCGTTGACCGGATCAAGATTGCACAGCGCCTGAGCGATCAGCGTCCCAAAGGCTTGCCGCCGCTCAATGTCTGCATTCAGGTCAACATCAGCGGCGAAGCGACGAAATCCGGAGCTGCCCTCGAAGAGCTCGACGAGTTGGTCAGAGCGATTGCCACACTGCCGAGGCTTCGGGTTCGCGGGCTGATGGCCATTCCCGCGCCGACGGACGAGATGGACCTCCAGCGTGCATCGTTTCGGAGTCTGCGACAGGCCGCGGAACGCTTCGGCGATTTGGGGCTCGATACCTTGTCCATGGGAATGTCCGACGATCTCGAGGCGGCCATAACGGAAGGCTCGACCATGGTCCGCATCGGTACGGCGCTGTTCGGACCGAGACCGCGCCGAGAGGCGGCGTTCGACGCCGGAGGCGCTTCGGAGCGCTGAAAGCTTGTTGTAGCCCGCGGAGTGGTGGCCGGGACGTTTTCCAAGGGCGGCTCTCATTTAAAATGCGCCCGTTCGTTCGGAGATGATTTCAGATGAAAACACAGACTTTGGGGTTTATCGGAGCCGGAAATATGGCGAGCAGCCTGATCGGCGGTCTGATTTCGGATGGCTATCCGGAGGAAAATATTGTCGTATCGGATGTCGACGCCGCGAAATTGAAGGATTTGGCCAGGCGTTTCGGCGTCCAGACCTTCGAAAATAACCGATCGGTCGTGGATCGGTCCCAGACGGTATTGCTGGCGGTTAAGCCGCAGACCCTCAAGGCGGTCTGTCGGGAAATCGCCGCTGCCGTACAGGAAAGCCGCCCCTTGATTATCAGTATCGCCGCCGGCGTTCGCGAGGCCTCTCTGGACCGCTGGCTGGGCGGCGACGCGAGCATCGTCCGCTGCATGCCGAACACTCCCGCGCTGGTAAAAACGGGGGCTACCGCGTTGCATGCGAACCATCGCGTTAGCGCTGAACAGAAGAGCATGGCGGAAGCGATACTCCGCGCCGTCGGCGTCGCGGTATGGGTGGAACAGGAGGAGCTTCTGGATGCGGTGACGGCGCTTTCCGGCAGCGGGCCGGCTTATTTTTTTCTGTTCATGGAGGCTATGGAGGACGCGGCGACCGAGTTGGGCCTGGACAAAGCCACGGCGCGGCTTCTTACTCAACAAACGGCGCTCGGCGCGGCGCGCATCGCTATAGAGTCCGACCAGGGTCCGGCCGAATTGAGGAGGCGGGTCACATCGCCCGGCGGCACAACGGAGAAAGCCATAGAGATCTTCGAGGGCGGCGGCCTTCGCAGACTGGTTCTCGATGCCATGAAGGCGGCAGATGCGCGGGCCGCAGAATTATCCAAGCAACTGGGAGAGTGACGATGTCTCCGGATTTTTTGGTGAATCCCGCTATTTTTTTGATCGACACGCTGGTCAGCCTTTATATCTTTGCGTTATTGCTACGGTTTTTGTTTCAGTGGGTGGATGCGGACTACTACAATCCGATATCGCAGTTCCTGATCAAGATCACGCACCCGCCGCTTCGTATGTTGCGCCGCTTCGTTCCGTCCATCGGTCGCATCGATACCGCGTCGCTCGTTTTGATGCTGGGGCTTAAGATGCTGGGCGGATATCTGATATTTCTGCTTCAGGACACCAGTCTGACCTTTCCCGCATTGACGGTATGGTCCTTCGTGCAGTTGTTGGATCTGCTGTTCAATGTCTACTTTTTCGCCATCATCATTCGCGCCGTGCTGAGTTGGGTCAATCCCGGCAGCTATAATCCCGCAGTTTCCTTGCTTTACAGTCTAACCGAGCCGCTGCTTCGGAGGAGTCGCCGTTTTTTGCCCCCGATCGGCGGTATCGACCTGTCGCCGTTGATACCTTTGATCGGTATACAGCTCGCCAAGATGCTCGTGTTGCCGCCTTTGCAGCAGCTCACGACCCTGCTGAACTGAGTTGGGCGAGTGGTATGCCTGGGACGGTCAGATATTGACGCTGAACGTCCACATTCAGCCTCGTGCGGGCAAGGACGAAGTTGCCGGCCTGCACGGCGATAGGCTCAAGATCCGCATCAAGGCGCCGCCCGTCGACGGCAAAGCGAACCGCTATCTGATCGAATTTCTCGCGGGCGTTTTCGGCGTCGCCAAGAAGGACGTGGCTTTGCTCTCGGGCGAGACCGGCAGGGATAAGCGCCTCCAAATCCGCTCGCCTAAACGCTGGCCGGCCTGGTGGACCGATCTCTCGAAAATGGACTGAATTTCGAATTGGTCTAAACTTCCTCCCAACTGCTCCAGAATTGCACTTTATTCCATAGACGATCGGATCGAGAGCCGCAGATGAGCATCATTCATTTAGAAGACAAGCTGCGAGGCTACGGCCAATGGCGTGAGCAAGTGAGCCAGGCGGTTGAGCAATACCGTTCTTGGTTGGACCGGTATGAACTGAACAGCGATGCCGTCAATGAAACCCTTCTGGGCACGCTCGATAGCTTGCGCGCGGACCGGATCGTGCTCGCCTTCGCGGCCGAATTTTCGCGAGGAAAGACCGAACTGATCAACGCGTTGTTTTTCTCGGATACCGGCGTCCGGCTCCTGCCGTCGTCTCCTGGAAGAACGACGATGTGTCCGACCGAGATCTTTTACGATCCCGAAGGCGGCGCCTATATTCGACTCTTGGCAATCGAGAGCCGTTTGAACCACACTTCGGTCAGCGAGTATAAACGCCATCCCCAGAGCTGGATTCAGATCGAGCTCGATTGCGCGTCGCCGGTGCAGATGCAGGAAGCGTTTCAGGAATTGACGGCGACGAAACGCGTACCGTTGGAAGAGGCAAAGAATCTCGGTCTGTACAACGAAGATATGCATCCGGGGCAGGTCGTGGCGCCGGATACCGTGGAAATTCCGTGTTGGCGTCACGCCTTGATCAGTTTCCCGCATTACCTCCTGAAGGAAGGGCTGACGATTCTGGACACGCCCGGCCTCAACGCGCTGGGAGCGGAACCGGAGCTGACCCTGCACATGCTGCCCAACGCGCAAGCGGTCATTTTCGTGCTTGCGGCGGATACCGGCGTTACCAAGAGCGATATGGACATGTGGTGCAACCACGTCCGGGGTTCGCGTCAAGGGCGGGAGAAAACCGGTTTGGCCGTGGTCATGAACAAGATCGATTCGATGTGGGGGGATTTGCACGGCGACGATGTGATCGAAAAATCGATTCGATCGCAAGTCGATTCGGTCGCCAGAACCCTGGAAGTCGAGGCGAGCTCGATCTTTCCCTTGACTGCCAAGCAGGCCCTGCTCGCCAAGGTAAAAGGCGACGATGCGCTTTTGGCAAGAAGCCGGCTCGACGTTTTCGAAAAATTTCTCGCCGAAAAAGTCGTGAAGGAGAGGCAGAATCTCCTCATGGCATCGGTCACCCAGAGGATCGGTCACCTGGTCGAAGAGTCGGCCGGCGTGTTGCGGGCTCATATTGCCGACGCCGAGCGGCAGATTAACGATCTTCGCAATGTGGATGTCAATAACCGGGAGAACATCAAGCAGTTGATGGTCGAAACCAGGGATCAGCAAAACGCTTATCTGTCCAGCGTAAATCAGTTTCAGGCTAGTCGACGGGTGTTCACGGTGCAGGTCAAGGCACTGATCGAAGCGTTGGCACCGGAAAAGATCGACGAGATCATCAAGCGCACCCGGCGGCAAATGGCCGGGAGTCTTACGACGATCGGGATGAAAGCCGCTATGGCGGCTGTGCTCGAGGAGTTGAACGGCGTGCTGGTCAAAGCCCTATCCATCAGCGAGGAAACTCGAAGGCTGGTGAAAGGGATATACGGGAAATTTCAGGAAGAACACGGCTTTGCCGATCTGAAGGCGCCATCGCTGTCACTCAAGAAGTATCAAATCGAGCTGGAACGAATATTCAAACAGGGAGAAGCTTTCAGAGACAGCGCCTCGTCGACCTTGATGGAACAGAGCATGGTCGTGGTAAAGCTCTACACGACCGTTGTCTCGCGCGCCCGTGAGCTTTTCCTCCAAGCACACGGGGATGTGGTGGGTTGGTCCGCCATGGCGCTTACGCCGCTTGTCCATCAGATTCGGGATCACAAGCGCGTGATCGAGAGCAAACTGGACGTATTGCGCAAGATCAACGAATCCAGCCACTCGCTGGGTCAGGAGATCGCTGCGCTCACCCATGCCTTGGAGCCCCTCCGGCGGCAATATGATGAACTATTGGAAATACGGCACGCACTGCACTTGGATCAGGCTGAATCAGAGGCCGAAGTCGAGGAGGGCCTGTTTCAGCCCGTGGAGGCCGTGGCTGGTTAAGGGTCGGGTCGCCGGACAAAAATCAAGTCCCACACGTCATGTCCGAGCTTTTGTCCGCGACGCTCGAATTTGGTCAACGGCCTGTGTTCGGGGCGGGGCGAAAACTTAGCCTCGCCGGCGGTGTTTTCCAACTGGTCACATCGTTCAAGTACGTTCAGCATGTGCCGGGCATAATCTTCCCAGTCCGTGGCGGCATGAAAAATTCCTCCGGACTTGAGTTTCCGTGCTACAAGGCGAGTGAAATCCGGGGTGACCAGTCGGCGTTTATGGTGACGCTTCTTGGGCCAAGGGTCGGGGAAAAACAAGTTTACTCCCGAAAGGCTTCCGCCAGCGATTTGAGTCGTCAGGACCTCGACGGCGTCGGCGCAAAAAATCCGCACATTGTGTAATTCGCGCTCCTTCAAGCGCGAAAGCAACTGTGCCACGCCCGGCCGGTGGACTTCTATGCCTATGAAGTCGGTCTGTGGTTGATCGCTGGCGAGTTGGGCCAGAGTTTCGCCGTTTCCGAAACCGATCTCCACGACCAAAGGCGCGTTCCGGCCGAAAATTTGCTGATAATCCGGGGGCGCATCGGCGATATTTAAGCCGTAGACGGACCAAAGAGAGTCCATTGCTCTTCGCTGAGCCGCAGTGAATCGACCTTGGCGGAGAGTAAAGCTGCGGATGGGACGAAGGCGCGAACCGCCGTTTTGCGATCTCGTATTCATGCAGCGGTCGAAGGACTCTTTTGGGTTGTCGGTCATGGGCGGTTTTCGGATTTGTTCGGGCTGATAGAGTCGGAACGATGAAACGTCGGCCGATTATTTTAGCGAAACTGGTCCCGCCTCGTGATCCATTTGCCCCACAACGACAGCGCGCGAACGGTAAAACGTATCCACACTTGACGGTCCGGAAATCGCAATGGATTTTTCGATCTTATTCGACCTCTATCGCTCGACATTCGTATGCCGCATTCAAGATCGCTTTCGTTACATGCTGGACGACTTGAATTTGGCGACGGCGGTTGAGGATATCGGCAGCTTCGATTCGACATTACAGGATCATCTTGTCGATGTGTGGACAATGCTCCATCTCGATCGAGAGATCGTCTCGGAAAACCTGGGCCAGGAACTGGTGCGGGCTTTCGCGCGTTTTTCGGACCGACAGGACTGGAACGATGAGACCTCTGATGCGGATGACGCAACGCGTGTGCGGCAGACCGGTCGAATATCGCGTTACCGGCGAACTTTTGCGCTTGATGAATGTCTGGCGCGCAGGGTTCGGGATGTGGAGTCTCAGCACCGTCAAAGCCTTCACGATCTCGATGAAACCTATGCCGAGGTCGTCGGCGTGGCGCTCGAGTCGTTGCCAACTACGCCCTGGAGTCCCTCTGTAACTTTGAACGCACTGTCAGCGGTTCTTGACGGAATCGATGTGCCGATTCATCGGAAGGTGCGCATGGTTTTGTACGAAAAATTCATCAAGGACGTTCTGGGACACCTGAGTGAAGCCTGTCTTGCATTTCAGGAGGCCCTGAAGAAACACCGAACTGAACCTGATCCACGAATGGCGTCGGCCGGTGCGAAAGCGTCGATGTCAGCGTTCCGCAACGAAAGAGTGCCCGAAAAAAAAGCAGAGGCGAACGTGGCCGCCTATGGCACCGGCGCGACCAGGCCGGAGAATGGGGGCAAAGCCGAAGACGAGGCGGAAGCGGCTATCGAGCCGGAGCGGTTCGGAAAGGGCGATCCGCACAAGCCGCGGTTCCGTCGTTACGTTCAGGTGTTTGTCTATCTGTTTATGACTGTATTGCTGGCCATGGCGGCCTGGCAGCTAGGGACACGGTTTGCCGAACATCGGCACGGAAGCATCGCGCAGAGCGGCAGTCGCGAGCCCGAGCGGGTGGAATCGACCAGCCGGCGCGAGGAAGCGACATCGGCGGCGAGCGCGTCGCCCGAACTCACCCAAGAGCAATCCGTCCAGCCGCCGCCGGCGGTTTCCGACGCACGCGCAAAACAAGACATCTTGGGTATGGTTGAACTGGTTGATTTCAACTGGAGTTTGGAGCCTGTGGACAATACGATGCTGTTCGATTTTTCGATCAGGAACGGCAGCGAACGTCGCATCAGCGAAATCGAGGTGGTTTGCCTTAAATATTCAAAAGAATTTGAGCTTCTCGGTCCTCTGAAAGCTACTTTGCCGGGAACGATTGAGCCAAACACGACCCGGACGTTCACTCACATTCCTGCCGGATTTGGGAATAACCAGGTTGGTCGAGTCAGTTGCATTATTCCGGATTTGAGCTTGGAATGAGCGTTGGTCTTTCCGGCTCGACCTACATTGAGTCGAGTCCATTCCCATACTGGCGACGCAAGCCGGAAAGCGGGCCAATTCCGCAGGATTTCATGCTGCGGTTTCGAACCGACTCTTCGAGCAGGGTTATCGTATCAATCACAGCCGGCAGGCTATCGCCTTTTTTCGTTTGAGTCCTCTTTTTATCGCCTCAGCGGTCTCATGGTCGCCGTATGGCGCGCCTTGTACAGTGGCCTACAGCCTGCATAACCTCCGGTTCTTGGAGCCTGTCGTTTGAGCAGTGGATGGTCTACTCCGATTGAAGTTTCCGGTCAAAAGTTTAGCGATTTAGTCAAGAAAGTTATTGCAAAGTCACTACCCATGCCTAGAATATGCAAAAAAGCATTTATTACTTTTTATGCCGCATGAATAGAAAGAAACACATAATCGTCGAAGCGATATGTCTTTCATTCGAAGGCGGACACCGTTGAACGAGGCTTAAATGGCAGAACACGAATGGGACCGCGAGCGCCTACTGGAAATTATCCGTTTGAATAAGGATAAACCGGGCGCCTTGTTGCCGATCCTGCACGGCATTCAGGACGCGCTGGGGTATATTCCGCCGAACAGCGTCCCGTTGATCGCCGAGGAACTGAATCTTTCTCGGGCCGAAGTGCATGGCGTCATCAGTTTTTACCATTATTTCCGTGATGCACCGCCCGGCAAACGTACGATCTATTTGTGCCGGGCCGAGTCCTGTCAGGCTATGGGGTCGGAGGCTCTCGAAACCCATGCGAAGCGGCGCTTGGGTATCGATTACCACGAAACGACCAGCGACGGCGCTTTCAGTCTGGAGCCTGTGTATTGTCTCGGTAATTGCGCGTGCTCGCCATCGATCATGGTCGACAAGGAGGTTTATGGGCGCGTGACGGCCGAGGCGTTCGACGACATTATTGAGAATATACAGGTTAATGCAAAATGACGATCGTCTACGTTTCCCGGGATTCCAGCGCCTTGTCGCTGGGCGCAGAGCAGGTATCCGCTTCCATTCGAGCCGAAGCGGCAAAACGGAATATCTCTGTCGACCTGATTCGTAACGGTTCCCGCGGTCTGTATTGGCTGGAGCCGTTGGTGGAGGTGGTTACCGACAGAGGCCGAATCGCTTACGGTCCAGTTGGCGCTCGCGACGTGCCGTCCTTGTTCGAGGCCGATTTCCTTCAGGGCGGTCGCCACCCGGTGTGCCTCGGGCCGACCGATGACATCGCGTATTTGAAAAACCAAGAGAGATTGACCTTTGCCCGAGTCGGCATCACCGATCCTGTCAGTCTCGACGACTACCTGGCCCATGAGGGTTATCGCGGCCTACGCCGCGCGCTGGAGATGTCCCCCTCGGCTATCGTCGACGAGGTCACCGCCTCGGGGCTGCGCGGGCGCGGCGGTGCGGCTTTTCCGACCGGCATCAAATGGCGTACGGTGCTAAATACCGCGTCCGATACCAAATATATTGTCTGCAACGCAGACGAAGGCGACTCGGGAACTTTCTCCGACCGCATGATCATGGAGGGCGACCCCTTCGTTCTTATCGAAGGCATGACCATTGCCGGACTCGCCGTGGGTGCGACGCAGGGTTACATCTATCTCCGCGTCGAATATCCGCACGCCCATCGCGCTTTGAACCAAGCGATCGAAGCGGCATATCGCTCCGGTTACCTGGGAAAAGACATTCTGGGAAGCGGCAAGTGCTTCGATCTCGAGGTCCGTTTAGGGGCCGGGGCTTATGTGTGCGGCGAAGAAACCTCTCTGCTCGAGAGCCTTGAAGGCAAACGCGGTTTGGTTCGTTTCAAGCCGCCGCTGCCGGCCATCAAGGGCCTGTTCGGGCGGCCGACCGTGATCAACAACGTCATTTCGCTGGCTTCGGTACCGATCATTCTCGACAAGGGCGGCGAATATTACCGCGATTTCGGCATGGGACGCTCGCGCGGCACGCTGCCGATTCAATTGGCGGGGAATATCAAATATCCCGGGCTGATCGAAAAGGCGTTCGGCGTCACGCTGCGGGAGATCCTCTACGACTACGGTGGTGGTTCCGCTACCGGGCGGCCGATTCGCGCGGTTCAGGTCGGCGGCCCCCTAGGTGCTTATCTGCCGCAGTCGCAGTTCGACACGCCGCTGGACTACGAAGCGTTTTCGGCTATCTGGGCGGTGCTCGGCCATGGCGGCATCGTCGCCTTCGACGACACCGTAGACATGGCCAGAATGGCTCGGTACGGGATGGAGTTCTGCGCCATCGAGTCCTGCGGCAAGTGCACGCCCTGCCGGATCGGTTCGACCCGCGGCGTGGAAGTGATCGACAAGATCATCCAGGGCGTTGATCGGGAGAGTAACCTTGCTCTCCTTCGAGATTTGTCCGACACCATGCTCAACGGATCGCTCTGCGCGCTGGGCGGTATGACGCCGTATCCGGTATTGAGCGCTCTCACCCATTTTCCCGAGGACTTCGGCATTTCTGCGGCGGAAAGAGCGGCTTAAATTCAAGGTGCGCCGGGCGCACCGACAGCATTGTGGTGCGTTCGGCGCACCTCTCGACTCAGGAGTCATTCCATGGCATTACGCGATTACGACTTCGGCACACCTCCAAGCCAATCCGACAAGATGGTCACCCTGGAAATCGATGGTTTCAGTGTGACCGTGCCGGAAGGGACCTCGGTCCTCCGGGCGGCGGCCAGTATCGGCATCCACATCCCGAAGCTGTGCGCTACCGATAGCCTGGAGCCTTTCGGTTCCTGCCGGCTGTGTCTGGTGCAGATCGAGGGCGGACGCGGCCTGCCCGCTTCCTGTACCACGCCGGTGGCAGAAGGCATGAAGGTTTGTACCCAGAACGAGCGGCTGGCCAAGGTACGCCGCGGCGTGATGGAACTATACATTTCGGATCATCCGCTGGATTGCCTCACCTGTTCCGCCAACGGCAACTGCGAATTGCAGGATATGGCGGGTGCCGTGGGCCTCCGCGAAGTGCGCTATGGCTACGAGGGCGAGAACCATCTAAAGGCGGAAAAAGACACCAGCAATCCCTATTTCGCGTTCGATCCGGCCAAGTGCATCGTTTGCTCCCGGTGCGTGCGTGCCTGTGAAGAGACGCAGGGTACCTTCGCCTTGACCCTGGACGGAAGGGGCTTCGATTCCAAGGTTTCTCCCGGGCAGAACCAGTCCTTCATGGAGTCCGAATGCGTTTCTTGCGGTGCGTGCGTGCAGGCCTGCCCAACCGCGACCCTGATGGAAAAAACGGTCATAGAAAAAGGCCAGCCGGAACACAGCATCGTGACCACCTGCGCCTACTGCGGCGTGGGCTGCTCGTTCAAGGCGGAAATGAAGGGGACCGAAGTGGTGCGTATGGTTCCCAATAAAGATGGCCACGCCAACCACGGCCATTCTTGCGTCAAAGGCCGATTCGCCTTCGGATACGCGACGCATAAGGATCGCATTACCGCCCCGATGATCCGCAAGAGCATCCACGATCCCTGGCGGGTCGTGTCCTGGGAAGAAGCGATCAATTACGCTGCCGCCGAGTTCAAGCGTATCCAAGCCAAATACGGCCGCTATTCGGTGGGCGCGTTGACTTCCAGCCGTTGCACCAACGAGGAGACCTATCTGGTCCAGAAGCTGGTGCGCGCGGCTTTCGGCAACAACAATGTGGACACTTGCGCCCGAGTCTGCCACTCTCCGACGGGTTATGGTCTCAAACAGACTTTGGGCGAATCGGCGGGCACTCAAGCGTTTGATTCGGTCATGAAAGCCGATGTCATTATGGTGATCGGCGCCAATCCCACCGACGGCCATCCGGTGTTCGGCTCGATAATGAAGCGGCGTATTCGCGAAGGCGCGAAGCTGATCGTGGCTGACCCTCGCGACATCGACTTGGTGAAGTCGCCGCATGTGAAAGCCGACTACCACTTAAAACTTCGCCCCGGCACCAATGTGGCGCTCATCAATGCCATGGCCCATGTGATCGTCACTCAGGGATTGGCCAACGACGCATTCGCCATGGAGCGCTGCGAGCCGGCGTCTTACGAGAAATGGAAAGCCTTTGTGAGCGAGGAGCGCAACTCACCCGAAGCGACCGAAGCCATCACCGGCGTTCCGGCAGAGACGGTGCGCGCCGCGGCTTTGCTTTACGCTACCGGGGGTAACGCCGCGATTTATTACGGCCTCGGCGTCACCGAACACAGCCAGGGTTCCACGACGGTCATCGGCATTGCCAACCTCGCGATGGCAACGGGCAACATCGGCCGGGAAGGCGTGGGCGTGAACCCCTTGCGCGGCCAGAACAACGTGCAGGGTTCCTGCGACATGGGCTCGTTTCCGCACGAATTCCCCGGCTATCGCCACGTCTCCGATTTCGAGACCCGCTCCCAGTTCGAATCGGCGTGGGGTGTGACCCTGGAAGCAGAACCCGGCCTGCGCATCCCGAACATGTTCGGCGCCGCGCTGGACGGCAGCTTCAAAGGGCTTTATTGCGAGGGCGAGGACATCGCCCAGTCCGATCCGGATACTCAGCACGTTCATGCCGCGTTACGGGCGATGGAGTGTGTGGTGGTTCAGGATTTGTTCCTAAACGAAACCGCCAAATTCGCTCACGTGTTTCTGCCGGGTGCATCTTTCCTTGAAAAGAACGGTACTTTCACCAATGCCGAGCGCCGCATTTCGCCGGTGCGCAAAGTGATGCCGCCGCTCGCCGGCTATGAGGACTGGGAGGTGACCCAAATGCTTTCGAATGCCCTAGGGTACCCGATGAACTATTCGCATCCGTCCGAGATCATGGATGAGATTGCTCGACTGGTGCCGGCTTTCGCGGGAGTCAGTTACGAAAAGCTCGACCGACTCGGCAGCATCCAGTGGCCGTGCAACGAGAAGGCGCCAAACGGCACGCCGACCATGCATGTCGACCAGTTCGTGCGTGGCAAGGGACGCTTCATGTTGACGGAGTACGTTCCTACCCAGGAGCGGACGAGCAGTCGATATCCCTTGATCCTCACGACCGGGCGCATTCTGTCCCAGTACAACGTGGGGGCCCAGACCCGCCGTACCATGAATTCGGTTTGGCATTCCGAAGATCGCCTGGAAATCCATCCCCACGACGCTGAACAACGCGGCATCAACGACGGCGACTGGGTGGGTATCAAGAGTCGATCCGGCGAGACCGTATTGAGGGCCACCCTCACGGAAAGGGTACAGCCGGGCGTGGTGTATACCACGTTCCATTTCCCGGAATCGGGCGCCAATGTCATCACTACCGACAACTCCGACTGGGCGACCAATTGCCCGGAATACAAGGTTACGGCGGTGCAGGTGACCAAGGTCACCGAACCCTCGGAATGGCAGCGCCAGTACCGGCAGTTCTCCGAGGAACAAAGGGCTCTGCTGGAGCAGCGTTCATCCGCCGCGGGCTGAGGGCACGGAGTGGCCGTTCACGCTTCCGAACTGGGATGGCCAAGTTATCGGACCCGCCCGGTCGAACGTTGGCAGGGTTCGGCTCATGACCGTCAGGAAGACTGTGTTGCCGAAGAAGCGCCTATCGCCTTGATGTATAACGGTGAGCCGCACGTAGTGATGTTGGCGACGCCGTTGGACTTGGAAGACTTCGCTCTGGGCTTCAGCCTTACCGAGGCTATCGTCGCATCGGCGGCCGAAGTGGAGTCGATTCGTGTTTACCAGCGCGCCGAGGGAATCGAGGTGCGCATGCGGATTCCAGCGGCGCGTTGCCAGGCCGCCTCGGATAAGGGGCGCAATCTTGCCGGACGGACCGGTTGCGGCCTCTGCGGTGCGCGCACGATACAACAAGCCATGCGGCGGCCGGCTCCGGTAGACCGGGGCGTGCAGGTCTCGTCGTCGGAACTGGTCCGGGTATTGACCGAGCTGTCGGATCACCAGAAATTAAACCGTATCACCGGCGCGGTCCACGCGGCGGCCTGGGCCGTGCCGGGGCAAGGCATAGAGAGCGTTAGGGAAGACATTGGGCGGCACAATGCTCTGGATAAGCTGATCGGTGCGCTGGCGCGCCGGGGCGTCGATTTCGGCGACGGCTTCGTAGTCGTCACCAGTAGGGCCTCCTACGAGATGGTGCAAAAATGCGCGTCGGTCGGCATCGGCTTTCTGGCCGCGATTTCGGCTCCGACCGGACTCGCTGTGCGCCTGGCCGAAGATGCGGGCGTTACATTGATCGGTTTCGCACGCGGCAATAACCATGTGGTTTATGCAAATCCTCAGCGCTTGCGGCATGATGAGACTTGAAGGTTAGTCCCGCCAATCTTCCTTTCTTCCGAACAAGAAAAATCATGAACATCGAGAATTTGGTAAAAATGGCCAACGACATTGGCAATTTTTTTAGTGCCGAACCGGACAGAACCGTTGCGGTGCATGGCATCGCGGATCACATTCGGAGATTCTGGGATCCGAGGATGCGCAAGGCCATCATCGCTCACAATCGGGAAGGCGGCGTTGGCTTGAACGAGCTGCCGCGCGCGGCAATTGCGGAACTGGACAACGAAGCCACCTTGCTACGGGAAGCGGGTGACGGCTGACGCTCGCGAAGCTATATAGCCGGTGGATCGGCAAACCTTTGCCGACGAAAGCCGAGGTCCCGCCGAGTCTCGAATAACAACGTTCGGTCAATGCTCCGCGGTTAGGGAGTAGGGCTCCGGAAAAACATCAGGCGAACGGCCGAGCAGAAGGTCGGTCAGGAGTCGGGCCGATGCCGGTGCCATGGCGAATCCGTTACGGAAGTGGCCGCAATTGAAATGTAAATTCTGAATTTCGGGATGGCGGCCAATGTAGGGGATACCCGTCGGCGAGCCGGGGCGTAGTCCTGCCCAGTGTTTTTCTATGGGGTAGGAGCGGAGCGCCGGGAGTACGGCATAGGCGAACGCCGTAAGTTCATCCCGTGCCGATTCCGTGATGTCCTTGTCGAAGCCGGCATACTCCAGCGTGCTGCCCGCCAAAATCTTTCCGTCTTTTCGGGGAATCAGGTAATGACCTTGGTTCAGGACCATTTGCCGAAGTAACTCCGGCTCGGCCGAAAAGATGATCATCTGCCCTTTCACCGGTGCCACGTTCGGGTGCGGCAAGGGAAAAAGGCGGCTGCTCAGCGTTCCCGACCAAGCGCCCGCGGTGATGACATATTGCTCGGCCGTAAAGGTTTCATCCCCGGTACTGACAAGCTCGATCCTGGTTCCGTTCATGGCGACCTGGGTGACTGTGCGGTGTTCCAAGATTCGTACGCCTTGCGCGAGCAATTCCGATTGCAATGCGCGGAGCAGTCTCGGGTTTCTGACTTGGGCAATCTCGGGCAGGAATATGGGGGAACTGGGTGTAAGCCGCACGGCCGGCTCCAGTTCGTGGAATCTCGTAGGACCGAGTCGTTCGTACGCGATTCCGTGGCTTTCGCACCAGGTTTCGACGAGACGTGGGTTCTCGCAATCGCCGATCAATAAGCCGCTTCTTTGCCATTCCGGATCGATTTCAGTGTGCCGTTTGAGAGTTTCCGCCAGCGTCGGATATTCCGCATGACTTCGAAGCCAAAGTTGGATGATCGGTTCCGCTGCTCGCCAGGGGTAGAGCGGACTGAGTATTCCCCCGCCCGCCCAAGAGGACTCCCGGCCGATTGTCTGCCTTTCCAGGATGATGACTCTGGCGCCAGCTG
Organism: Methyloversatilis universalis; assembly: GCA_020723665.1. Lineage (GTDB taxonomy): Bacteria > Pseudomonadota > Gammaproteobacteria > Methylococcales > Methylococcaceae > Methylocaldum. The sequence goes on from DYIL01000038.1 coordinate 20,031, forward strand.
CGACGAGTTCGCGCGCCGTCATCAGCCCGATGATGCCCCCGCCGATAATGATGATGTCCGTCATACGCGATCTCCGAACAGGTCTAAAGCCATACGTGAACTACGTTTTACCCGCTGTGGTACGGGCGAGCCTATCTGGATGTCATTCGGTAGAGACATTTGCGCGAAGCTTGCTATATTTCGGGGCACCGACAGTCCACGTCATGACGCATATCGTACCGGGCATGGTCGTGGGATAAGACAATCGACTAGAGGAATATCAATGCTTGTGAACAAGAGTTTATCCGCCTCGCTCATTTTACTGTTTTTCTTGCCCGGCGCTTCGTCCGCATTAGTGGTCGATATTCAGGGCGTTCGGCTCGCACCAAAGGCGCCTGCGGAAATGTGCGTCGACATCGGCGGCGATTATCGAGGGGTACGGATCGAGGCCGATAGACCCGGCCAAGTCCCGCGAATTTGCTACAACTTTGTGCGGCAGAATTCAGTCAGTATCGCGAACGCGACCTTTGTTGCCAAGCCGCCGGCGAAACAGGAAGTGGTGATCAAGTTCGAGCACGAGTTTCCTCCGGGTATCAACGGTAAGATCATGGCGCGCGCCAAGTTACAGGGTTTTTTCGCGACCGGCAGTGGCGTGGGCGTTCCGACCGGCGATAAATTGAGGCTCGAAGCCTTTTTCTCGCAAGGCGGATCGGACGACGCCATAGCGACGCCTTTGGAATTCGTCGTCGGCGATCAGATGGATTCGGCGTTACTGGACTATTCGGTCAAAAAGCAGTACTTGGCTGCCGGATCGCGGACTTTGAAAGGCGTCTTGAAAATCGAATTTACCGAGGCTGGACACAAGCTGGCTTTTCCGGAGAGATGCGTGGTTTCGCTCGATACCGGCTCTACTCTTGAAGACAAGCTGGACACTTTCGAAGTATTAGATGAGGACGACGAGGCCCCGGAATCGCCGGGGACAGGATTGTCTAAAGCCGATGCAGCGCCGACGGCTTCAGACGAGTTGGAGAACGAACTTCCTCCGTTGCCTGAGTTGAAACCCGATGCCGGCGCCGCGCCGACGGCACCGATGGGTACCCTCGGCGACTGAAAACAATATCTGTGTTGCCTTTCGAACTCGTTCCCCGATCATTATCGCGTTTTCTTTTCGGCATACCTCATGAAGGCGGATCGCGGCGGTGAGGCTTTCCGCTGTCGCGATCTGGTCCGCGTCTCTCTCCCAATGTGTACCTGTCACCATCGCTACCTTACATCGGCCTGATTTCAGGCAGCGGCGGTGATGGCGGCTCCGCCGGCACCGTCCGAGGGGTGATAGGAGCGGGGGCGGGGGGAGCGATCTGTCTCAGCCTCTCCTGGAGTCTTTCCATTCCCCTTTCCAGAGACGCATCCATGATGACGACGTTTCCCATTGACAGAATGATACGCTGGAGTTCCGGGATTCTCGTGGTGCCGGTCGAGACGATGTAAACCGGCTGTATGTACAAGACCGAGCGTCCTACCGGCAGAACGATGATCCGACCCCGCAGCACGTGTGAGCCTTTTTGGTCCCAAAGGGCAAATTGTCTCGCGATTTCCGGATCTTGGTCGATCAGGGCACTAACCTGGGACGGCCCTTCGACTTGAACTTCGCGGCTGAATCGGTAGAGGACGATTTCCTTGAAAAAGTTGGGACGCCCACCGCGAGCGGCAGGCGTGCCCGCGACTGCCAGCACGCTGAGGTTGCTCCGTCCTATAGGGGTCATCGGGTTGATCAGGACGAAGTTTTCCGGCTCGCGGAGTCCTTCTAGGAGATAAGTCGTGAAGTAAAAGGGCTTCATGACGGCATCGCCGACTTTGGCAAAATCCCAAGTCTCCGCCTGCTGGAAGAACAAGGCCGGGTCGGTTTGATGATACCGGGCGTAGATACTCATCTGCGTCGTGAACATATCCTTGGGATAGCGGAGTTGCTCTCTGAGCATAGGCGGCATGGCGCTCATGTCCTTGAAAACGCCCGGATACGCTTTGCTGTACCCCTGGATGATGGGATCGTTCGGATTTGCGACGTAATAGTCGACCTTGCCGTCGAAAGCGTCGATGATGATTTTGACCGAGTTGCGGATGTAATTGAATTGCTTGTCCTCACGCTCGCGATTGAAGCGGTTGGTCGAGGACTTCGAGACCGGGTACAGACTGGAAGTCGTATAGGCGTCTACGATCCAGTAGATCCGCTTCGGCGTAACGACGGCGTAAGGGTCGTTGTCCAAAGACAAGTAAGGCGTCAGGCTTTTGATACGATCGACGATATTGCGGCGGAACAGTGCCCGGCTGTCGCCGCGTATATTGACCGAGAAAAACAGTTTTTCGTCGCGGAGATAGATTGCCAGGAGCAGTCTTCGGAAAAACGACGAAATCGGTACTCCGCCGCTGCCGGTATAGTTGTAGCTGGATTCTTCGTCGAAGCTGGAAATCCCCACGACGTTAAGTCGGTTCGGGACGATTGCATAGGGTAGATTTTCTTCGCCGAAGTAAATATCGGGCTTCTCGACGGAGAAGCCGACGCTGGATTGGAGGGTCAGGTCGCGGAGAAACCATGCCATGGGCGTCTCTCCGTCCTGGGCAGCCGGCGTGATCACCGCACCGTAGCCGTGGGTGTATCGGAGATGGGTGTTCTCCCAATTCTGCGCCTCGGGCGGCAGCTTGACGATGTTGACCTCGCGCGCGGACAGATTCACCTGCTCGAGCCTTCCGTTGATCATATAGCGTGCGATGTCGACGCTCGGAAAGTGGTAGTAGGGCCGAATGCCCTGCATCTGCTGATAGACGTCGTCCAGGTATTCGGGGTCCCAGACCGGAATGTTGTACAGGTGTTCGCGAAAAGCTTGATCGAGAATGTCTTGATCAGGAAGACCCGGCATGACGTCTATGATCTTGACGTCGTTGAGCTCATAAGCGGCCAACGTCGCATTGATGTTGTTCTGCATGAACTCCTGTTCGACCCTGACGGGGTTCGGTTTCACCACGAACCGATCGATCAGGTACGGTATGAAGTCAATCTTACGCAAGCCCAAGGAAGCGCCAAGAACGAGCACCAGGCTGACCAAAGCAGTCAGTCCCTTGCCGCGATGCGCGTAGATCAAGCCGGTAGCCACCGCCCCGAGCAGGCTTAGAATCGAGAGCCAGATCAGCGGCAGATGATAGCGGAGTTCGATGAACCCTGGTCCGAAGAACTGAGGCTCGTGAACATCCGTGTACAGCAGCCCGAAGCGGTCGAGAACGAAACCCCACGCGACGATCAGCGAGGTGATGATGAGCAGGCCGCTTAGGTGGATTCTAGCGCCTAGGGGCCATTCCCGTCTTTCGCCCGGGAGCAAGCGGTGCTCGAGCCAATAAAGAAGCGCGATAGCCAGCGTCGCGATGACCGACGTGACGAGCAACTCCCTTTGGATCAACCTGAAGACGGGATAGGAGAACATGTAAAAGCTGGCATCGTGCCCGAATACCGGATCGGTAATTCCGGCGCTGGGCGCGAACAGGAACAGCAAGGCGGCGTCCCATTGTTGGTAAAACGGAATCGCGATGAGAATCGCCAGGATCAGGGATAGCGGCGTGTAAACCCGCATGGAACCGGTCTGGAAGAGTTTCAACAATCGCCGGTAGCGGGTCTCTTCAGCTTGGCCCAGTCTGGCGAAAGCCGTCTCGTCTATGCCGAGATAACGGGACGCGGCCCAGAAATTCAGAAAGAAGATGAAGAAAAAGAACAGCGTGACGCTGCCCGACAAAATATAGCGATACAGAACTTTAAGCCAAAAATAGCCGCCGTACTCGAGCTCGTCGTGCCACCAAAAATCCACTATGAAATTCGTCAAAGCGATGCCGGATGCCAAAAGCGCGACAGCCAAGCCAATGACGGCAGCGGCAGTTAACATCAGCAGTCGTTTCCAATTTTGCATAGAGTCCTCTCGGGTAATTCTGATTCTTGCTGTCGGACTGGTTGGGATGCTTGGGGCGAAGCCGCAGCTTCAAGAAGGCGGCATCGGGGAGCCGGACTAGAGTCGTGTAAGTAGCGACCAGATTACACCTAAGATAATACCTAGTCTTAACTGAGACAAGTGGAGTCTTGATGAGTGGCAAGCCCGCTCAAGAGGAGACCGAAATCTCGCTCCGCCCCGCCCCATTCCACGGGCATAAAGTCTTTGAAGCATGCGCGTAACGGCAAGTTTGCTGCGTTCACGCCGCAAAACTTCACAATAAGCCCGAAGTAAAGAAAACGTTACCCGAGGGTTCAGGGGATACGTTCTGGTCGGATAAGTCTGCTGCGGATAGTCGCTCGGATATTGGGGGTAACTGCCTTGCTGAGGATATCCCGCGGGCTGTTGGAGATAACCGCCCGGTTGTTGCGGATAGGAGTTCGTACCCGGTTGAGGATAGCTGCTCGGCTGTTGCGGCTGGGTTCCGGCCGGAGGGGGATAATAGCCTTGATTTTGCGGTGGTGCGGGCTGTTGCTGCGCGGCAGCTTGATTGGGGCGAATCAATAGTTCCACCCGGCGATTGCGTGCTTTGCCTTCTTCCGTGCTGTTGCTGGCGACGGGCTGGCTTCCCCCCACTTGCAATCGCTTGCAGGCGGCCTCCGACAACGCCCTGGGCCATCAAAAATTCGGACACCGCAGTGGCCCTACGGCGTGATGAGTCCATATTGTAGGCATCGTTGCCGTCCGAGTCGGTATGCCCGGCCATGGTGAGCAAAGTTTCCGGAAATTGATTCAACGTTGTTGCAACTGGAGTCAACGCACTCGCGGCTTGCGGCGAAATCTGGTCGGAGTTGTAGGCGAACGTAACGTTGTTCGGCATGTTCAAGACCAGATCATTGCCGCTCCGCTGCACTTCGACCCCGGTGCCGGACAACTGGTCGCGCAGCTGCGCTTCCTCGGTCCAAAATGATTGATCCTAGTCCAGAATAATTATTTCCTTCTCACTAGGAGAAACGCCCGAATTTTTCTTGAAGACGGGACTGGTTTTTATTCTCTCCGCCAGTCGCTTCGCTCTCAATGCTTGAAGGTCAATTAAATTGGAATGCTGGTCCGCCATGCCGAATCCCCCGTAACTGGATTTTTGGTTATCCATCGGGCCCGTAACGCGAGCCGGCATATCGGGCTGCCGAGGCTGTATAGGCCCCGACTTGGCATACGCGGCCTATCGTCCCGCCCGGAATGGCGGGATTATCGCAAAACGAGCGTTTTGGAAACGCGGACTGCCGCCAGATTCATGGGCAAGTGCGCAGTGCCGGGATATCGACGAAAGAGACCGACAGCTTTGTAGCCTATCGCTTCACGGATCGTATTCCACGTGAATAGGGTGTTTTTCGCGGATGACCTGAAATTCGCCACTAAGACTCCTCTGTAGCTCGCGAGTGACCTTCTTGCGGATCGACTGAACGAAATAGCGCGAGCGAAGATCGACGGCCAGACCTGCGTAATGCAAGCTTCCCTTTTTATGTCGGCCATCCCGTCCGGATGTAATGACCAGCGTTTTGCCGTGCCTGATCCAAATCCCGCCCGGCTTTGTGGATGGGGGCAGGCATTTTGGCGTCCAGCCCGTTAAGAACGACGCCTTTTTTAACCGCTACCGGGGTCGGAAACTTCAAGAGAGCGCGCCTGCCACCATAGCGAGTTCGTTCCCCTTCGCCAAAGTTGGTTCGGAAAACAAGACGGCCGACAGCGTCAACAGCGTTTCGGCCGTTCTCGTGAGGACTCCCCTTGGCTCGGGTTGCATTGGGCCCTCCCGGAAAATCCAGTCAATCTACGACATAAAAAATTAGACGGACTGGCGCGCCGGCGGTTTTGACGTTAACGGATTTTTTGGCCGGTTTTCTTTGTCATAGAGGGCGAAAACGGTTGACACAGAGGGAAAAACGGAAATGGGCCTGCCAGTGTGTCTGAAAGCCGACGTAGGACTGTGATGAAAGTCTTGTTATCATCCTAGGAAACGGCAGTTGACCGCTTCGATGCACCGGAAAAGCTCGATGAATCGTGGACGCCCTGACCGGCATCGATCTCACCCTTCGGGTGAAGACGCTACGTACCCGATTGCACGGCGGGCGAGCCGCCTGGGGGCGTTGCGCCTTCTTGCGGGAGACTACCCCGCGGAGGCGTCGCGCCCCTTCGACCAGGCTCAGGACAGGCCCTTCGACCAGGCTCAGGGCGGGCTTGCCGGGCGCCCCGCCCGCCGCACGCTCGAGCACGTCCAACTGCCGTTTCTAGGATTATTGCTTGCCGCATTGTTTTTCGGAGATCTGGCCATGTCTTGGGATCCCGCTCAGTTCAAGAGGGAGAACAAGGAGGAACTCCGCAAAAAGCTGACCGACGAACAATTCAGAGTGACTCAGGAAAATGGCACCGAGAGAGCCTTCCGCAACGAGTATTGGGACAATCACCGGGAGGGCATCTATGTGGATGTCGTATCGGGCGAACCGCTTTTCAGTTCTCTCGACAAATTCGAGTCCGGAACCGGGTGGCCGAGCTTTACCAAGCCCCTGGAGCCGGACAACATCGTGTACCGGCAAGACAGATCCTGGTTCATGGTGCGCAACGAAGTTCGCAGCAAGCATGCCGATTCCCACCTCGGTCACGTGTTCGATGACGGTCCGCCGCCCACCGGAAAACGGTTCTGTATGAATTCCGCAGCCTTGCGGTTTATCCCCAAGGAAGACCTGGAAAAAGAAGGTTACGGGGAGTATCGCGGTCTTTTTGAAGGTACGAAGGACGAATAAGGGCCTTTTGTCGGTTGTTCCTCAAACCTTTTGGCCGGGCTTGGGATCCTGAGTTCGTCGAAAGGCATGAAGGAGTCCCGCTCGTTCAGAGCTTCCTCGAAGAAGATTAAGGAAGCTCTGAATAAGACCTCTCCCGCTGGGAACCTGTCCTGAGCCTGTCGAAGGGCCGTGCTTCGCACCTTAGCGTTCGCTCCCGGCGAACGGGTGCACGGGTAAGCGCCGCTTGCGGCTCCCGACGGGGACAGTGCGGCGTGATGGGGTTGGGTGAGGGCCTTTTGGATCCAACAGTTGCACTGTTCGCCTTTCCCACTGGAAACTTGATCAGAGCTTCCTCAAAGACTGCGGCGGGGACCGATCTGTTTCGCCGCCAAATCGCCCGGCGTTTTCGTTCTCGCTCGTTCCGGGAGTCGGTCGCGCCGATGCCGATCCCTGTTCGTGCCGCCGGGATGTGCCGCGCTTTTCCGCACCCGTGCCGACCGCGTTGCGCTATGATTGCCGAATCGGAAGCATCAGGAGAGATACGCTTGATCATCAACCAGGTAAAAGGTATCACCAAGTCCACTCGAACCATTCTGGCCGAGCACGGCATCTTTTCGGTCGAAGAACTGGCGAACGCCGACGCCGAGCAATTAGTCAAAATGGCGGGATTCGATAAAGCCAAGGCCATGCGCATGATTCGGGCGGCCAAGTACCTGGTCGGCGATATTAAAAAAGCGACCGGCGCCGGAAGGCCGCCGGAGGAACGTGCGGATGCGGCGCCAGAAGGCGGGAGCTCATTAGATCTATCCGACGGGCAGCTTTATATCAACCGCGAGCTGAGTTTTCTGGAGTTCAACCGGCGCGTGCTCGAACAAGCCAAGGACGAACGTACCCCGCCGCTCGAGAGGCTCAATTTCCTTTCCATTTCCTGCTCCAACCTGGACGAGTTCTTCGAGGTCCGCGCCGCGGGCTTGATTCAGCTCGCCGATATCGGGGCGACGCAAACCGAGCCCGACAGTCTCTCACCCCAGGAAACCCTGGCGGCGATCAGCGCCCGTGCCCATGAATTGGTGGCCGAGCAATACCGGGTATTGAACCAAATCTTGCTGCCCTTGCTGGCGAAGCAAGGCATCCGGTTCGTCCGCAGGAGCGAATGGAATTCTTCCCAGCAAACCTGGCTCAAAGCCTATTTCGAAAAAGAATTGCTGCCGATTCTAAGCCCCATCGGCCTGGACCCCGCCCATCCGTTCCCTCGCATCCTGAACAAGAGCCTTAATTTCATCGTGCCTTTATCGGGCAAGGACGCTTTCGGGCGCGACATCAAGCTCGCCATATTGCAGGCGCCGCGGGCTTTGCCGCGCATTATTCAGTTGCCGCAAGGCGAAACCGAGAGCGGCCCGTACGATTTCGTGTTTCTTTCGTCCATCATTCATGCCTTCGTCGATGATCTGTTCTACGGCATGAAGGTGCGCGGCTGCTATCAGTTCCGGGTGACGCGCAACAGCGAAATGTATTTGGACGAAGAAGAGGTCGACGATTTGCTTCGCGCCTTGGAAGGCGAACTGAGCACGCGCAATTACGGAGACGAAGTGCGGCTGGAAGTGGCCGACAACTGTCCGGACGAGATCGTCGAGTTCCTGTTGAGCCAGTTCGGACTCACCGAGGACCGGCTTTATCGGGTGGACGGCCCGGTGAACCTCAGCCGAACCCGAGAGGTCTACGATCTGATCGATCGGCCCGATCTCAAATATCCGCCATTCACCGCCGGATTTCCGGCACAGCTCGCCGGCGGTCGGGACATCTTCGCGGCGATCAAGAAACAGGACATCCTCCTGCACCAGCCGTACGAATCCTTCACGCCCGTGATCGAGCTGATCCGGCAGGCTGCCGACGATTCCCAGGTGGTCGCCATCAAGCAGACCTTGTACCGTACCGGTCCGAATTCGCCCATCGTGGACGCGCTCCTCAGAGCCGCTCGGGCCGGCAAGGAGGTTACGGTCGTGGTGGAACTCAGAGCGCGTTTCGACGAAAAGGCCAACATTTCTCTGGCGACGCGCTTGCAGGAAGCGGGCGTGCAGGTGGTCTACGGCATCGTAGGCTATAAAACCCACGCCAAGATGCTGCTTATCCTGAGGCGCGAAGGTCGGCACCTGCGGTACTACACGCATCTCTCCACCGGCAACTATCACCCGCGTACAGCTCGCATCTACACCGACTATGGGCTTTTGACCGCCGATCAGGAACTGGGGGAAGACATACGCCGGGTATTCGTCCAACTTACCAGCCTGGGCAAAGTGGGGCGGCTCAACAAACTTTTGCAATCGCCATTTACGTTGCACCAGGCCCTGCTCAAGAAAATCGACCGCGAAATCGAGCACGCGTTGGCCGGCCGTGCCGCCCGCATTGTCATTAAGGTCAATTCGGTGGCGGAGCCGCAGTTGATCCAGGCGCTTTACCGCGCGTCCATGGCCGGCGTGGAGGTCAAGCTTATCGTCCGCGGGATTTGCTGTCTTCGCCCTGGGATTCCCGGTATATCCGAGAACATCGAAGTCCGTTCGATCATCGGGCGGTTCTTGGAGCACAGCCGCGTGTACTGGTTCGAAAATGGCGGGCATCCGGAAGTGTACTTGGCGAGCGCCGACTTTCTGCCGCGCAACATGTTCCGCCGGGTCGAGATTTGCTTTCCCATCGAGAACAAGAAACTGGCCGACCGTATTCGTGCGGACCTGGACCTTTATCTCCGGGACGACAGCCAAGCCTGGCTGCTGGCTTCGGACGGAAGCTATCAGCGTCCACAGACCGATAATCCGCGCGGCATTCAGGCGCAGACCATTCTGCTGGAGCAACTGAAGAAACTGAGCTGAAGGGGAATAAGCTCACGACAGGCGCACCCTCTGGCCGATCGTGAGGCTAGAGCATTTTCAAATCGCGTGCAGCGGCGAATGAACTCGCCCCTACACCGTAACTGAACGGTGCCCCTAGCCCGGAGCCCTCACAGATAAGTCAACTCGATCCCTGCAACTCCCAGATTGGCCGCTTCCTGCTCCAGGTCGGCGGTGGTGAGGGGATGACTCTCAAGCCATTGGCTCGGAAACCGTAGATCGACTCGCGATTCACGGAGCCCGATCTTGATGTCGACGGGCAGGTTGCCGTGCCGACTGCGGTTCAAAACGATGGCGAGCCGCAATAGCACTGCAAGAGGGCGCGCGGCCTCGTTCCATGGCTGGGGTAATTCCTTGAAAAGCTTGAGCTGGAATCTCCTTCGGTGCAGTCGCACCAAGGTAGCCAAGAGGACTTGATCTTGGCGGGAAAAGCCGGGGAGATCGGCGTTTTCGATGATATAGGCGCTGTGCTTGTGATATTGGCTGTGCGCGATGTCCAGGCCGATTTCGTGCAGGCTAGCCGCCCAGTTCAGCCATTGTTCGGCCGTTTCTCGATCGATGCTGCCGATCGACGGAATCTGGTCCAGAAAAGTTTTCAGGGTATCCTGAATACGGCCGACCTGCTGCAAATCGACGTGATAGCGGGTCGCGAGCGCCGCCACTGTGCGGCTTCGGATATCGTCGTGATAGATTCGGCCGAGTAGGTCGTAAAGCAAACCTTCCCGCAAAGCACCGTCGGAAACCCGCATCTCCCGGATGCCGAGCGCCTTGAAGGTCGCGTACAAAATAGCGAGGCCGCCAGGGAAAATCGGGTATCGGTCCGGGTTGAGGTCCGGGAACCCGGATTTATCGACCCGTCCGAGATTCAGGAGCGTTTCGGCCAGCCGGTCGAGCCCTTCCAGAGTGATGCCGTCCTTGCTCCAGCCGCGGCCGACGACTATTTTTCGTATCGCCCGCGCGGTTCCCGATGTGCCCACGGCTTCGTCCCAGTGGTCACCGCGAAAGGTGTATGCGAAAGGCTCCAACTCGTATTGGGCCGCAATGACCGCATTCTTGAAGCGCTTGCCGGTAATCTTGCCGTCGGGAAAATGGGCGAGGCTCATGGATACGCAGCCCATCCGTACGCTCTCTTTGCGAAGCGGAATCTTGTCCACACCGATGACGTATTCGGTGCTGCCACCGCCGATGTCCACCACCAGCCGCCGCCTGCCGTCCGTCGACAGGCTTTGAGCGACGCCGGCGTAGATCAGCCGGGCTTCCTCGATGCCGGAGATGATGTCGATCGGATGTCCCAGTGCTTTTTCGGCCTGGGTCAGAAACTGCCCGGCGTTGCGCGCCGCCCGCAAGGTATTGGTGCCCACGGCCCGGACGCTGCCCGGCGGCAGATCGCGGAGCCTTTGGCCGAAACGATCGAGGCAGGCGAGGGCTCGCTGCTGCGCCTCCTCAGTCAAATGCCTCTGGGCGTTGAGCCCCGCACCCAGCCTGACCATTTCGCGCAGCCGGTCGACGATGATCAGTTCGCCGGCCCGAAGCTTCGCCACCACCATGTGAAAACTGTTGGAGCCGAGATCCACGGCCGCGACCTGCTCGGGAGGATGTTTCTGCGATTGACTCATGGATTTCTTGGAGGGGAAAGGAGGGTATTAGCGAGGGTGGTATTTGTTACAATCTCGCGGTTAACCGAGGCGCCAACTCCTGTTGTCGAAGCCGGAGGCCTCGCGTCTCGCCGTATTTTTACAAATATCGCCGGCAAAAACAGCCGAAATGAACGCACTGTCCATTCGCAATCTGCGGAAAACCTACCGCAACGGCTTCGAGGCTCTAAAAGGCATCGATCTCGACGTGAAAGCGGGAGATTTCTTCGCGCTTTTGGGGCCGAACGGAGCCGGAAAGTCGACGACGATCGGCATCGTCAGTTCCCTGGTTAGGAAGACCAGCGGTACGGTCGAAGTCTTCGGTCACGATCTCGACACGGAGCGGGAAGCCGCCAAGCGCTGTATCGGCCTGGTGCCGCAGGAGGTCAATTTCAACCAGTTCGAAAAGGTTCTGGATATCGTCGTCAACCAGGCCGGGTATTACGGGATACGCCGGAAAGAGGCGTTGCGGCGTGCGGAGGAGTGCTTGACCCAGCTTGGCCTCTGGGACAAACGAAACAGCGTTTCGCGCCATCTGTCCGGGGGCATGAAACGTCGCCTGATGATCGCGCGGGCTTTGGTTCATGCGCCGAGGCTTCTCATTCTCGACGAGCCCACCGCCGGCGTGGATATCGAGATTCGCCGCTCGATGTGGGAGTTTCTTAGGAAAATCAACCAGGAAGGCACCACGATCATACTGACGACCCATTACCTTGAAGAAGCCGAAAATCTGTGCCGCCACATTGCCATCATCAATCACGGACATATCGTCGAACACAATGCGATGGCGAGTTTGCTGAGAAAGCTCCATACCAATCGCTATATTCTGGAACTGAGAAATGCCGCGTCATTCGTTCCGGCGATCGAGGGCTATCAACTGCAGCCGCTCGAGGACCATACGCTGGCCGTGGATGTGCCCTTGGAGCTCGGACTGCACAGCTTGCTCGATCAGCTTGCCGCGCAAGGGCTTGAGGTAGTGAGCCTGCGCAATGCCGCGAATCGGCTGGAGCAGTTGTTCATCGATCTGGTGGAAAACCAGCGCGTTGACGCGACACGGAAAACCGCTTGAGAGGATTGCCCGACAAACGATAACAGCATGCCTTACCTGATTGCTTTCAAGACTATTCTCTTCAAGGAGATTTACCGTTTCGTCCGGATTTGGCCGCAGACCATCCTGCCGTCGGCGATCACCACCTCGCTCTATTTTCTGATTTTCGGCACCTTGATCGGCGGGCGGGTAGGCCCCATGGCTGGGATGTCTTACGTCGACTATATCGTGCCGGGCGTCATATTGATGTCGGTCATCACTAACGCCTACGGCAATGTCGTAGCGTCCTTCTATTCCACCAAGTTCCAGCGGAACATCGAAGAATTGCTCATCTCACCGATACCCAACTGGATCATACTCGCGGGCTACGTCGGCGGGGGAATAGCCCGCGGATTCGCGGTAGGCGGGGTGGTCGGCATCGTCGGCATCTTCTTCACCGATATTCGGCCGGCGCATCCCTGCCTCGTCGCGAGCGTTTTCCTTATGACCGCGGCCCTGTTTTCGCTGGCGGGCTTCATCAATGCCATTTACGCGAACAGCTTCGACGATATCTCCATCGTTCCGAATTTCGTGCTCACCCCGCTGGTTTATCTGGGCGGCGTCTTTTATTCCATCGAACTCCTGCCCGACCTGTGGCGGAAAATATCCCTCGCAAATCCGATTCTCTACATGATCAATGCCTTCCGTTACGGGTTTGTGGAAATTTCCGACGTGGACATCCGTACGGCGTTTCTCATCATTGGAGGCGCCATCTCGGTTCTCGTCATCTGGAGCCTGGTGCTGCTTAGGCGCGGCACGGGGCTTAAGACCTGACTGGTCCCGCGATCCGGAAGGCGTGCGGGGGATCGGCGGCTGGCACGGCCGGAAATTTCGCTTCATCGCCCGCGGAGCAAGACTTTCAGATCGAGAAAGATAATGCCGTTTTACGCGGATCGTTGAGCGATATTTTATATGGCGGTTGTCCAAGAATGAGGCGCCTGGAATGGCCCCAGCAAAACAGGGGATACAAGGGGACCCTTGGCTCGGTGCAGAGTGGTGTGGAAACACCTTAAGGAAGCTCTGATTAAGTCCTTCGGCAGGCCTGTCCTGAGCCTGTCGAAGGGCGTGAACGGAATCAACTTGTTCAGAGCTTCCTTAAGATAGGCAACTATTTGGGAAATAACGGATTCTCAGAGCGGCTCGTTGGCCTCGGGCGAGGAAATGCCCGAAAACACAATCGGTGCCGTGAACGCGTTGCGGCGGATGGAGCCCCGGCAGCGGGCGGAGGCGTTGTCGCGCTGTGCGCCAGAGGTGGCTCGGGCCGTTTTCGAACAGTTCGAAGCGCCGCTGCAGAAGGAGGTGCTGGCGTTTCTGCGCGATTACGAAGTCAATCGATTGCTGGAAGACCTCGATCCGGACGATCGAGTTCGCCTGCTGGACACCTTGCCTGAGCCGGTAGGCCAGGCGTTGCTGGCCCGCCTCAGCTCCCGCGAACGGCGTCTGACCCGCAAATTGCTCGCCTTCCCCACGGGAAGCGCCGGCCATATCATGAATCCGGAGTATCTGCCGCTTCGCCCGGAGTTTTCGGTGCGGGAAGCCTTGGCTCTGATCCACCGAGAGGGCCGCGGTGCCGGTACCGTGAATGTACTGCCGGTCCTCGATGCCGATGGGCGACTGGTTGGATTAGCGATGCTCAGCGCTCTGGTGCTGGCCGATGCGGACCAGCAGGTGGCGGAGGTGATGTTGGATCAGGTGCCCATGGTAAGCCCTGAAACCGATCAGGAACATGTGGCTCGTCTGATTCAGGAGGCGGACCTTCTGGCGCTTCCCGTGGTGGACGACGATCGGCATCTACTCGGCTTGATCACAGTGGATGACGCCATGGATGTCATTCAGTTGGAGCAAGACGAGGATTTTGCCCGGGCCGGCGCAAGCGAGCCGGTGGATCGCCCTTATTTTTCCATCACTCTTCTGGGTCTGGCGCGGGCCCGTTTCGTCTGGTTATTGCTGCTCGCGCTGGCTGGCACTTTGACGGTTAATGTGATAACCGTTTTCGAATCGCTGCTGGAGCAGGCGATCAGTCTTTCGGTTTTTATACCCCTCCTGATCGGCATTGGCGGCAACTGCGGAGCCCAATCCGCGACCACCGTCGTCCGGGCCATGGCCCTCGGCGATCTTGACGGCGTGGGGCTGGGTCGGGTCGTGTTTCGCGAGGCGCGCGTCGGAATAGCGCTCGGCACCGCCGTGGCAGCGCTCGCTTATGTTCCGGTGTTACTGCTGTTCGAGCCGGGATTGGCGGCGACGGTATCGCTGACCCTGATTGCGATCTGTGTCCTTGCGACACTGGTTGGTTCCGGAATGCCCCTGTTGGCGCGGCGTTTCGGTATCGATCCAGCGGTCGTGAGCGCTCCGGTCGTGACGACGCTGGTCGATACCTTCGGCTTGATCTTGTATTTCCAGATCGCGAAGTTCGTCATGGCGATTTGATCGCGGCGGATCGTTCCGTTAAGGAAGCTCTGAATAAGCCTTCTCCCGCTGGGACAAACCTGTCCTGAGCCTGGTCGAAGGGCCGTGCTTCGCACG
>DYIL01000039.1 GCA_020723665.1 Methyloversatilis universalis
CTTTTCGGCTGAAGACGCGACCTACCCGATTTAACGGCGGGCGAACCGCCGTTTCCAGGGTTATCCTTCGGACGAGTCGCTCGCTTCTCCAATTGCCGGAAGTTCCAGCCTGAGTGCGGTGTACGTGTCGTCTTCGGCTTCCAGGTCGATTCGCTCCAAAATACTTTTCGGAAGCCGTTTATTCACCTTGGCGCCTAGCTCGACGAAACTTTCGGCCTGCCGGATCAAGTTACCGCGCCCACGGGTCAATTTGTTCATCGCGTCGTCGTAGGTTTTGTGAGCATTGCCGAGCTGGATGCCCAGCTTTTCCAAATCTTCCACGAAACCACGCAATTTGTCGTAGATCGAGCTAGCTTTGTCGGCGATTAACTTCGCGTTTTCGTTTCGGCGCTCGTAGCGCCAGATGTTTTCTATAGTGCGCAGCGTCGCGAGGAGTGTGGTCGGCGTCACCACCGCGATATTGCTGGCGAACGCATCCGAAAACAGCTGGTCGTCGTGTTGGAATGCCAGCATGAACGCCGACTCGATCGGCATGAACAGCAGAATGAAATCGAGCGAGCGCAACCCGGTCAAGCCGGAATAGTCTTTTTGCGCCAAGGTCTTGATGTGGTTGCGCACGGCCTGAACATGCTCGCGCACCGCGAGCTCCCGCTCGGGCCCGTCGTCCAAGGCGCAGCAGCGTTCATACGCAACCAGCGACACCTTGGAATCGATGATGATGTCCTTCCCTTCCGGCAAATGCACGATGACATCGGGCCGAAACAAACGATTGTCGCCGTCTCGGTACCCGCCTTGGGTCTCGTATTCGACACCCTTGCGCAAACCCGACTGTTCCAGCACCCGTTCCAGAATCAGCTCACCCCAGGCGCCTTGCAGCTTCTTGTCCCCTTTCAGGGCGCGCGTCAAATTGACCGCTTCCTGATTGATGCGCTGGGTCTGCTGGCGGAGACTCTCGAGCTCCTGCCGCAGCGATGCCCTATCCTTGGCATCGTGGAGATGCATTTCGTCCACCTTCTTGCGGAAATCCTGGAGTTGCTCGCGAAACGGGTTCAATACGCCATCGAGTTGGTTCCTGTTTTGCTCGGTGAACTTCCGCGTCTTTTCTTCGAGGATTTTTTGCGCCAGATTCTCGAATTGCGCGAACAGTTGAACCTCTGCATTACGGAGCAGCGCCAGCTTTTCTTCCGTGTTCTGCCTTTCGTTCTCCAGACGTGCCTTGAGTTCCGCGGCTTCGGC
The DNA here is from genome assembly GCA_020723665.1 of Methyloversatilis universalis. Lineage (GTDB taxonomy): Bacteria > Pseudomonadota > Gammaproteobacteria > Methylococcales > Methylococcaceae > Methylocaldum. Next base: position 1,237 of record DYIL01000039.1, read on the forward strand.
CCGCAAGGATTGGAGTTGCTCGTTTCTTTCCGCCAATTCCGCCTCCAGTGCGGGCACTCGCGCCGTCTGTTGCTCGAACGCGGTACGACGGGCGATCTGCTCCTGCAAACTACGGTGCAGCTCCGCGATGGTTTGTAGATGGGATTTGATCTCGCTTTCCAGCAGCGGGATGCGGGCGGCTCTTTCTTCGGCGACGACCACCCTAGTGTTCAGCGAAAAAACTTGACCTTGCCGAGCGGCCAGTTCCTCGCTCAACTGAGCAATACGCTCCGCCTGCTGTTCAGCCGACCGCCGGCACAATTCCGGGTGATGTCCCCGCTGGCGCAGGGAGGTAATCAACCATCCCACGGCCAGACCAAAAGCCATGCCGACAGCCAGCGCGATAGACGGCGAAAGCTTGTCGATATCGGCCATCCAAACTGTTTTTTCCATCCGCTCGATGTTTCCGGAACGCTCGGGAATTACGGGGGAAGCAGTACGACGGTCTGGTCGCTCTCATTGACCCGCAACAAGAGCTGACGAAGCGACCGAAGCTCCTCGCTAAGGATTTCCAGCGCATCTCTACCGTTTGTCGCTTCTTCCGAGAATTTCAGGATACCGAAAACATTGCGCTCTTCCAGAAAGGCGACGCTTCCCAGCCAGATCGGAATGGCTCCCGGCTGCAACTGTTGTCCGCTGGGCCAGAAACGGACGATCAGCCAACGTCCTTCGCCGCCGGCTTTGATCATGCGCAGAACATCCACGTCGATTTGATTGAAATGAGGCAAAACCGGCAACTTCGAGATTTCGGTCTGCGGATTCAGAAAGTGCAGCGCTTGCGTCGGCGTCAAGGGCTTAGGCTCTTGCCAGCCGAGCTTGGCCAACTCGGAACGGATCGTGTCGATCGACGACGCCCATTGAATGCTCAAGGGCTGTTCGGGCCGCCCGACCGTTTTCACGCGATAGGCCGGTAAGAACCGCCAGCCCCGTTCGAGCCATTGATCCTCGTCCACGCTCAAAAGCGGCCGCCGGTAAGAAAACTCTTCGACCGAGTGGCTGTACCAAACGAACACGCCCATCCCAAGCAAGCAAGCCATCGCGATCGAGGTTAAACCCGTGATCGGCGTATCGCCATCCCGATGGCGCCGATAGGCTACGCCCAACAGGATCAGCCAAACCAGAACGAACGACAAGGTAAAGCACACCGCGAGAAATTCGCCCGTATCCGCATAAACGCGAGCAAAGGCGATCACGGTGACCAGCAGGGTCGCAGCGGAATAGATCAACCAGCGCCAACGCGGCGTCGCGCTATCAGCGGTCAGTACGGCGACAAAGCCGTATACCGCGCCGCCGTTCAGCACATGGGCGTCGATCAGCGGATTGTCCGCGACATGGCGGCAGGCCATCCCGACGACCAATGCGAAAACCAGAGCCCACAGAAAATGCGCCCCGGCGACGGTCTGCTTACGGAACAACAGCCAGCCGAGCACGGCCGTCGAAAAAACCGAAACGGCGGAGGTTTCGCCCAATTCCTCGAAGACGATCAAGGCATAATCGGACCAAGGCGTCCGCCAGGCTTCCAGGGACACGGGAACCAGGTCGGCCGGCACGAAATAACAGGCCAACCAGGCCGCCACGCCTAAAATGGCCGCCCACACGGCGAGACCCGCGTAATCGCGCCGTTGTGGGTCGATCAGAGGCGCGGTGAGCCGTCCGAGCAGCGGGTGCTCCCGGCTAAGGTCGAACGTCGCGAGGATGAGCTGGTGCGCGCGGGGTTGGAAGTAGAGATAGAGATGCTTGCTCAGCCAGGCTCCGAACCATAGGACCACGAGCAGGGCAATCAACAGGCCCGCCAAGCGCCCGGTGACTTTCGAAGCGAGTTCGAGCGATGCGCCGAAGGCCATACCCGGCAACAAATACGCCGGCCCCCAAAGTACGGCGGATAATACGTTGATGTAAACGAATCGCCGCGCCGGCATCGCCAGCATTCCCGCAACCAGCGGAATGACCGCCCGAATGGGGCCGACGAAGCGACCGAACAATACGCTGCGCCCCCCGTAGCGGTGAAAATAATCGATGCCGCGGGCTATCATCCCCGGATAGCGCGTGAACGGCCACAGCGACGACACTCGATCGCGGTAGCGCCGTCCCAGCCAGAAGCTGATCCCGTCCCCGACCACCGCGCCGGCGATCGCGTAGGCACAGATCGGGGCGAAACTGAGCGCTCCCGCGCCGACCAGCGCGCCGGCCGCGAACATCATGGCGACGCCGGGAACCAACAGCCCCACTATCGCCAACGACTCGGCCATAGCGATCAGGAAGACCGCCAAGCCGGCATAGTGAGGATGCAGCGCGATCCATGCATAAACGGTTTCAAAGCTCAAAGTCGACTAAAGATGCGCTCTGCCGCCCGTAGTGTTTGATCCAAGATTTCGAAATCATGGGCGGCCGAAACGAAACCAGCCTCGAACGCGGAAGGCGCGAAATAAACGCCCTCATCCAGCATGGCATGGAAAAAGCACTTGAAACGCTCCCGATCGCAGCCCATGACTTGTCCGAAGCTGTCGACGACAGGCTCGCCGGTGAAAAAGAGGCCGAACATGCCGCCGACCTGGTTGGCCGTGAACGGAATACCGGCTTTCGAAGCCCGCTCTCGAAGACCATCGACGAGATAGCGGGTTTTTTCGCTGAGGCTTTCGAAAAAGCCGGGAACGGAAATCAAGTCCAAAGTCTTCAGTCCAGCCGCCATGGCCACCGGATTGCCGGACAAAGTCCCGGCTTGATAAACGGGGCCTAGCGGAGCCAGTTTTTCCATGATGTCGCGCCGCCCGCCGAAAGCGCCGACCGGCATGCCGCCGCCGATGACTTTGCCGAGCGTGGTCAAATCGGGCGAGATACCGTAATGCGCCTGGGCTCCTCCGAGCGCGACGCGGAATCCGGTCATGACTTCGTCGAAGATCAGCACCGAGCCGTGAGCCTCGCAAACCTCTCGAAGCGTCTCTAAGAAACCCGGCTTCGGGGGCACGCAGTTCATGTTGCCGGCCACCGGCTCCACGATAATGCAGGCGATCTCTCCGCCCAAGCGCGCAAACACTTCGCGTACACTTTCTCCGTCGTTGAACGAGAGCGTAATCGTGTGTTCGGCCAGACAAGCCGGAACTCCGGGCGAACTCGGCACGCCCAGCGTCAACGCGCCGGAGCCCGCCTTGACCAGAAGAGAATCCGAATGGCCGTGGTAGCAACCTTCGAACTTGACGATCTTGTCCCGGCCCGTGTAGCCGCGTGCCAGTCGGATGGCGCTCATGGTCGCTTCGGTGCCGGAATTCACCATGCGCACCATGTCCAAGGACGGCACCAGCTCGCACAATTTTTTCGCCATCGAGGTTTCGATAGGCGTGGGAGTGCCATAGCTCAATCCGCGACCCACGGCTTCGTGTACGGCCTTCAAGACTTCCGGGTGGGCGTGCCCGACGACCATGGGCCCCCAGGAGCCGACGTAATCGATGTAGCGGCGTCCATCCGAACCGAAAAGATAAGGGCCTTCCGCACGTTCCACGAAGACCGGGGTTCCGCCAACGCCTTTGAACGCACGAACCGGCGAATTGACGCCGCCGGGAATATAGGTTTGAGCTTCCGCGAATAAAGCGGACATATCGGCCATGGTCTTAACTCTCAGTCAACTCGTAACAATCTCTGTCTCGGAAGCAATCGCCGGTACCGGTATCTGCTTGCTAGGTCTTGGGCAGGGTCACGCCCGTCTGTCCCTGATATTTCCCGCCTCGATCCTTGTAGGACACTTCGCAAATCTCGTCGGCGCCGATGAACAACACCTGAGCCACCCCTTCATTGGCGTAAATCTTGGCGGGCAGCGGCGTGGTATTCGAAAATTCGAGCGTCACGTGCCCCTCCCACTCCGGCTCCAAAGGCGTTACGTTGACGATGATTCCGCAGCGGGCGTAGGTCGATTTCCCGAGACAGATGGTCAACACATCGCGCGGAATTCGGAAATATTCGACGGTCCTCGCAAGAGCGAACGAATTGGGCGGGATGATGCAGACATCCGAGATGACATCGACGAAGCTGTTTTCGTCGAAGTTCTTCGGATCAACGATCGCGGAATTGATGTTGGTGAAAATCTTGAATTCGTTCGAGCACCGGATGTCGTAACCGTAACTCGATGTACCGTAGGAGATGACCCGGGAATTCTCCACTTCCCTCACTTGCCGAGGCTCGTAGGGCTCGATCATCCCATATTCCTCCGCCATGCGGCGGATCCAGCGGTCCGATTTGATGCCCATGCTAGTCGTTGACAATGGTGATAGTGGGGAAGCGCGCACTGTAATCCTTCGCTTTCAAAGCCAGTCGGGCCGCCATCTTTCGAGCGACGTCCTTGTAGATTTGCGCCGGCTTGCTGTCCGGCTCGGCGACCACGGTCGGATGGCCGCTATCCGCGTTCTTTCGAATGCTGATATCGAGCGGCAAAGAGCCGAGTAACTCGACGCCGTATTTCCGAGCCATCTTCTCACCCCCGCCTTCGCCGAAAATCGACTCGGCATGGCCGCAGTTCGAGCAGATGTGAACGCTCATGTTTTCGACGATACCGAGGACCGGCACGCCCACTTTTTCGAACATCTTGAGTCCTCTCTGGGCATCCAACAAGGCGATGTCCTGGGGCGTGGTCACGATGATCGCGCCGGATACGGGAATCTGCTGGGCGAGCGTCAATTGAGTGTCGCCGGTGCCGGGCGGCAAGTCGACGATCAAATAATCCAGGTTGTCCCATTTGGTGTCCTTGAGCAGTTGCTGCAAGGCGCCGGTTACCATGGGGCCGCGCCATATCAGTGGCGCATCCTCGTCCACCAGGTAACCTATGGACATGGATTGCACGCCGTACGCGACCATCGGGATCAGCTTGTTTCCGCCTTCGGTCTGAGGACGTCCCGAAAGCCCCAGCATGAGCGGCTGGCTCGGTCCGTAGATATCGGCGTCCAGAACACCGACCCGCGCGCCTTCCGCCGCCAAAGCCAACGCCAGATTAACGGCGACCGTCGATTTGCCGACGCCGCCCTTGCCGGAAGCGACCGCGATGATATTCTTGACGCCCGGCATCGGCTTCAGGTTTTTCTGGACCGCGTGGGAAACGATTTCCGTGACGACTTCGACCGACACCTCGGCAGCGCGGGTTTCCGAACGCAGTTTCTCTTCGATCTGGCGCTTGAGCTCGGCATGGAAACTGGCCGCCGGATAACCGAGAGCCACTTTCACCCGAATCCGGGAATCCTCTATTTCGATTTTCTTGATCGACTTGGCGGAGACCAAATCCCGATCGAGATTGGGGTCCACCAAGGTCCTAAGGGCATTCTCGATATCAGATTGAGCGAGCGGCATTCAAATCTCCGGCATCTCGGGCCAAATAAGCCGTTATTCTACACAATTGCCCCCGAAGCTTAATGGCCGCGGCTCGTCCGATCGACGACGCCGAGGCGTTCAACCGTCCCCGTTATCGTACGCCTCTGAATGCCGGGCCCAAATGTGGGATAATCGCGCGATCCTTGAAAACATTGCATTTCGCCACATGACCAGCCATCGAACGATTCTCGTCACCAGCGCCCTGCCCTATGCCAACGGCCCGATCCACCTGGGCCATCTGGTCGAATACATTCAGACCGACATCTGGGTGCGATTCCAGAAAATGCGCGGCAATAGGTGCTATTACGTTTGCGCCGACGACACCCACGGCACGCCGATCATGCTTCGGGCCGAAAAAGAAGGCATCACCCCGGAGGAACTGATTCGACGGGTTCATGGCGAACATCTGCGGGATTTCACCGGCTTTCACATCGAGTTCGACAATTATTACTCGACCCATTCGGAAGAAACCCGGCAACTGGCCGAAACCATCTATAGCCGGCTGAAAGAACGGGGACTGATCGAAGCGCGCTCGATCGAGCAGTATTACGATCCGGTCAAGGAACTGTTTCTCCCGGACCGTTTCATCAAGGGCGAATGTCCGCGTTGTCATGCCAAGGACCAATACGGCGATTCCTGCGAAGCCTGCGGCGCCACCTATTCGCCGACCGACCTCATCAACCCTTATTCCGCCGTTTCCGGCGCCGCCCCGGTACGGAAGGAATCGGTGCATTATTTTTTCAAGCTCGGGAAATGCGAGGACTTCCTCAAGACCTGGACCCGCGCCGGCCACTTGCAGGAGGAAGCCGCCAACAAGATGGCGGAATGGTTCGAGGCGGGACTGGCCGACTGGGACATCTCTCGCGACGCGCCCTATTTCGGCTTCGAAATACCCGACGCGCCCGGCAAGTTCTTCTACGTCTGGCTGGACGCGCCCATTGGCTACATGGGCAGCTTCAAGAATTTGTGCGAGCGGCTGAATCTCGATTTCGAGCAGTACTGGAACAAGGATTCCGACACCGAGCTTTACCACTTCATCGGCAAGGACATCCTGTATTTCCATGCGCTGTTCTGGCCGGCGATGCTGGAACACTCCGATTTCCGCACTCCGAGCAAGATCTTTGCCCACGGCTTCCTGACCGTGAACGGCGAGAAGATGTCCAAATCCCGCGGCACTTTCATCACCGCCGGAAGCTATCTCCAGCAGGGCCTAAACCCCGAATGGCTGCGCTATTACTACGCCTGCAAGCTGAATGGGACGATGGAGGACATCGATCTCAATTTGGAAGATTTCGTGGCGCGGGTGAATAGTGATTTGGTGGGGAAATACGTCAATATCGCGAGTCGAGCGGCGGGATTCGTTCATCGCCTTTTTAACGGGGTTATTCTTGACCAGAACCTTATGCCAGAAGTCGGCGAAGCATTAAGTTCTGACTTGACTCCCAAGTTGCCATATAAAAATGTTTTGACGAGCGATGCGGTGAAAAGACCTGCCCAACGGATCGCCGAAGCTTATGAGCAGCGCGACTTCTCAAGAGCGGTCAGAGAAATAATGGCTGTTGCGGATGAAGTCAATAAATTCTTCAACGATGCCAAGCCCTGGGAATTGGCAAGAGTTCCTGAAAATCTTCCCGAAGTACACTGGGTATGTTCCGCAACAATCGAAGCGTTTCGAATTTTGACCATATATGTAAAGCCGTTACTACCTGAAATCGCCAAGAAAGTTGAAGATTTCCTTCAAATCGGGCCGCTTTCTTGGTCTGATTTGGATAAGTCGTTGGCAGGCCGCACGATAAAGCCTTACCAACACCTTTTAACCCGGATCGACCCTAAACAAATCGAGTCCCTCGTGGAAGCCAACAAACAGAGCTTGCAAACCGCCGTCGAGCCGGAACCCCATTCCCAGCAGCGTCACGCCGAACATCAACAGCACATAGCAACACTCCCCTCTCCCTCTGGGAGAGGGGCTGGGGGTGAGGGCGCCCTGCGTCCTGCCAAGATTCCCGAAGATTTACTGGCCTACGCGCGGCAGTTGAGAAAAACCGCCAACGACGCGGAAACCAGGATGTGGAACCTGCTAAGGGATCGCCGCATCGCCAATGCCAAATTCCGTCGTCAGCACTCCGTAGAGTTAGGCGGAAAGCGCTACATATTGGACTTTTTCTGTCCCGAAGCGAAGTTGTGCGTCGAAATCGACGGAAGCCAACACTTCGAGCAAGTGCACTATGACACAGAACGGACTCGGCTCTTGGCTGCCCATGGCATTCGCGTATTGCGTTTTTGGAGCAATGAAGTTCTGGCACAAACCGAGGCGGTGGCGGAAATGATATGGCTCGCGCTGACCGCTGACCAAAAGCAGGTCCAGAAACCGGTTTCCCCTCCCTCACCCCCGGCCCCTCTCCCAGAGGGAGAGGGGGGATATATTGGCATCGATGACTTCGCCAAAATCGATCTGCGCATCGCCCGTATTGCCAAAGCGGAGCATGTGGAAGGCGCCGACAAGCTGCTGAAGCTGACTCTGGATATCGGCAGCGAGACCCGCACGGTATTCGCGGGCATCAAGTCGGCTTACGATCCGGCGCAATTGGAAGGGAAATTGACGGTGATGGTCGCGAATCTCGCTCCGCGCAAGATGAAGTTCGGTCTGTCGGAAGGAATGGTGCTCGCCGCGAGCGACGAGCGCGGCGGACCGTACGTACTGTTTCCGGATGAAGGCGCGCAGCCGGGGATGCGGGTCAAATAGCGTTGCGGGGAATGGGCCGGATGCGCACGGAAACGATGCATCCCCGCCCTTTCGGCAAAACTACGTCACTCGGCGGTTGTCGGATCAATCACCGTCTTGATCTCCGAAATCCGATTGGCCGGGAAGCCGCCCTCCTGGGCATGCTGCCGGATCATATCTTCGTTTGGCGCGATGTAGACGCAATAGACCTTATCGTCCGTGACATAACTCTGCACCCACTGGATTTGCGGCCCCAGACGGTTCAGTACGCTGCACGATTTCTGCGAAATAGCACGCAACTCCTGCTCGGACAGTTTTCCCGCTTCGGGAATATCGCGTTCGATTAGATACTTGGGCATATCATCCTCCACTTGTGGAATAACGCGGGTCGTCAAAAAATCGTCACTAACCGGGGTCACGTTGGCAACCCCGGTATTCGTCATTCAGCGGCGCCGCAATTCCCAGAAGAGCTCCGCTGGGCGCCCTTCCGCCGCGCTCTTGTAAAGGGCGTAAGCACCGAAGCGTACTTGATGGGGACGTCCAAGCTTCTCCTTGTAGAAGTCGATGGCGAACTGCTCTTTCAGCTCCTTGCCGTCCCAGTGATAGAGCTTCAGGAACTGTTCGTTGTCCTTGCCCTTCTTGTCCCAGTTGGCAAGCAGCGACGAGGTGTAATAAAGCCGCTTCCCATCCCAGCTCGACGACACCATATTGACTTGGGCGCCGATGTGCTTCTCGTAGATTTGCACGGGTTTGTGCGGATTCGAGATGTCGAACGCGCGGGTGTTGCCGTCCATGAAGGTATTCACCCAAAGCCGTTTGTCGTCGTTGGAAATCGAAATGTCGACCGGCAACGGCACCTTCGACGGATCGCCGATATCGGCGACTTCCTTGGCTCGCCACTCGCCCTTGTCGTCCTCGTAGATCAGCCAGATCTTGGACGTGAGCGCCGTCGTGGTGAAGCAGTAGTTGTGGGACTCTACCCAGGCGCACCGTATTTCCAAGGGCGAACCAGGCACATCGAGCACCCTCTTCGGCTTGCGGCCGTGCAAATCCCAAACCACCACTGTATTGCCGAAGTGCTTCATCGCTTCCTTGTCGGACAGCAATTTGCCGAAGTCCATCATGTAGTTGTTCCAACCGGTGAAGGACGAAGAAATCAGTACGTTTCGCCTCGGCAACGCGCGCGCGTCGTAGTTGTAACCGTCCGCATACTTGCCCGTTTTCACGGCACCGCGCAGATCGCTGTCGGTAGGCATCCAGTAAGTCGCGACGTAATCACCCTGGTTGGTGTATTCGACTATCGCGGTCCGGCCGCCGTGATCTTTGTTGTTCGAGAGACCCGTGATCAGCATGCGTCCGGGCAAGGCATAAAACGTGTGCGGCCCGACCACCCCGCCGCTTTTCGCCACAAAATCGGTAATCGTTTTATGCAGCTTGGGTTTCGCCGGATCGCTATGGACGTCGAAGATGAAAATCTTGCTGGTGTCCAATCCTCCGGCCCAAAGATAATTCCGGTCGTCCGTGAAATCCGAGTGGTGCGCTTCGTTGCGGCCGCCTACTGAGAGACTGTCTACCACTTTCCCGTATTTGGGCGATTTCGGGTTGACGTCCACGGTCACCAACTTGTCCTGCTCATCGCCGACGCCGATGGCACCGAGAGTCCAAATGTATGCGAAATCTTCCTGCCACGTAATTTTGGCCATGTACGGCGATAAACAGGTCTCGTCCGCGTTGACGGAAACCATGCCCGCAACCGCCATTGCCAAAGCGGATGCCAATCCCAGCGACACAGCGCGAACCGCCCGAGCCGTTTTCTTCTCACTTATTTCCAGCTTGCTCATTGCATAACCTCCTGGCCTTCAATCATTCTTCGGTTTGAAATAATCGTCGAGCAAATGGCTCAAGCAGCTCTCAAGCGGTCGCACCGAGCGCTCGACCTTCATCCGCAACAAAGCGCCCTGCATGCTGTCGGAGAGCAAATCCGCCATGGTCTCGGCAGACAAATCGGCGCGTACGGTTCCTTCCGCCTGGGCGCGAGCCAAACCTTCCGTGTACTTGTCCCGGTAGCGGTGAAAAGCGTCCCTGAGAGCTGCCATACACGTCTCGTTGGTGTCTCCGATCTCACCGATCAGGTTGCCCAGCAAACAGCCCCCCTTGAACTGCCGCCGCTCCAGTTCCTCGACCAAATCGCGGAAATAACGCTTCATCGCGGACAGCGCATCGAGCTCCGGACGGCTCAAGTAATCGCCTAGTTGCCGAATGAACGGCTCTATATAGTGCTGAACGACCTCCGCCCCGAACTCGTCCTTGCTGGCGAAATAGTTATAAAACGACCCCTTCGGAACCTGGACGCTGGATAGTAAATCCTGTAGACCTGTACCGTGATAGCCATGTTCCATGATCATGGCGACCCCCTGGTCCAGCAGCTTTTCGCGGATAATTCGTTTGTTGCCGATTCGAGCCATGCCGACAATATACGACCGGTCGTCTACTTTCGCAAGAAAAAGGACGACGGAGAAATTCAATGGGTGCCCGGCGCCAACCCTGAGGGCCACCACGGCGTCGGCGAGAATCGGTCTGAAAGAAAGGACTGGGATTGCCGACACGGCCGCCGATTGACGCGTTAGTCGCTATGGTTGGCGGCGACGGCGTACGGCGACGCCGACTTGACGCGTACCAAGAGCCTATCTCAGTAGGCTCAGAAAACCCTTAGACAAACCTGTCCCGAGCTAAGTCGCACGGCTTAAGGCGAACGGCCTACTGGGATAGGCTCTAAACCGAAAACGACCGGCGCGAAATCTCTCCACGGCGCGTCGATCCATCTGGCCCATAGGTCGTATCCGCTGATGAGGTACCGTGGAAAAAATTCAAACTGGAATCGACATGGCGCTGCAAAAGCCCGATATAAGCGCCGTTAAGCTCGTTCTGCTTTCTGCAAACGGAGCCGAGACGCACTATTTCTAGCCATTCGGCGCGGAGGGATTCCGCGTCGGGTAGTTCCGAATCGAGTCGAAGCAGGAAAGTATCGAAGTCGGATCCGTTCGACGGCAAGCCGCGGGCGCGGAGAAAATCGCTCTGCCGGGCAACCAGCTCGTCTAGCCGAAAAGCCAGCTTCTGTTTCTTCGACGCAGCCTGCTCCAATGCATCGGGGTCACGAAGCGCGAGACATCGCGCCTCGTCTTGGAGCACCCTCGACATTTCGCCGAGCCCGTCCAGTGTTTGCCGGAGCAATTCGCGGAGTTCCTGGTGGCGCATCATCACGAAAATTCGGGAAGCATGCGTTCCGTCGTGATCAGCTTCTCGGCCACCCGCTGCGGATCGATTTGGTATTCGCCCGAACGAACCAAACCTGCGATACGGGCCACGTTTGCCTCGTCAACCGAGGGCTCGCTCAACAAACGCTGTTTGACTTCAGAGAGTAAAAGCGATGTTTCGGAGGATACGCCGCCGAACGGTGCCGACGAGGTCTCGCCGGTGGCGGCTTCTCTGCTCTGTTTTCTCTGAAGCCCTCCGGCGGAAAGACTGCCGGCCGTGTTTTGAAGCTTGATTTCCATGACCGTATTCTCTTCGGAAAAACCTCTAAATAGATTATCGGCCTCCGCACCGTCGACTTTAGTGCCAAAACCGCCTTTTTTCTTGTTCGCTGTTCAAATCTCGATCAGCACGAGACCGGGACCGGCAACGATGCCCTCCACGATCCTCGCCGACTGGTCGTTACGAACACGTATGCGCTGACCGACCTCCCCATCGCCCAAGGCTTGGCCCGACATCTTTACGGCAAAATGAGTGCTCTTAGCCTGGATGATCACCTTCTGCCCGCGCCGGATCATTTTCGGGACCGACAACCAGTCGGGGCTCAGTACTACGCCGGCCGCCAAAGTCCGTTTGACCGGCTTGTTTACCACCGGCTCGAAAGACGTGAAATAACTGCCGCGCAGTTCTCCAAGCTCTCGCCGTTCCAGGTCCAGGTCGGCCTCGGTGAGTATCGACCCGTGTCTGACGGCTTTCTTCAGCACCACGACATCACGGTATACTTTGACGCGAACCTTGCTGTATACGGTCCAGGGCCGGCTTCCCACGCAGCGCACGCCCACGGAAAGAATACCACTCTCGCGCCGCCCCGGCAGAAAGAACGCTTCCAAGGGCTGCTCGCACCATGGAAGATGCAAACGGTCGTCCAGCCTCATCGGCTCCACCTGAAACGCTTCCTGCCTCTGACGGAAATCCGACTCGATAAGTGTCGTGATCGCGGCCATGATCGATTCGTGGGACTGCAGGCGATCTGCCGCCAAAGTGCCGGACATGGCTAGTGCGAGCAGGAGCGCGAATCTTGGTTTGCCTCGCATGGACAACCTCCAATAGTCCCGAAAATGAAGTATAGAATGTACCGCACCACTCTCAAGCAAAAAATACACTTGCCGCTACAATTTATCAGCGTCAATCTTTCCTGGAACGTCACAAATGGCCAGCATACTCGAAGGCGTAGATCAACGAACCAAGCTCGCGGGACATAATCGCCTAGAACTGCTTCTGTTCAGACTCACGGGCGACCAACGCTTCGGAATCAACGTATTCAAAGTACAAGAGGTTATCCAGTGTCCGCCCCTGACCCAACTGCCGAAGTGCCATCCGGTGGTTTGCGGGGTCGCTCACTTGCGCGGCAAGACCATACCCGTGATGGATCTCTCCATGGCCATCGGCGCGCGCCCGCAGCTGCGCGACGGCAGCGGCTATGTCATCATTACCGAGTACAATCGATCTACTCAAGGATTCCTCGTCAACACCGTCGACCGCATCATCAACATGGGATGGCAGCAGATTCAGCCTCCCCCGAAAGGCACAGGCAAAGAAAGTTATCTTACCGCCGTAACACAATTCGAGAGGGAACTGATAGAAATCATCGATGTTGAAAAAGTCATGAAAGAGGTCATAGGAGGAAGCGATCATATCTCGGAAGGTGTGATCGACAAAAACGGCAAGATCCTCGAGCAGCATGTACTCGTCGTGGACGATTCGTCCGTGGCCCGCAATCAGATTCTCAGGGTCCTGGACCAGCTTGAAGTGGAGGGCACGGTCGCCAAGGATGGGCAGGAAGCGTTGGATATTCTCGGACGCTGGAAATCGGAGGGAAGGAATTTGAACGAATTCCTGGCCATGATCATTTCCGATATCGAAATGCCGCGTATGGACGGCTATACCCTCACGGCCAACATACGCAAAGACCCCGCCATGAAGGACTTATACGTATTGCTTCATACCTCCCTGAGCGGCGTGTTCAATCAGGCCATGATCGAAAAAGTCGGTGCCAACAAATTTCTGGCCAAGTATGATCCGGATGATCTTGCACGGGTCGTACAGCAACGGCTCAAGCAACACGTTGCAATGTGCAACGGAACCTGAAAAGTTCTGTACCGGCTAAATCGGACAACAGGCTAGCGCCGCTCTCAAGGCGCGTCCATCGGAGTATTCATGAATTCGGATTTAAGTCCGGAAGAGTTCGCGGTGTTCCAGAAATTTCTCGTGGACGCCTGTGGGATATCGCTCAGCGAAAGCAAACAATACCTGGTCAAGAATCGTTTGACCGGCCTTCTAAAAGAGAGTGATTATTCATCCGTTGCGCAGTTGATTAACGCACTTCGAAGCGACGCTGTTCCTACGAGGCTCAGAGCGCGTATTATCGACGCCATGACCACGAATGAGACTTTTTGGTTTCGTGATAATGCCCATTTCGAGGAACTTCGAAACGTTCTCCTGCCTGCCTGGGCCGCCGATAAGACCGGCGGCACCTTGAGAATCTGGTCCGCGGCCTGCTCATCGGGACAGGAACCTTATTCGATCGGCATCTGTGTCGAGGAATTCTTTCGTTACGGCTGGACCGGCATAAGAAGAAGCGTACAAATCATCGGGACCGACATTTCGGAATCGGTTTTGACTGAAGCGACTCAAGCCGTCTACAACGAAATGGCGCTGTCGCGCGGACTCGACGAAACGCTCAAATCCCGCTATTTCGAGCGTTATCAGGACAAATGGAAACTAAAACCGGAAATCGCTGATCGTGTCCGCTTCCAGCAATTCAACCTGCTCAAGCCGTTTACGGCACTGGGTCGGTTCGACATCGTCTTCTGCCGTAACGTGCTGATTTATTTCTCCGAGGAACTGAAGCGCGATATCTTGGCGCGCATAGCCAAAGTGCTCAATCCTGGCGGCTATTTATTTCTGAGCAGCACGGAAACCCTGCCCTCCGGGCTCGATGCCTTTGAAACCGTTCGCGGTGCGTCCTGCCGCTATTACCGCCTGAAGCCGGTGTTCTGACGCCGCCCGGCAAATTTGCCACATCAAGCGGCGAAAAATTGCCGCAGTCTGGTCCCGCTCCCGCGCCATAACGTGCAAGCCTTTGTTAAAACGAAGGCTTTCGGCATGGCATACCTCGTGCTTAACGTCAGACAACCGGCAACGAGGGTATGCTCATGACGATCAACTTCGACAATGCCCTGGGCATCCATCCCCTGGCACTGAAACTCCGAGACCGGCGTACCGAGCTGTTGGCGTCCAACCTGGCCAACGCCGACACGCCGAATTACAAGGCCCGCGATCTGGATTTTCGCGCGGCGCTGCAGAGTGTGAATCCCCCTCCGCTCGGTCTCGCCGCCACCCATGCGAGACATCTGACGGCGACGGCACCGGGCTCGCGGGGCGAAGTGCTGTATCGCCTGCCGTCGCAGCCCAGCCTGGACGGCAATACCGTTGAAACGGAACAGGAACAGATGCGTTTCGCCGAAAACGCGGTGCAATACCAGGCCACGCTCAGCTTTCTGAGCGGCAAGATCTCCTCCTTGAGAACGGCTCTGACGGGAGAATAAGCATGTCGTCATTCAAGATCTTCGATATTGCAGGCTCCGCCATGACCGCCCAGTCGCTGCGGCTCAATCTGGTGGCCAGCAATCTGTCCAATGCGGACAGCGTCAGCAGCAGCATCGAGCAGACTTACCGATCGCGCCAACCGGTGTTTGCGGCACAGCTCCAGGATGCCATCGACAAACGCAACGCGCCGGTCGGCGTGCAGGTGCTCGGCGTGGTCGAGAGTCAGGCGCCACTGCACGTGGAATACGCGCCGGACCACCCGATGGCCAACGCCGAAGGCTATATCTTCAAACCGAACGTCAATACGATCGAAGAATTGACCAATATGATGTCGGCATCACGCTCCTACCAAGACAATGTCGAGGTGGCGAATACCGCGAAGCAACTGATGCTCCAGACCTTGCGACTCGGACAAACCTGAGGTGACGAATCATGAGCATCGACGTCAACGCGCTCAAGTCTCTCGGCCTGACCGAAACTTCGGCGCCGGCCCCCAAGCGCAACGAACTGGGGCAAGACGATTTCCTCAAGCTGATGGTCACCCAGCTGACCAGCCAGAATCCCTTAAAGCCCCAGGACGGCACCGAATTCGTCAATCAGTTGGCTCAGTTCAGCACCGTGACGGGAATCCAGCAGTTGCAATCCTCGTTCGCCGACTTCGCCGCGGCCGCCAAAGACGGACAGGCCCTGATGGCTGCGAACCTGGTCGGGCGATCCGCGCTGGTCGCGTCCGACAAGGCCATTCTGGCGGCGAACGGTACCATCAAAGGCGAATTGAACGTTCCGTCCGGTGCCTCGAACGTTTACGTCCGGATCATGGACAAGAACGGTACCTTGATCCGCACATTGGAACTCGGACCGCAAAGCGAAGGGCCGTTGTCGTTCGAATGGGACGGCAAACTGGACGACGGCCTACACTTCGCAGACCCCGGACTTTACAAGATCAAAGCCGACGCGATCATCGCCGGCCAGACCCTGGCGCTCGAAACGCAAATCGCCGCTCCTGTGGAAAGCGTGACCATGGGCGCCGCCAAGGGTATGGAAATCCATCTCGACGGTCTCGGACGTTACACCCTGGGCGACATCCGGGCCGTCCTTTGAAAACCCTAGTATCGAGCGAGGTAAGACATGGCCTTTAACACTGCCCTGAGCGGCCTGAATGCCGCATCCAATATGCTCTCGGTGACCGGCAACAACATCGCCAACGCCAATACCACGGGGTTCAAGAAATCGCGCTCCGAGTTCGCCGATGTCTATGCCAGCAGTTTGGGCGGCGTCTCCTCGATCACGCCCGGAGCCGGCGTCCGGGTCACCAACGTGGCGCAACAATTCACCCAGGGCAACCTCGACTTCACCGAGAACAACCTCGATCTCGCGATCAGCGGCGAAGGCTTCTTCGTCCTCGGCGACAACATCAACAACATCAACGAACGGGTCTATACCCGCGCCGGTTCCTTTCACATGGACCGGGAAGGCTATGTGGTCAACCACCTCGGCCAGCCGCTTTTGGTCTATGCGCCGAACGGCGAGACCGTCGAGGAAGGCTTCAGTACCGGCGTATTCCAGACCTTGCGGCTAGATTCTACGCAAGGCCTGCCGAAAGCCACGAGCTCGATCGACATGAGCGTCAACCTGGACTCCCGACAAACGGTGCCCGCCAACCCCGTTTTCGACCCAACGGACCCCACTAGCTATACCCATTCAACCTCGGTCACGATCTACGATTCTTTGGGAAACACCCACATCGCGACCAGCTACTACGTCAAGAACGCCGCACTGAATACCTGGGATCTCCACGTCTATGTGGACGGGCAAAACATGCTGGGCGGCGGAACCCCAGACCCGACCGTTTTGACCTTCGACGCCGACGGCAAGCTCGAAACGGTTAACGGTTCGCCATTGACGACCCAATTCACAACCGATTCCGTGGCCACCATCAACCCTAGCGCCCAACCGATCCAGCTCACCATCGATCTCGCCGGTTCGACCCAACTGGGCAGCGCATTCAGCGTCAATACCTTGAACCAGGACGGCTTGACCATCGGTCGGCTCACGGGCGTCGACATCGACGACACCGGCGTCGTGTTCGCCCGCTTCAGCAATGGCGCGTCCAAACCGCTCGGACAGGTCGCCATGGTTCGCTTCCAAAATCCCCAGGGCCTTTCCAAGCTCGGCGACACCACCTGGGCGGAAAGCGCCAATTCCGGCGTACCCATCAACGGCGTGGCCGGCACCAGCAGCTTCGGCTCCATCAAAGCCGGCGCTCTCGAGGGAGCCAACGTGGATTTGGCGCAGCAACTGGTCAATCTGATCATTGCCCAGCAGGCGTATCAGGCGAACGCGCAGACCATTTCCACGGAAAACACGATCACCCAGACGCTGCTCAACATTCGTTAATAGACCGTAACCAGGATCTCCGATCATGGACCGCGCCCTTTATGTCGCCATGAGCGGCGCCAAGCAGATTCTGCTGGCGCAGGCCTCCAACGCCAACAATCTCGCGAACGCGAACACACCCGGGTTTCGCGCGGATTTCGAACAGCTCCGCTCGATGCCGGTATTCGGGAACGGGTATCCCAGCCGCGTCTACGCCATGACCGAGCGCCCGGGCGTCGATTTGTCGACGGGCTCGTTGCAAACCACCGGGCGCGATCTCGATGTCGCGATCAACGGCGAAGGCTGGCTGGCCGTACAGGCCAAGGACGGCAGCGAAGCGTACACCCGTGCCGGCGATTTGCACATCACGCCCGGGGGACAACTCGTCACCGGCAGCGGGTTGCCGGTGCTCGGCAACGCCGGCCCCATCGCCATTCCGCCCGCGCAGAAGATCGAGATCGGCACGGACGGAACAATCAGCATCGTTCCGCAGGGCGCCAACGCCACCGCACTGGCGATCCTCGACCGCATCAAACTGGTCAAACCCGATAAATCAAAGCTTGAAAAGGGCGAGGATGGATTACTGCGGGTCAGGGACGGTTCTCCGGTGGAGGCCACCAACGAGGTTCAACTGGTAACCGGCTCGCTGGAAGGCAGCAACGTCAGCACCGTGGAAGAAATGGTGCAGATGATCGAGCTGGCTAGAGAGTTCGAATACCAGATCAAGATGATGAAAACCGTCGAAGACAACGGCAACGCAAGCGCCGAACTCATTAGGGTCGGCTGAAGACACTCCGAGAGGTTCAAGACCATGACCACCCCTTCGCTTTGGATCGCCAAAACCGGCCTGGATGCGCAGCAAACCCATATGTCGGTGATTTCGCATAACCTCGCGAACGTCAACACCACCGGTTTCAAAAAGGAGCGGGCGCTGTTCGAAGACCTGCTGTACCAAAACGTCAGGCAGGTCGGAGCCCAGTCCACGCAAAACACGACGCTGCCGTCCGGCCTGCAATTGGGCACCGGCGTCAGGACGGTCGCCACGGAGAAAATTCACACCCAAGGCAACATCCTCCAGACCGGGAATTCCCTGGATATCGCCATCAACGGCCGGGGCTTCTTCCAGATCCTGATGCCGAACGGCGATATCGCCTACAGCCGCGACGGCTCTTTCAAGCTCGATGCCAACGGGCAAATCGTCACCAACGGCGGCTATCCTTTGGAGCCGGCGATGACCGTGCCTCAGGCCGCCTTGAGCGTCACTATCGGCAACGATGGCACCGTATCGGTTCTCGAGCCGGGTAACCCTACCCCCAACGTCATCGGCGAGATCCAGCTGGCGGACTTCATCAACCCGACGGGGTTGGAACCAATTGGCGAAAACCTTTACCGGGAATCGGTTTCGAGTGGCGCGCCGATCGTCGGCGTACCGGGAGAAGACGGCCTCGGAAAGCTCGTCCAAGGTTCCCTGGAAACGTCAAACGTGAACGTTGTGGAAGAACTGGTCAATATGATCGAAACCCAGCGCGCTTACGAAATGAACTCCAAAGCGATCGCAACCACGGACGAGATGCTCGGCTTCGCCACCAATACGCTGTGAGCTATTCGATGAAATACGCAGCCCTCTTTTTCATTCTGCTGATCCTGAACGGCTGCGCCGCCATCCTCAATCCTCCGCCGCGCCGGGATCCGGCCTACGCGCCCGCCCGTCCCGAAGACATGACGCCGCCCATGCATAATCCCGGCGCGATTTTCCAATCCGGCTTCGACATACGGCTGTTCGAGGACCACAAAGCACGCCGGGTCGGCGACACCCTCACCATTCGCCTGGTCGAGAGAACGAACGCTCAGAAAGACGCGGACACCAAGGCCGACCGTTCGGCGACCACCCAGGTCAAAGCGCCCCTGCTGATGGGACAGGAAGCCGCGGAAATTCTGGGCTACAACGTCGCGACCAGTCTGGAATCGACGCACAAGTTCGAAGGCAAGGGCGAAAGCAATCAGAGTAATCTCTTGACCGGGAACATCAGCGTGACCGTAGTGGAGGTGCTGCCCAACGGCAATCTCCGCGTGCAGGGCGAAAAGCGCGTGGGTTTGAACCAAGGCAACGAATACATCAAACTCTCGGGACTGGTGCGCCCGGTCGATATCGACACCACCAATAGCGTGGATTCCACCAAAGTCGCCGACGCGACGTTCATCTACAACGGCGAAGGCGTGGTGGCCGACGTCAACCGCATGGGTTGGCTGCAGCGATTCTTCACCAGCATATTGTTCCCGTTCTGATCGATGGGGGTGAGGCCGTGGCTAAATTCTCTCTGCGCGCAGTCATAAAGATCGGTCTTCTCGGCTTGGCCCTGTCGCAACCTCAAGCGATGGCGGAGCGGGTCAAAGACATCGCCTCGATCGCCGGGGCTCGCAGCAACCAATTGATCGGTTACGGGCTGGTCGTCGGCCTGAACCGCACTGGCGACAAGAATCGGTTCACCAGCCAAACTTTGCGCAACATGCTGCTCCAGCTCGGCGTGACCGTACCGCCGGGCATCGACCTGAAATCCAAGAATATCGCGGCTGTGTCCGTACAGGCCGATCTGCCGGCCTTCGCCAAACCCGGACAGACGATAGACGTCAACGTTTCGTCTCTGGGCGACGCCACGAGTCTCCGCGGCGGCAGCCTTTTGATGACGCCGCTCAAAGGCGCCGACGGCCAGGTCTATGCCGTGGCCCAAGGCAATCTCGTGGTCGGCGGGCTCAGCGCGCAAGGACAGGACGGCTCCAAGATCACCGTCAACGTACCCAGTTCCGGCAGAATTCCGAACGGAGCCACGGTCGAGCGCGAAGTTCCGACGGGATTCGCGCAAGGCGGCCATTTGATGCTCAACTTGCATACGCCCGATTTCACAACCGCCAATCAAATCGCGGATATCGTCAATCGAACCTACGGCGGTAGCGTGGCGCGCGCTCTGGATGCGGCATCCGTTCAGGTCAGCGCGCCGCGCGATCCGGCTCAGCGGGTCTCGTTCACGTCTCTGATCGAAAACCTGGAGGTGAGTCCGGGCGAAGCCCCCGCCAAAGTCATCGTAAATTCTAGGACCGGTACCGTCGTCATCAGCAGCCATGTCCGGGTTCAACCGGCTGCCGTGACGCACGGCAATCTTTCAGTGACCATCAGCGAAAAGCCCATCGTCAGCCAGCCCCCTGCTCTATCCGGAGGCTCGACGGCGGTGGTGCCCCGCTCCGATGTCACCGTGAACGAGGAAGCGAACCGTATGTTCGTTTTCAATCCCGGCGTGTCGCTGGAAGAAATCGTGCAGGCCGTCAACCGCGTCGGCGCTGCGCCGAGCGACCTGGTCGCCATCCTGGAAGCCCTGAGAAGCGCCGGAGCACTGAGGGCCGAGCTGATCGTCATATAGGAGACCTTCTTCATGATAAAGCAACCCGGCATGGCCGATGTCTACACCGATTTCAGCGGCATCGCCCGACTCAGAAACCAAGCCAAACACGATCCGAAAGCGGCGCTGAACGAAACCGCCCGGCAATTCGAGTCGCTGTTCATTCAGATGGCCTTGAAGAGTATGCGGGAGGCGGTGCCCAACGGCGGCCTCATGGAGGGCAAACAGTCGCAGATGTTCCGCGATATGTACGATCAACAACTGGCGGTTGAACTGGGCAAGCGATCCAGCCTCGGTTTTTCCGACATGCTGGTCCGGCAACTGGGCGGCAACAAGGCTTCCGACGACACGAAACCCGGCATGAGCCTGAACGATTACCGCGGCAGTGCGCTGTTGAGGCCCAAGACGGGATCTTCCGAACACGCGACAAACGAGAGTCCGGAACCAAACGCTCAAGACACCGCCCGGACGAGTAACCGCGACCGCGCGCCTCATCGGACCGCCGACACCGCATCACAAGCAAGACCGTTCGCCAATCCCGAAGAATTCGTAAACGCGCTTTGGCCTCACGCCCAGGAAGCGGCCGCGGAACTGGGCGTCGATCCCAAGCTGCTGCTGGCGCAGGCGGCTTTGGAGACGGGCTGGGGAAAATCCATGGCGGCGCGCGGGAACGACGAGCACAGCCATAATCTTTTTGGCATCAAGGCCGATCGACAATGGGACGGCCGCCGTATGGTCGCCCGCACCTTGGAATACGCCGGTAGTCAAACCGTCCGGAACCGAGCGGCATTTCGCGCCTATGACGATTACACCGAGAGTTTCCGCGATTACGTCCAGTTCCTCAAAACCAACCCTCGCTACGCGGCGGCCCTGAAGCATGCCGATAATCCAAGGCAATTCATGGCTTCCCTGCAAAAGGCCGGCTATGCCACGGATCCCGATTATGCGCGCAAGGTTCTCTCCATCTACGAGGGAAATCGTGCGTTCGACAAACTGCCCGTTGCCTGATCCGGTCTTCAGTTAGAACGACTGGTGCCGATAACAGGTAGAAATACAATTCATCCGAGTGGTTGAATCATGGCCGGCGGACTTCTTGGCATAGCGACATCCGGACTGATGGCGGCTCAGCGCGGACTCGCGACGACCGGGCACAATGTCGCCAACGTCAACACCGAGGGTTACAGTCGGCAGCGAACCGAACAAATAGAACGCTTACCGTCGTTTACCGGCGCGGGCTTTATCGGCAACGGCGTCGACATCGCATCCATTACCCGCTCCTACGACAGTTTCCTCAATGCCCAACTTAGAAGCAGCCTCTCCGCGCATGGGGAACTGGCGACGTATCACAGCATGGCCTCACAAGTCGACAATTTCATCGCCGATCCCGACGCCAGTCTGTCGCCCTCGCTCCAATCGTTCTTCAACGCAGTCCAGGATGTGGTCAACGACCCCACGTCGATCGCCGCGAGGCGCGTGATGCTGACCGAAGGCGAGACGCTGGTGCAGCGCTTCAATATCCTGAACGGCCGCATGGACGATCTGCGCAGCCAGGTGAATCAAAGCCTGAGCACCAATATCGACGAGATCAACGGCCTGGCAAGAGGAATCGCCGCCTTGAACGAGCGCATCGTCGTCGCCTATGGCCAGGCGGGCCAGCCGCCCAACGATCTGCTCGATCAGCGCGACTTGTTGGCGGAGCGACTGTCAGAGAAAGTCGGCACGAGCCTGTACGAACAAAAGGACGGCTCTTTGAACGTCTTCATCGGCAACGGGCAGGCGCTAGTCATGGGCTCGACCGCGAACCAGCTGAGCATTCAGGACTCGGCATACGATCCCAATCAGAAAGACATCGCTATAACGGCCGGCGGTTCGAGCGCCGTCGTCATCACGAGCGCGATTAGCGGGGGAGAAATCGGTGGGTTTCTGCGTTTCGTCAACGAACTACTCGATCCGGCGCAAAACGCCTTAGGCCGCATCGCCGCGGGGCTCGCCGCCACGTTCAACGCCCAGCACTCGGCCGGTTCCGACTTGAACGGAAACTCCGGCACCGATTTCTTCGGTGATGTTACCGATCCGACGATAGGCCAGTACAGTTGGTTCAATAAACAGACAAACACGGGAACGGCAACGCTAGCCATCGCCTTTGACAACGCTGCTGGAAATGGCCCTGCCGATTTGACGGCAAGCGACTACCGGCTGGATTTCGACGGCATCAACTACACGCTCACCCGCTTGAGCGACAACTACTCGTTTCTTCCCAACACCACCGGAACTTTTGCCGAAGACGGCCTGAGCATCGGCATCGGAAGCGGCTCCGCAGCCGCCGGCGACAGCTTTCTCATTCGCCCGTTCCGGCGGGTGGCCGGCGACCTGAGCGTCTCACTGGCCGACCCCCGCGAGATCGCTGCAGCCGGGACGCCTTTTGCCGGCCCTGGCGACAACACCAACGCCCGCGCCCTGGCCCAGTTGCAGGTGACGCCCGCGCTCTTGGGCGGTAAAGCCACATACCAGGACGCCTACACCGAGATCGTGGGCGCCGTGGGCACACGGACCCACGCCGCCGAAATCGACAGCACCGCCCAGAAGCAGTTGCTGGATCATGCCCGGCAGTCACGCGATTCGGTTTCGGGCGTCAATCTCGACGAGGAAGCGGCCAATCTGCTGAAGTATCAACAGGCCTATCAAGCCGCTGCCCAACTGATTCCCGTGTTAAACGATATGTTCGACGCGCTGATCGGAGCCGTGAGGAGATAAGCATGCGCATTTCGACGCCTTTGATGGAACGATTCGGCATCGACGCCATCCTCAGACAGCAAGCCAAGTTATCCAAAACCCAATTGCAACTCTCCACCGGTCTACGCATTCTGACGCCCTCGGATGACCCCAGCGCCGCGGTGCGTGCACTAGACCTCAAGGAATCGTTGGAAAACAACCGACAGTTTCAATCCAACATTCAGGCCGTTCGTTCGAGACTCGAATTCGAAGATTCCGTCTTGGCGGAAGCGGACAACGTGTTGCAGCGTGCGCGCGAACTGACCGTCCAAAGCCTCAATGACACGCTGAGCCCAAGCGATCGCCGCGCCATCGGGCAAGAAATGCAGCAATTGCTGGACGAAATGCTCGGACTGGCGAATACGCGTGATGCCAACGGCGAATATATTTTCGCTGGCTTCCGCTCCGACATCGTTCCGTTCGCGTTCGACGGCACCCGGACGCCGCCGAGTTATGTTTATCAAGGCGATAAAAATCAGCGCTTACTCCAAATCGCCCCGCAACGGCCCATGGCCGACGGCGACTCCGGATTTGCCGTATTCGAGGACATTCCTTCAAGCTCGGGAGCCAACGCAATCACCGCCTTCGGAGGCAAGCAGAGCATACTCAATACCTTGTACTCCCTCACCCAAGCCCTGACCGGAAACTTTACCGCTTCCCACGGCGCCGTCCTCGGAACGCAAGACCGATGGTCCGGGATCGATTACAGCGGCGGCCCGGTAACGTTCGATCTCGCTGTTGACGGCGGTCCGGCGGTGCCGGTGTCCATCGCCGCCGCAAACTATGCCTCTGCCGACGATCTCGTTACCGCTATCAATGCCGCCATCGGCGCTACCTCTTTGGCCGGAACGGTCGTCGCCCAGCACCGGGCAGGTTTTATCGAGTTCGTTTCGGTGACCGCCGGAGCGTCGTCGTCCGTGACCGTCAGTAACGATAGCGATGGCGTTCTGACCGATCTCGGCTTCGCCGATCCCCAATCCGGAACCGGCGCTGCTTTGACTTTCCGCGACGCCGCCGACGCCTCGCTGAACGATATCGATGCCGCTCTTCAAAATATCCTGGACACCCGTGCCAGCGTCGGCGCACGCCTGAACGCGCTGGACCAACAAGAGGCCGTTCACGACAAATTCATCCTCGACACCCAGGCGAATCTTTCCGAGATACAGGATCTGGACTACGCCGAAGCGATCAGTCGCTTCAACATTCAGCAGGTTGCGCTACAGGCCGCGCAACAGGCTTATGTTAAAGTTCAAGGTCTGTCCCTTTTCAATTTTCTTTAGACGCTAAACGCGTAGCGTCCCGATACGGGCGCCTTCCTGCGCCAGAATTTATTTACGGGCGACTTGTCTTTGAATCAGGCATTCCCGACCGGACGAGAACGGAATTGTGGTTAGAAACGTCAAGCTTGCCCTGAAACTGGT
The DNA here is from genome assembly GCA_020723665.1 of Methyloversatilis universalis. Classification (GTDB taxonomy): domain Bacteria; phylum Pseudomonadota; class Gammaproteobacteria; order Methylococcales; family Methylococcaceae; genus Methylocaldum. The sequence continues at coordinate 26,169 of DYIL01000039.1, forward strand.
CCTGCGCGATTGGCGTAGCGGTGAATTGACCATTCTGATGGCCGCCCTGCTGATCGCGGTGGCCAGTTCCACTGCGGTTAGCCTCTTGGGCGACAGATTGACCCGCACGATGAGTCTCCAGGCGGCGGAATTCCTGGCGGCGGATCTCGTCATCGCGGGCCATCAGGATCCACCGCCTGTCTGGCGCCGACAGGCATCCGCACAAGGGTTGCGGGTTTCCGGTACCGCCGAGTTTTCCAGCGTACTGATCGAGAACGACGAATTGCTGCTGGTAGGCGTCAAAGCGGTCGAAGAGGGATATCCGTTACGCGGCGCCCTTCGCACCACCCTCGGCGAGGTCACGGCCGCGACCGAAACACGCGACATCCCCAACCGCGGCGAGGCATGGGTAGAGCAACGCGTTTTGACGGCCTTGGGTCTGAGCCTGGGCAGCGAGGTCACGGTGGGCGAAAAACCGCTGCGGATCGCCCGCATCCTCACCCACGAACCCGACCGCCGCGGCGATCTCTACAGCCTCTCACCCCGAGTATTGATGAATCGTGCCGATGTCGCCGAAACACGTATCATTCAGCCCGGCAGTCATGTCCACTATTATGAATTGTTTGCCGGCGACGAGCCTGCACTACGTGCCTTCAAGCAATGGATCAAACCCCAGTTGCATCCGGGCCAACGCATTCTCGACGTGCACGATGATCGCCCCGAATTGGGCAATGCCCTGACTCGTGCGGAGCGCTATCTGGGGTTGACAAGCATCGCCGTGGTGCTGATTTCGGGCGTCGCCATCGCCATGACCGCCCGCCGCTACACCGAACGGCATTACGACATGACCGCTATGCTCAAATGTCTGGGTGCCCGAGAGCGAGATGTCCTCGAGATCTACGCCGCTTTGTTCCTGATCGTCGGCCTCATTTCCAGCATACTCGGCTGCGCATTGGGATATCTGGCGCAATACGGCGTGGTCCAACTGTTGCGCTCTCTGTTGCCCCAGACCTTGGCTGATCCCGGATGGCTCGCCATGATCTTCGGTGCAGCTACGGGACTCCTGATCCTACTCGGCTTCGCCCTGCCCCCCATACTCAGGCTGAAGCGCCTCGCTCCCCTGCGCGTATTGCGCCGCGATCTCGAACCCCTGCCGTCCAGCGCGTGGCTGGTATACGGACTGGCCACCCTTACCCTCAGTGCGCTTCTCTGGCGCTATACCCGTGATTGGATGATGACAGTCAGCGTATTGGCGATCGCCGGCACTGCGATCGCCTTGTTCAGCGCGATTGGCTTGTCGATGTTGAGTCTAGGGCGCCTGCTCGTGCCCTACGTCTCGCTGTCATGGCGGTTCGGTCTCCACCATCTGACCCGTAGACCGCGGCTCGGAGTCAGCCAGATACTCGCCTTCGCCGTGACCTTGGTGGCCATGCAGGTCAGCGTATCGGTACGCACCGAATTGCTGCAGGAATGGAAGCGCCAACTGCCCGAAGATACTCCCAATCATTTCGCGCTCAACCTGTTCGACACCGATTTGGCGCGATTCCGCGAAACCCTGAGCCAGGAAGGCATCGCCAGCAGCGACTATTATCCCATCGTGCGGGGCCGGTTGACCGCCGTCAACGGCAAAGACGTCTTCGAAATCGTGCATAAGGACTCACGGGCCGAGGCATCCATCAACCGCGAACTCAGCCTCACCTGGGCGTCGAAACTGCCCCCGGGCAACCGAGTGGTTCGAGGGAAATGGATAGAAGGAAGCGCTCCTCTGAGCGTCTCGGTGGAAGCGGAACTCGCCAAAAGCCTCGGCATCGAGCCGGGTGACAAACTCGCATTCAACGTCGCGGGAGAGGAACTCGTCGCCAATGTCGTCGGCACCCGGAGCGTACGCTGGGACACCATGACCCCCAATTTTTTCATGATTTTTTCGCCGGGAAGCCTCGACAGGTATCCGCATACCTGGCTTAGTAGCTTTTATGTTCCGCCGGAACGAAAACCGGTGTTGGGAAACCTGGCCAAAGCGTTCCCCAGCATGACGATCTTGGAAGTGGATGCGCTTCTGAAGCAGTTTCAGAACATCCTACGACAGGTGACGGGCGCCATCGAATATGTCTTGCTACTGGCTTTGGCGGCCGGATTTACCGTATTATTCGCCGCGGTCCGAGCGACCTTGGATGAGCGCATTTATGAAGACGTACTGCTTCGAACGATGGGTGCCAGCCGGCGACTGTTACGGAATGCCCAATGGGTAGAATTCGCCGCACTCGGATTCCTGGCCGGCATTTTGGCCTCGGCCATCAGCGAGGTGATCGCGTGGATTTTGTTCAACCGGGTTTTCGACTTGGCGTATCGCTTCCATTGGGAAACGTGGCTGGCCACCCCCGTTCTAGGAGCGCTAGTGGTCGGATTGGCGGGCTATTTGAATACGCGCTCAGTCGTAAAAAACAGCCCGATGCAAGTGCTGCGCGAACTCTAAAACTCGGGGAAGACATGAAACGGCGATGGGCGAACTACCTCGCGCTCACCGCCGTTTCCATCAACCGCCTTTGACGTTGACCTTAGATGTCCAGCCGCTCTTTCCCTGACAATCGCCGTCCAGCACTTTCACTTTTACGAACGGCAATTGGCCGACCACCATTTCTTCCTCGACCATCGCCTTGGTCCCGGCCTTGGTCAGGCAGACGCTCTGCTCCTGATCCTCTTCCGCTTCCGACGTGCTCATTAGTCCAGGCGTGGTCGTCAAGTGTGATCCGCCGCCGTTCGGGTTATCCAAGATCACCTGCTGCCCGACGGACAAGGCTGTCTTGACCTGTACCTCTTGGCCACCGCCGCTCATCGCGAGCACGAGAACGATTACCACTAATGCGCCGATCGCCGCGTAAAGAGCTTTCGGATTGCTCTTCAAGGTCTCTACAATGCCTTGAACGGCTTTACTCGGGGTATTCTCTTCGGACATTACGCTGTACCTCCTCATTATAAGTTCTTATCGCCTCCTGGGTTCACGAACGAACGCTCTGGAGCAGGCGCAAATTACCATGTTGTAAACACATTGCAAACAGTTAATTTGCTAGCTCCGCAGCGCTGGAGAAACGATCAAGAAACAATGCACTGTATCACGCTTCATGCTTAGATTTGCAATTTGAGGAGCGACAAATCCGCGCATGGGCCGGAGGAGCCAGAACCGCTCGCGGATGGTCTAAGCGTTCGCTGGCAAAGCCGTCAGGTCGCATCTTTCCCTGAACGGCTTCCCGCCGGATAGAATGTTGTGTCAATGGAACCCTTAAATCATGAGCGATTCGAAAAAACTTCCGTCCCAGTCCATTAGCCGCGAGGTGCAGGAATTTTTGGAAAAACTTGCGCAAACGCCTAAGGTTAAACCGGCCGGAGGCAAGGGCCGGCTCATCTTCGCCCTGGACGCAACTGCAAGCCGTGAGCCCACATGGAGGGATGCATGCCGCATACAGGCGGAGATGTTCCATGCGGCGGCGGCTCTCGGCGGCTTGGAAATCCAACTCTGTTATTACCGCGGCATGACGGATTTCGAGGTCTTCCCCTGGTTGGTCCGCGCCGAAGATCTCCGGCGTCGCATGGCCGGTGTGGATTGCCTTGGAGGCTACACGCAGATCGGCAGGGTCCTGCAGCATGCTTTGCAGGAAGCGCGGAAAAGCAAGGTCGACGCGCTGGTATTCGTTGGCGACTGCATGGAAGAAAATGTCGATGCTCTCTGCAAGCTAGCCGGGGAATTGGGTCTTCTGGGAGTGAAAGCCTTCCTGTTTCAAGAAGGTTTCGATCCTGCCGCCGAACTTGCCTTCAAACAGATCGCGAGATTGACTCAGGGCGCCCATTGTCGCTTTGACGCCGGAAGCGCACAGCAACTTCGCGATTTGCTGAATGCCGTGGCGATCTATGCCGCCGGCGGAATGAATGCCTTGGAAAACCTCGGCCGTAGCCGAGGCGGGGTCGTTCTACAGTTGGCGCGACAAATAGGCAAACCTTGATTCAACTCATTCTGCTCCTCTCCCTCCTCATTCTGGCCATGCTCACGGTGCGCCGTTTTCTCGACTCCGCACCCTCAGACGCACTCGCGAAAAAATTTCGCCGCGGGCTGATTTGGGCCGGGATCCTGGTGCTACTGTTTCTAGCCGCAACCGGACGGCTGGGCTGGCTGGTCCCACTGATCGGCGCGCTGATCGCCGCCGTGTTCCGGCTCGCTCCAGTCCTTCTTCAACTTCTGGTTCAATATGCCCCCCTCATACGGCGCTGGCACCAACAAAGAACCGCAACCCAGCGGACGGCCTCCGATGGTGGCCGGAACACTTCATGTGTCGAGTCGCATTTTCTGCGTATGCAACTCGACCATTCCACCGGCGAAATCGCGGGCGTCGTGCTGACCGGGCTTTATGCCGGCTCTAGCCTGGCCGATCTGAGCCTGGACCAATTGCGCGAGCTGCACACCGCTTATGTCCGCGACGACGCTGAGTCCGCTTCACTGCTCAAGGCTTATATTGAGCGCGTCCACGGTGTCTCCTGGCAGGAGAACGAACAAAGAACCGGAAGTTACGACGACGGCAAAATGACGGCAGAAGAAGCGTATCGCGTCCTAGGCATCACTCCCGGCTCCTCTCGCGAAATCATTATCGATGCCCATCGACGCCTGATGCAGAGGCTTCATCCCGACCGTGGCGGTTCCGATTATCTCGCTGCCAAGATCAATCAAGCCAAAGACGTTCTGCTCGGACGGTAGGAATAGCCAAGCTTGACTAGGAAGCGAGCCTGACCTAAGGGCTTCGAAAAACTCAAACACGGTACCACCGGCTCCTTTGCGCCGACAACCTCGATCGCGCTGCGGAGCATCCGTCGAATCTCCCCAAAAGTTGCAATCTCGAGCAATTTCATTCGCAAATCGTGATCGAACTCACGAAAAAGCCGCTAAAGAAAAACTTTAATGGGCCGATAAAAGAGATAACCGTCAAAAACCCGTCGCAGGGCGATCGTTTGAACGGCAAAACGCCATTTTTCCGATGCCGCCACCGATCCGCCGGAGAACGCAATCGCGAACGACTTGCAAAACTACAGCGACTGCGAGGTCATGTTAAGGTTGGCACGATAAATGGTTTGAAACTGGTCACGCTGGCTCTCATCAGCAGAGTTATTAATGACGGTATTCGGGTTTGTTAAATAGGTTATCGATAATAGATCAATTGCGTAGGGGTGCTGATATGTCTGAACCGATCGCGGAAGAATTGAAAACCTTCGGAGACACAGGCTTATACGACGATGGGGCGGCTTATGTCGAAGATTTTGAAGTGGACGGAGAACTTCAAGATGACCCCCCGATTTGGAACGACACAGAGTTGGATACTATTGATTCGGAGTATCAATACGACGCTACGCGCCTCTATCTTAAGGAATTGGGAAGTTCCCAACTGCTGACCGCAGACGAAGAAAAATACTACGGTCGTTTGGCTCGAAAAGGCGACGCTGCAGCCCGCAAGAAAATGATCGAAAGCAATTTGAGATTGGTCGTAAAAATTTCGCGCCGTTACTTGAATCGCGGGTTGCCACTCCTCGATCTGATCGAAGAAGGAAATCTCGGACTAATCAGAGCCGTCGAAAAATTTGAGGCGGATCGCGGCTTTCGTTTTTCGACTTACGCCACGTGGTGGATACGGCAGACGATCGAGCGTGCCCTCATGAATCAAACGCGTACGATTCGTCTTCCGATTCACGTCGTAAAAGAAATGAATGTGTACCTGAAGGCGTACCGCCATCTGGCCGTTACGATGCACCACGATCCGAGCGCGGAAGACGTAGCAAAATACCTGAACAAACCGGTAAAGACGGTCGAAAAAATGCTCAAACTCAACGAACGAGTCGTTTCGATCGATGTTCCTTTCAAAAAGGATTCGGAAAAGTCCTTAGTGGAATGTATTTCCGAAGAGGACAAACTTTCTCTTCCGGAAACTCTGCAAAACGAATTCATCTCCAACAATTTATCCGAGTGGCTCGATCAACTCACGGACAAGCAACGGGAAGTCATTTCCCGCCGATACGGTCTCCGGGGTTATGACCATTCCACGCTAGAGGACGTCGCAACCGTAATGGGCGTTACTCGAGAAAGAGTACGGCAGATTCAAATGGAAGCGCTAAGCCGCCTCCGCGATATTTTGGAAACAGACGGCTATACCGCGGATACTATCTTTCACTGATCGAGTCGTTTAGCCGCGGAGCACTTTGTAGGGATTCCACTGTTCATAGCGCGCCGGGAAAGACAAAGACATGTACGGTTCACACTCGGCTTTCGAGCCGAAGGATCTCACCATCCGGCTTTGAAGGCTGCCGGCAGTCGGGCTCTGGCGAGTCGGCACCGCACGGCTCGGGCACAAGAACGGGACACCATTGCCAATAACTGGACGAGCGATTCCTTGATTACAAACAACATTCTTTTCGATTCTTTTCCAAACCATTCCATCCAAGCCCCCGCTTGCTGAACGAACTGTTCAAATACTCGACTTCACGTCTTGGAAAACAGCTTGTCAGCCGGGATGAGGCGACAGCCATTCCCGGCGGGGTGAAAACGCGCTGGAAACGCTGAGCCTGTCCTGAGCGAAGTCGAAGGGCTTAGTCCGGCCTAACAAGGGCGTTGAAAAACGCATTCTGCATACGACACGTAGGTTAGCAGTTTCGTCATTGCCCACCACGTATGGTAGGAGCATCGAGTTTTTCAACACCCTGCCAAGTCCCGGAACATATTCGGCTTGCCTAGAAAGACGGTATTACGCGCCTTGCGGTGAGCACGGCGAAACCAGCGAGCTTGAAAGCTCCTGCAATCGGCCTGAGGATGAAGGCGGGTCAAACTCACCTGAAAATTCGGTAGAATTTACCTTTATCAGGCGCCCAACCCCACTCTGAAGAGCATCGTAAAAAAACCAATGTCCTTTGAAAAAATCTACGACGTGCCGCCGGACGTAGCGGCTCGAGCGCACATTGACGAAGCGCTTTATCAGGAGATGTACGAGCAATCCGTCAGGGATTCCGACCGGTTCTGGGCTCAGCAAGCCGAGCGCTTCGTGGATTGGTTCAAGCCCTGGGACAAGGTGCAGGATTGTGACTTCGGCACCGCCCGCATTCGTTGGTTCGAAGGCGGTAAGCTGAATGTCAGCTACAACTGCCTCGATCGCCACTTGTCGAAAAAAGGCGATCAGATCGCGATAATCTGGGAGGGAGACGATCCCGCCCTCGAAAAAAAACTCACCTACCGGGAACTGCACGAGCAAGTCTGCCGGTTCGCTAATGTCTTGAAAAAGTACGGCGTTCAAAAAGGCGACCGGGTGTGCATCTATCTACCGATGATCCCCGAGGCGGCCGTGGCCATGCTCGCCTGCACCCGGATTGGCGCCACGCATTCCATTGTGTTCGCCGGCTTCTCAGCCGATGCTTTACGGGATCGCATCCTCGATGCCGACTGCCATTATGTCATTTGCGCTGATGAGGG
>DYIL01000040.1 GCA_020723665.1 Methyloversatilis universalis
TTGGTCGGGGCGAGAGGATTTGAACCTCCGACCACCTGCACCCCATACAGGTGCGCTACCAGACTGCGCTACGCCCCGTGGTGACCGCAATCATACCGTGTTTGTAAGTTTTAAGCAAAATCCGGGTTCGGCGTGCGTACGAGTATGAAAACGAAATCCTTGGACATGGCTCGGGGCAGGCCCATTCTATAGGCTCAAAGCGAACGGCGTACCGAAGTCGACTCTAATTCTCGAGGTATGAAACCGGACGCGAGGCAATGAAACTGCTGGTCTTTCTGGCCCCAGTGTTGCGTCAGGATGTGGCGGCATTCCCGAGGGCGTTTCGGCCATGCAGGGATTCGAGGTACCGGGATATCTCGGCACCCGGTACGAAATCGCACGCCTCGATCATTCATTCGAACGGGATCTGTCCCGCATTACCGCGACTTATAGCCTTTGGGAGAACGGTGGCGTCGAGGTGGCGAACCGAAGCTTCGATTCCCGAAAGCGGGAATCGCAGGAAGTGACCGGTAGGGTGTATTTCGTCGAAGGTTCGGATATCGGCCGACCGAAGGTTTCGTTTTTTCGGCCTTTTTACAGCGGCTAAAACATCGTCGATCTCGTCAAAGAACCTTACCCACACGCCGTCGTTTCGTAACTCAGCCAAAATTTCTTGCGAATAGTGGTCGAAAACCAAGACGCTCGGATCGTCCGTGTCTAAACGTCTGATCGATAAGGCGAGAATCCTCGGATGCGCGACAAACCGCTTGATCTCCGTCTGTCATCGCGATATACAGCCGGCGCGGTCGATGGTCGAATCGTGTCCTTGTTCGACGGGCATATGCACGCGATTCGATGGGGTGCTCAAAACCACGGATTCTCCGGGAAAGCTTAGCAGGCTGTTGAAAAATTCGATGCTCCTACCATAGGTAGTGGGCAACGACGAAACTGTTAACCTACATGTCGTATGCAGAATGCGTTTTTCAACACCCTGTTAGGTATCGGGATCCCGGCGACTCCCATTTCATTGCGCGAGGAGCCGAGATCTTGCGGGAAACGCTGACGCCTTTGTTCCGGACGCCGTTCCATGATGACAGCCACCGCTAAAAGACCCCAATGATGGCCGGCCCCGCTTCTTGGAGCATCCTCCGCTTCGCGGTCAGGCTGTTTCGATTAGAAATCATCCCTCATTTTTTAACCCGTTCGAGATTCAAGAAAGGTCTTTGCCGATGACGGAACCGTATCAGCCTATTAGCTGCAATTTCCACGATGAACTGGAAACGCTCACGGTCATACGCCGGAAATGTGCGATTACCTATCGGGACAGTTCCGGGGAACCCGTCACCGTCGAGGATTGCATCGAGGATGTTTACGCCAGGAACAAGGAAGAGTTCCTGAAGCTGAGAAACGGGTCGGTCATCCGTTTGGACCGATTGATCGAGGTGGACGGAAAACGGGTGAAGGACTATTAGGGGGAACAGCGTCGGCGGGCGATACCTGCCTGCGGCCGGCGTAACGTAAGATTCCGTCACATGTTTTTCGCGTAGCTGGTGGTTCACGCACGCACGCGCGGAATTCGGAAGTTTGTAGGGACGATTCCGGGCGCCCATAACCCATCAGACAAGGCTCCGAAACCGATGGGTTACGGCGCTCGGAGAGTGGTGTGTTACAGAACGGCTCATACGCGCCCCGCCCGCCTGAAACACCGTTGCTTTCCAGAGTGGCTGCGACTGCTACTCGACCAGAAAGTCCCGCATCATACCCATGTCCTCATGTTCGAGATTATGGCAGTGATACATGAACACGCCCTTAAAGTGATGGAAGGGCTTGATAAGACGCACGGTTTCGCCCGGCATGACCAGGACGGTGTCCTTCAAACCGCTGCTGATTAAGCCGTCTTTCACTGTCGCATAGGCGTCCGCTCTCGCGCCGCTCACGCTGCGGCTGATGACTTGGAACTGGTCGCCGTGCAAGTGGATAGGATGCGCCATGGAGAACATCATCCCCATACCGCCGCCCATGCCCTGCCCGTCCTGCCGAGACTCACCGTCGTTGCCGCCGCCCATCATGCCCATCATGCGGCCTCTCATGCCGTGGCCCATGCCTCCCATCCCATGCCCCATGCCATGACCGCGGGTATGAAAGATCTCAAGGAGCTGCACGGTATCGATCGGAATGCGCTCGAACGGTTGAATGTCGTTGAAGGCATAGGGTCGGCCGTTGAGCAGCATCGCCATCGGCGACTCGGAAATCGCGATCGGCACCGGCTTGTTCGGATTGGCGACGTCGCTCAGGGTATAGCGGTCGATCTTCGAGAGGCGGCTCGGCAGCACCGGGCTTTCGCCGGCTTCGCGGGTAACGCGGATCTTGAATAGGGGATAATCACTGCCGACGGGCAAATCCATGGCGCCCATCATGCCCATGCCCCCCATCATGCCGCCGCCCATGCCTCCTCGTCCGCCGCGTCGCGTCATGTGCTCGGCCATCATCGGCAGCACGCCGGAAAACGGCAGGCTGCGCATCGTCAATTCGGAGCCTTTGGGCCGCCCGCTGAAATCGGCCCAAACATCGAGACGCTCGCCGGGCGCCAGCATTACGTAGGGGAAAGTCTCGGGCGACTCCAAAAGACCGCCGTCGACGCCGATCACGGTCAGAGGCGTTCCGTCGCTCCAGCCCAGTTTGTAGATGCGGGCGTTGGAGCCGTTGAGGAAACGCAGGCGGTAGGCACGGCTCGCCACGTCGAACTCGGCATTCGGACGACCGTTGACCAGGATGCGGTCGCCGTAGAATCCCATCATGCGATCGTGCATGTGCGGACCGTAAATCAACTGGTTCTGCGCGTTGAATCGGCGATCCTGGAGCACGATCGGAATCTCGTACTCACCGGAAGGCAGCTCGAGTTTCGCTTCCTCCTCGTCGTTCACGATCAGACCGCCGGCAAGACCGTAATACACCTGTCTCGCGGTAATTTCGTGCGGATGCGGATGATAGATATTGAGGCTGGCCCGGTTGATCACTTCGAATTCATAGACGAAGGTCTCGCCGGGATCGATGATGTACATCGGGTGACCGTCCATCAGCGCCGGAACGTGCAGTCCATGCCAATGGGTGATGGTGGGTTCCATCAGTTCGTTGCGGAAGTGGATGCGGACCTTCTGGCCTTTCTGCACGCGGATGATCGGCCCGAGATGGCAACTCGGCATCTCGGTCAGCGTATCCTTCGGTCCGCTTATCAATTTGGCCGTGTAGTGCTGCACCCGCGTGGGTGAGCCCGGCAGAATGGGTACGGAGCCTAGGCCGGCGACTAATTCGAACTCGACATCCGGTTTGAAGTCGGGCGATGCCCGGTTGGGGGCCAGCTTGGGCATGCCGTGCATCTCCATGGCGCGCACCCATGCCGGCATGCTCGCCGCGGCAAATAAACCGACGCCGGTTTGAAGAATGAAGCGGCGGCGCGAACGGTCGACTGGATCTTGCATAACCTCTCCTCGAATCTGTCGTTATCGTTGCAGACACTTCGGCCGCGCCTCTTGGGGATGGTCCCCTCGAGCGGCCAGCGCCTATGAATAGACCTCATCTTCCTGGAAACCCGATGATCGCGCAGTCCTGCCGACCGGTACTATGATACGCCTACGACCGGAGCAATTAGATCACTATTCCATGATTTTCTAATGGACAGATTGTCGCAGGTCTCTTTCACCAGCCCGTTTTTGCCGTGAATCCCCGAAATCTCGTCGGATCTGAATCGCGCAACGACTTTGCAAAACCGATGTCGGTATTTTTTATGGAAAGCAAACGGCGTAGATCTTTCATCGATTACATACAGCGAAACATTCTCGCGGGGCTCGTCGTCCTGACTCCGATTCTGCTCACCTGGCTGGTTTTCGACTTCATCCTCGCAAAGCTGATCGCCTTCGGTCGGCCCTGGATCCCGGCTTTGTACCGAGCCGTTTATACGTTTTCCCCCAAGCTCGCGGACTGGATGATCAACGGCTGGATCGATTCGCTGCTTGCCTTGCTGATCACCTTGATCTTGCTCTTCCTGCTCGGCTGGATGACGAGCCGCTTGGTGGGGCGGCAAATCCTGATCGGATTCGAACTGTTGCTGGATAAGATTCCGGTACTCAAAGCCATCTACGGCTCCACCAAGCGATTGCTCTTGGCCTTCCAGGCGCAGCCGGAACAAATCCAGCGGGTCGTGCTGATCAGCTATCCCACCGAGAAAATGCGGGCTGTGGCTTTTGTGACCCGCATCGTCCGGGATACCGACACCGGCGAGGAACTGGCGGTCGTTTATATGCCCACGGCTCCGAATCCGACCTCCGGCTACATGGAAATCGTGCCGCTTTCGCAAGTAACGCCCACCGACTGGACCGTGGAAGAAGGCATGCAGTTCATCATCTCGTGCGGAGCCAGCACCCGCGAACACGTCGATTTTTCGAAGATTGTTCGAAGCGGACGGGATTCCCGCGAAATCCCAGTGAAGGAGCCGCCGATCAATTCGGGATGAGATTTGCGTTTTCCGATGTCTTATCTCGCCCGATCTTGTCAAAGGATTGAAAGGCTGGCACGGAATTGCAAAGCGATTGTCACGAGTACGCGGATTCCCCGACGCCTGGTCGAGAACCCGATCCTGGGGGTTTGAGCTTCTTGCGATAGACTTCCGGGGGAAAGCTCGAGAATCCGCGAGAACGTTTCGATCTGGATGAATCACGGTGCAAGGATATCTCGCTTTATTGTCCGCTGGCCGGACCTACCGAACGGAGAAACGCCATGGGATCACGTACAGCTTTGCGCCTCGGGCGCGTTGCGGGCATCGAAATCTTAGTCGACTGGAGCCTGCTCATCATCTTCTCGCTCATTACCTTGAGTCTCGGAGCCGGCTTGTTTCCGGCCTGGCACCCGGACTGGGGATCACTGCTGGTCTGGGGCACGGCTCTCGCCGCGGCGCTACTGTTCTTCGCTTCGGTGCTTTTGCATGAGCTGTCCCACGCCATAGTCGGCCGCGCCAACGGCATTCCGATCCCGCGCATCACCTTGTTCATGTTCGGCGGGATGGCGCATATGGAGAAAGAGCCGCCGTCCTGGCGGGCAGAGCTCTATATGGCGGCTGTAGGACCAATTACCAGTCTCGCGCTGGGGTTCATCTTTCTGACGCTTGCCAAGATCGTGATCGGGCCGATCGAGATCGATCCGGACAACCCGCGGCAATCGTTCGCGCATTTGGGTCCCACGGTCAGCCTGCTCATGTGGCTGGGTCCCGTCAACATCATCCTCGGTCTGTTCAATCTGGTTCCCGGTTTCCCGCTCGACGGCGGAAGGATTCTACGCGCCGCGATGTGGGGCGCGACCGGTGATCTGGTTGCGGCAACGCGCCGTGCGTCGGCGATCGGACAGGCATTTGCCTGGGTGCTGATGGGGTCGGGCTTTCTCATGATGCTGGGATTGCGCGTACCGATATTCGGCGGCGGTTTCGCGAACGGGCTGTGGCTCGCGTTGATCGGCTGGTTCCTCAACAATGCAGCCGTCGTGAGCTACCGCCAGCTGCTCGTTCACCAATCGCTCGAAGACGTGCCCGTCCTGCGTCTCATGCACACCCGATTCGAGCGGGTGACGCCGCAATTGTCCATTCAGGAGCTGGTGGACGAATATGTGATGCCGAGCGGCCAACGCGCTTTCCCGGTCGAGGAACGCGGCCGTTTCATCGGACTCATCTGCCTTCGCGATCTGCCTAAGCGCCCGCGTAGCGCATGGCATACTACGACAGTCGCCGAGATTATGACGCCTGCCGATAAACTGGCGACCCTCGCTCCCGAACAAGACGCGGCCGCGGCGCTGGACCTTTTCGGAAAGCACGATGTCAATCAGCTGCCGGTGGTCAAAGGCGGTCAAGTGCTCGGGCTGGTCCGGCGCGAGGACATTTTGAAATGGCTGTCGCTTCACACCGGACTATCCTTCGCTGGCCGCGACCAGCCCGTTTCGAGGCTTCTGGGCTAACAGACGCACGTCGACATTCAACGCTTGCGGAACGGTTCAGAAGCAAGGCGCGAACCGAACCACAGGTAATACCCTTTCAACAGCAGCGGCGAGAAGATGGTCGTGAAAGCGACGACGATGATCAAAGCGGCGTAGATTTCGTGACTCAAGATATCCGAGGTCCGCCCCAGCTCGGCAAAGATCAGCCCCACCTCACCGCGCGGAATCATCGCGAGCCCTACGGCAAAGCGCGTTACCCAGCGCTCGCGGATGAACAAGGCGCTGAACAGCTTGCCCACCAAGGCGACACCGATCACGGACAGCGAAAACACCCAAATGAACGGCGACGTCCAATCGATGGTTCGGAGATTCAGCGACAGCCCGACCATCACGAAGAAAATCGGCACGAACAAATGGATGATGGGACGCATCTGGTTTTCGATGCGGTCCGCGAATTCCGTCCCGGCGTGCACGGCCAGGCCGAAAGGCAGAAAAAATCGTCGGGATAGGGCAAGTCCCGCCGCGAACCCGCCGAGCAGTTCCGGAGCGCCAATCTCGTGAGACAACCAGGCGAAGAAAAGCACCAGGGACACCACGGTCGTGGGAATCAATCCCGGGGTCTGGCTGACTTCGTCGAAGCGCCTGATCACCAGCGAGATGAGCTTGGCGCAGATCGGAGCCAGCAGGAAGAATATGCTGATGAACAGCAGGACCCGCCCGGCATTCGCATAAATGATGCCGCCGCCGATGGAAAACTCGTACAGTATCGCGAGCAGCACCACACCCAGGATATCGTCGATCACCGCTGCCCCAAGCACCAGCTGCGCTTCGTGGGACTGCCTCTGGTGCAGGTCGGTCAACACCCGTATGGTGATGCCTATGCTGGTTGCGGTCAGCGTTCCGCCGATGAAAAGTGACTCCAGCAACGGGCGTCCGAAAACGTCGTGACTCACGACGAAGCCGAATACGAACGGCAGGATGAATCCCGTGACCGCGACGATCGAGGATTTGAAGCCGGCACGGGCCAGCTGACGGACATCGGTTTCGAGGCCCGCCTCGAACAGCAACAGAATGATCCCGATTTCGGCCAGCATGCGGATGGTCTGGCTCGGTTCAATCCAACCCAGGGCGGTGGGTCCCAGAATGACGCCGGCCAAGAGCTCTCCGACGACCGGAGGCACCCGCGCGAGCGCCGACAGCTCGGCGAATATGCGCGCGCTCAGGAGAATGATCAGAAGATTGAGAAAGAATCCGTGTACCGGATATTCCATGGGGTAAAGTCTCCCGACGTGCCGATGCTGCGAACTCGTTCCAGCCAAAACCTAGAGAAACGGAAAACCGCATGGACGGTCAAGTCCGGTGTGAATCCCGAGACTCCCCCGACCCGTAGCCCCTGTGATGGCATCTTCCCGGCTCCCGTCGATACATCGGACGGACAAACCCTGTCTCGGTCGCGCGAGCACATTTTCATTTCGCGTGTAGGGACGAATAATTCGCCCCCCATGCCGTAAACACCAATCGAAAAGACTCTAAACGCGCCGCACATCGGATAAACCGGAAGACCTGCCGGGTATAATGCCGATTCAGTGTACCAAGGATGCGACATGCAACTTGCATGCATCGACGTGAATGGCCGATGATTGGGTTAACTTGCCCTGGTGCTCCACTTTTTGCTCAGGCTGATCATCCCGCCCCGGTTCGTCGAAACTCAGGAGCAGCGCTCTTCCAAACACTGCGTGCGCAATACCGCCGGGGTCGGGTCTGGTCCTTCGCCTGGGCACCGTTACGCCGGGTCACGCCTCCGCAACTTCAACGTCGAGCAAGATTCAAGATGTACTTATGCAGTTAAGGTTTCCTTTCATCCAGCGGCTCTTGCATAACCGCTTTTTTCGGCAAGTGCTCGCCAGCGCACTGGATCTGGTGCCCGTTATAGCCGTTACCCTATTCTTTCAGCTCCTGGTCATCCAGCAGCCTATTCCCGAAGCCGGACGGTTTGTCTCCGGCATCTTGCTGGTCGTTGTGGGTCTAACTTTTTTTATACAAGGTTTGAAGTTGGGACTGTTCCCGCTGGGTGAAAGCATGGCCCATGCTTTCGTACGCAAGGGCAGCCCGTTCTGGATATTGGTGTTCGCTTTCGCCTTAGGCTTCGGTGCTACCATAGCGGAACCGGCTCTCATGGCGGTTGCCGACGAAGCAGCCCGAATCGCCTCGGACGGTGGGGTGATCGAAGCTACGCAAGAAGCGCGCAAAGCGTATGCGCTCGGTCTTCGCCTCACCGTCGCCGTGGCCGTAGGCTGCGCTCTCATCATCAGCACCATCCGAATTATCCGGGGCTGGCCGCTTCCTTATGTGATCATCGCGGGCTACTTGGGCGTGGCTGTTATGACGATTTTCGCGCCCCCGGAAATCATCGGCATCGCCTACGATTCCGGAGGTGTCACGACCTCCACGATCACCGTACCTTTGGTGACCGCGCTCGGAGTGGGACTCTCGTCCTCCCTCCCCGGCCGCAATCCCGTGAGTGACGGTTTCGGACTGATCGCTCTGTCCGCCTTGATGCCGATGATCTTCGTGATGGGATACGGGATAGTCGCATGAACGAATGGCTGAATGAATTCGGAAATATACTGCTGGAAACTCTCCGATCTGTACTCCCGATCATCGGGATACTGTTGCTTTTCCAGTTTCTCATCGTACGAAGACCGCTGTCGCACCCAAGCCAGATTTTTGCAGGCTTTTTCTATGTCCTGCTGGGAATCACCCTGTTCGTTTTGGGACTGAAAATGGCGCTGTTTCCCATCGGCGAGCTGATGGCGCAGCAACTCACGGAGCCGAATTTTCTCGGCATCGAGCACGATCCGGACCGCGTCCATTGGTACAACTATATCTGGATCTATCTGTTTGCCGGCAGTATCGGGTTCGCCACGGCCATGGCCGAACCAACGCTCACCGCCGTCGCCATCAAGGCCTCGGAGGTTTCGGCCGGAACCATCAGAGCATTGCCGTTTCGCCTCGCCGTAGCTCTCGGCGTCGGCTGTGGACTTGCGCTCGGCACGTTCAGGATCGTTACGGGCGCTCCATTGTACGTTTACATTCTCACGGGGTACGTGTTCGTGGCGATTCAAACCGCTTTCGCTCCCAAGATCATCGCCGGGCTCGCCTACGATTCCGGCAATGTAGCTTCATCGACGGTGACGGTGCCCATCGTCACCGCTCTAGGTCTGGGCCTGGCCGCCGCCGTTCCCGGCCGTAATCCTTTGCTGGACGGCTTCGGTTTAATTGCGTTCACTTGCCTGATCCCTATAATTAACGTGCTTGGTTACGCTCAAATCGCCGTGTGGTGGACTCAGCGCAATCAAGCCACAGACACTGAGTAAGGTAGCCTCATATGCGCTTCAAATTGATCATCGCCTTCGTGGAAGATGACAAGACCGATCTGATACTCAAAACCGCACGCGCACACGGCGCCACTGGCGCCACCGTGATCGCCAACGCTCGTGGAGAAGGACTCAAACGAGCGAAGACATTCTTCGGACTGAACCTCGAGAGTCAGAGAGACGTGCTGTTGTTCCTGGTAGAAGAGCACCTGACCCGGCACATCCTGGAAGCCATCGGCCGGGCCGGCAAGTTCGACGAGGCGCCGGGCACCGGCATCGCGCTTCAGATCGACGTGGAGGATGCCGTGGGCGTCACCCATCAGATACAACAGCTGACCCCCATCGTCGAGGAGGAACTCTGATGGACAAGAAGCCCATTATCCGGGTCCGGGATGTGATGAAAACGGATTTCGGGACGATCGACGGCATCGCCACCGTCGCCGAAGCCCTGAAGAAGATGAAGTCGCTGAAGACCTCGGTGCTGGTGGTCAACAAACGGCACGACGACGATGAATACGGCTTGCTCACTGCGGGCGATATCGCTCGGCACGTTTTGGCAAAAGACCGGGCGCCGGACCGGGTCAACGTCTACGAAATCATGAGCAAGCCGGTGATTTCGGTGCACCCCGACATGGATATCCGCTACTGTTCTCGGCTGTTCGCGGACCATAATCTGGTGCGCGCCCCGGTATTGGACGGCCGCAACGTCGTGGGCATGATAAGCCCCAACACGCTCGTGCTGGACGGGCTTTACCAGATCATCTGACGAGCGTTTCCTTCCCATCCTCCGACTGTCGAAACGGCGGCGTCCGCCGCTGTACATTGTTGAGTCACGACTGCGCTTCCCGGATACGAGAACGGAAAGTTATCCACTGTAAAGACTTGACAGGATTCTGATTGAGAGATCTGCGGACACCGGTCTGTCATAACCGAGCGATTCATGGATTCGTAACGGACCGGATTCACAAAATCAAAGAGTTACCGTCTTTTTCAGCTCGGCGAGCGCATCTGAGCAAAACCTGACCAGACCAACGTAAAGCCTGGAAAGCCCAGGCGCTTCCGGTTTTATTCCAGCATTTATCCACAGACTTGTCCAAAGAATCTGTGGATAGCCGATCCCTGTTCGAAAGGGGGCGAACGAGGGCATGTTCTGGCCACGAAAGCCGTTTGCGGCTTCGATTCGCAAGAAACGGCGATACCTTTTCCAGGCCCACAAGCCGGCAGACGGATTGTAGCCGGACCAAACCCTTCGACAGGCTCAAGACGGGCCCTTCGACTCCGCTCAGGACAGGCTTGCCGGCCGCCCCGCCCGCCGCACACTCGGGCACGTCCAACTGCCGTTTCTAGGTTGAATCGCGGACGGCAGGTCTCCGCCGAGGCTTTCGTTCACCAAGCACACCAGGGAATTTCGGATCAGTTTTCCGTCCCGAAACATGGCCCTAAAGGTCTCGTCGAGAGGAACGTGCAACTCCTGAAAAAATTTCCACAAAGTCCAATCGACGGCTTGACTCAGAACCGGCTTGTACCTCGAGCAATAATCCTTGAATCCATTCACGTCGGGCATCCTTTTCAGAATTGGGGAACGCCGTTCAAAAGACTCTATGAATTTGGATCGGACCCGAGGCACGATTCGCCGCGATATCGGAAGAAACAAGAACGGCTTTAACTCAAACAGGCGAAACAGCGCCAGTCCGGTGCCCAGTGCGATCACTCCGAGACTGATGCTCTTCAAGATCGCCTCGAAACGCATCATCTGGTCCCGGTCGGCCTCTGTCAAACCCGGGCCGCGCTGCTTGAGCAGCTTGTAGGGACGCGACGCCTTGATCTCGACGAGGCTGAACAAAGCCATGGCCAAACCCATGAGGAGCGCGGCGACGGAGACGGTATTGGTTTGCATCACGTGCCCCGCCAAAACCGGCAGAAATCCCCAGGAAAACGCGAACCATCCGTCGGTGTGATAGCGCCCGCCAAACCATTCCAGGTTATAGGCGAAAACGAAGAATCCCTCGATCAGCGCGATGACAACCCGATTCGGCACGAAGCGCACAATAAAGCAAGGCCCCGATCAGGCAAGCCGCCGCCAGCGAGCCACCCGCCATGAACCACAGAGAACGACTGCCGAACGCATTCGCGCCAGCGACCGAAAGCGCCGCTAGAATGGCTTGCGGAAACCGCTTGCCGCGAACCGATTACGGAGAGATACTTAGTCCAGGGGCATTTCACGTTCTTCCCGAGACCCCGACAAATAAGGCGCAGTCTTCCCTTTTCGTCGTGCGTGCACGACTGTTTCCAACGGATGGAGATCGATCGCATGAAACCGGGAATCGCATTCCGTACTTGGGTGACGTTCGCTGTCTCGGCGATGTTTTTTGCCGGATCCGCTGACGCCGATCGCCTTCCTTTATCCTATCGTCATCCAGATGCGGCGCGGAAGCAGGCCGATTCGCCGTTTGCCGAACCGCCGGGTTTGCAGGATGCGGTGCAATTCTGGCGTCGGGTCTTCGGGGTGTGGCGTCTGAATCAATTTGCGCTCCACGACAACGTCCATTTGGGAGTCGTTTACGACGTCATCAAGCTGCCGGACGTCGACGGCGATGGTTTGACGCCCGAGCATAAAGCGTCCGTAGAGTGGTACGTCCATGCTCTCGAAGACGAACTTAGGGAATTGGAAGAACGGGTGCGGTTCGGCGCCGCCTTGAGCGACAGCCAGCAGCGCCTGTTCGATCTCCTGGTTACCCATGCCGGCGAAGGCGCGATTTACGGAGCGAGCCAGCGGGTCCGCAGTCAGCGCGGTCTGCGGGAGCGCTTTCTGAAGGGACTCGAAACCAGTGGCCGTTATGACCGCCTGTTCCGCCGGATATTCCGCGACGCCGATTTGCCCGAAGACCTCGCCCTGCTTCCCCACATCGAATCGTCTTTCACCAATCACGCCCAGTCGACTGCGGGAGCCGCCGGGATGTGGCAGTTCATGCGCGCGACCGCCCGCCGATGCCTGCATTTGAGCCGGGCCGTCGACGAACGTTATGACCCGGTGTTTGCGGCCCGCGGCGCCGCACGCTACCTCGCTCACGCCTATGACGTGCTCGGCGACTGGGGCCTGGCAATCACCTCGTACAATCACGGCATAGGCGGCATGGTGCAGGCTAGCCGGGAATTCGGCCCGGACCTCGATCGAATCGTCCGTTATTACCAGGGCTCCGCTTTCGGCTTCGCGTCGCGGAATTTTTATGCCGAATTCCTCGCCGTACGGTCGATCATCCAGAATTTGCCAGACTACTTTCCGGAAGGTGTATTCTTCGACCCGCCCCTCAAGCACGATCTCGTCCGCCTGACCAACGCCGTACCGATCAGTCGTCTGGCTTTAATTCATGGAGTGGACCGGGACACGCTAGCCGCACTTAACCCGGCTTGGACAACGGCCGCAATCAAAGGGCGCACTCTGCTTCCCGCGGGCACCGACGTTTGGCTCCCGAGCGGGACCTTGGCACGCGCCTCGGGAATATCGAGCTATGGACAGCCGGTGCTAATGGCCGGTGATGACGTTCTGCCGGACCGGTCGCTGCAAGCAGGTGAAGCCGACGGGCGCATCGTCAGCGCAGGGCTCATCGATTTCGCGGAAGAGCCGGCGAGCGTACGAACGCACTTGCTCGCGGCACCGGCACCGGTGCCGCCAGAAGATGTCGTGAAAACTTCCGCGCGCGGAAAAGCTGCGGCGAGAAAGGCCAAGTCGGCACTGAAAGCCAACCCCAAACAGCCGCCGAAACAAAAACTTCGGGTACATATCGTTCGCCGCGGCGAATCGCCGCATCTGATCGCTGCAAAATACGGTGTTGGACTCCGTAAATTGCTGACGATAAATGCGATCACACAGCGAACGGTGCTCCGCCCGGGCCAAAGACTCCGCATTCCGCTCAGTTCCAGCTGACGGTCGCGCCGCTTGGCAGTTTTCCCGGGCGATTCACGATGACAGGGATCAGGCACTATCCTTGACCTCGACAGCCGGTTGATCCTGCTCGGGGCAGCAAAAGATTTGTCGGAAGTCCCGCCTGGCGAATCGGACGGCTTTTGTCCTCGGTACGAGTGTAATCCTGTCTTAACAGGGTGTTGAAAAACGCATTCTGCATACGACATGTAGGTTAACAGTTTCGTCGTTGCCCGCTACTTATGGTAGGAGCATCGAATTTTTCAACAGCCTGTCAAACGGCTTCCTGATTTTTCGATGGGAGCCGATGCGGAAGGGCTGAATATTCCGAACTCCATCGACTGCGAACGATACCCGTCCTGAGCCGAATTGCCGAAGCAATAACCATGAACCGGCTTTTATCCGTAGATTTCCGTGCGAAGTCTTACGACTTTTTAGCACCGCCCGCTGAGTGTTTAATTAAACTATAAATCAATTCCTATTAAATGTCGGAACACCGAACGGCTGGTGTACGTCGCCAATAATGTACGTCGCTAATAATAAAAACAAAAGTTCTCCTCGCTGGTATGAGTATTGGTCGTGCGACTGTATTCGTATGACTCGAAGAATCACAAGCAAACTACGATGCAACCCGACGGAATGGGATGGTTTCTTGGACAGCACGGATTTGATGAACTCGAAGACCGAAGCCGTTATGGGATCTGACACGATTTTTACAAGGAGGATCTTATTATGGCTACCGTTTATATCGACGATCAGGAATTGGTGCACAGAGTCCAGCAGGGAGACCGAAACGCTTTTGATCGGCTGGTGCACAAATATCAGGCTAAGCTCCTGCAACTGATAGGCCGCTATATCAAAGACCCTCACGAATCCTGGGATATCGCCCAGGAAGCCTTCGTCAAAGCCTACCTGGCGCTGCCGAGGTTTCGGGGAGACAGCGCCTTCTATACCTGGCTCTACAGGATAGCCATCAACACGGCCAAGAATCACTTGGCGATGCGCTTGCGCCGTCCGTCGGAGGACGAACTCGACGTCGAGGAGGCCGAGCAGTTCGAATCCGCCGTTCGACTGAAGGATCAGGAGACGCCGGAAGGATTGGCAATGACCGAGGAACTCGCTGTGACCATTCAGCAGGCGCTCGACAAACTTCCGGGCGAATTGCGCACTGCAATCCAGTTACGGGAATTCGACGGTCTGAGCTACGACGAAATCGCCCGGGTCATGCAGTGCCCGGTCGGTACGGTTCGCTCGCGGATCTTTCGTGCGCGGGAATTCCTCGACAAGCAAATCGAATATCTCCATTGAGGTCTCGATCGACGCGCACGAACGACGTAAAGGAAGCTCTGAACAAGTTGATTCCGTTCACGCCCTTCGACAAGCTCAGGAGAACGTTCGACAAGCTCCCGCCTGCTGCCGCCGCGCGGGCAGGCGCCACGAACGGAATCAACGCGTTACCGTTCGTCCTCCCAGGGCCTGTCGAACGACTTAATCAGAGCTTCCTCAAATACCCGTCACTCGAACGTGGCAGCGCCCTAAATCGCGATGCGACAGGTCGAGGGCTCAACCGGATTCTAGTCCCAACCATGGATCGGTCGGTAGAAACCAGGACGTAGCGAATGGAATAGGAAGTCGCAGGAACAGGATGTTTCAGGATAACTGGACCGGAAAATAAAAGAGCACCTCGAAGTTTTTCGAGGTGCTCTAATCATAGCCCGCGATAAGCTTGTCCTGAGCGAGATCGAAGCGACGAAGCCCGTCCCGGCGCACGGAATCTGTATGAGCGGCGGAACCGCTGAGGCTTATTCCGGCCTACAAAAATTGTTCTTTTGATCGAGAAACGGAATTAATCGTAGATCGCAGGATGGGTAGAGCGAAGCGAAAGCCGTCAATGGTCGGGTAAGTAGCAAGGCTGTAACCCACCGAACGACTTCAGGCCGGTGGGTTACGCTTCGCTAACCTGCCCTCTCACAGCCCAGGCAAGTCCCCAATTTCCGGTTTCACGGGGTCCTCTTGGGCAGCACGAAACTTGGACGCCTTCAAAAACCCGAGAGGCGCGGAGTGGAATCGTGCTGTCGGTTAACAGGGGTTCGGTCTGTGTCTCCCGGATAGCAAGCCAGGCGGTCAATCCAACCTACAGAACTGAAATCGATTCGGAATCAGGGCTTGAGGGACATCGGGGAAAATTCCTGATCGAATCGCGTAGAACATGGCGGAAGCGGCGGCCCACCGGGCCGCCCTCGAAACTACGACTCGATGACCAATATCACGTTATTGGTCACGACCCAACTGTAAAAAGCGACAGCCGAAGTCAAGGTGGCCTTGATCCAGCGGCTTTTCATCTTATGCCGATCCATGAACAAAAACCCGATGAACGCCAAACCGACCGCCTTGATCGCGACGATCGAATACCCGAGTCCCACCAACTGGGCGCAGAAATTGAGAACGGGGTTCGCCTCTTCCAGACCGGAAAAGCTCAGCCCGAGATAGGTCACGATTCCATCTGCGACTTGCAAGAGTCCGAAAAGAATAATCAATAAGGCATACATTCAACGGCTCCAAAGTTTCGACACGGGATGCTGGTCCTCGGCATTGCCGCGCATTAAAGATCGCCCGACGGCGAGAGATCGTCGTTATCGGGTGTGGAAAAATTACAGGCGTTATGCCTTCGACCCTTTCTGTCTCGGATAATGCAGTCGCTTTCCGCAGGCGGAATGAATTGATGGCAGGAAAACGCGTCAAGCATCGCCGGTCTGTATCCCGTCGACGCTGCCCCGCATTTCTCCTGCTTCGCCGCCGCACGAGCGGTGCGGCGCCCTCACTAAGACGGGATGCTTGAAACACGGGCTACGAATAAAGCATAGCAGATGCATATCATGAAATGCTAATAAAAAATCAAGCTTCGTCTGCTCGGGTAGGCGCCAACTGGCGCTGCACCGCCGCCACCTGCTCCGGGTTTCCGACCGGGCCGATGCGGTCCCCGCCGGAAACTCGGTGTGCGTGGACGGGCTGACCATGAGTTCGTTCTTGCGCTCGATGGCCACCGGCGTCGCGCCGGTGCGCGCCCGGAACGCGGTCTCGCCCCGCGTCCGTCCGACCAGAGGGCTGTCCGGCGGTACTTTTCGCCAAGCGATATCGATCAATTCATGGGTATCGAGCAGATCCCGGAGCAAGGCATGTTCCCCGTGAGCCTTGACCAGCGCGTCGTAGTGTCCACGGCGCGCCGTATCCGCATAACGCCGCACTTCACGCAAAGGAAAGGCCAGTTGTAGCAGCGTGTGCCGAGTTACCTGCAAGCCGCCTTCCAGTTCCGGATGGATCACCAGCCGCGCTCCCAAGCCGGACAGCCGCTTCCCCCCGAGCGGCAGCTCTGGCAATGATAGGGAGGTCAGGAGCAATGTCTCTGGCCGACGCAACCGTCAGCTCGGTGGCGGCTTCCTCGGATAAAGTGACCACGAGCAGGCGAGCCCGGTGCGGCACCGCATGGGTCAGAACATTGGAATTCGTGGTGTCTCCCAAAAGTGTCGGGACGCTTTTTTTTTCGACAAGCGCTCGATACGATGGATGCGGGAATCGATCACCAAATAAGGAATACCCAATTCGCCCATGATATCGACGATGTTAGGCCCCGCCCGTCCGTAGCCCACGACCACCACGTGGTTCGCCACCGAATCCTCCACCGGAACCTGAGTCGACCCGTGCCGGTTCAGGCAGCGCCATAACGGTCGGATGGCCCGCAAACCGCGCTGCGGCGGATTGACGATGATGGACAGCAGCGATTGGAAGGGCGGCTCCGGGAGAGAGAGCCGGCGCGGCCCTTCGCCGGAGGCTCACGATCAAGCTAGCGTATCGAAAAGTGACAGATACGCCTGCTCCGATCCGAAAATCGACGAAACGGTCGCGAAAGCCGTCGAAAAAACATTCCGAAACGGCCGGCGCCGCAGGAAAATCTCGCGAGACCACGCCGGATGCGAGCCGATCGCTCGCCGACTTGGTCTAAGGACTGTCGGGTGCGGTGGATTTTCTGTCGCCGCGCCGCTACCCTGATCAAGACGAAGACTCGGACTATGGACAACACCGGACTAGCCACGCCCCCCAAGCCCCGTGAACCGGTACGACCGGACGACCATGTACCGGAAAGCGTCGACCGCCTGCGCATTCTCTCGCCGCGACGGAAATCCACGGCGGCTCGCTCGCTCGATGAACTGGTGAACGAACAGCTCGCCCATTTCGGCATCGATCCGGACACGGGGTTCGGCCGGACGCTGGCGCGCTTGTCGCGGCGGATGTACGAGAGCTATGCCGACATCGACCGGCTTTGGATCGAGACCGCGGAAACCATCCAGAACCTGGATCGTTCCGACCGGATCGCCTATTTCAACGCGAAGAAGTTCCTGTCGTTCCAACTGGCGAAACTGCTCGACTATTTGCAGAATCCGAACCGGCGCTGTTACCAGGGCCTGAACTACAGCACCGCAACGGTCGCCAGCAAGGGTCCTTATTCTGTCTTCGACAATGTTCCCGCGCTTTTCTCCGCGAATCCCGTGATCACCCGCACGGCGACTTATATCTATGCCTGCGCCGAGTGGATCGAAGACGCCTTTCAGGGCAAGGAGCGGCTATTGCAGATCTATTCGCGGCTGCTCAATCCGACCTCAATCGCCTTGGCCAATCATATCGTCGATCTCGAAGCCGGCCCTCATGCCGGCGAGTACTTCGCGTGGAACTTCAACAGCGGGATGGCTGCCATCGATGGCGTGCTGTCGCACGTCCTGGAACGCGACGATATCCTGATCACCAGCCGCAACGTTTACGGCGGCACCCATCAGCTCATTCACCATTGGTTCGCTAAACCCGCGAATCTGGAGATCGGCGTCGAAACCTTCGATGGCTATACCGCCGACGATTTTCTGGATGCCTGGCAGCGCACCCTCGGCCGGTACGCCGACCGCTTCTCGGCCGGACGGCGCGCCCATGTCTATCTCGAATCGCCGTGCAACCCGCATGGGTACGTGCTGGATGTGCCGGCCATCTGCCGGGAAGCGCATCGGCTCGGACTGCGCGTCATCCTCGATTCCACTGTCGGCACGCCCTTTCTTTATACGCCATTGCAGCGGGATGACCCGTCGGAACGGCCCGATTTCGTCATTCACAGCTATACCAAAGATCTTTCCGGCAATGGCTCGGTCATCGCCGGGACCGTCATCGGCCGCAACGAGGACATGTTCATTCCCAAAGGAGACTCGGTAAACGGCGTGAAATGGGACGAAACCCTGTTCTGGAACGTGTATTACGTCAAGGGCGCGTTTCTCAATGCCGATGCCGCTTTCGACGTGCTCCAGGGAGTGCGCACCCTGGATGTGCGCATGCTCAGGAAGTGCATCAACACCCAGATACTCGCACGCTTCCTGGCGGCCCACCCTAAACTCACGGTCCACTGCAACGCGCTGCCCGAGGATCCCAACCGCGAGATCATGAAGAAGACCGCCGCGCTCCCCCTGCCCGCGCCGTTGTTCACGCTGGACATGGGCGATTTGCCGCGGGATGCGTTTCAGCGGTTCTTCGACAATCTCTCGCCCACTTTCGGCCATATGATCAGTCTCGGCCAGAGCAATACCATCGTGGCTTGCCCCGCCCTGACCACCCATTCGGAACTGGACGAAAAGGCATTGCGCGAAGCCGGCATCTCGCCGACCACCATACGCATCGCCGTCGGCAACGAAGACCCGCTCGACTTGATCCGGCATTGGATCGACACGGCAAGACTGACGATCGACCCGGTCGTACCCGGCTTTTCGCGTGGCTTCGGACCGCTATCGGCGGCACGGGAGTTGGTGCGGACGATCTATCTCGACTCGCACCGAACATACATCGAGGCAAAAATCACACAAAGCACCGACTGACCTATAATCCGATCATCCAAACACAATCGGCATCCGACGCAAGGGGCAACGAATGAAAAAGCGGCTGGGCGTCATCGGTTTGTTTTCCGGTCTGATCGGCTGCGCCCACATCCCGTCGGAGCCGACCGCGAGGTCCATTTATCTCGCGAGCGGCCAGCCGGCGTACCAGATCACCTGCGAGGAAGAAGGACTCGCGAAGGACAGTTGTTACCGGAAAGCCGGCGACCTCTGCGGGACGCGGGGCTATGACGAGGTCCGTTTGAGCGACGAGCGGCAGATGAATGAGCTCTTCGAGATGGTGGCGAAAGCGATCCGGCACGGAAAAACGGCGCCTGTCGTCAAGAAAACGATCGTGATCCGATGCAAGCGGCCGGCGACACGCGGCCGCATATAGCTGAGCCGATGCACCGAGCCGGAGCAGCGGGTTTAATCCGCGCAAGAGCAGGGCGTTCAAGGGAGGTCGCCAACCCCTTGCCGGCAAAAACCTTTAGGAAGCTCTGAATAAGCCCTCTCCCGCTGGGACAACCCTGTCCTGAGCCCGTCGAAGGGCCGTGCTTCGCACCTTCGCGTTCGCTCCCGGCGAACGGGTGACGGGTAAGCGCCGCTTGCGGCTCCCAACGGGGACAGTGCGGCGTGATCGGGTTGGGTGAGGGCCTTTTGGTTCCAACAGTCGCACTGTTCGCTTTTCCCACTGGAAACTTAATCAGAGCTTCCTTCAGTCTGCCCGCAACATCGGCAATCCTCTCCCGACACATCCTTCTGCCCACTCGCGTCGTCGGAAAGGGATTCCTGACTTACTTCGCCACTCCCCTCTAGGATTCACCGTTTCTCTCGTCCCGGCGTGTCTGCCGGACGAGGCGGCGCGACGGCGATTTCTCCGGCTTGACCTCGATCACACGATCGAGCTGAGGCGGTGCGTTTTGCCCGGTTTTTCTTTGATACGCCAAAGCCTCCTGCCGGCCCCGAACGAGATAACCCGCGACCGCACCGCCGGCGGCGGCGAAGGTCAGCAAACCCACCGTCACCAGCTCGACCGCCAGAAGGACGGCTCCGATGCTCACAAGGACGAAAAGTCCGAAGCCCAGTTTGATATTCGCTCTGCGGTTGGCACGATTCACTTCGCGAACCAGCCGCCGATGGGTTTCCTCCAGCGTCGTCCGCTTGTCGGCTTCGGCGGCGACCAGGAGATTCTCCCGTTCTCGGGCGAAGCTGTTGCGGGCCTCGGCCAGCGCATCCTTCTTCAAGTGGTCGGCGATGGACCCGAACCATACGGCAATCAGCAGCGTGATGATGAAGGCGAGCAATCCCAGCGGAACCCAATCCGCCTCGCCGGAGGCGCTCTTCGCCGCCATCACCACACCGACCGTCGCCGCTTCGACGACGAGAATTCCAGGCAGGAATCTGAACATGGACATCGCGTTGGCACCTCAGGTGTTGGAGCGGCAAAAGACCTGACTTGGAGTCCGGCATCGGCCGAAGCGTTCCTTAAGGAAGCTCTGATTAAATCCTTCTACAGGCTCAGGACGAGCGGTAACGCGTTGATTCCGTTCGTGGTGCCTGCCCACACGGCAGCAGGCGAGAGCTTGTCGAAGGGGGTGAACGGAATCAACTTGTTCAGAGCTTCCTTAAGGCGGCCTCGCGAACGTGCCGCTGTCATGAAACCGGGCGCCCCGGCCGAATTCGACGACATGGCCCTAGCATCCGTAATCATTCTTATTGCCGGAAACATTGCGAAAGACAATCGTATGCGCTTGCTATTCCGCCTGTTCAACCAAAACAACCGAGGCCCAACATGGCGCCCCCCAAAGTCTTGGCCATGGTGCTGGCCGGCGGCGCGGGCACCCGCCTTCTTCCACTCACGGCCGAACGTTCGAAACCGGCGGTTCCGTTCGGCGGCCGGTACCGCATCGTGGATTTCGTGCTGAGCAATCTGGTCAATTCCGAAATCCATTCGATCTATTTGCTCGTCCAATACAAGTCCCAATCCTTGATCGAGCATATACGCAGGGCTTGGTCGATATCCCATCTGATCGCGGGCCATTTCGTCACCGTCGTGCCTCCCCAGATGCGGGACGGATCGGACTGGTTCCAGAGTACCGCCGATGCGGTCCATCAGAATCTGGGACTGATCGAACATCATCGTCCCGACGTGGTGGCCGTATTCGGATCCGATCACGTTTACCGCATGGATATCAACCAAATGGTCCGCTTTCATCTGGAGCAAAACGCGGACGCCACTGTGGCCGCGCTCCCCATGCCGCTGGAGCAATGCTCGGCTTTCGGCGTCATCCGCCCCGACCATACCGGCCGGGTCGCGGAATTCCAGGAAAAGCCGGCCCATCCCAGGCCCATGGCCGGCGATCCCCGGCGAGCGTTGGCTTCCATGGGTAATTACATCTTCAGCACGGACGTCCTGATCGACACGCTCAAAGCCATCCGCCCGCGCAGCGAACAGGATTTCGGGCGGGACATCCTGCCGCGGCTGATCCACACGCATAAGGTATGCGTTTACAATTTCGCCTTGAACCGGGTCCCCGGGATCAAACCGTACGAAGAGCAGCCTTATTGGCGCGACGTCGGCACGATCGAGGCCTATTTCGCGGCCCATATGGATATGCTGGGCGAGGAACCGCGCTTTGAAATCTTCAATCCGAGCTGGCCGATCTATTCGGACAATTATCTCGGCCCGGATACCCGCATCATCGACGGCGAAGTCCGGAACAGCATTCTCGGCACGGGCACCATTATCCGGGGCGCCCGAATCAACCGTTCGGTGATCCGGCGCGAAGTGATCGTCGAGCCGGACGCGGACATCGACGAGTGCATCATCATGGATTACACCGTCATCGGCCGGGGCTCGAAACTTCGCCGGACCATCGTCGATCGCTACAACATCATTCCGCCCGGATCCGTCATCGGCGACGGACGATATCCCGACAAAAACCAACGTTCGGCATCGCCGCCCCGGATCACCATCGTACCGAAAGGCAAGCGCGGCTCGGCTTCGGTGTATTGATCGACCGGCCGGAACGCTCCGGATACCGGCCGTAAAGCGATTGCAAGCCTTACGTCCCGACCCCAGGGTGACGGTCCGAACTTACAAATCCGCCGCTCGCCGGTACCGCCCCTAACGGCAAGAAGATGAACCGCCGGGTATTCCGGCACACGCGGCAGGCGGATCGCAAACTCGCTACCCTTACCCAGCTCTTCGCCGAAAGCCATACGTCGCCGCCGTGCATCGCCACCAGGCGTTTCACCAAGCAGAGGTCGATCCCGAGTCCTCCCCTTCGACCTCGCTCAGGACAGGCTTCGACCCGGTCGAGGGTGTGATCCGCCTGATAGAACAGGTCGAACAGGCGGGCTGTCTGCGCGGAATCGATGCCGCGGCCGGTGTCGCTGACCCGGATCGTGACAAAAGCTTTAGGACGGCTCGACGGTGAAACTGGTCCCCCCTTTCGTCAGTATAGGAAGCTCTGATCAAGTCCTTCTACAGGCACAGGACGAACGGTAACGCGTTGATTCCGTTCGTGGTGCCTGCCCGCGCGGCGGCAGGCGGGAGCTTGTCGAACGCTCTCCCGAGTCTGTCGAAGGGCGTGAACGGAATCAACTTGTTCAGAGCTTCCCTAAGTTCAAAGCGCTTACCTGATTCGGCTGTTTTTATCTCGCAAACAGACAGCGTAGTCGCGTTCGAACACCGCCAAACCGACCTTCCAAAATGCAAGCGCCCATAGTGCCCGGAAGATGCTTCTACGGCGAGTTGCGGAAGCCCTCGTGCAAATTCCCGCATCCGATTCGAATCGCCCGATCCGATGACTGTCTAAGCTGTTACAGTTTTTTCCGACCGATTGAGTCCCCGTGTCCGCTTCGAGGTCGAACCCGTCATACGGGGACCGGACCGTCACGGCGAAGGCGCGGATGGGAAGCCGCACAAACGGCGGCTGTCTTTCACTCATACTTCAGGGATGGACCATCATGACGAACGATTACGGAAAAAGGGCTCGGCTGGCGTCGGTATTTAGCGGCACCGTCCTGGTCCTGGCCTTGCAGTCGCCCGAGATTTCCGCGAGAACTCTCGGTTTGGTAGCAGATAACACCGAGTCTTCTGTCACGATATTCGACGCCGATACCGATACCGTGCTGGGATCGGTACCCATACCCCCGGGTACGATCGGCGATGTGCTGATCACGCTGGATCAGAGATGGGGTTTCGTGACCAACTTCAAAAACGAAATCTTCGTGATCGACTTGGCGGCGTCGCCTCCTCGCCTCGCGGAAGGCACGAATCCGATTCGTATTTCCAATTTAGGCGAGGATCTCGCGATTAGTCCGGACGGCAAATTTCTGGTGGTGTCCGACGGCAACGCCGTTCAACCGATCTCGGTCGTCGACATCGGAAGCCGCACCGAGATCCACACCTTGTCGGTAGGCTCCGACACCAACTCCGTGGATGTCTGCCGCGACGGTTCGGTACTGGTCACGTCCTCGACCGGCGCGGTGCGCCGGCTGACGATCGATAGCGCCGGTGCGTTGAAGGATACCGGCGAGACCTTGTCACTGGACGGCGAACCCAACAATGTCTTCTGCGCGCCGAACAGCGCTTCGGGACTTGTCGTCACCACCTTGTCCGGCAGCATGACATCGTTCACCGTACCGGATCTGAAGCGGGTCGATACGCGCGCCTTATCCGGCAATTTCGGGATTTCGGGTCTGGTCGCCTCGGACGGAGACCGGGTATTCGTTCGAAGCAGCTACGACGGCTTCGTCGACGTTTTTTCTTATGACGCCACGGCCGCGTCACTGCATGAAAGCCCGCAGCGATCGATCCCGGTTTCGGTCACGTTCGGATTCTACGGAATCGATCAAATCGCGCTGCATCCCAGCAAGCCCAAGTTGTACGTCCCCGAATTCTTCGCCAATGCCTTGAATGTCTACGACGCCAATTCCGGCGAACTGCTGACCTCCATCACCGATCCTAATATCGTCGAGCCGACCGGTGTGACCATTGCCATGCCCGCCGACGGCGACAACGATGACGATGAAAACGACGACAATGGCACTTCGGACAGTTCGGACGGACAGTACCGGCGATAGGATGAATACCAGGCATGACGGACAGGTGCCGTTCTAGTGGCCGTGCCCGACCCAGCGACGTGGACACTGAATCGGTCCACGCACCGCGGGCCCGAATAAGAGCCTGTCCCAATCGGCTTAAGGAAGCTCTGATTAAGCCCTTCGACCGGCTCAGGACGAACGACCTATCGGGATAGGCTCTAAGCCGACACTGAGCGAAGTCGAAGGACGAAGCGTTTCGGATGGGCCGAACGGAGCGGGCAACCCGACTCCGCCGTGCGGCAGCCGCTGCCCGGAGGGGCGTTGATGTCGTCCATGGCGTCCAGCAACCCGTCGATCTCGTCGGCGGTGTTGTAAGCCAGCAATCCGATGCGCAGCACGCCGCCCGTCGATTAGGTGCCCAGGCGCTGGGTCAGGCCGAGCGCGTAGAAATTGCCGTACCAGGTGAAAATGCCGCGGTCGCCCAATTGTTCCGCGACCGCGTAATTCCATTTTTCGAACAAAAAGAAAATTTCTTTAATGGCGGGGATAAGCCTGTCCTGAGCGAAGTCGAAGGACTTATTCCGGCCTACAACGTTTTCCTTTTGATTGAGAAATGGAATCAGGCGTCTGACCGGCCAAGGTCACGCCGACGGTGGGCGTCCGCCAGTCGAAACGGCTGGGATCGGTTATGCCGCAACGTCTCAAGAGATCGGCCATATCGAGCGTGCAGTTTTCCTAATGGATGTCGACGACGCGGATCACCACGCCGGCTTTTTCCGGCGCATACCAGGGGGAAACGTTGGCTTCATGGTCGAGCCGCGTCACTACGATTTCGTCGCCGGGCTTTAAGCTACGCCCGATGGCCCGGCTGAAGGTGAAGGCGAGCATGGTCATATTGGCGCCGAAGATCACTTCGTCGTCATCGCAGCCCAAGAAATCCGCGACCGCCGCACGGGCCGAGGCGATCCGCTCATCGGTCCGTCGACTCGTGGCGAAAGCGCCGTGCGCGTTGGCGTTAGACGTCGCCAAATAGCAGCCCACGGCGTCGATGACGGGCTGGGGGCACTTGGGTTCCACCGGGCCCGTCGAAGAAAAACGACGACGCCGTCTTTTGTCTTGAGAAAGCGCTGGGAATTGAACGTATCCAGTCGACATCAAAAGACGCCATGGCGGGCTCCTGATGTCGATACGATCGCTTTTATCCCTCGCACCGAAATCGTGCGCCAGCACTTTTCACCGATCCGGAAGCTCAGTTTCGGACGGGTAGCACAAAGGAAGCCGGCAAAGGCCAAGGCATCCTAGAGCCCCGGCCCGGTTTTGAAAAGCGCGCCGTCAACGGTTTTTCGGCCTTCACCACAGCCGGATTATCGCTCGGCTTGCCCGGCAGGCCGGTTGATGGAACACTTAGAACCGAACTCGGCCGACCGTTCGTCTTGAACCAGTCGAAGAGCCAGTTCCGAGCCGGGTCGAAGGGCTCTTGTAGCCTAGGGAGGCTGGCTGTTGGTCGATCTTTGTGCCATGGAAAATTCGCGATTCGCATGACATCCACTATCTCTCGAAATGACACGCTCCGTTCGCGGCTGGCGCAGGAGCCGCAAGCGCTGCAATTTGGAACCAGCGGCCGGCGCGGCCTGCTGGTCCATCTCAGCCAGTTGGAAGTTTTCATCAACGCCCTCGCCGAACTCGAGTATCTGCAATCGCTGCCGCTTTCCGAGGGCGGCATCGCTCGCGGCGACGAGTTCTATTTCGCCTACGATCTGCGCCCTAGTTCCAGCCGCTTCATCGACGGCGAGCCCCGGCGCGGCGAGCTTGCGCAGGCCGTCGAATGCGCCATCCGCGCCGCCGGCATGAAGCCGGTGAACTTGGGCCGCATTCCGACGCCCGCGCTGACTGGTTACGCGGTATCGCGGGGCAAGGGCAGCATCATGGTGACGGGCAGCCATATCCCGTTCGACCGCAACGGCTACAAGACCAACACCTCGCGCGGAGAACTGCTGAAACAGCACGAGCGGCCGATCAACGAAAAAGTCCGGGAGGTCCGGGAAAGACTCTACAGCCAGGCGTTTGCCGATTCTCCGTTCGACGAACACGGGCTGTTCAAGGCGGGCCACCTCGAACTTTCCGTCGAAAGCGGCGAGGCCGCCACCGCCTACGTCAAGCGTTACACCGATTTCTTCACCGATAACGCCCTCGAAGGACTGCGCCTCCTGGTGTATCAGCATTCCGCCGTCGGCAGGGATCTCTTGGCCGAAATTCTCCGCAAGCTCGGCGCCGAAGTCGTCGTCGCCGGCCGCAGCGAAACCTTCGTCCCCATCGACACGGAGAACATCGATGCGGAACAGTTGGCGCTCATCCAGGCGCTGTTCGACGACGCCAGCGCAAAGCACGGCCGTATCGACGCCGTCGTTTCCACCGACGGCGACAGCGACAGACCGCTGATTCTCGGCGTGGATGAAGAAAGCTCCGCCGTGCGTTTCTTCGGCGGCGATCTGGTGGGGATGATCACGGCGGAATACCTCGGGGCGGACGCCGTCGTCGTGCCCATCAGCTGCAACGACGCCATAGACCTCGGCGCGCTCGAGGATATCACCGAGCCCAAGACGCGCATCGGCTCGCCGTTCGTCATCGCCGGCATGGAGTCCGCGCGCGCCCGCGGCAAACGAACGGTCTGCGGCTGGGAAGCCAACGGCGGTTTTCTGACCGGCTCCGACATTTCGAAGAACGGCAAGCTTCTCAAGGCACTGCCCACACGGGACGCGGTCCTGCCCATCCTCGCCGTGCTTTGTGCCGCTCGCGAACGGGGCATCGGCCTGACCGAGCTATTCGCGTCGCTGCCCAAGCGGTACAGCCGCGCCGCGCTGCTCAAGCAGTTCCCGCGGCCGGTCGGCCTGGAGATCGTCCGGCGATTCTCGCCCCGCAATCCGAATATCGGCGAGGTGCGGTTCTCGCCAGGTGGCCCGTCGGCGTTCGGTACGGACGGCCGGAGCCTCGAAGCTACCGATGCGGATATTCGTGCGCTGGACACGATTCGGCGGGAGCTCGGCGATTTCTTCACGGCCGATATCGGCTTCGGCGCCATCACCACCCTCAACTTCATCGACGGGGTACGTATCCGGTTCGACAACGGGGATGTGGCCCACATCAGGCCTTCCGGCAACGCCGACGAACTGCGCATCTACGCGGTCGCGGACACCCTGGAACGCGCGACCGCCATCGCCGACATGGCCGTGGCCGAACCGGACGGGATTCTTCGCCGCTTGGAGCGGCTGGTTCGTTGATTCGGCTTTCCGACAGACGGGGACCTCGAAGTTTTTCGAGGTGCTCTTTAGGAAGCTTTGAACAGGTTGATTCCGTTCACGCCCTTCGACCGGCTCAAAAGAGCGTTCGACAAGCTCCCGCCTGCTGCCGCGCGGGCAGGCACCACGAGCGGAATCAAGGCGTTACCGTTCGTCTTGAGCCTGTCGAAGGACTTAAGTCAGAGCTTCCTTTACTGTGTTTTTCGAAGCAGAATGGGGTGTCGCGGAACTTACGGAAGGCTCTAATAACGACATCGAAGATAAACCCGAAGCATCCGGAACGACTCCGAATCCGTGCTGTCGCGACATACGATGACGGCCCGCGTCTTCGACCCGGTTCTTATATGCAAAACGACTATCCTTGCGGTGACGATGCTGCTGTCCAACACGATTCCGGGTTGCGTGCCCGACCGCGCGACGATCTCACACTCGCCTCCCGGTTTCAGAACCACTTCCCTGACATCCGGGTTCACCCAATATTCCCGACGGCAAAGAAACAAACTGAACGCCACGGCAGCGAATATCCCGAGCCTTATCCATACAGGCAGGGGATTCGCCAGAGACGAAAACCCGGCCAGCGCATGAACGGCCGTGACGGCGGCTGCGAAACTGCGGGACGGATCAAGACGAAGACGTAGAAGCGGAACGGATTTTGAGGACAAGCTCGGCCAGCGATGAATCTACAGGAAGGCAATCGGCAGAGAGATAGCGCCAAAGTCTGTCGTCCGGCTCGTCGAGGAGCCGGACGAACGCCGCCTTTTCGGCTTCCGGCGCTTGATCGTAAGCACCGTCCAGATAGCGCAGCAACATTAGATCGAGTTCCCGCATGCCGCGGCGGCAGCGCCACCGGAGCTGGTCCTCTTTCATAGGTTCAACGCTGCCGCTCGATCAAGAGCTTCTTGATTTCGGCGATGGCCTTGGCGGGGTTCAGATATTTGGGGCACACGTGCGTGCAGTTCATGATGGTGTGGCAACGGTACAGTTTGAACGGATCTTCCAACTCGTCCAGCCGCTCGCCGGTGCTCTCGTCCCGGCTGTCCACGATCCAGCGGTAGGCCTGCAGCAGAACCGCGGGCCCCAGATAGCGGTCGCTGTTCCACCAATAGCTGGGACAAGCCGTCGAACAGCACGCGCACAATATGCACTCGTAATAACCCGTCAGCCGGTTCCGCTCCTCCTTGCTCTGGAGACGCTCGCGATCGGCCGGCGGCGGCGTTTGAGTCTGAATCCACGGCCGGATCGAGGCGTATTGGGCGAAAAAGTGGGTTTGATCGGGCACCAAGTCCTTGATCACCGGCTGGTGCGGAAGCGGGTAGATTTTTACCACCTCGCGGCAATCGGCGATCGCCATGGTGCAAGCCAGGGTGTTGTGTCCGTCGATGTTCATGGCGCACGAACCGCACACGCCTTCCCGGCAGGAACGGCGGAACGCCAGCGTGCTGTCGATCTCGTTCTTGATCTTGATGATGGCGTCGAGCACCATCGGCCCGCAGCGGTCCAAATCCACCTCGAACGCGTCGAGGCGCGGATTTTCTCCGGACTCGGGATCGTAGCGGTAGATTTCGAAGCGCCTGACATTGGTGGCACCCTCGGGCGCCGGATAGACCTTGCCGGGCCTTACCTTAGAATTCTTGGGTAGTGAAAAAAGCCCCATAATCTTTACTCTAGTACACCCGTTTTTGCGGCTGAATGACTTCGACCTCGTCGGTCAGGGTGTACAGGTGTACCGGACGATAATCGATACGGACGTTGTGACGCTCATCGAGCCACAGCAGCGAGTGTTTCAGCCAGTTCTCGTCATCCCGTTCGGGAAAATCTTCGCGGCTATGCGCTCCCCGGCTTTCCTCTCGGTTAAGCGCCCCGGCGATGGTCACCATGGCCTGGGCTAGAAGATTCTCGAGCTCCAGGGTTTCGACCAAATCGGTATTCCAAATGAGCGAACGATCCGCAATGCGCACGTCCCGAAACGAGTCCATGACGCCTTTCAACTGGTCGACGCCTTCCTTCAGCACCTCGCCCGTCCGGAATACACCCGCATGACTCTGCATGCTCCTCTGCATCGCCAGGCGGATGTCCGCGGTTTTCCGCGAGCCTTTGGCATAGCGCAGCCGGTCGAAGCGGGCCAGCGACGCATCGCAGGCATCCGGCGGAAGCGGTTTGTGGAGCTTCTTGGGTTGGATCAATTCGGCGCAACGCAAAGCCGCGGCACGGCCGAACACTACCAGATCGAGCAGGGAATTGGACCCGAGCCGGTTCGCCCCGTGCACGGACACGCAAGCCGCCTCGCCGATCGCCATCAAACCGGGCACTGGCGTCTCGGGGTTGCCGTCCTTCAGCGTGACCACCTCACATTTGTAATTGGTGGGAATACCGCCCATGTTGTAATGGACAGTCGGAATGACCGGGATGGGCTCCTTCGTCACATCCACCCCGGCGAAAATCATGACCGTCTGTCTGATACCCGGCAGTCGTTCTTCGATCACCGCGGGGTCGACATGTTCAAGATGCAGGTAGATGTGATCCTTCTCCGGCCCGACGCCCCTCCCCTCCAGGATTTCCCGAGTCATGGCGCGGCTCACCAC
The DNA here is from genome assembly GCA_020723665.1 of Methyloversatilis universalis. Lineage (GTDB taxonomy): Bacteria > Pseudomonadota > Gammaproteobacteria > Methylococcales > Methylococcaceae > Methylocaldum. Next base: position 30,088 of record DYIL01000040.1, read on the forward strand.
GTCGCGTGAGGCCAGGTCCTTGGCATGCGGCGCATAGCGCTCCATGAAGCGCTCGCCTTCGGAATTGGTGAGATAACCGCCCTCGCCTCTCACGCCCTCGGTGACCAGGCAGCCGGCTCCGTAGATGCCGGTGGGATGGAATTGCACGAATTCCATGTCCTGGAGCGGCAATCCGGCGCGCAGAACCATGGCGTTGCCGTCACCGGTCGTGGTGTGCGACGAGGTACAGGAGAAATAGCAGCGCCCGTAACCGCCGGTCGCCAGAATTGTCATATGGGAACGGAACAGATGCAGCGTTCCGTCCTCCAGTCGCCAAGCCAGCACCCCGCGGCATTCGCCTTCGTCCATGACGAGGTCCAGGGTGAAATATTCGGTGAAGAACTCCACCTTGTGCCTGAGCGATTGCTGGTAAAGCGTGTGAAGGATGGCGTGGCCGGTAAAGTCCGCCGCCGCGCAGGTGCGCTGAGCCGAGCCCTTTCCGAAATGGGTGGTCATGCCGCCGAAGGCGCGCTGGTAAATCTTGCCGTTCTCGGTTCGCGAAAAAGGAACGCCGTAATGCTCCAACTCGATGACGGCGGGAATCGCCTCGCGGCACATGTATTCGATCGCGTCCTGATCGCCCAACCAGTCGGACCCTTTCACCGTGTCGTACATGTGCCAGCGCCAGTCGTCCTCGCCCATGTTGCCCAAGGCCGCGCTGATGCCGCCCTGCGCCGCCACGGTATGGCTTCGTGTCGGAAAGACTTTGGTCAGGCACGCCGTTTTCAGGCCCTTCTCGCCCAACCCGAGCGCCGCACGCAACCCCGCGCCGCCGGCTCCGACGACTACGGCATCGTAAGTGTGGCGAATGATCTCGTAGGCCTTGGCCATGCTACCCCATAAACACGATACGCAACGTCGCGTAAATCGACGCCAGCGCCAAAAAGGAAAAAACCAGTTTCATGCCCAGAATGCTGAGCATCTTCAGCCACTCGGTATGAATGTAATCTTCCATCACCACCTGCAAGCCCAGCATCGCGTGATAAAACACCAAAATGATGAAAGACAGCATGAAAATACTGTTCCAAGGCGTCGCGATCCAGCGGACGACTTGCTCGTAATTGGCGTAAGGCAGCGAGGCCACGGCAGGCGCGAGCCAAAAAATCAGAGGAATCAGCGCGATCGAGGTCACCCGCTGCCGCCACCATTCGTGCGTTCCCTGTTTGGCCGAACCCAATCCTCGGGCACGGGCCAGCGGCGATCGATAGTTCATAGGCATTCAGAAGATCACGATCATGTCAGCAGAAATAAGCCCAGGGTCAAAAGCAACGCCGCGAGCAACTCCAAAACAGCGTTCCGACCCAGGCTTTCACGATTGAAACTGTGCCCGGTGTCCCAGATCAGATGCCTGACACCGTGAGAAAAATGGAAGAATAAGGACGACAGCCAGGCCCACAACACTAATTTGCCCGGTATCGAGCGGACAGCCGCCTGAAACCAGGCGAACTGCTCTTCTCCCTCGGCAACGGCCATCAGGCCCACCGCCAAGAATACCAAACCGATACTCAGTAACACGCCGGTAACGCGATGCGTGATCGACAAAATCGCGGTCAGCGGCAAACGGTAAATCTGAAGATGGGGGGAGAGAGGACGTTCGCTCATGCTATCGAAAGCACCTCACAGATGGTCTCGGGCAGCGACGGCGTCCCCCTGAACGGGAGTTTTCGCCGGTCGCGGCTAGAATTGCACGCCTGCACGCTAAAAATCGATGCACCGTCCATCCTTCTCCCAATCTCCGTAGCGAGTCGGCTCCGGACGCTCGGCTTGCTTGTTTGGTCCGGTCTGTGCGTCCGATTTCTTTGCCTGCTCATCATCGGGCGCCTGATCGCGGCTCGAGGGCTTGAGTTCCTCGCTCATGATGCGACTCCTCGAAAATCAAAATCCGACTCCGGCTTTTATACCTTGGTGCGGCAGTGATCACAAGTCGTTCGTCACTCGCTTTGCGTCGAGGCTCCAAAAATATTATCCAAAGGAATCTTTCGCGAAACGCTCTGTCAAAATTTTTTTACTAACTATCTTATGGTCGGATAAATACGGTCAAGGAAAGTTTCATATACCATCAATACGTATATGTACTCATTTATGGACCACCTAAGGCTGTATGCCTTATTCGATGGTGGATTCTCTGGAGATTTATCGTGAATTGGGATCAAGTGAAAGGAAACTTGAAACAAGTCAAAGGCGCCATTAAAGCTCAATGGGGGCGTTTGACCGATGACGAACTCGACGAGATCAACGGCGAAAGATAAAAGTTGATCGGCAAGATTCAGGAAAGGTATGGGATAGCCCGTGAGGAGGCCGAAAAGCAAGTCGAAGGCATGAAGATGTAAAGGGAATTTCAAGTTGGACTGACGGCGACGCCGTGTTGCCCGCATTCATTTTCACGAGCGCGAGCGATATCTGCCGTCACCCGGCGTCCAGAGTATTAGCAGGCTGTTGAAAAATTCGATGCTCCTACCAGTTGGCAACGACGAAACTGTTAACCTACATGTCGTATGCAGAATGCGTTTTTCAACACCCTGTTAAGGAAACTCTGAACAAGTTGATTCCGTTCACGCCCTTCGACCGGCTTGTATGGTTTTAACGGCTTTTCCTGCATACTGGGAAGAGCTGGGGTGGAGA
>DYIL01000041.1 GCA_020723665.1 Methyloversatilis universalis
CCTTTAGGAATTCTCCGCACACAACATACGAGGGCTTGTTCAGAGCTTCCTTAAGGCTTGAAGACACGCAAGCTTTTTTATTTCCGCAAGGAGTTCAAGAAGTTTTGGAGCCCACGCGGGGTTCGGTTTTTGATTTGAGATAAGCGCGAGTCAATTCGCAAAAGGTGCAGGCTGCCGGCCGGGATTTTTGGTTCAGACTTCGAACCGTATCAACGCGTCACCCAAACCCCCGTATCCATCCCAATGCGAGCCGGCCCAGACTCGACCGGCGTTTGTTTTCGGAATCCCGGATGCTTGAATCCCGGCGCGAACGGGGCTGCCAGATAGAGTGGATAGCCCGAATATGCCGGGTAGACCGGTTCTGGCAGTGTGGTGTAGGCGATCGAGCGTTGCGACCCGGCCTGTCGTGCCGTGGCGCGCAGCTCGATGTCGCGGAGGTAGTGTTCGCGCCATTGGGCCATGCTTTGCTCATAGGCCTCTCGATTGCGCTGCGCTCGGAGCAAGGCTTCGGGGTCGGGGGCTTCGTGGCGGATGGTCACGGGGGTGCAGCTTTCGGAAGGTTGATCCGTGTACGTGATTCGGCCGCCGATGTCGCATCGGAAAACATCCGCATGAGCCGTAAACGCCAAAGCCATGAGAACTGCACAGTGTTTGAGCACGGCACGCGTCCTATTTATCGGTCACCCATTGTATCAACCACCTACGATTTGTAGCCGTTAGTTTAATCACTCGCAGATTGTCTACGGCGTTTGTCAACGTCGTTGTCACGTTTCGCCATGCGATTTTTGACGATGGATCGGTACCCGATAGGTAGTTCTTTTACCGAATTGAGCTGCATCGCAGCGATGAATACGGTGTTGCGGGTCGTCCCGCTGACTGGGGGAATTTCTTGGATGCGCTGTCGCCCGCCGCTTTCGCTGGTAATCTCCGAGGTGCTCGTTCGGGTCAAGCCAGAGTCAACGTCCGGGACACAGCAATAATGATCTGGTTCATCCTTCATCTCGTCATCGAACGCGCACAGCGAAGGAAGCGGCAGCGAACGATCCGGGTTCGCCCAGCACCGATGCTGGACGACGGCGGTTCTTGTCCCTTGCTTTCCGCCTTGAATTTTCAAAGCAAAACACCCATACAGATTGGCTTGGAAACCATGAGTATGTCTTTGCGAAGTTCTTATTGTTTGGGCGACTTCGGACCGAGAGTGGCGAATGGCCTTCCAAAACACTGTTCAAAGCGCCAACATCCGGTCCGGTATTATGTTTTGATTCGGTGAGCGAGATGCGAATCTTTAGTCGGTTGAAAGCGACGAAGGAAGAGTGGGCAATCCTTTCCTACTACCAGCGCTTCGAGAGTTTAATCGCCTTTGTCCTTACTGTAGTGATCGGATTGACCATTCTGGCAGCGCTGTACCGGCTTACGGCGGACGTTGTACTGGGGCTGGTGCGCGGCGCCTTGGATCCGCTCGATCACCAGGCGTTTCAAAAGATCTTTGGCGAGATCATGACGCTTTTGATCGCTTTGGAGTTCAACCACACTCTCCAATACGTGGTCAAGAGAGAACAAAGCATCGTTCAGACGAAAGTCGTCGTTCTCATTGCCCTTCTGGCCATAGTCCGTAAGTTCATTATTCTCGATATTCACGATATCAGCGCCGGCCATTTGCTGGGTCTAGCCGCGGTTACCCTGGTATTGGGCGTCAGCTACCGGCTGATACGCGAGCCGACGTAGGGCGCGGCAGTCGTCGGACCCTTTCAAGCGATTCTCATGGCGAGCTCAGCACTAAGACAGGCCAATAGGTGTCCGTAGGATAGCAATGCCACATGACCGATTCTTCTTGCAGCTTGGCGAAGATCTGTTCATCGGCGTATACGACCCCGTCGGCACATGACACATGGGCAAACGCTCCAAACGCCTCGGACTGTTCGCCCGTGGCGTTCTCGAACGCGATTCTTGCCGAGCCTTCACAATCGTACCGCGTGAAGTGCCGGTCTCGGGTTTCCCAAAAGTGATTGCGATAAGCCGCAACGATGTTTCCTTGCGGCCCTTGGCGAATGAAGTTGCCGCCGATGCGGAACCAGGGCGCGGGTCCAAGGTGTTCGGGGCGACCGCCGGCGCCGCTGTCAAATTTCAATCGAATCATAGTCCTTTTTTCCATCCGACGACTTTCTATCCTATATAGGCATCGGAAATGGGCTAAAGTTTTCGCTGAAAGCTCATAATCCGAAATGCTTCCGCCCGGTGCTATAGGGTACTCGCCTTTGCGTTCACTAAGATTCTCGGTGCACGGCCATGGGGAGCGTCGATACGCTGCCGAAGCGTTCCGACAGCCTCTGACAGGCTGTTGATTTTTTTGGCTCTGGAAGCCGCATAAATTCGTTGGATGGAGTGCATACATAACGTATGCATAACAGATTGGTTTCATGGCAGAATGATTTCAGGGGACCTCGAAAAACCGCCGGGAAGGCGATTTTTCGAGGTCCCCACAAATGACCCTTAAGGAAGCTCTGATCAAGTTTCCAGTGGGAAAAGCGAACGGTGCGACTGTTGGATTCAAAAGGCCCTCACCCAAGCCAATCACTCCCCACTTTCCCTGTTGGGAGCCGCAAGCGGCGCTTACCCGTGCACCCGTTCGCCGGGAGCGAACGCTAACTTGCGAAGCACGGCCCTTCGGCAGGCTCAGGACAGGTTTGTCCCAGCGGGAGATGGCTTATTCAGAGCTTCCTTAACTTAACGGCATTGACTGCTAACCTACATGTCGTATGCAGAATGCGTTTTTCGATGCCCTGTTAGTTCCAGAACTTGGAACTCGCTTTATCGTCATCTTCAATTTCTGGTATTTTACGAACCGGGAGCTTCATTTTTACAGCGTAATCGGCTCTGGACGGGCGCGATTTTAGCAGGGTGTTGAAAAACGCATTCTGCATACGACATGTAGGTTAACAGTTTCGTCGTTGCCCACTACCTATGGTAGGAGCATCGAATTTTTCAACAGCCTGTTAGATGAACTCCTGTCGCTTGGAGTGATCTCATGAATTGACTGTGAAACCAATTAGGGATTACCCATATGAAACCAGGTGCCATAGTTAATGCTACATTCAATAACCGCCATTGTATTGCCAAGATTACTGGTGTCGGTAAAAAGTATGGAGAAACCTTCTTTTATATTATATTAATCTCGCCATGTGTAATGGATACTGGAACTATACCGGCTGGAACCAAAACTTGGGTATGGCCGGAGATGGTCACACTGGGCGTCAATGACGCCAGCTAATTTGTCACAAGCCGTGATTGATTATGCCGCAGCAGGGACGTCGCACGAGTTGTCTTGCGATGCGTGCTGCGATGAGCTGCCGCAGCGAGGCGATCGAGTCCGGCACGTGCCGCTGCACTCTTCCCGCTGTCGCGAGGGACGAATGCTTCGGGTGAGCGCAGACGTTTGTGGTTGGGCGTCTGGTCGGGCGGCGTTTTTTACCGCCCTGTGTGAGGCGTTGCTGAAGCAGGAATCCGTAAGCAGGGGTCCACAGGGTGGTGTGATGATGAATACCGCGCCAGTTGCGCCTTTCGTACCCCCAGGCCAAACTCCTGCTTGAGTTCCCGATAGTCGCGCTCGATGCGCCAGCGCGTCTTGGTCACGAACACCAGGCGATCCAGCGGTGTCTCGATCGGCAGGGTACTCAGAAAGTATTTGAATGGCTCTGTATCGCCTCTGGCCACTCGATCAGCAGCCATTCTTCGGGCCGCATGGTACTGCGCCAGTAGTCCCTGTAGGCGGTGCGCACACGAACAGCCGCAAAGCGGGAGGTCAAGGGGGCATTCGTGCCCTCGCGCCAACTCACAGTCTGGTAGGCACTCTCGCGCAGACGCAGGGCCAGTTCCTTGGCCGACATCGGCATGTGGCCGGGGCAGGGCGCAGCTTCTTGCTCGGAAGGCCGGGTGCTGGTCGTCGAGCGCGTGTCGACCGCATAGACCGGACCCCACTCGGTCAGTGGGTCACGAAATGCGGCACTGTCTCCATAGGCCGGATCGGCCAGCAGGATGCCGGGTGTTACGCCGGCATCCAAGGCTGCTTTGAGCTGGGCCGAGGCAACGTCATTCTTGCTGGCAAACGCGGTATCGTCAGGTACGCCGCCCGCACGGCAGATAAAGCCGCCAGGCGATCGGCAGGCTGCCTTGGCCGCTGGCCGGCGAGAGACTGACCGCCACTTGCCAGTTCTCAATCTTGTCCAACTGACCGCAGTATTGCCCGGCAACCCCAACCGAAGTGCCTGCCCTGCTTGGGAATTCCGGTATCGTCGATGATCCAGTAACTGCCGCTTTCAGTACCAAGCGCCGGCTCAATGATCGATCTCACTTCTGCCAGCACCAGGTCATCCGACCACGCCGGTTTGGCAACGAAGTGATGGAGGGATTGATGTTTCGCTTGCACACGCAGGGGATCAAGATGCGCAGCCAAGGGCTCAATGTTCTTCCTCTTGATCGGCGGCATCAGCCTCGACAGTAGTCCGTCAGCCCGACACGCCGATCCGCATGACCCAATGCGCCTACCAGCCGATTCAGATCGGCATCCGGTTCGTCGTCGATCGCCCTCTGACTACTCCTTTCCGGTCAGGATGATGGCGTTATCGGCATGCCTGCCCATTTTTATTGACACAGTCAAATTAAGGAAGCTCTGAATAAGTCCTTCGATAGGACTGTCTTGAGCTTGTCGAAGGGCATGAACGGAACCCACTTGCCCAGAGCTTCCTTGAACAAGCTGCGTGCTAAATCGCAGGGAGTAGCCTGACCATATACGCCTATACGCGGTTCGACACGATATCTCAAGGGCACAATCCCGCACCGGCACTCGACTGGCTCCAAGCTCACCGCAGGCAGACGGAAATAGGTTCTAATCAGCGTTAACGAACTGACACGGTCATATTTGTCCGAATCCCAGATGTCCGGCGCTTTGTTCTACCGAGCGATAATTCGGTGAAAACAGAGGAGTGCGACGACGTTGGTTTATGCACGCCGCCTGTCACCATCACGTCGGATTCGCCGGTCAGCGGATGACGAGGACGGGCCAGCTCGCGTTCGTGGCGCAATGGTGCCAATGCCCGGTCTCTTCGAGGTAGCGGGCAAAAGGCTCGTGATCGGTGTAGACGGTTCCGTCGGAAATGAAAAAGTGGTCGAAAGGCCCGAAACGTTCCGACGCGGTGCCGAAGCCGTCCTCGAAATGGATGGACGCACCGGTGCGGCAGTCGCATCGGGAAAACGAATTGCCCTGAATCTCCCAGAAGTGGCCTTGGTAACGGCCGACGACATCGTTATGCGGACCTTGACGGATGAGAGGGCCGCTGATTCGGAAATGTGGGGCCGGGCCCAAGGTAACGGCGTGTTCCGGAACAACAGACTCGAAGCTTAATCGGACCATGATCGCATCGCTCCATAGGATTTCTCGAACAGCTTCTCCATCCCGACACTGAAAAGGCGCACTGGTTCATCCACCGCTAGGCGACCGGCCGTAAAACCCGGAATCGCGATGGCATCGGTGTTTGGGGCTTCCCGTTTTAGGAATCGGTTTATAGGCGGGCTGGAGACGTTTCGATGGTTGTTTTCCAAGATGAACTATTGACCAGTCCGCCGCATAGGGAGTTCATGTGTACGGCGGAAATTGACTCTATCGAAGGCGTTGCAACGCCTTTGTTTCAGGTCTGACCGATATTTCATCCGGCGGTAAGGGAGAGGTGCGCTGTCCCAGCTGACGATTTTCTTCGACCAATGAGGCGAGGTCGGAGGCATAGCCATGCAGTTTTTCGTCCAGCGCGGTCCGCTGTTTGGGTATTGCCGAATCAAGCAATTTGGCGATCAATTCCGCATCGGCGCGACGTAAAGTTTCGATGAATGTTTGTCGTTGCGGGTCGGTCTGACGAGCCAGTTCCGCGAAATAGCCGCGAACCCAGTCGGTTGCGACCCGTTCCTGCGGCTTTTGCCGTTCGATCTTCGACAACAAAGCCAGGAACTGGTGTTGTCGCGCTTCGCGCTCGTCCGCCCAGGTATAGTTGCCGTTGTCGCGTGCGGCCACGGCCTGCCGGATCATGGCTCGCTGCGGCTCGGTGAGTTTGCCCAGCCAAAATTCGGCACGCTTGATGAAAAGCTTTGCCCTGGCTTGCGGGTCGGGGTTCGAAGGGTCATGCGAATACCCGTATTCTTCGCGGAATTCCGCGTTATCCTCGTCCAACTTGCGGGGGACCCGGGCAATCTGACTCGGCTTGAGCGTCAAAGCCAGCTTGGCGATTTCCGGCGCGGCCCGTTCGCCGAGCGTTTCCAGTCTCTGCCGGATCTTTTCTTGAAAATAGGTAACCTCGGACGGCGTGACCGGCCCTTTCAGTTTCGCCCGGATTTCGTCGAGCAAAGCGGAATAATCCTGCAGTTGCGTCTGGCGATGCCAGGCCAGCAGTGCACCGATTCGGTCTCTTGCGAGTTGCTTCTGTGATTTTTCGAGATCGAAGTATTGATCGAGCCAGGCGATCAACAAGGTATCGGCGTGGTTATAGCCGAATCGGATGCTGCTACAGGCCGCAACAGGCAATATTACGACCAATGCGATGATCGTGCGCCATCGGCGGATCGAAAAGGTGAGGGACGATATCTTCATAGGCCTTCCTTGGTTTGGTGCGAACGCGTCCGGGCTCCATCGTGAGGTACGCTGTTTTCAAACGGCCAAGAAAATAAAGCCACGGGAATTCTCTCTCCCTGCGGGAAAGGCTTGGGGTTAGGGCGATTCGATCGGGCTTTACTTTCTTTACACACGGTAAGGAGAGAAAATCGAAGTTATCGAGAAGGTTTGTGGCGTCTCCACGGAAGCAGTTTAGATTTCGACCACGGTTCCGAGTTCGATCACGCGATCGGGCGGTATTCTGAAAAAATCCATGGCGCTCTCGGTATTGCGGGCCAGGCGAATGAAAAGCCGCTCGCGCCAGGGCGCCATGCCGGGACGGGGAGTCGAAACGACGGCTTCCCGACTGAAGAAAAACGAGGCGCTGTGCGGATCGACGTCCAGACCCCACTCTTTGCACAGAGCCAGGGCGTTCGGAACGTTGGGCTCCTGGTTGAAGCCGAAATAAATCTTGACGCGGTACAATCGGTCGCCGAAATGCCTGATCTTGATTCTTTCTGAGCGCGGCACCCAGGGCACGTCCTTGACGATCACGGTCAATACGATCACCTGCTCGTGCAGAATCTTGTTGATCGCCAGATTGTTCAATAGGGATTGCGGAACGCCGCGGCGTCCTGCGGTGAGATATATGGCGGTTCCGGGAATGCGTCGCGGGGGATCGGTGCGGAGGCGCATGAGCAAGGTTTCGAACGATATCGTTCTCTCGTTCAAACGTTTTCCGAGCAGCTTGCGTCCCCGCTGCCAAGTGGTCATCACGGTGTAAAGAACGATGCCGACTGCGATGGGAATCCACCCGCCCTGGGTAAACTTCAAGCTGTTCGCCATGAGAAAGGCGGTGTCCATGATCAGGAAGCAACCAACGGTCACCACGCTGGCAACCCAGCCCCACTGCCAAAGCCTTTTCAACACGAAAAAGACCAACAAGCTCGTAATGACCATTGTGCCGGTAACGGCGATGCCGTATGCAGCCGCCAAGCGTTGGGATGATTCGAACTGCACGACCACGGCGACGATCGCGGCCAACAGAAGCCAATTGACGGTCGGCATGTAAATCCGTCCCGGAAAAACCAGCGACGTGTGGTAAATGCGCACGCGAGGCAGGTAACCGAGCTGAACCGCTTGCAATGTCGTCGAAAACACGCCGGATATGACGGCCTGGGACGCGATTGCCGTCGTGATCGTCGCCAATACGAGCAGCGGGAGGGCTCCCCATTCCGGGGCCATCAGATAGAACGGATTGCGGGCGGCCCACGATTCGCGCAGCAGCAAGGCGCCCTGGCCGAAATAGTTCAGCAGCAGGGCCGGAAAAGCGATTCCGAACCAGGCCGTGCGAATCGACCGAACGCCGAAATGGCCGATATCCGCATAAAGCGCCTCGGCTCCCGTCACCACTAGCACAACGGCGCCCAAGACCACGAGCGAATACCATTCCTCTTCGATCAGGAAACGCGCCCCATGCCACGGATTCACCGCCTCCAGTATGCGAGGCGTCGCGAGAATGCTGTGCGCGCCGAGAATTCCGAGGCAGGAAAACCACAACAGCATGATCGGGCCGAACAGCCGGCCGATGCGGCCGGTGCCCTTGGGCTGGAGAAGAAATAGCAAGATCAGGACGGTCAGGGCCACCGGCACGGCAAATTCGCTAAGCTTCGGGGCGGCCACCGTCAAGCCCTCGACCGCACTCGTCACGGCGACGGCCGGCGCGAGAACGCCGTCACCGTAAAACAAGGCGGTGCCGATGAGACCGATCGAAACGATCGCTTGACGGCGCCGCGGCGAGTCGATCGCGGTTCGGGATGCGAGCGAGAGCAAGGCCACGATGCCGCCTTCCCCCCGATTGTCCACCTGCAGCATGATCACGGCATATTTCAGGCAGACGATCACCACCAGTGACCAGAAGATCAGCGACAGCACGCCGAGTATGTTGGGTTCGTTGGGCGCGATGGCGTGAGGACCGCTGAAGGCCACCCGCATGGCATAAAGCGGACTAGTACCTATGTCGCCGAACACGACTCCGAGCGTGCCGACGAGCGTGACGGTTGTGCCGGGCTTCAGCTGTTGCAATGTCGGATACGCCTGTATCTTTCCGGTGGGATGGCCGCTTGAATCATCGATACTTGCATTTCAGCATGCGACAGTCCTTGTTTTTGATCAATGGCTGCACGCGGCGGATTTGCTTTCCGACTCTGGAGCCCACCGGTGAACCCCTCAGGGAACGCTATGCCCGACAGCACAGTTTTTCGGAACGGAAAGGTCTTCTTATTCCATTTCTCAAATCAAAAGGAAAACGTTGTAGGCCGGAATAAGCCCTTCGACTTCGCTCAGGACAGGCTTATCCTGGCCTACCATTAAAGGAATTTTCTTTTTGTTCGAAAAATGGAATTAGGAGCCTACCTCAGGGCGCCGTTCGCCTGAGCTTGTCGAAGGGCGATAGACCTACCGAGATACGCCCCAGCCCGTTCTTGGACGCTTTAAGGGGGGACCGAGTCCGGTATTTTTCACCGCCGGGGCGTGCCTCCGCGCCGTTTTCGCGATACCCTCCTTCGGCATGGTCTGGCATCGTATCGATAGCTCGATCAAAAATATCCCATACTTTAAGGAAGCTCTGAACAAGTTGATTCCGTTCACGCCCTTCGACAGGTTCAAGAGAGCGTTCGACAAGCTCCCGCCTGCCTGCAGCAGGCCGCGCGGGGCAGGCGCGACGAACGGAATCGACGCGCTACCGTTCGTCCTGAGCGCTTCGACAAGCTCAGGACAGGCCTGTCGAAGGACTTAATCAGAGCTTCCTTAAGCATTACAGAGTCGATCAGTGCCAGCTGCGGTCTGATCGGCCATAACGAACGCAGCGATTCGAGACGGTTCGACCAAGGTCGGACGCGTAGTGCCGAGTTCGTTTTCGGGCTTTACACGCGATCGGCGCGAGCCGCGCTCCATGAGGTTGGGGGATGAAGTTAGAGCAACTAATGACGCAAGCGGAGAAGCGGCTCCGGAGAAGCCGCAACTCCCTGCTGGAGCAACAGCGCGCGCTGGCCTCGCAGACGCGCAGCGAAATTTTTTCCGCTAAAGACGCCTTGGAAGCGATTCGTCTGCTGACTCGAACGACTGCCACGGAACTCGAAGTCGAACGGATCAGTGTCTGGCGGTTCACCGAGGATCGGCTCGCCATCAAATGCTTGGATCTTTACGAGCGCTCCCAGCAACGGCATAGCAGCGGGGTGACATTGCGGCGCGAGGATTTTCCGAACTATTTCAAGGGGCTTGAAACCGAGGAAGCCATCGTAGCGGACGATGCGCGGCATCATGCATTCACCGCGGAATTCACCGATGTCTATCTGCGTCCTTTCGGGATCACTTCGATGCTTGACGTGCCGATCCACGTGTTCGGGCGCGTCGAGGGCGTTTTGCGCTGCGAGCACACCGGCGACCCGCTTAACTGGACTGCGGAAGAACGTTTTTTCGCTATCGCTGTGGCCAATCTCGCCGCGCTCGTGATCGAACAATGCGAACGAAAACGCGCCGAGGCGTTGTTGCGCAGCCAAAGGGACATACTCGAGCTGATCGCCAACGGAGCGCCCCTGGAACACACCCTGACCGCTTTAGTGCGGGCCATCGAGCAGCAGGACGACAAGATAATCTGTTCGGTTCTGGTTTTGGATGAGGACGGTATTCATCTCCGGCACGGGGCCGCCCCCAGCATTCCTGATCGTTACAACCGGCAGATCGACGGCGTCGCCATAGGCCCTTCGGTCGGGTCTTGCGGCGCCGCGGCGTTTCACCGGCAGACGGTCATCGTCAGCGATATTCGGACGGATCCCCGCTGGGTTACCTTTCGCGACCTCGCCGAGAAATTTGGGCTTCGCGCCTGCTGGTCGACCCCTATTTTCGACGCGCGCCAAAACGTGTTGGGCACCTTTGCGGTTTACTATCGCGAATCGCAGTGGCCGTCGGAAAAGCATGTGAGGCTGGTCGAGTCGGCGATTCATACCGCCGCGATCGCCATCGAACGGAGCCGGGTGGAGGATCGCATTCACCGTCTGGCCTTTTACGATCCTCTGACCGGCCTTCCGAATCGGGCCTTGCTGATGGACCGAGCGGCGCAAGCCCTGGCGCTTTCGGCGAGGGACAAGAAGGAGACGTCGTTGCTGTTTCTCGATCTCGATCGGTTCAAAATGGTCAACGATTCGCTGGGGCATCATGTGGGCGACGGGCTTTTGCGGAGTATCGCAGGCCGTTTGCGGAGCTGTCTCCGGGAAACGGATACCGTGTCCCGGCTAGGAGGCGACGAGTTCGTGGTACTGCTCCCGGAAACCGGGGGTGAAATAGCCGCCCAAACCGCCGAAAGAATTCTGGGCGTGGTGGCGCAACCTTACCTCATCGAGGATTACCGGTTGAGCATCACGCCGAGCATAGGTATCAGCGTGTATCCTCGGGATGGCAGCGACGTGGAATCGCTGGTCAAACATGCCGACACTGCCATGTATCACGCCAAGGAAAAAGGCCGCAATACCTATCGATTCTTCACTGAAGAGATGAATTCCGCCGTGTTGGAGCGGCTTACCATCGAGAGCGGGTTGCGGCAGGCGCTGGACCATGGCGCGTTCGTGCTCGAGTATCAGCCTCAGTACGATATCGCAACACATCGATTGGTCGGTCTCGAAGCCCTGATTCGCTGGCAGCACCCGGAATGGGGTCGAGTGCCGCCGAGCCGGTTCATTCCGATCGCCGAAGATAGCGGTCTGATCGTGCCGATCGGAGAATGGGTGATCCATGAAGCCTGCCGTCAAAACGTGTACTTGCAGTCCCTCGGTTTTGCAAAGGTGCCGGTCGCCGTCAACATCGCTTCGCCCCAGTTCATTCAGCGCTTCGAGGACTTGGTCGAGCGGGTCTTGGCGGAAACGGGCATGGAACCCGAGTATCTGGAGCTCGAATTGACCGAAGGCATCGTTATGCAAGGAGAGAGTTCCATTCAGAAACGCTTGCACAAGCTAAAAGACATGGGCGTCAAACTGGCCATCGACGATTTCGGAACGGGCTATTCCTCGCTCAGCTACCTAAAGCGTTTCCCGATCGATAGGCTAAAGATCGATCAATCCTTCGTGCGCGACATCATCGACGATCAGGACGATCTCGCCATCACCCGCGCAGTGATCAGCCTAGGCCACAGCCTCAGGTTGACGGTGATCGCCGAGGGCGTTGAAACGGAACAGCAATTGGCGTTCTTGCGGGAAGAAGGCTGCGATCAGGCGCAGGGTTATTACTTCAGCCGTCCGCTCTCCGTCAAAGCGCTGGGTGACTGGTTTTTCCAGAGCTCGAAAAAATCGTGATCGCTCGATTTCGGCTCCGCCGAGGGGTGGCAAACGCGCGAAAAAAGGCGCGTTGCTCGTGAGTCGCCGCAGATCTGTTCCAGGTGCACTTCGACAGCTTCGGTAATGCGCTTGAGCTTGGCGATCCGGCAGGTCGGCCGCCCCCGCTCGATGAGGGCGACGAACGACTCGGTGACGCCCCCGCTAGGCTCGTTCCGCCAGCGTCAGCCCGCGGAACTCGCGTCAGCTCGATATGACGTTGTCAATGCCGAAAAGGCGCGCCCTTAGCTCCTCGGGGAGTTGCGCGGCCTCCGGCGCGACCTTCTCCGTGGTTTTCCCGTCGGATGTCATGTCCATCTCCGGTTCGGCCAGTTCCACGAGGGATAGGTGCTCATCGTAAGACCGCGTGAGCCGAGGCCTAATTCCATTTTTCGAACAAAAAGAAATTTCTTTAATGGTAGGCCGGGATAAGCCTGTCCTGAGCGAAGTCGAAGGGCTTATTCCGGCCTACAACGTTTTCCTTTTGATTGAGAAATGGAATAAGAGCCTATCCCAATAGGCTTAAGAAACCCTTCGACAAGCTCAGGGCGAACGGCCTATTGGGATAGGCTCTAAGCGTGTACCGGCCTGGGCGGCGTCCCATAAATACCGGGAGGGTATTTATAGGCCTGATTAATAAGATCACGAAAAAGCGTCCCCGTCGCGACCGAAAGCCGTCCGCGAACGGTCGAAATATATCAAGGACTGTTCCTGAGCTTACAAGGTGCGACGATCATGGAAACACCTCTCGAAGAACATAGGCTCGACATCACCTTGCCGGACGCCGTGATTTCGACGGAGTTGTTGATGGCCGGCGACGGACCGCCCTTGGTTTTTCTTCACGGTATCGCCGACAGCGCCCATACCTGGCAATGGGTGATGCCGATTCTGGCACGGCGTTATCGGGTCATCGCCCCGAGTTTTCCCGGTTTCGGACAGAGCGACAAACCGGCCGTTGCGTACTCGCCCGAATTCTTCAGCCGGTTCGCACTGGCATTATTGGACGCCGTGAGACTGAAACGAGCCTGTCTCGTCGGCAACTCGCTCGGCGGGTTAGTGGCCCTGCGTCTCGCCCTTTCCGCGCCCGCCCGGGTTTCCGCCCTGGTGCTCATTGGAAGCGCCGGCTTGGGGCGGGCGGTCAGTTTGCCGATGCGTCTGCTCAGCCTGCCGGGGGTGCGCAACATGGCGGTGCGCTGGTTCGGGAGCCCGCTCGGAGCCCGGCTTTGGGTATCCCAATTGGAGGCTTTGCTTATCGCCGGCAGCAGCCCGTTGGGCTGGCGGGAACGGATGCACCGAATGGCTCGGACGCCCGGCTACTTGGAAGCGGTTGCGGCAACGACCGCTACCGGAATCAATCTGAGAGGTCAACGCCAGGTCGTTTTGGATCAGTTGTCCAAATTGACGGTGCCCGTCCTGATTCTATGGGGAGAAAGCGACCGGATCGTTCCGATGCGGCACGCCCAGGCAGCGGTCGCAAGACTCGTTCAGGGGCGGCTCGAGGTGCTGCCGGATTGCGGTCATTTACCCCAGGTGGAGATGCCGGATCGGGTAGCCGACCTCATCGGCGATTTTCTGGACAAGGTCGACCGGTCTTAAATCGGTTCGCAGGCGTTCATTCGGTGCCACGCCGGGAAACGACGCTCGTCGACCGCATCGAGGTGCGGCTCGTTTCCGGCCCACGTCGCACGTCGGATAGTCGCCTTATCGGCTCCTTCTTTATGCAACGTTCGAAGGCCGGCAGATGGCGATCGCGCGAGGCGGACTGAAGATTCTCTAGACCCGGCGAACATCCGGTTCCCGGGCGGCCGCGAGCAAGCGCTCGTACAACGCCATATTGTCTTTCTCGGCCTCGACCGCAAGGCGGCAGTCCTCTGCCGGCGTGTCCGGAACCGTCACGTTCGCCGGCTAGCGGTCCGCCGGTACGGGAAAACCAAATGGGTCGAAAGCGAGAGTAGGGCGGCGACAGGACTTTCCTCGGCCTCGACAACGTTGATGAAGGACGTATCGGACCGAGTGTTTCGATGACTTTTCGATAGCTAGCCCGCGCCTTGTATTCGTCATCGAGCGCTCCGGTCAGCCGCCCCATCGAGTTCGAATTCATGACCCATTCCAGAACCGTGTTGAACCGGAAGAGCCCGCTTGGCCTTCGTGCGGCAATGCGCTACGGGAAGGTGTGCGGGTCGGTGCCTTCGCATTCCGCCTCGGGGTGATGTTTCTTGATGATGGCCTCGATTTCTTCGACGCGGTCTCGCGGCACATCGACCATCAGCAAAAATTCGCCTCGCTCCATGGCTTCCTGAAACTGCTCGATCCGCCGGTTGCCGATGCTGCTGCCGACCATGCTCGACATCAAGGCGCCGACGCCAGCGCCCGCCAAAGTGATGGCGAACAGCGCTCCGCCGCCCAGTACTAAACCAGTGGGCAAGGAGATCGCCACGAGCCCGGCCAGGAGCCCGGTCGCTCCGCCCAACGCCAGGCCTTGTTCCAGCGCCGGAATAAAGTCGGTTTTTTGGAGGAACGTGGCTTCCGGCAGGTCTTCCAGCGGGGTGCCACGTTTGGCCAGTACATGGATATGGCGCTCCTCGACACGAGCCAGCAGCAACTCGTCCACGATCTTTTTCGTCGTTTCGATGTTAGGTACTAGAAAATAGATACGTCGCATGATTCGTGCTCCGTTTCTGACAGGGAATCTCGAACTCACCGTTCGAGAGAGGATGGTCCCAGCTTGAATCTCGCGGCGGCGAGCCGCAAGCCCCGCTGCGCAGCGAATTAGACTCGATTTCACGAAGGAAATTGCATGATTTTAGAAACGGCCGTTGGACGTGCCGGACCCCGCCGTGGGCGGGTCGGCTGTTCCGAGCCAAGTCGAAGGGGTACGACTGGTGGGTTTGTCCCTCACCGCACGCTACGGGTCATCGCCGTAGGATGTGGTGAGCGAAGCGAATCGCATCATTCGCGGTGGTATAGGCTGTTGATGTGCATGGATGGCAAGCCGACCGACCGGGATCACCGTACCGTTATACCGTGTCCAATCAGATGCGCCGCACCAACTCGAGAGGAGGCTTACATGTTCTTCAAGCAGTTCTACCTGGGCTGTCTCGCCCACGCGTCTTACCTCATCGGCGATCAAGAGACGAAAACCGCGGTTGTGGTCGATCCCCGACGCGACGTCGAACACCATCTGGAAGAGGCGCGCCGCCAAGGGTTCGAGATTCGCCATGTTGACCCATTTCCACGCCGATTTCATCGCCGGACACCTGGAACTGCGGGATCGTGTCGGCACCAAGATCCATCTGGGGGCGTGGGCCGACGCCGAATACGCGTTCATTCCGCATCCCGACGGAGACGTCGTCGAATTCGGGCGGTTGGCCGACGGGCTCCATCAGGTAAGCCCGCATGATGGCATCCTCGCTCGATTACCATACCTCGTTAGATCAACAACTGCGGCTGTAATACAGAGGGTTAATGGTCCGAGCTCGACGCCAGCGCCTGTAGGTCCCGTTCAAGCAGTTCCTGGTCGCCCAGATTGAGTTCGACCAACCTTTTCAGCGTAGAGATGCTATCGAGATCGATATGTTGGCACACGAGGCCGATCTTCGTTCCGGCGCGGTGTGCTAGGGACACGTCCATCACGATTTGAATCGTCGGGCTCAGATCGATGCGGAGCTCGTGAACCTGATCGGGTTCGATAGACCAGTCGTTGCCGAGTTCTATCAGACAGCCCTTGAGCGAAAGATCCAGGATTTTGCACGGGAAGGTGTGGCTGCCTCGAGACAGCGTGGCAGGCGCGTCATGGGCTACACGGTGAAAGTGGCGCTTTTCCGAGTGCCGCATGCGGGACATAAAGCGGCTCCTTCAGTCACTCTTGGAAGAATTGCATAAGGGAATCGTTGACCTTGATGAGATCGCCGTCGCTCAACAGCATGGCCTGGTCCTTTACGGGTTTGTCGTTGACGGTCAGCGAAGTGCCCTCGGCCAAGGGCGAAATAAAATACCCGTTCTTGCGTTTGGCGATGATAACCACGCCGGAGCCTTCCTTTCCGAGGCGCACCAAGGATTTCTTCAAAGGTATCACCAGTCCGATCTGCCGTCCATTCAACACCTGCAGGCTGCCGTCGAAGAATTTGGCGTCTGTGTCTGTCCAGACCTCCGGTTCGGAATCGGGTTGTGCCTCTCTCTCCGGCCGGAAGGTTTCTTCCTTGATGTAGAAGATAACATGTTTACCCACGGTAATTCGGTCGCCGTGATTGAGCACATGCTCGACGACTGGCTTGTCGTTGACGAACACGGGAAATTGGCTGTCGACTTTGCGAATGACGTGTTGTTCGGGTGTGGATTCGATAATCGCGTGCCAAGGCGCGACGGCCAGACTGTCGATATGCAGGACGTTGGACGGATCGCGGCCGATGCCGATCTCGCCGGGTTTAAGTGTGATGGCCTTAAGTGACTTACCTCTGAACGTGAGCGTTAATTTGGCCATTAAAAAGCTCGCTTTACCAAAATAAAGTCGTCGTTATCAAAAGTATACACACTATTCGCCGGTCCCGTCCGGAATAGGGTAATATTTGTGTCGCCGATTGGCGACTTCGGTAAGGTTCGCCCATAAACAAGCTGTAGGAAGCTCTGAACAAGTTGATTCCGTTCACGGTTCGACAAGCTCACCACTAACGGAATCAATAGGTTACCGTTCGTCCTGAGCCTGTCGAAGGGCCGTGCTTCGTACGTTAGCGTTCGTTCCCGGCGAACGGGTGCACGGGTAAGCGCCGCTTGCGGCTCCCAACAGGGAAAGTGGGGAGTGATTGGCTTGGGTGAGGGCCTTTCGGATCCAACAGTCGCACTGTTCGCTTTTCCCACTGGAAACTTATTCAGAGCTTCCTATAGTTGACACTGCAGTTCCTGGACGCCGGATCGCTGCTTTTTGGCAGCGGTTCGAAGATGTAACGTTCCGTTGACGACGATATTTTGACGGCTAAACTTTCAAGCGGTTTGTTGTTGCATATTCACCATATCATCCGGACCGGTCGGCTCAGATGCCTGCGCCGGCTGTTGGAGAGCAGACGAGATGGGCTTGCGCCGAGTTTTATTAGTCCAAAGCGAGAGCATCGTATGTTCTGAACTGAGCGCAGTTCTGAAATTCCTTGAGTGTGACGTCGTAACGCGCCGCCTGAATGTCCTCGATGAGGAGACGGATGCGGAATTCGATGCCGTCTTCATCGGCGTGGACGATGACGTCGAGCAGGTGGTTTTGCGGATAGTGGAGTTGTACAGGTACGTTCCGCTCGTTCTGGTAATCGACAAGACTTCGCCCCGACCGCTACCGATCGGGCTGGATAATAGAGCCGCCGCGGTTGTGGCATGGCCGACCAATTACGCCACGTTGAACGCTTGTCTGGATAAAATCGGCAGGGGCATGTCCGAAGTCGTGAATGTCCGCCCGCCGGAGTTGTTCCGCAGTTTGACGGGAGCCAGCGCTGCGGTGCAACGGACGCGCAAACTCATCCAGCAGGTTGCCCCTTCCGATGCGACGGTTCTTATCCTCGGCGAATCGGGCACCGGCAAGGAGGTGATCGCGCGTAACCTGCATTATTACTCGGCTCGCCGAACCAAGCCTTTCGTACCGGTCAATTGCGGCGCCATACCCGGCGAACTGCTGGAAAGCGAGCTTTTCGGCCACGAGAAGGGCGCCTTTACCGGAGCGCTGAGCTCCCGTCAGGGACGTTTCGAGATGGCCGAAGGCGGCACCCTGTTTTTGGACGAAATCGGCGACATGCCTTTGGCGATGCAGGTCAAGCTCCTGAGAGTCTTGCAGGAGCGCTGTTTCGAGCGGGTCGGCAGCAACAAGACCATTCATTGCGACGTGCGCATCGTCGCGGCGACCCACCGCAATCTGGAAGAAGAAATCGGCCGGAACCGGTTTAGGGAAGATCTTTATTACCGGCTCAATGTCTTTCCGATCGAGGTCCCGTCGTTACGCGACCGGCTGGAAGACGTGCCGGCCCTGGTCGAGGATCTCACCGCCCGTCTCAGAGCCGAAAAGCGGGGTAATATGCGCCTTACCCCGGCGGCAATCCGGGCGCTCCAGCGATATCACTGGCCCGGCAACGTTCGGGAACTGGCCAACTTGATCGAGCGCCTGGCGATTTTGTATCCCAATGGCGTGGTCGATGCGGCCGATTTGCCGGAAAAATTCCAGCAGTACGCCAAATCGGAAGACGCCGCGCCGAGGCACGAACTTCAGGCCGAAAACGCCGCTTCGATCGAGAGACTCCGAATCGCCCGTTTGCCTGGGGAGGGCTTGGATTTGCGGGAGCACCTCAACAATCTGGAGTGCGAACTGATAAGGCAGGCCCTGGACGAATGTAACGGCGTCGTGGCTCACGCCGCCAATCTTCTCAGGATGCGGCGCACAACCCTGGTCGAGAAATTGCGGAAATACGGCCTGCGGGGCGAGGAAACGACGGCAATTTGACGCCGCTCCGAAGGCGGGTTACCCAACTCTTTGTTTTCATTAGGACTTAAGCTGGCACCTTGCTTGCTTCCTGCCGGTCAGGTTCAACATTACCGGATCCGGCATTCCCTTGGCCAGAGCGTTTTTCACCGCAGTTTATCGATTCGTAGCGGGAAGTGGGATTGTAGGTCGGCAATCCCGCGCCGACAAAGCCCCTTGCCGAGCCGATATGTCGGTAAAGGATTGCCGATCTACATCCTGGGCTCCGCCACACCGAGTCGAAAAATGCTCTGATCAGGCTTTCGACAACGCGCAGCGCTTGCAGGATGCCTTCCAGGTATTCAATGCGCTTTCCGAGAATCTGACCCGATCCTATCTCGACCTCGAAGCCCAGGTTGCACGTCTCAGCGAAGAACTCGCAGCCGCCCGAAGCGAAAAGCTGAAGACCCTGGCCGAAAAGGAGCGATTGGCCAACCGTCTGCAACTGCTGTTGAAGACCCTACCGGGCGGGGTGGTCGTAATCGACGGTCGCGGCTTCGTCATAGAACACAACCCGGTGGCGGGACTTTTTCTCGGCGAGCCGCTGCTGGGTCGGAACTGGCGCGATGTCCTGGATTCCTTGCCCATCGTCGAGAATCCCCATCAGCGACGTTTGCCGGGCGGAAAGACGATCAGCCTGACCCTCAGTCCGCTGGGCGACGAACCGGGGCAGATCGTGCTCCTCACGGACGTCACGGAAATGCGCTCGCTGCAGGAGTGGGCGGATCATCAAAGGCGACTTTCGGCACTGGGAGAAATGGTGGCGAGCCTCGCCCACCAGGTGCGGACGCCGCTGGCTGCTGCGCTGCTCTATGCGTCTCATCTTGCAAAATCCGACCTCGATGTTTCCCATCGCTCGAAATTCGCGGCCAAACTGACCGAGCGGCTCCACCACCTGGAGCGTCAAGTCAATGATATGCTCGCGTTCGCCCGACTGGGAACCTTGAGCAAGGAGCGGTTCTCCATCGGCGATCTCCTGACCAAGCTCGCGGAAAACTGCGAGCCGCTGATGCAGGGCAAGGCGATAGGTTTCACGGTCATCAACCGGTCCTGCGACGATGGCTTGTTGGGCAACGGCGATGCGCTCCTCGGCGTATTGATCAATTTGGTGGGCAACGCCGTGGAAGCCCTGGGCGGCGAGGGTAACATATGCGTCGTCGCGGATCAGCCCGAGAGCCGATATCTGGACATCAGCGTGTCGGATGACGGTCCGGGGATTTCCGAAGACATCAGGGAACGGATTTTCGAACCGTTTTTCACTACACGATGCAACGGCACAGGACTTGGGCTGGCCATAGCCGACTACGTGGTCAAGGCCCATTTCGGACGAATTTGGTGCGAGTCCGAGCCGGGGCTCGGCACGACTTTTCGTATTCGATTGCCTTTATGTCCGGGCGGCACGCCCTTGCCGGGGAATTTTTCCGGCCGTGCCGTCTTCATGGGAGGAGATGATGCAGCAAACTGATATTTTGATCGTAGAGGACGATCCTTCCTTGTCGGAGGCCTTGACGGACACCTTGGAAATCGCCGGCTATCGGACGATAGCCGCGGGTGACGGCGCGGAGGCGCTCGTCAGATTGGCGGAGTCGCCGGTCAGGCTGGTGATCAGCGACGTGCAGATGCCCAAGGTGAACGGGATGAATCTGCTCGAGCGCGTCAAAGCAGACTATCCGGAGATTCCGGTTCTGCTGATGACCGCTTACGGTACGATCGAGAACGCAGTGCAGGCCATGCGCGCGGGGGCCTGCGATTATTTGGTCAAACCCTTCGCGGCGGAAGACCTGGTTGAGCACGTCGCGCGCCGTATTCTTCCCAAGCCCGAGGAGGCCGATACGCGAGTGGTCGAAAGCCCGGCCATGAAAAAACTGTGGGGTTTGGCGGCGCGGATCGCCAAAACCGACGCGACGGTACTCATTCAGGGTGAAAGCGGCACCGGCAAGGAAGTCCTGGCCCGTTACATCCACCAGAGTTCGCTTCGGCACAAAGGGCCGTTCGTGGCCATCAACTGTGCCGCAATCCCGGAAAACATGCTGGAGGCGGAGCTTTTCGGTTACGAAAAAGGGGCTTATACCGGCGCGGTCCAGACCGTGCCCGGAAAGCTGGAAATGGCCCAGGGCGGTACCGTGCTGCTCGACGAGATAACCGAGATGAACTTGCCGCTCCAGGCCAAATTGCTCCGGGTGCTTCAGGAACGCGAGATCGAGCGCCTCGGGGGGCGTAAGCCGTTGGCTCTCGACATCCGCGTACTTGCGACCACCAACCGGAATCCGAAGGAATGGATCAGCCGCGGACAGTTCAGGGAGGATCTCTATTACCGCTTAAGCGTGTTTCCGCTGACCATCCCGCCTTTGCGGGACCGGCGGGAAGACATTCTTCCGCTGGCGGAAGCCTTTATCCGGCGTCACCGGCAACGCGGCAAACCGTTACCGGAATTGAGCAAGACTGCCGCCGAGCGGCTGTCGGCCTATGCCTGGCCGGGCAACGTGCGGGAATTGGACAACTTGATTCAGAGAGCATTGATACTACAATCGGGCAGTCGCATCGAGCTTGAGGATCTGGTGTTCGAGGAAGATCTTTATGGCGGCGGAATTCCGGCGGTATCGGATTCTAGAGCCGCCGATTCGCTGGTGAACGGGCTGCGGACTCACGAGGAAAAACTCATTCTGGAAACGCTTAAGGAACAGAACGGCAGCCGTAAATCCACGGCCGAGCGCCTCGGCATCAGCGAACGGACGCTTCGCTACAAGCTTGCCAAAATGCGCGAAGCCGGCCATGTGGTCGCCGTCTGAGCTTGGCTTGAATCGTGCATTTCCTGGCATAGTGACAAAAAACGGGCGTTACCATGAGCGAGCTTGACATCAATAAGGTACTCACCCAGATGCGGATCATGCGGGATCAGGCCCGCAGTACCGCGTTGCCTGCCGATAACGCGGCCGATTTCGGCGCATTGCTTAAGGATTCGATTGACAAGGTCAACGAAACGCAGCAACAAGCCAACAAACTTGCGGAAGCGTTCGAATCCGGCGCGACCGATGCCAGCCTGTCCGAAGTGATGATCTCGCTCCAGAAGGCTAGTCTCTCGTTCCAGGCCATGGTGCAGGTCAGGAACAAGCTGGTGGAGGCTTACAAGGACGTGATGAATATGCCGATGTAAATCCTAAGACCATAGCGCCGGATGGAAATCAGTCAAAGCGAAAGCAAAAACCTGGTGCCGGGCGGGCAGGTAACGGTCGTCCAAAGCGATAAATCGTGGCCGGTCCTAAAGGCCTGGATGCAGATGCCTCGCGGCCGGCAAATCGGGCTGTTGGCCGCGATCGCGTTCAGCCTTGCGGCTGCGATCGCCGTGCTGTTGTGGGCGAACAAGACCGAGTACGCGCGGCTGTTTTCCAATTTGGAGGAGAAGGAAGCGGGCGAAATCGTCGAAGCGTTGCAAAAACTCAACATCGAACACCAGATCGACCCGACGACCGGCGCCGTCCTGGTACCTGCCGGTCAAGTGCACGCGGTACGACTGAAATTGGCCGGCATGGGTTTGCCGAGGGAAAGCGGCGCCGGCTTCGAAATTCTGGAAAAACAGTCGGGTTTCGGCGCTAGCCAGATGATGGAGGGCGCGCGTTATCAGCGAGCATTGGAGGGAGAAATCGCGCGTTCGATCGCCACCATCCGGAACGTCAAAACGGCCCGCGTTCATCTCGCCTTGCCGAAGGAGTCGGTCTTCGTCCGGCATCCCAAAAAGCCGAGCGCTTCGGTCATCGTCGAATTGCATGCTGGACGCGGGCTAGAGCCGGGACAGGTGGAAGCCATCGTCCATCTGGTGGCGTCCAGCGTGCCGCAGTTGGAGCCCGGACAAGTCACGGTCGTCGACCAGCGCGGACATCTGCTCAACGCCAAGGACAATGGCGGCGAACTGTATCTCAGCGCCAAACAGTTCGACTACAAGAAACAGGTCGAGGAGCATCTCATCGAGCGCATCGAAAACATTCTGAGTCCGGTGGTCGGGCGGGACGGCATTCGGACGCAGGTGACCGCGGAGATCGATTTCACAGTCACCGAGCGCACTCAGGAGGTGTATAACCCGGACTTACCCGCGCTGCGCAGCGAACAAACCAGTGAGGAACAAAGCAAAGGCTCGGCGGTGCAGGGCGTTCCCGGCGCGCTGTCCAATCAGCCGCCGCCTGCCGGCATCGCACCGGAAACGATCGGTGCCGCGGCGAACGGCCAAGCCGGGCAAAAGTCGGAGTTCCCGCTCAGCACGAGCAAGAGCGCGACGAGAAATTATGAGCTCGACAAAACCATCAGCCACTCCCGTCTTGCGACCGGCGTCATCCGCCGCATCACGGCCGCGGTCGTGGTCGACTATCAGCATGTCCCGCAGGGTGATGACGCCATCACGCTTCAGCCTTACAGTGAGGAGGAACTGACCCGGTTCGCCGATCTGGTGAAAGAAGCCGTGGGCTATGACGCCGCTCGCGGAGACCGGGTTACCGTCACCAACGCGGCTTTCCGAACCGAAACGGGAAGTCTGCAGGCGGTGCCGGTGTGGGAACAGGACTGGTTTTGGTCGCTCGTCAAGCAAGCGGGAGCGGCTTTGGTCCTACTGGCATTGGTGCTCGGCGTGTTGAGGCCGGCCGTGAAAGGCCTGATCGGACGCGGAGAATCGGCCGCCGACGGGAGCGAGACGGCGGCATCGGGCGCTCAAGACGGTGCCGTCGTCGAACCCCGCGAAGTAACCAAAGAGAGCGAAGACGAAGAACTGCTGATGCTGGAAGCGCCGGAAAGCCATGAAAAGCGTGTGGCGTTCGCGCAGCGTGCCGTGGATCAGGACCCCAAGCGTGTCGCGCAAGTCATCAAGAACTGGATGAATGCCAATGGCTGAAGCGGAATCGACAAAACTGGACGGGCCGCAGAGGGCGGCATTGTTTTTCCTGACGGTCGGGCAGGACAGGGCGGCGGAAGTGCTCAAGCACATGTCGCCCAAGGAAGTTCAGCAAATCGGTGCGGCTATGGCCGAGCTTCGCAATGTCACCATGCCCATGGTCGAGGACGTGCTCGGGAAGTTCGTAGACGACATCCGGAACCAAACCGCCCTGGGCATGAATTCGGAAGAATATATCCGCAATCTGCTCACACAGGCCCTGGGGGCCGACAAGGCCGCCAGCGTCTGCGACCGGATCTTGTTGGGCCGCAACAGCAAGGGACTGGAGCAGCTCAAGTGGATGGATCCTCGCGCCGTCGCCGATTTGATCCGGCTCGAACACCCTCAAATCATCGCGATCATCCTGTCTCTGCTGGATAGCGACCAAGCCGCGGAAACTCTGAGTTATCTCCCGGAAAAATTGCGACCCGACCTCATCATGCGCATCGCCACGCTCACCGGCGTGCAGCCTGCGGCACTGCGGGAGCTCGACGATATCATGGAAAAACAGCTGAGCGGCAATGCCAACGTCAAATCGTCGACGCTCGGCGGCATCGAAACCGCGGCTAACATACTCAACTTCATCGAGAGCAATGTGGAAGCCTCGATCATGGACCAGATCAGCGAAGTCAACCCGGACCTCAGCCAAAAGATCCAAGACAAGATGTTCGTGTTCGACGATCTGGTCGACGTCGACGATCGCGGCATCCAGACCCTGCTCCGCGAGGTTTCCACCGATTCTTTGCTGTTGGCGTTGCGCGGTGCCGACGATGCGCTGAAGGAAAAGATCTTCAGCAATATGTCGCGTCGGGCGGCCGAGATGCTGCGTGACGATTTGGAGGCCGCGCCTCCGGCGCGCTTGAGCGAGGTGGAGGCCGCGCAAAAAGACATTCTCGCCATCGCCCGGCGCATGGCGGAAGCCGGCGAACTTTCCTTAGGCGGCAGCGATGAGCTCATTTAGGGGATTTTCGGCAGAGGAACTCGCTTCGCTCGAGCCGTGGAAGCTGCCGGTCGTGGGTGAACCGGAGGAAAAAGAGCCGCCGATCGTCGTGGTCGAGGAGGAAACGGAATTTCCGGCGATGCCGACAGCCGAAGAAATCGAGGCGATGCAGAAACAGGCCTATGAGGAAGCCCGCGCGGCCGGCTATCAGGAAGGCAAGGAGCGAGGCTATCAGGACGGCCGAGAAGAAGGTTACCGCGTGGGGTACGACGAGGGGCGCGCGGACGCGGCCTCGTTGGCGAAGCGCCTGCAAGACGTGATCTGGTGTTTGAGCGAACCGCTGGCCCAAGTGGACGAACAGGTCGAACAGGAATTGGTTGCCCTGGCGATCGCAATCGCCAAGCAACTCGTTCGGCGGGAACTTAGGACCGAGCCGGGGGAAATCGTCGCGGTGGTGCGCGAAGCCATGGCGATCCTACCTTCCGGTGCGCGAAAGATCGGGCTGCACTTACATCCGGACGATGCCGAGTTGGTCCGGTCGACGCTTGCGCTGGACGAACTCGCGCCACGCTGGAAAATCGTTGAAGACCCACTGTTGACCCGCGGCGGCTGCAGGGTGATTGCCGACGCGTCACGCATCGACGCCACGGTCGAGAGTCGCCTCGCCTCCGTGATCGCGCGCTTGTTCGGAGGTGAGCGGGAGGAGGACAGACCGTGACCGATCCCGCTCCGGCGGCGAAACTCAACGAATCATGGACGGCGAAGCTGGCCGCTCGCCGCGCGCGCCTCAGCGAGCCGCCGGAACTGGTGGTGGAGGGCAGGCTGAGCCGGATGGTCGGCCTCACTCTCGAGGCGGTTGGCTGCCGAGCGGCGGTGGGTGCCCGTTGTCGGGTCAAGACGGCGCATGGAAGAAGCCTGGAAGCGGAGGTGGTCGGTTTTGCCGGGGAACGGATTTATTTGATGCCGACCGGTGATATCCAGGGTCTGGAACCGGATTGCCGGGTAATACCGCTGACCAAGACGTCTTCCGTTCGTGTGGGGTTCGGTTTGCTCGGGCGGGTCTTGGATGGAGCCGGCAAGCCCTTGGACGGGAAGGGGCCGGTGCTGACCGACCATTCGGTGCCGCTGACCGGCAGCGTGATCAACCCGTTGGCGCGGAAGCCGATCCGCGAGCCCTTGGATGTCGGAGTTCGTGCGATCAACGCTTTGCTTACCGTCGGTCGCGGGCAGCGTCTGGGATTGTTCGCGGGGACCGGTGTGGGCAAGAGCAACCTGCTCGGCATGATGACCAAGTACACGAACGCCGATGTGGTGGTGGTCGGCCTGATCGGCGAGCGCGGCCGTGAAGTCAACGAGTTTGTGCAGAAGATTCTTGGGGAAGATGGACGCGCCAAGGCCGTGGTGATCGCGACTCCGGCGGACTATCCGCCGTTGATGCGTTTGCACGGTGCCTTGTTGGCCACGAGCATCGCAGAATTTTTCCGTAGCCGGGGTTTGGACGTCTTGCTTTTGATGGACTCGCTGACGCGATTCGCCCAAGCACAACGCGAAATCGCGCTCGCGATCGACGAGCCGCCCGCCACCAAAGGCTATCCGCCCTCGGTATTCGCGAAGCTGCCGCAACTCGTCGAGCGGGCGGGGAACGGCAATGAAGGAGAAGGATCGATCACCGCCTTTTATACGGTACTTGCCGAAGGGGACGATGCCAACGATCCCATCGCGGACGCAGCGCGCGGTATCCTCGACGGTCATATCGTGTTGTCGCGCGCCTTGGCCGATTCGGGCCATTATCCGGCGATCGACATCGAAGCCTCGGTCAGCCGGGTGATGACGGACATCGCCGAGGAACGTCATCTACAACTCGCAAGGCGCTTGAAACGCCTATACTCCCTATACCAGCAAAATCGCGATCTGATCAGTATGGGGGCTTACCACAAAGGATCCGATCCGCGCATCGACGAGGCGATCGCGATGAATCCAGGAATCATGAGCTTTTTGCAGCAGGATTTGCATGAAGCGGTCGGCTTCCAGCAAAGCCTCGACGCGTTGGAAAAATTATTAGGTTCATCTGCGTAAGACAGCCTGTATGCCTCACGGCTTCACCGAATAGGATTTGATGCATGAAACGATCGAAGCGCTTGATGCCGGTATTGGAACTTGCCGAATCGCGGGAAAAGCAGATCGCCCAGATTCTCGGGGAAAGCCGGCGAAAACTGGAAGCCGCGCAGCGGAATCTCGGCAGTCTCATGAGTTTTCGGGATAGTTATTCGGCTCAGTTCCAGCGATCCGGAAACGCAGGTCTCGCCAGCCGCCAGTTGATCGAGTACCGGATATTTCTGGCGAAAATCAATACTGCGATCGCCGATCAGGAAAAGGCCGTACAGGCGGCGCAAACGGAGCTTAGAAATCGTCAAGCCGAATGGGAGGCGGCACGCAGGCACAGTCTCGGCATAAAAAAAGTGCTTGAGCAGACACTCGTGGAAGAGAGCCGTTTGGAAGAAAAGAAGCAGCAAGCCGAACAAGATGAAAGAGGGGGCCGCCGTTCGAACGGCGGCGTTCTGACCCAATTCATATGAGTTCGCCTCGGTGGATCTGGCATCTGATTTGCTAAAAACAGGTCAGACGAACTCGGAATGCAGGACATGAGCATCAATACCTCGACGACTTCTGTTTCTGCTGCGCCGGCTTCCGTTCTGGATCTGGCGCAGCTTGTCCGTAACGCCGGGGCGGAAGCCGAAACCGACCCGGCTCTCTTTCTCGCGGCACTGGTCAGGCAACTGGAAGCGGCGACGGGCGGCGCGGTGCCCGACTTCCGGGAAGATGCCCCTGCGATCGTCGCCGCCGAAAAGAACGATCCTTCCGAGGACGCGCTGCAGGAGCTTCTCCAATATGTGTCCAGTTTCGATGCACTGTCTGTTCAGCCGCTTAACGACGGAACGGAAGCGACGGGCGGCGACGCTGTGCCGATGGGCGGCAATTCGTTGCCTGAAACGGCATCGCTCGACAGCTATTCCGACTCGGAAACGCTGTCGGCCGATCAGTTGCCGGTGGAACTCGCCGTCCTTGTGGCGCCATCGACATTTTCCGATCGGTCGGCGGCGCCGGATGGGCTGGGCGGAAAAGTAACGGACTCGGATTACGTGGTGATGCTCGCTGACGGTGAGAAGTTTACGAGCGGGCGCGACGTAGAGGTGCTTTATCAGTCGCATCGTGAAAAAAGCGGTTCCGCAGCCGCCGAAATGAGTTCGTTCGGAACGGCCTCCTCGGACGCGAAAGAACCGGATGCGCCGTTGTCGCAGGTGCTGGCTGCCGGATCGGAAAGCGCGGATTTGGACCGGCGCGCGACGGGCGAACGTCTCTCCCAGTTCGACAAAAAGCTTCCAGGCTTGACTCAGGTCGCAGCCGAAGGTCTGCGGTCTGCATGGGAGGGCGGAACCCCGGCACAAAGTATACCTTTGTCAACACAGCCTTCTGCGGTAGCTGTCGGCGATTCGGTGCCAGGGCTCGACAAGCCTTTGAACCAGGCGGGATGGCAAGACGAGTTGGGAGAGCGGATCTTGTGGATGACCGACAAGAATCTTAAGACGGCCGAGATCAAACTCAATCCGGCTCACCTGGGACCATTGGAGATACGCATACGGATGGATCAAGACCAAGCGTCCGTGCATTTCGCGACCCACCACACCTCGGTTCGGGATGCCATTGAGGCCGCCGCCCCCAAGCTGCGGGAAATGCTCGGTGCCCAGGAAATCAATCTGGCCGACATCAATGTAACCGTTTCCTCCGGACTGTCCGACGAAACGGGATCATCCGCCGATTTTGGCCGCCAATCCGGTTTCGGCGATCGGAACCGGCCTTTTTCGAACTCGGCTTCGACGAAAAACGAAGATGTGCCGGCAGATTCAGGGCAAGCCGTGACGAAGAACGGTTTGCTGAATCTGTATGCATGAATCCATCCGACTTGGTTTATCGTTGCGGAAAGCAACTGCCCAGACCTTCTCTCCGGTAAAGCGACGATAGAACGACGGTTCGAGTTGCTAGCGGGCTATCGCTTGTAAGCTAGGCTGTAACGCATTACAATTTACGGTTTCGGTTAGCGGCGTGGGCCGCTACTCCTTGCCTTACCGCTCCAGGCGGAAGGCTGTTCAATCCATAAGGAGCACATATGCGACATTATGAAATCGTTTTCATGGTCCATCCGGACCAAAGCGCGCAAGTCCCCGCCATGGTGGATCGTTATCGCAGCCTGATCGAATCCGCCTCCGGGAAAATCCATCGCCTGGAAGATTGGGGGCGCCGCCAATTAGCCTATCCCATCAACAAGGTTCATAAAGCACACTATGTGCTGATGAACATCGAATGCGACCAAGAGACTCTTGATGAGCTGGAGAGCGGGTTCCGATTCAACGACGCCGTGTTGCGCAGTTTGACGGTCCGTCGCCAAGAGGCGATAACCGAGCCGTCGCCGATGGCAAAGTCCGGCCAGTCCGAACACGAAACCGAGCAGGCTGAGGAAGCGTCAGCGGGCACGGACGAAGAAGGCGCCGACGCCACGGAAGCCCCGTCGGAAACCTGAAACGTCAGCTGGGCGCCGAGCCGACGTTCCTGACGTCAGTTCGCATACGATTACCTTAATCAAGTAGCAGGTCTTTTATGGTTCGCCAATTCAAGCGCAAGAAATACTGCAGATTTACCGCCGAGGGCGTGAAAGAAATCGATTACAAGGATCTCGACGTGCTCAGAGAATATATCTCGGAAACGGGCAAGATCGTTCCCAGCCGCATCACCGGCACGAAGGCAAAATACCAGAGGCAGCTCGCGACGGCGATCAAGCGTGCTCGTTTTCTGGCGCTGCTGCCGTACACCGACGCCCACAAATAAGAAGGATCGATCAATTCCGCAAGGGCGCGGCCCGATCATGAGAACATTGGCTGCTTACATCATGAGAGGGCGGATACAGGCCGTAACCGCGGTTTGTGCTTTGGCGCTCATGTCGTGGGTGGTTCCGTTTCTTAGCCTATTGGCTTCGGCGGCCGTAGGGCTTCCGACACTGCGAAAGGGCGCGTACGAGGGCGGAATAATCATAACCGCATCGGTCGCCGTCCTCGGCGTCTTGGGCGGGATTCTCGTCGGCAGTGTGGCCGATGCCGTCGGTTACGGGCTTCTCCTCTGGCTACCCATGTGGTTGACTGCCGTGGTTTTGCGCGAATCCGGCAAGCTTTCGACGGCTTTCGGATTTGTGTCAGCCATGGGCGTTGTCATGGTGATCTTGATCTACGGGCTTTATCCGGATCCGTCTTCCCTCTGGCTCGAAGGCTTGGAGCGGTTTTTCAGGCCCTTGATCGACCGCGCACCTCCGGACTTCGATACCGATCAGTTCTGGATCAGTTTTCCGGCGACGGCTGCGCGTTACATGACCGGGATCGTTTCCGCCAGCTTGGTGATCAGCCTGATCCTGAGTTTGCTGATCGCGCGCTGGTGGCAGGCGGTGCTGTTCAATCCGGGCGGATTTCGTCCGGAGTTCGTAGGGCTTCGCATACACGCGGCGTTTCCCTATGCCGGGGTGGGCGTCCTGATAGCCGCCATTGCCGCAACCGGGATCGTGGCGGAGATCGCTTTGAATTTAAGCTTTCCGCTGGGCGCATTGTTCCTGTTGGTTGGTTTTTCGGTGTTTCATGCATTGGTTGCCCGACACAAATCGTGGAAAGTTTGGCTAGTCGGAACTTACGTATCCCTATTATTCGTTCCGTACATCATCGTGCCGATCGCATTGGTCGGTCTCAGCGATTTTTGGTTCGATTGGCGAGAAAGGCTGTCGCCTAGCTGAGCTGGATTGTTGTCATATCAAAAGAACGCTAAAACTATCGAGGCATTCGACGATGGAAATTATTCTTTTAGAGAAGATTGCGGGTCTCGGGAATCTCGGTGACAAAGTCTCCGTAAGACCCGGTTATGGTCGGAATTTTTTGATTCCTCAAGGTAAAGCCGTTGCGGCGACCGCCGAGAAACTGGCGGAATTCGAGAAACGACGGGCCGAGCTGGAGAAAAAAGCTGCCGAAGACCTGGCTGCGGCTCAAGCGCGCGCCGAGGCTATCGGTAAACTTTCGGTAAAGATTGTTCAGAGGGCGGGCGAAGAAGGGCGGTTATACGGATCCGTCGGCACCAAGGACATCGCCGAAGCCGTGACGGCCGCCGGCGTGACGCTTCATAAACACGAAGTGCGTTTGCCGTCGGGGCCGATCCGCCAAGCGGGTGATTACGAGATTACGGTGCACTTGCACAGCGACGTCGATGCCACCGTAGCGCTCTCGGTCGTTCCCGAATAAAGGCGAAGCAGGTCCGCGTGGCCGCGAAAGCCATGTGGACCTCGAGCGCTCGCTAGGCCCAGTGAGGCTATTCTACTCAGCACTGTTCTATTTTCTCACGCCAGTTATCCTCGCGCGTCTCTATTGGCGGGGACGCAAGCAGCCGGGTTACTCCGAGCGCTGGAGCGAGAGGCTGGCCCTCTACGATGCGGAGCCGGAACCGGGCGTCATCTGGTTTCATGCGGTTTCCGTCGGCGAAGCCGAAGCCGCCTTTCCGCTGGTTCGCGCCATCAAGCATCGGTTCCCTTCGAGGACCATACTCGTTACCGCCACTACGCCGACGGGATCGGCGCGAATCAAAGAGGTCCTGGGTGATACGGCAAAACATGTTTATTTGCCTTATGACCTGCCCGATTGTGTTGAACGCTTCATTCGGCACTACCGGCCGGTGCTCGCTGTGGTGCTGGAAACCGAGATTTGGCCGAATTTCTATCGTGCCTGCGGAAGACAAGGCATACCGCTCGCCATCGTCAACGCTCGTCTCTCGGAGCAGTCGGCACGCGGTTATCTCAAGCTTCGTTCTCTGACGCGGGAGAGCCTTTCGCACGTCCGCCTGATTGCGGCTCAAACCTCGGAAGATGCCAAACGGTATATCGCGATAGGGGCCAATCCGAAATCCGTTGTCGTCACCGGAAACATCAAGTTCGACATGGAATTGCCGGCCGCAGCCGAGGAGCGCGCCCGGGCCATGCGCAGCGCACTTTTCGGTAAACGTCCCGTTTTCATCGCCGGCAGCACCCATCCCGGCGAAGAAAGCCTGGTTCTGACCGCATTCAATTCGCTTCGAAGACAGTTGCCGGAATTACTGCTGATTGTCGCGCCGCGTCATCCCCACCGTGCGGCGGACGTTATTGCCGAATGCAGGAAATTCGGCTTGGCGACTCGGCTCAGAAGCGAGAAGAGCGCCTGCGACGAGCCGGTCGATGTTTTTCTGCTCGATACCTTGGGGGAACTGCGCAGTTTTTACGCCGTTTCCGACGCGGCCTTCGTCGGGGGCAGCCTGGTACCCGTCGGCGGACACAATGTGCTCGAACCGGCTGCCGTCGGGCTGCCGGTCGTGTTCGGACCTCACCTTTTCAATTTCGCGGAGATTGGCCGCAAGCTCAAAGAGAGCGGCGGCGGAATCGAAGTGAAGAATGCTGAGGAGTTGGCCTATTGGGCGGGACGTCTCCTGTGCGACGAATCGTTGCGCAGCGAGATCGGCGGAAACGGAAAACGCTTCGTTTCCGCGAATCAGGGAGCGGTGCAAAAGATCGCCGAACTACTAGGTGGATTGAAAGCGGGGAAGGCCTTCAATCCCCCACCAGAGGCGCCGGGCGCCCGATAAAATAGCCTTGGGCCATATCCACGCCCAATTCGCCCAGGGCAATGAGAGTGGCTTCGTTTTCAACGCCTTCGGCGATGACCTCGATGTCGTTTCCGTGAGCGAGCGTGGTGATAGCCGAAACGAACGCTCGGTCCTGCGGATTATCGATCAAGTTGGTGGCATAACTTTTGTCGATCTTGACGAACTTCACCGGCAGGTGCCTTAAATACGAGAACGAGGCAAAACCCGCGCCGAAGTCGTCGATAGCGAAACGGAACCCTAAGTCCGCCAGTTCTTCCATGATTTCCTTGGCCGTTCCGAAGTCGGCAATGGCAGCGGTTTCCGTAATCTCGAAGATGAGTTGCTCCGGCTTGAGCGAACCGTCCTTCAACGCGAGTTTCAGGGCGCTGGTCCAGTCGCGGTTGGTCAAGGCAGAGCCGGAGAGATTCACGTGAATCGGGCCTGCCGGAGCCCGTTCGACGCAGTCGGTCAGCAAGCGTATGTTGGCTTCGACGGCATAGCGGTCGATTTCGTTGATGAGCCCGGTTAGTTGAGCGAATTCGAGGAATTCCTCCGGCGAGATCAATACGCCGTCGGATCGCTTCAGACGTATCAAGGATTCGTGGAAACGGACTTCGCGCCCCGCGACGGAAACGATCGGCTGATAATGAAATATCAGCCGGCGTGCCGCGAGAGCTTCCTGAATGGC
>DYIL01000042.1:0-31057 GCA_020723665.1 Methyloversatilis universalis
ACCCCTCCGTCTCATTATCGGAAACTTTGGTGTCCACTTTTTCCAGCTTACCTCAAACTATGAAAACAGGATTCCTTTTAATCGATCCTCCGGTCAATTATTACTTCGACGATATCGCTGAGGTCGAAGCGCGGATCAAAAAGCTCGAGTCATTTCCCGATTCCGATAAAAAAAGAAGGGAAATTGAACGAGCACGGGCTGCATTGAACGCCCGCCGCTCCGATGAACCCGACAAAAAGATTGAGAGTATCCTCGAGGAGATTCTCTAATGGCCGGAGCTCGAATCGTCATCGATGCCACTGAGAACGACGTACTCGATGCCCTCAACGAACTACTTCGCCGAACCAGCGACCCAACCCCAGCATTCGAAGATATAGGCAAGTACCTGTTGATAAGCCGTGATGACCGTTGGGGACAACAAGAAGCCCCTGACGGCTCCAAATGGGCTCCTCTATCCGGAGTCACACTCTCCCTAAAGACTCAGAATAGAGACAAGATCCTCGTCGAAACGGGACATCTGAGGGTAAACTCCCTTAGCTATTTCGCCGAACCAACCGCTCTCCTATTCGGCACCAGCGCCATATACGGCGCCGTCCATCAATTCGGCGCAAAACAAGGCGATTTCGGCTGCACCAAACGCGGCACCCCAATCCCCTGGAGCGACATCCCCGCTCGCCCATTTTTGGGCATTTCCAACGAGGGCGAAACCGAAATTTTGGATATCATCCAGGACTATTTAGCCGAACTCTTTGGCTAATTTTTTATTTTCGCCACCTGAAACGTATTTTCATCAACCTTATCCCTATTCATTCATTAACATCCCGGATAATCCCATTTATCTCACCCACTCCCTCCCATTCATCTCACCTCCGATCAAGATTCAGTCCTAGCAAGCGCGCAAACGAGAATGCGCGATGTCCCCACGCTGTTCCCCATCTGGGCACGGGTCCCCCCATTGTTTCCCTATCCTCAGCCCCCCCAAAATGTGTTTAACCATCGCTGCCGAGGTGGCAGACGCAAATCCAGCACGTATAGTTAAGCCGCAGATCGCCGGTCGGTCCGTAACCGACCTCGCAAAACGGGGAAAACGTCTGGGCCTGCCGAGGGAGGCCTGGAGGATTTCAATCGTGGCGGCCAACCCCTCGGGCAGATGCAAAAATTTCAAGAAGAAAGCCGGCCCGATACGACGAGATGACGGTCGCTGACGACAGTGACAGCAAAACTGTCCAGGCCGGCTGTCTTCAATTGCTCACGGATTTCATCCGGCCGATAGGCCGCGCGCAGCGAATTCGAGAAATCCCGTCTCAATACCTCGGGCGCATCGGCCGCATACTGCTGGACTAATTCGTTCAGCCGCTCTTCATCCTCGGGCCGCAACAGATCCATGATGAACACCGGCGCGCCGGATTTCCCGAAGCGTTGCACGTGTTTCCATAACACCATGGGACCGGCGAGATGGTGGAGCAGCGAGTTCGAGATCACGGCATCGTAAGACGGCAACGGCAGGCGTGCACCCGGCAGATAGCCCCTGATCAGCCGGACACGGTGTTCCAATCCAGCCGAGCGAACGGCTTTACGGCCGAATCCGAGCATGGCTTCCGCCCCGTCCACGCCGTCGATCCGGCAATTCGGAAAGGCACGCGCGAAACGAATAGTGACGTCGGCCGAACCGCAACCCAAATCCAGGACCGTGCCCGCAAGCGAATCGTCCGGAAATACGGCTTGAAACAGCGACACGAAATGATCGTGAGGCTCGGAAAAATCCGCCTCCGCATAAGCTCTGGCCTGATCTTCCTCGTCCATTAGTTCCGGTTCGGGCACACGCTGCATGCCGACCTCCGCTGACCTTTTGGAATATCGGGACACTATATTAATCCGTGCTCCGCGAATGAATACGCTTCCCCGTCACCGACGATGAAGTGATCAAGCACGCGAATGTCGATGAGCGACAAGGCCTGTTTGAGTCTTTGCGTGAGGTGCTTGTCGGCCTCGCTGGGCTCTGCGATGCCGGAAGGATGGTTGTGGGCAAAGATTACGGCCGCAGCGTTGAAGGCCAAGGCCTTTTTCACCACTTCCCGGGGATAGACGCTGGCTCCGTCGATGGTCCCCCGGAACAATTCCTCGAATTCGATGATGCGGTGTTGGTTGTCGAGAAACAGGACGGCGAATACCTCGTGGGAGTAGCTGCGCAACTGAGCGGTGAGATAGCGCCGGGTCAGATCGGGGCTGGTCAGCGCACTCCCGCGCCGGAGCGTCTCTTTAAGATGTCTTCGGGCCATTTCGAGCACGGCCTGAAGCAAAGCGTATTTGGCCGTTCCGAGACCGGGGCTGCGGCTGAACCGCTCGAAGTCGCTTTCCAATAGCGCCCGCAGCGAGCCGAACTCGCTCAGCAACTCGCGAGCGATATCTACGGCGGTCTTGCCCTTGACCCCCGTGCGCAGAAAGATCGCCAGAAGCTCCGCGTCCGACAAGGCCGCCGGCCCTTTTTGAAGCAGCTTTTCCCGCGGTCTTTCGTCGTCGGGCCAATCCGTGATGGGCATAGCTCCCCCGTCCAAATAATGCGTTTCAAACCGAATCGCAGCAAAGCATAGAAGCCGCAACGCAAACTTGCCATAATGCAGCGCCTTAAGCTGTTATCGAAACTAGCTAGAATTGACGAATCTCACCGGCAAACAGATCGTTTTGGGCGTCACGGGCGGTATCGCCGCCTACAAAGCCGCCGAACTGACCAGACTTTTGCGAAACGCCGGCGCTTCGGTACGGGTCGCCATGACCCGTGCGGCGACGGCTTTCGTCTCTCCGCTGACCTTTCAGGCGCTTTCGGGCAATCCGGTGCATACCGAGTTGCTCGATACGGAAGAAGAATCGGCCATGGGGCATATCAGTCTCGCCCGCTGGGCGGATCTGGTGCTGATCGCGCCGGCCACGGCCGATTTCATCGCCAGGCTCAGGATCGGCCTCGGCGACGATCTTTTGTCGACGGTGTGCCTCGCGACCCGCGCCTCCATCGCCGTCGCTCCCGCGATGAACCAGGCCATGTGGGACAATCCGGCGACGCAAGAAAACGTCCGCTGCCTTTCCGACCGAGGCGTTCGAATACTCGGGCCGGCGGAAGGCGATCAGGCCTGCGGCGAAGTCGGCCTGGGCCGGCTCTTGGAACCGCAACGAATCTGCGATGAACTGGAAAGCTTCTTCGGAGACGGCGCTCTGGCCGGGCTATCCGTCCTGATCAGCGCGGGGCCGACTCGCGAACCGATCGATCCGGTGCGTTACATCAGCAACCGAAGCTCGGGCAAGATGGGCTATGCGCTTGCGGAAGCCGCCGCCCGAGCCGGCGCGAAGGTCAGTCTGGTAACCGGGCCCACCGCCTTGAAAGCTCCGCGGGTCAACGAGGTCTCATGGGTGGAGAGCGCCGCGGAGATGTACCGCTGCATCATGAGCAAGGTCCCCTCCGCCGACATCTATATCGGCGCCGCGGCGGTGGCGGACTATTCCCCGGAAACCGCAGCAGACCGAAAAATCAAGAAAGACCAGCTGGAAATGGTACTGACCTTGCGCAAGACCCAGGACATACTGAGCGCCGTCAGCGCCTTGCCGAAACGCCCGTTCACCGTGGGATTCGCCGCCGAGACCGACGACCTCGAAAACTACGCTAGGCAAAAGCTTGTCGCCAAATCGCTGGACATGGTGGCCGCCAACTGGGTCGGACGCGACGAGGGCGGGTTCGAAAACGACGACAACGCACTCTTCGTCTGCTGGAACGGCGGCGACACTTATTTGCCGTTAGCCTCCAAGAAAACCATTGCCGAACAACTCATACATCTCATTGCCGAACGCTATCATGCGCAAAATTCAGCTAAAGATTCTCGATAAGCGCCTCGGGAGCGAGATTCCCCTGCCGCATTACGCCACCCCCGGCGCGGCCGGGCTGGACCTTCGAGCCTGTCTCGACGAACCGCTCCGGCTCGAACCAGGCGAATCCAAACTGATTCCGACCGGGCTGGCCGTCCATATCGAGGACCCGAATCTCGCCGCCGTACTGCTGCCGCGCTCGGGACTCGGACACAAGCACGGCATCGTGCTC
The DNA here is from genome assembly GCA_020723665.1 of Methyloversatilis universalis. Taxonomy (GTDB): domain Bacteria; phylum Pseudomonadota; class Gammaproteobacteria; order Methylococcales; family Methylococcaceae; genus Methylocaldum. The sequence continues at coordinate 4,085 of DYIL01000042.1, forward strand.
GGCAATCTGGTCGGCCTGATCGATTCCGATTACCAAGGCCAGGTCTTCGTCTCCTGCTGGAACCGCGGAACCGAACCGTTCGAAATTCAGATCGGGGACCGCATCGCTCAGATGGTGTTCGTGCCGGTCGTGCAGGTGGAATTCGAACGGGTCGATGAGTTCGAAGTCAGCCGAAGAGGCGCGGGAGGCTTCGGACATACCGGGCATCGATAGCATTTGCCCGTCGGACGGAAGCGCCTTGAACTGCCCACTTCCCTGGAGTCATCCGTGAAAAAGCAAGAATCGATCGAAACAAGCTCCGCCACCCATATCGCCCACGTTCTGATCGAAGCGCTGCCTTATATCAAGCGCTTCAAAGGCAAGACCGTCGTCGTCAAGTACGGCGGCAACGCCATGACCGAGGAGCGGCTCAAGAACAGCTTCGCCCGCGACATCGTGTTGTTGAAGCTGGTCGGCATCAACCCGGTCGTCGTCCATGGCGGCGGACCCCAGATCGGCAGCCTTTTGCAGCGCCTCGGCAAGACCAGCGAATTCGTGCAGGGCATGCGGGTGACCGACGCCGAAACCATGGACGTGGTCGAAATGGTGCTCGGCGGCCTGGTCAATAAGGAAATCGTCAACCTCATCAACCGGCACGGCGGCTCGGCGGTGGGCTTGAGCGGCAAGGACGGCGATCTGGTACGCGCCCGCAAAATCGTGGTCAAGCAGCGGTCTCCCGAAACCGAGGAACCCGAGATCATCGATCTGGGCCATGTCGGCGAAGTCGAGAGCATAGACCCGTCCGTGGTGGACATGCTGGTGCAGGGGGATTTCATACCGGTCATCGCGCCGATCGGCGTCGGGGCAGACGGTTTTTCCTACAACATCAATGCCGATCTGGTGGCGGGCAAGATGGCGGAGGTTCTGAAAGCGGAGAAGCTGATCCTCCTGACCAACACCAAGGGTATTCTGGACAAGGACGGCAGTTTACTGACCGGCCTGTCCTTGTCCGAAGTGGAAGACTTGATCGCGGACGGCATCATCACCGCGGGCATGATCCCGAAGGTGCGCTGCGCCATGGATGCACTCAAAGGCGGCGTCGCCAGCGTTCATATCATCGACGGGCGGATAGACCATGCCGTGCTCCTGGAACTATTCACCGATCAGGGAATCGGCACGCTCCTGGCTCGGCGCTAAAGCATTTTCATACCCGCCGTACGAACACGCGCGAATTGGTCGGGAATCTCCTCCAATCGCAAACGATAAGACTAAGAGCCTATCCCAATAGGCTTAAGAAACCCTTCGACAAGCTCAGGGCGAACGGCCTATTGGGATAGGCTCTTAGTCCGGCGGTCGGATACAAGCTGAAAAGCGCTAGCCCCTTATTCCCAGCCTTTATCCCAAAGGGAGGATGAGAGTTTAGTCCCTGTCAGAGAGGGGTTGCGGTGAAAGAATGCAGCGGCTGATGGGGCATTGCGGTCATTTGGGAAATTCAACTCCGGTTTCTTTAGGAAGCTCTGATTAAGTTTCCAGTGGGAAAGGCGAACAGTGCGACTGTTGAATCCAAAAGGCCTTTACCCAACCCGATCACGCCGCACTTTCCCCGTTGGGAGCCGCAAGCGGCGCTTACCCGTGCAGCCGTTCGCCGGGAGCGAACACTAACGTGCGAAGCACGGCCCTTCGGCAGGCTCAGGACAGGTTTGAGCCCAGCGGAAGAGGGCTTATTCAGGAGCTTCCTTAAGGTCACCAGGACTGGCCAGGCCGGCCTCTACGTAAGGCTTGAAACCGGTACGGATCTGGCGGACTTCGGAACTCGCGCAAAGCGCTTCGCCGACTGTCGACGGCCGACATCGGATGTCGAGGAAAAGGATATTTTCGGTTTTTCGGGTAATGCGGGTAACGGTGATCATGAACTCCCGCTCGTCCCGAGGAGTCGCCGTTTGCAGGACCCTGTCGTTGTCGATGGCTAGCGCCCCGGTACGCTCGAGAACGTAAGCGCGCGCGAGACGCCAGGCCTTGTCGCACATCGCTCCCGCAGCACAGTCGACCGCGCTGACGACGACCTCCCCGGTATCGGATTTGTCCGCAAAGTTCTGCGATTCGAGCCAGGCTTGATACCCGCCCAAGCCGAGCTTCGGATCGTTGATCGATTTGAAGCGAGCTTTGGTTTTTGCAAAACTATCGGAAATCGAGGCCTTTTCCGCCTCGATACGCCTTATTTTTTCGTCCTGTTGAACGATCTGTTTTCGCGCCGATTCGATCGCATCGCGTAGGACCTTCGGAACCGCCTGCCTTTTTTTCTCCAAATCGGCCGCCCGTTTTTCCTGCCCCTCCAATAACGCCTGTTGACGCTGTCTGTTGGCCTCGGTGACTTTGATCAGGGAATCCAGCATATTCAATTTTCCCTGCAAGGCCAGGTCAATCTCTTCTTCGCTGCGGTAAGTCCTGAGTAGAGCCACATCCCGGTCCCGCTGTTCGGCCAAGATCCGCTCCTGGTCAAGACGCAGTTGTTTGAGGCGGTTTTCGCTTTCGATTTGCTCGGGCGACTTCGCCCCCTCGACCACTTCCACCTCACGCCCTTCGGAATCGAGCTTGGAACGACGACGCTTGGCCTCCTCGGGCGGAACCCTGTCGGAGTAATGCACCATCCCCTTCTCGTCGACCCAGCGGTAAGTGGCGGCATCGCTATCCGTTCCGTAAGCGGCGGCCAACGCGATCCAGGCAAGACGTAAGACCTTAGAGCAGCTCACAAGACGCCGAATCGGGACTGGTACTCGCGAATCGCTCGAAGTTCCGAGTCGCGATTCGTCTTCAACAGAAATTCGAGAATATCGTGCAACGTGACGATCGAATAAACCGGCAGTTGAAATTGACGCGAGACTTCCTGCACGGCGGAAAGCTCGCCTTGTCCTTTTTCCTGCCGATCCAGGGTGATCAGAACCCCGCTCGGAACGGCTCCCGCGGCCCGGATGATGTCGACCGATTCCCGCACCGAGGTGCCTGCCGTGATCACGTCGTCGACGATCAATACCGAACCGATCAGCGGCGCCCCGACGAGCACGCCGCCCTCGCCGTGATCCTTGGCTTCCTTGCGATTGAAAGCGAACGGGACTTCGTCGCCGGTTTCGAGCGCCAAGGCCATCGCCGTAGCGCAGACCAAGGGAATGCCTTTGTAGGCCGGACCGTACAAGACATCGGCCTTGATGCCTCGATGCAACATCGTCCTGGCGTAGAACCCACCGAGCCTGGCCAGACGAGCACCCGTATCGAACAGGCCGGTATTGAAGAAATACGGGCTGCGCCGGCCGGACTTCAGGGTAAAGTCGCCGAAGCGCAAAACCCCGCATTGAAGCGCGTACTGGATAAATTCCGCTTGAAATGACTGCATGTCGGCCTGGTTCTCTCTAAGATCGTTCTCGAAAGCCGCCGCCGACCGGACAGCGACCCTGATGTGGCACGCGTTTCGCCGGCATCGGAGAAAAAGCGTTAGATGTGTTTGCTCAACACTTTAGCACATCGGCGCGGAACGGCCCGAAACGGATCGACTTTGAGCCTGTCTCGTAAGACGTTCGCCCTGAGCCAGTCGAAAAGCCTTTCGGACCTACTGGATAGGCTCTTGGCTCGACTTTATCCGTTCCAGCCGCATAACAGAGAGCACCTCGAAAAACTTCGAGGTGCTCTAACAGGGTGTTGAAAAACGCATTCTGCATACGACATGTAGGTTAACAGTTTCGTCGTTGCCCACTACCTATGGTAGGAGCATCGAATTTTTCAACAGCCTGCTAAGGGGCCGGGACGCAACGTCGTTTTCAGCCACGTAAGTAGTTGAAAACGTAAGCCGAGCCCAAACCGCGTTTGGGCTCGGCGAAGAGAAAAACCGCCGGGAAGGCGGTTTTTCGAGAACCCCTACAATTCTCCGCTGCCCCTCACCCTAATGTACCCAACTCTCGACAAGCCGAATTTGCCCCGGTTCGGCCTCGGGCAATTGTTTAAATTCCCTCGTCACATGGCACAACCCCAGAATCACCCCGAATGGTGGCCTAGTTCTTTTTGGGGCTAGATCTCATGATGTTGATGCCCTTTAACAGATTAAGGGCTTCGTTCAGCGGATAATCCTGCAAAGCCAGAGTTTCTTCGCTCTTCTCCCCGCCGTCTTTGGTTTCGTCTTTTTTGAAGGATTTCTCGTTCCCGTTCTCCAGATGGTTGAGCAAATCGGCTTCCTTGATCGGAGAAAACTCGGACTGGGCGGCGAGTTCCAGCTTCACTTTCGAAATCGGCACATCGGGAGAAATACCTTCCGCCTGTATCGAACGTCCGGAGGGCGTGTAATATCGAGCCGTGGTCAACTTTACAGCGCCCCCGTTGCTGGTCGGTAAGATCGTTTGGACCGACCCTTTACCGAAAGTCTTTTCGCCCATGATGATGGCCCGTCTGTGATCCTGCAAGGCGCCCGCCACGATTTCCGAGGCCGAAGCAGAACCGGAATTGATCAGCACAACGATCGGAGCACCGTTCAAAATGTCGTTCGGTGTTGCGCTGAACCGCATCTTGGCGTCTTCGACGCGGCCGTCGGTATAAACGATCAGTCCGTTCTCCAGAAAGGCGTCGCTAACCGCCACCGCCGCGTTGAGAACACCGCCGGGATTATTCCGGAGATCCAGCACGATGCCCTTCAGCTCACCTTTCTTTTTGAGTTCGTTGATGGCTTCTATGACGTTGTCCCCGGTCTTCGACTGAAAGCTGGTGATGCGAACATAGCCGTATCCTTCCTCGAGAAGCCGACTTTTCACGCTCTTGACCTTGATCACATCGCGTACGATCTTGATCTTCAGCGGTTGTTCGACGCCCTCGCGAACAACGGTCAAAACGATTTCGCTGCCGGGCTCTCCGCGCATCAGCTTAACCGCATCGTTCAGGCTCATGCCTTTTACCGGTTTGTCGTCCAGCCGGATGATGAGATCGCCGGCTTTTATGCCCGCTTTCTGCGCAGGGGTATCGTCGATGGGCGCAATCACTTTCACGAAACCGTTTTCCATTCCGACCTCGATGCCCAACCCCCCGAATTGTCCGGTGGTGCCGACCTTCAGCTCGTTATACTGCTCCTGATCCAAATAGGCTGAATGCGGATCGAGACCGGCAAGCATGCCGCGAATAGCATCTTCCAACAATTTCTGGTCCGTTACCGGCTCTACGTAATCCTGGCGTATGCGGCCGTAAACTTCCGAAAAGGTTTTTAACCCTTCGAAAGGGATTGCATTCGTGTCGCCGTCGCGCTCGGCGAGTACGCTGCCGCCGGTACTGATCAAAATTCCGAGCAAAACGCCAAAGATAAGAACCAGAAAATTTCTTTGTCGCAACATAGATTTTCCTACAACCAAAAACGCCTTGAATAAGGCTTCTTAATCAATCCGTAAAGACCGTCACTCCCTGCGGCTGCACCATAGCATCGGGTTCAACGGTTTTCCTTTTTCTCGAATGCCGAAGTAAAGTCCCGACTCCGTACGGCCGCCGCTAGTGCCAACTGTCGCGATGATATCACCGCTCTTCACCCAGTCTCCGACATTCTTATACAGACTTTGGTTGAACGCGTAGAGACTCATATATCCGTCGCCGTGATCTATGATGGTCAGCAACCCATAACCCCGTAACCAATCCGCGTACGCCACCTTCCCCGCGGCGACGGCGTGTACCGGCGTACCCTCCGGCGCTCGGATGACGACGCCGTCCCAACGCCCTCCCGCACGCGGACTGCCGAACTGCTCGAGCAACGGGCCCGGGGTCGGGTACGTCAAACGACCGTAAAGGGACGCAAAGCGTCCGTCGGCAACCGGGAGACTTGGCGCCGAATCGTCAACCATGGGCCGAATGGCGGCGACCAAATCCCGCAACCGTTCCTCATCCTCCCGGAGCCGCTTCAGCTCAGCCTCCTTGTCCTGAAGGCTGCGCTCCAAGCTGGCCAAGACCTCTCGGCGGGCCTGTCGGGACTTTTCCAACTCTAGGCGATCTTGTGCCAACTGCTCCTGGGTGGATCGTAGCCTGTCCGCCTCGGCCGAGACCTCTTGCTGCACTTGTGAAACGGCCGCTAAATCCGTTTGCATCTCTCTCAGCAGCGAAAATCGCGCACGACTCAGATAATTGTAATAAGCCAGCATGCGGCTGAACTTGGCCGGATCTTCCTGACTCAACACCAGCTTCAGCCAATCTTCGCGGCCGGCAGCGTAAGCCGCACGAGCCTGTCCCGTCAAAGCTTTGTGTTGCGCTTTCACCGCCGCCTGCAACTGACTGCGTCGACGCTCCAAATCCTTCAAATGCCGCGATTGAGCCTGCGCTTTGGCCTCGAGCTCTTTGAGCCGTTTGGCCAAACGTCCGTAATCTCGCTCGATCGAACTCAATTGAGCGACCAGCGCTCGTCTCCGCGACTCCAACGCATCACGAGACTTCTGAACCGTCTTAATACGCTCTCGGACCGTAGTTAGTTCATCCGCTCGGTCCGTTGGTTCCGAGGCCGCCGACGCCAAAAGCACTTTGATGACTAAAGTCAAACACAAAGCCCGCGCGATTCGGTAATTGGACAAAGCGGTAAACCTCAGATCAGCAACGACCGTCCCGTCATCTCCGCCGGCTTTTCGATCCCCATAATCGCGAGCAAGGTCGGCGCTACGTCGGCCAGATTACCGCCATCGCGCAACTTTCCCTTACTCCCCTTATAAACGAGCGGCACCGGATTGACCGAATGCGCGGTCTGAATCCCCCCGCTCACGGGGTCGATCATTTGTTCGACATTGCCGTGATCGGCGGTAATCAGCATTTCGCCCCCGACCTTTTCGAGAGCCTCCACGACTCGGCCCAAGGCTTCATCCAAAGCCTCCACCGCACGTATCGACGCATCCAGATTTCCGGTATGCCCAACCATGTCGCCATTCGCATAGTTACAAATGATGACGTCGTACTCGCCGGACTCGATGGCATTAACTAATTTATCTGTCACTTCGGGAGCACTCATTTCGGGCTTCAAATCGTAGGTTTTGACCTTGGGCGACGGCACCAGGATGCGAGTTTCTCCCGGAAACGGTGTATCCACTCCGCCATTGAAAAAAAACGTGACGTGAGCGTACTTTTCGGTCTCTGCCAACCGCAATTGCTTGAGACCATGCGTCGCCAAAACTTCGCCCAGGCTATTGGCCACGCTTTGCGGAGGGAAAGCGACGGGAAACCTAAAGTCTTGATGATACTCGGTTAACGTAACGAATCCACCCAGTTTCGGAACGACTTCGCGCCGAAACCCCGAAAAATCGGCATCGTTCAGCGCTCGCGTCAGCTCTCGGGCGCGGTCGGCCCTGAAGTTCATAAAAACGACGACATCGCCGTCATTGAGGGTGACCGGCGCTTCGCCGTCCGGAACGACCACCGTGGCCTTGACGAACTCGTCGGACTCCCCCCGCTCGTAAGCCAGCTCCAAACCGTCAATCGCGCTTTCGGCGCGGTAATCGGCCTTTCCTTGTACGATAAGCTCGTAAGCCTCCTTGACCCGCTCCCAGCGCTGGTCGCGGTCCATCGCGTAGAAACGTCCGATGATGGACGCGATCCGACCCGCACCCAATTCGGCGAATTTGGCGTCCATCGCACGGATCGAATCGGCAGCGCTCTTGGGCGGCGTGTCCCGTCCGTCCAAAAAGGCGTGCACATAGACTTTTCGCAATCCTTTCCGGACCGCGAGTTCGACCATGGCGTGAATGTGGGTCTCGTGGCTATGAACGCCACCAGGCGAGAGCAGGCCCAGGACATGAAGCGCCTTGTCGCTCCCAATTGCCTTATCCACGGCTTCGGACAAAACCGCGTTAGTGTAAAACGAACCGTCCCTCGCGGCCTTGCTGATCAACGTAAAATCCTGATATATGAGACGACCCGCCCCCAAATGCAGATGCCCCACCTCGGAATTGCCCATTTGCTCATCGGGCAAGCCGACGGCTTCCCCCGAACAATCGAGCAAAGTATGTGGACACGTACTCCAAAGCCTCGTCCAGGTCGGGGTTCTCGCCAGAGCGATGGCGTTATGATCCCTGGTTTCGCTATAGCCGAAGCCGTCCAGTATGATGAGGACTACGGGTTTAGGACGATTCAACTTCAAAGTATAATCTCCCTTTCGGTTTTTGCGCGTTTGCCTGGCAATAGCAGCCTCGTTGTTCCCCCGCAGCAAAAAAATCAGAATGCCCTAATGGCCGAACGGCCGCTTTCGCGGGAAGGAAAGGACCTCGAAATAAATACCGTCGAATAACGGTGGAGCTGAAAACGGCGCGCCATAGATTTAGGCAAAGGGAAAGACGAGGTGTTATTTTAACGTCTTTTTACCGCCCCGTGTTGATTGAGCAAATGCGGCTGAAGAGCATGCGAATTCTTACAATGCGAAGCCTCCGATGAGCAAATCAGACGAGATATTGATTACGGAAGACGCCGATATCGTGCAGGCCGCCTATTGCCTGAAAGCGATGTCGCATCCGCTGCGGCTCAAGATTCTATGTACGTTGGGGAACAACAAAGTCAGCGTTCAGGAGATCGTCGAGCAGGTCGGCACGACTCAAAGCAATATCTCCCAACATCTAGGCATTCTGCGCGACAAAGGCATACTCGCCTGTAAAAAAGACGCCAACCGCGTGTACTATTACGTAGACGACGAACGCACATTGCAGCTGATTAAGCTGATGAAAGAAGTATTTTGTCATCATTAATTGGAGCTGAATTTTTTGTATGAGTGTCACACCCGACCGCCTGTTGGAATTCCTGGGCAATCACTGGATCATGGCCAGCGGTTTGCTCGTCGTTACGATTTTGTTGATTCAGGATTTCATCGACAGCGCCTTCCGCAAGCATAAAATGGTCTCGCCCTCGGAGGCCGTGAACCTGATGAATGATGAAAACACCATCGTTGTCGATGTACGCGAACCACACGAATACGCCAGCGGCCATATCGAAAACGCGAAATTCATTCCCCTGGGCAAAATTGAAGAACGAGCTTACGAATTGGAGGCATACAAGCAAAATCCCATCGTCGTAACCTGCCAGTCCGGCACACGCTCCCCCCAGGCTTGCAAAAAATTGATCGGTTTAGGGTTTACCCGGGTATTTGAAATGAAAGGCGGAATGCTGGCATGGGAAGATCAAAAATACCCCATCGTCAAAAAACGGAATAGCAAATAATTCGCCCGCTCCCGCCTTTATTTAAGTTTTCCAGTTTAAAGTCAAGGATTATCCATGGCCGAAGAAACCGCTCAGCCGGAAAGGCAGTTTGCCTTGCAAAAAATTTACGTAAAGGATGTCTCGTTCGAAACGCCGAATTCGCCGGAGGTGTTCACACTCAAATGGGAACCCAAGGTCGAATTCAATCTGTCGAGCAATGCGCAGAAGCTTCAGGAAAACCTGTATGAGGTTAGCCTTACCACCACGGTGACCGTCAAGCTCGGCGAAAAAACCGCTTATTTGGTGGAAGTCTGCCAGGCGGGAATTTTTGCCATGGCGGGCTTCGACGACCAGGAACTCGGTCCCTTGATCGGCAGTTACTGCCCGAACGTGCTCTTTCCGTACGCACGCGAGGCCGTTTCCGATCTCGTGACCAAAGGCGGTTTCCCGCCTATGCTCCTCGCTCCCATCAATTTCGACGCCTTGTATATGCAGCAGATGCAGCTACAGCAAGGCGCTGCCCCCACGAGCCATTAACGGGACAATCTTGCCATTCCACATGACTGCAGTATCTGTTCTCGGCGCGGGCTCTTGGGGCACAGCCTTGGCGCTTTTGATGGCCCGCAACGGCCATCCCACAATGCTTTGGGGCCACCATCCGGAACACATGGCCAAACTAACCGCTGCCCGCTGCAATGAGCGCTATTTACCCGGCGCTCGCTTCCCCGACAACCTTCGCGCCGTCGCCGATTTAGCTGAAGCCGTCAAGTCTGCCGAGATTCTCGTCGTCGCGGTGCCGAGTCACGCCTTTCGAAATCTTCTGGTAAACCTTGCTCCGCACTTTACCGCAGAGTGCAAGATCGCATGGGCTACGAAGGGGCTGGAATTGCAAAGCGGAAAGCTCTTGCATCAGGTCGTCGAGGACGTCATGGGACCCGATATTCCCGCCGCGGTACTGTCCGGACCAAGCTTCGCCCGCGACCTGGCCGCCAATCTCCCGACGGCCGTTACGGTAGCGTCACGCTGGATCGAATTCGCCAAAATGCTTGCGGGGCTGCTTCATAACAACCGCTTCCGGGCCTACACCACCGAAGACATCATCGGCGTGCAATTGGGGGGGGCCACCAAGAACGTGCTGGCCATCGCCGCCGGAGTGGCCGATGGTTTGGGTTTCGGCGCCAACTCGCGCGCAGCGCTGATTACCCGCGGACTTGCCGAAATGATGCGCCTGGGCTTGGCGATGGGCGGCAAACCGGAAACCTTCATGGGACTTGCCGGCGTCGGCGATCTCATTTTGACCTGCACCGACAATCAGTCCCGGAACCGGCGCTTTGGCCTGGGGCTGGGCAAAGGACTGCCGCGGGATCAGATCGTCGCCGAAATCGGCCAGGAAATCGAAGGCATCGTGACCACGAAGGTGATTTATCAGCTGGCTCAAGACCTTGGAATCGAGATGCCGATTACCGAGCAGACTTACAAGATCCTGTACGAAAACCTCATGCCCCTGGACGCCGTCAACAATCTGCTGTTAAGAGAACAAAAATCGGAAGCGCTGGCATGTTGAACCCTGCCCGATCAGCCGGCATTAACCGCACCTGAAAAGCCGTTCTGCCGCCAAGCTTCGTAAAGCACCAGCGCTACCGTATTGGAAAGATTCAAACTGCGGCTTTCCGGCTTCATCGGCACATAAAGCAGGCGCGATTCCGGCAGGGAAGCCAGCAGGTCCTCCGGCAAACCCCTGGTTTCCGGGCCGAACAGCAGGGTATCGTTCGGCCGGAAATCCACATCGGCATAACAACGCCGCCCCTTGGTGCTCAGCGCGAACAGCCGCTCCGGCCGGTTCCGCTCCAGAAATTCGTCGAGATCGCCGTACTCCTCTACGTCCGCCCATTCCCGGTAATCCAGTCCGGCGCGCCGCAACTTGGCGTCATCCAACCGGAAACCCAGAGGATGTATGAGATGCAGCCATGCGCCGGTATTGGCGCAAAGGCGGATGATGTTTCCGGTGTTCGGCGGTATTTCCGGCTCGTAAAGAACGATGTGGAACACGTCTACGATCCAGCCCCAACCGCCAAAGGACTGACCGGCGTCAGCTTCCATATCTCTCGGTTGTACTCCGAAATCGTGCGGTCGGTGGAAAATTTGCCGCTTGCCGCACAGTTCAGGATGCTCATCCGGGTCCACTGCTCTTGATCGAGATAAGCGGCGGCCGCGCGCCTTTGAGCTTCCACGTAACTTGCAAAATCGGCCGCCGTCATCCATGGATCGTGCGGGCTCTTTATAGACTGAATGATGGGATCGAAAATTCCGGGTTCGAATTGATTGAAGTGGCCGCTTTCCAGGAGATGCATCACCCGGCGCAGATCTTCGTTGCCGTTGATGATGGATTCGGGGTCGTAGTGGCTGCGCAAAGCCTCCACTTCCTCTGCCGTAAGGCCAAAGAGGAAGAAATTTTCGGCTCCCACTTCCTGCCGGATCTCGATGTTGGCGCCGTCGAGCGTACCGATGGTGAGCGCCCCGTTCAGCATGAACTTCATATTGCCGGTACCGGAGGCTTCCTTACCGGCAGTCGAAATCTGCTCCGACAGGTCGGTACCGGGACAGATGTATTCCATCGCCGTGACCCGGTAATTGGGCAGAAAACCCACTTTGAGGAACTCGCTGACCGCGGTATCCCGATTGACGACGCTCGAAACGTTGTTGATCAGCTTGATGATCCGTTTCGCCATGACGTAGCCCGGTGCCGCCTTGCCGCCGAAAAGAACGCACCGCGGCGTCCAGTTGGCCGTGTCGCCGCGTTTGATCCGATCGTACAGATGGATGACATGGAGCACATTGAGCAACTGGCGTTTGTATTCGTGTATCCGTTTGACCTGCACATCGAATAGCGCATTCAGGTCGATATCCAAATCGAGCTCTGCCTTCTTATACTTCAAGAGACGCTCCTTGTTGTGGCGTTTGATCTCCCTCCAACGCTGGCGAAACGCGGAATCGTCGGCAAACGCCGCAAGCCGGCCGAGCCGAGACAGATCGGTCAGCCAGCCTTCGCCGATCGCTTCGGTGATCAACGAGGCGAGCTTGGGATTACACCCTGCCAACCAGCGCCGCGGCGTGATGCCGTTGGTCTTGTTGTTGAACTTATTCGGCCACAGTTCGTAAAAATCGCGGAACAGCCCCTGCATGAGCAGATTGGAATGGAGTTCCGCCACGCCGTTGACGGAGAAACTCCCCACGATGGCCAGATAAGCCATGCGGACCTGCTGCTCCCAACCTTCCTCGATTAAGGACATCCGCGCCAATCGGTCCAAATCGCCGGGCCAGCGGTTGGCAACCTCCCCCAAGAACCGGGCGTTAATCTCGAAAATGATTTCCAACAAACGCGGCAGCAACTGCCGGAACAGGCGCACCGGCCATTTTTCCAATGCTTCCGGGAGTAGCGTGTGATTGGTATAAGCCATGGTGCGCGTGGTAATCGCCCACGCGTCGTCCCAATTCAGCCCGTGCTCGTCCACCAAGAGGCGCATCAGTTCGGCAACGGCGATACTCGGATGGGTATCGTTGAGCTGAAAGCAGTTCTTTTCCGCAAACTCGCTGAAGTCTTCGCCGTGCACCAGCACCCACTTGCGAACGACATCCTGAAGGCTGGCCGAGGCCAGGAAATACTGTTGGCGAAGTCTCAATTCCTTTCCGTTCTCGCTGGCGTCGTTCGGATACAGCACCATGGTGATGTTCTCCGCCATATTCTTGGAGCGGACGGCTTCCGCGTAATCGCCCGCATTGAAGTCTTGCAGGTCGAATTCGTCCGTGGCCGCCGCTTTCCACAGGCGCAACGTGTTGACCGTGCCGTTTCTGTAGCCGGGAATCGGAATATCGTAAGGCACTGCGAGCACGTCCTGGGTATCCACCCAACGCCTTCTCGGCCGCGACTCGTCGCCGCCGTGATCGTCCGTCCGCCCCCCGAAACGTATCCGAACCGTCAGTTCCGGACGCTCCAGCTCCCAAACATGACCGTTAAGCAACCAATGATCCGGCTCCTCGACCTGGTGACCGTTCTCAATGTTTTGCCGGAACATGCCGTATTCGTAACGAATGCCGTACCCCGTCACTGGTAACTGCAGCGTCGCGCAACTGTCCATGAAACAGGCGGCCAAACGTCCCAGTCCCCCATTGCCCAATCCGGCATCCGGCTCGCTCTCGACGATCTCCTCGAGATTCAGCCCCAGATCGTGCAGCGTCTCGTTTAGCGGATCGTCGATGCCTAGATTCAGCATCGCGTTGCTCAATGCCCGCCCCATCAGAAATTCCATGGACAGGTAGTAGGCCCGTTTGCAATTCGCTTCCTCGTAGGCGTAGTGGGTATTCTTCCACCGCTCCATCAGGCGGTCCCGGACCGTCAAAGCCACCGCTGCGTAGGCATAGTGTACGGATGCGCAGTATTTATCGCGTCCGAGCGTGTAGCTGAAATGACGGCGAATGTCCAAAGCCAGGTCTTTGGCCTTCAGACCGAGTTCAGGCAACTCGGTCAGCCACGGTTTCCGCTTATTGTTCACTAAACTTTTGTTGGGCATAGTCGGTCCGGTATTTAGCAAAATCAGATTGATTGCGAGAACAGATCGCTCGTCTCCGGCTGTCCCCAGACGGCCAAAGGATAAGCCGCCGAAAGCCGAAGGTCGCCATTATCGCATCAAGGAGTCGGCCGTGTTTACGCCGACTTACCGGCAACCGATCCCTTACACGTCCAGACTCAGCTCGCTAATCTTTCGCGTCAAGGTATTGCGGCCGTAACCCAGAAGCTTGGCCGCTTCCTGGCGGCGGCCGCGGGTGAATTGCAGGGCGGTGGCGATCAAAATTCCCTCGGCCGAATCGATCGCTTCCTTCGCCACGTTCCTGTCCCCCCGCCTCAAACGCTTGTCGACCCATTGCCGAAAACAATCCTCCCAATTGTCGATGACCGCCGGGGTACTTGCCTTGCTGCTCAGCAACTCCGGCGGAAGATCGTCCAGATGAACCTCCTTGCCCGCCGCCATGACCGTGATCCAACGGCAGGTATTCTCCAACTGGCGCACATTGCCGGGCCAATCGAGCCTACAGAGGTAGTCCTCCACGTCCCGCAACAGGACTTTCGTTTCCACCTTCAATTCTTGACTAGCTTCCTTGAGGAAGTGGTTTAGCAACAAAGGAATATCCTGGCGTCGCTCGCGCAAAGGCGGGAGGTGAATGCGGATGACGTTCAGGCGATGAAACAAATCTTCCCGGAAACGCCCTTCGGCAACCAGCGTATCCAGATTTTGGTGCGTCGCAGCGATAATGCGGACGTCCACTTTGACCGGAGCGTGCGCCCCCACCGGAAAAAACTCGCCGTCGGCCAGGACGCGCAGCAAACGGGTCTGCAAATCCGCCGGCATGTCGCCGATTTCGTCCAGAAACAGCGTGCCGCCGTCGGCCTGCTCGAAACGTCCCGCGCGGCGGGCCTGCGCGCCGGTGAATGCGCCGCGTTCATGGCCGAACAATTCGGATTCCAGTAGATCGCGCGGGATCGCCGCCATATTGAGCGCGATAAAAGGCTTGTCGGCCCGCGGGCTATGGCGGTGCAGAGCGCGGGCGACCAACTCTTTGCCGGTACCCGATTCGCCGTTGATCAGAACGGTGATGTGAGAGCGGGCAAGCCGGGCGATGGCACGAAAAACCTCCTGCATGGCCGGCGCCTCCCCGATGATTTCGGGAGTTTTTTCCGGCGTCTCCGGCTGCCCTTGCTCTTGCCGCGACCGATGGCTCTGAGCGCAGGCACGGCGGACCAGGTCGACGGCATCGTCCACGTCGAAAGGCTTGGGAAGATACTCGAATGCACCGCCATGAAAAGCGGACACCGCACTTTCCAGATCCGAGTGTGCCGTCATGATGATGATGGGAAGCTGCGGATGCCTGATCTGCAATTGCCGTAGAAGCTCCAGCCCGTCCATGCCGGGCATCCGGATATCGGTTATGACAGCATCAGGCGTGCCTTGATTGAGGGCATCGAGCAAACCGCTGGCGTTGGAAAAGCAACGCGCGTGTATCGACGCCTTCTGCAGAGCCTTTTCCAACACCCATCGGATCGAGCGATCATCATCTACCACCCATACTTGGGCTGAACTACTCATGTTCCTTCTCCAAAGGCAAGAAGATAGAAAAAACCGTGTTGCCCGGGGAACTCGAGCACTCGACCAATCCGCCGTGCTGATTGATCAGGGACTGCGCGATCGACAGCCCCAAGCCGGTACCGTCAGCGCGCCCGGTCACCATCGGGTAGAAAATCTGGCCGAGCAATTCCGGCTTGATGCCCGGCCCATCGTCTATTATGTCGATCTTGACGGCCATCGGGTTGCGGCGATGACCGATCGTAACCTGTCGGTGAATGCGCGTGCGGATGATGATATGCCCTTTCTGTCCCACCGCCTGCGCCGCGTTGCGCACGATGTTCAAGATCGCCTGAATCAGTTGATCGTTGTCGCCGTTCACCAAGGGTATACTGGGGTCATAGTCTCTTTCGATGACGACGCCGGGCGGCGCTTCCACTTGCACCAATTGGCGCACCCTTTCCAGCACCCGATGGATATTGAGCCGACTTTTCCGCGGCGGCTTGTTGGGCTCGAGCATCCGGTCGATGAGCGACTGCAGCCGGTCGGATTCCTCCATGATGATTTTCGTATATTCCCGCATCTCTTCTTCGACCAATTCCCTGTCGAGCAACTGTGCCGCACCGCGCAACCCGCCCAACGGGTTCTTTATTTCGTGAGCCAAGCCGCGCAGCAGCATTCGGGCAGCGTTTTGCTGCGCGAGAAGCTGCTCTTCCATGGATATACGCAGGTGGCGGTCTACCTGTTCGATCTGCACAAGCGCGGCGACCGGCTTATCCTGCTCCAGCATCGGCGTGATCGTAAAATTTACGGTGATAGCCTGGGATGGGAGGCCCAAAGATAGATTTCGCTTGGTCAACGACTCCCCATGCTGCAAGGTCCGTTTCAAGTCTCGCTCGATATTCTGATCGTACAGAAAGAACAGTTCTTTCGCGCCCGTACCGAGAACTTGTCGCGCACTCACGGCGAGCAGCATTTCCCCAGCCACGTTGATGTAAATCAAGCGGTACCGTGGATCGAAGACCAATACGGCATCGGTTAGATGATCGAGAATGCGTTGATATAGCGCGACAGGATCTGGGTTATTCATTACCGGTTGCAAAGCAAAATAAGGGCCAAAGATTTTCTGAAGAATCCTTTTTGAATAGGCGCGTACAGACGACGGTAAACCCGAACATCTAGCGTCCGCTCCGCACAAAACCGATACGCACCAACACGGTGCAATTTGGACCCATTTACCGAAATATCCGTTCCACACGAGGCATCGCTCAGAGTTAGAGGATAGCAACGACCCGCCAGGACACTTGCAACTCGCTACTAAGCATTCCGATCCGGCCGGATTTTCGCGCAAAAAAAAACGCCCCTAAATGGGGCGTTTTGAGACTCAAGTGAATGACGCCTAGAGACTGTAATACATGTCATATTCGACGGGATGCGTACTCATGCGCAGGCGAGTAACTTCCTGCATCTTGAGGTCGATGTAGGCATCGATCGCATCATTGGAGAACACGCCCCCGCGGGTCAGGAACTCCCGGTCTGCGCTCAGGGCGTCCAGCGCCATGTCAAGCGCATGACAAACCTGCGGGATTTCCTTTTCTTCTTCCGGCGGCAAATCGTAAAGATCCTTGTCCATGGCGTCGCCCGGATGAATCTTGTTCTGGATGCCGTCCAAACCGGCCATCAACATAGCCGCAAAGGCGAAATACGGATTCGCGGTAGAATCCGGGAAACGCACCTCGATGCGGCGCGCTTTCGGATTGGTGACATACGGAACCCGGATGGACGCCGAACGATTGCGCGCGGAATAGGCCAGCATGACCGGCGCTTCGAAACCCGGCACCAGGCGCTTATAGCTGTTGGTGGACGGGTTGCAGAAAGCATTCAAAGCCTTGGCATGCTTGATGATGCCGCCGATATAGAACAGGGCCAGTTCGGAGAGACCGCCGTACAAATCCCCGCTGAACAAATTCACGCCGCCTTTAGACAAGGATTGGTGAACGTGCATACCGTTACCGTTGTCGCCGACCAGCGGTTTCGGCATGAAGGTAGCCGTCTTACCGTAAGCGTGGGCCACGTTCTGAACCACATACTTGAGGGTAAGGACCTCGTCCGCCTTTTTGACCAGCGTGTTGCACTTGACGCCGATTTCGCATTGACCGGCAGTCGCGACCTCATGATGATGCACCTCGACGACCAGCCCCATTTCCTCCAGCGTATTGCACATCGCCGCGCGTAAATCCTGCATGGAATCTACGGGCGGCACCGGGAAATATCCCCCTTTGATGCCGGGGCGATGGCCGATGTTGCCGTCTTCGTAAACTTTCTCGGTATTCCAGCTGGCTTCTTCTGAATCGACTTTGTAGAACGACCCCTGCATGGAAACGCCCCAGCGTACATCGTCGAACACGAAAAACTCGTTTTCCGGTCCGAACAAAGCCGTATCCGCGATGCCAGTGGACTTCATGTAAGCTTCGGCGCGTTTCGCAATGGACCGCGGATCGCGCTCGTAACCCTGCATCGTGGCCGGCTCTACGATGTCGCAACGGATGATCAGGGTCGGATCGTCGAAAAACGGATCCATGACCGCCGTCGTCGGGTCAGGCATCAGAATCATGTCCGACTCGTTGATGCTCTTCCAACCCGCAATAGACGAACCGTCAAACATCTTGCCGTCTTCAAACATGTCTTCGTCGACGGAATGTGCCGGTACCGTTACATGCTGTTCCTTGCCCCGGGTGTCGGCAAATCTCAAATCGACATATTTAATCTCCTTTTCCTTCATCAGGTGGAGTACATCTTGTGGCGTCATTCTTTAATTCTCCCGAATTTTAGGGTTGTATAAATCTCAAGCGGATTAATTAACAAAAATCATACCAGCAAAAGAAACGCTTTTATCCCCCCGAATCACAGTAGTGCGACAACTCTATTGCTTAACAAAATGCCCCATTATGGGGCTTGTGACCATTTTTGGTGCATACTATCGAAAAAACCCTCGGATAGCCGCCACGCCTTGAGCGCCATAGGATCTCGCGACCTCAATATGTGCCGGCGATAGCCCCCCTAAAGCGAAGACCGGGAGGTTTACCTGATCCACTAGTTCGGCAAAAGTCTTCCATCCTAGCGGCTTGGCTGCTGGGTGCGTGGGCGTGGGCAGCACCGGGGCGAGGACGGCCAGATCGGCACCGATCCGCTCGGCGTGTCTTAGCTCACGCAAATCGTGGCAGGACGCGGCAACCCAACGGTCCTTCGCCAATGGCCGTGCACTCAAAGCCATAAGCCTCTCCGCCGTGAGATGAACGCCCGCCGCCGATGTCTTAGCGACCCGGCCGGGGTCCGCGTTCAGCAGCAAGGCCACGCCCCGAGCTCGGCAATATTCCTCGGCATATTGCGCTAATGCATCATAGCGGTGCGCCGCCAAGCGCCGCGCCCGTAATTGGATCAGCCCGATGCCTCGCGAAACGATGCGGTGCAGGCGTTCGCGCAAAACCGCCTCGTCGCCTGACTCATCATCCAGAATCGCGTATCGATCGGGAAGTCTCGCGGCCATGACAATAGGCCGATTCGCCGCGGGAAACGCGAAGCGGGGCAACTCATCGGGCGAAACCCAACGAATCGGCTGTCCCTGCATGCCCATGGGCGTACCATCGAACCGGTCCACCCGCCACACGTCGAGCAGAACGCACCGCTCCGGATAAGCGTGGCGAATCCGGATCAAGGGCGACGCGTCAATAACCTTGAGGTTGAGTTCTTCTTGGATTTCCCTGCGCAAAGCATCCTTTGCCGTCTCACCGGGCTCCAGCTTGCCGCCCGGGAACTCCCAGAGATCCCCTTGGTGGACGTGGGCTGGACGCCGCGCAATGAGAATTTCGCCGCGTTCGTTACGAATGACGCCGGCGGCAACGTGGAGTTCAAAGCGATTGCTCACGCGGCTGACAACGGGGTTGGTCAAGTTCGATATTCCGCATTGATGCGGACGTAATCGTAAGAGAGATCGCAGGTAAGTACGCGCTGGCGCGCGCACCCCCTTCCCAGCGCAACCCGAATCAGGATGTCGTCTTCGGACATCACGGCTCGCCCGGCTTCCTCGGTGTAGCTCGTGGCGCGTCCGCCGTTCTCCACGATCAGCACGTCCCCGAGCCAGATCGAGACCCGGGAGATATCGAGATCGACGCAACCCGAACGACCAACCGCGGCCAAGATACGGCCCCAGTTCGGGTCGCTGGCGAAAAAAGCGGTCTTGACCAAGGGCGAATGGGCGATGGTTTTGGCCACCCGGTGCGCTTCGGCTTCGTTACGAGCCTGTTCGACATCTATCCGCATCAGCTTGGTGGCGCCTTCGCCGTCCCGCACGATGGCTTCGGCCAACGCGTCACAAACCTCCCGCACCGCACGGGACAGGAGCGGAAAATCCGTGCTCTCCCGGGTCAGAACCGGATTGCCGGCAGCACCGGTCGCCAATAACACACAGGCGTCGTTGGTCGAGGTGTCGCCATCCACCGTGATCAGATTGAAAGAGCCGTCCACGGCTTCGCTCAGACAAGCCTGTAAGCTGGTCTGCTCGACGTTCGCATCGGTAGCGATGAAGGCCAGCATGGTAGCCATATCGGGATGAATCATACCGGCGCCTTTGGCGATACCGGTAACGGTTACGGGTACTCCGGCCAAATCAAGCGTCCGGCTCGCACCTTTGGGTCGGGTGTCGGTCGTCATGATGGCCCGCGCCGCCCGAGCCCACCCGGCTTCGTTCAAGGCACTTAAAGCATCCGGCAAAGCCGATTCGATCTTTTCCACGGGAAGATACTCGCCGATAACGCCCGTCGAAAAAGGAAGCGCCTGCTCGGGCCGGGCTCCGGTCAAACGCCCCAACGCCCGGCAGGTCCGGCGTGCATCGTCCAGTCCCCGTTGGCCTGTGCCGGCATTGGCATTCCCGGAATTGATCACAAGCCAGCGCGGTTGGCGGCCGAGATGCTCCCTGGCCACGATGACAGGAGCGGCGCAAAAAGCATTTCGGGTGAAAACCGCCGCACAAGCAGAGCCCTCGGCCGCTTCGATCACCACGAGGTCGTCGCGGTCACTCCGCTTGATGCCGGCGCACGCCGAGCCAAGCCGAACCCCCTTTACGTTTCGCACGTTCAATTCTTCGCTCGATACGCTCATACGCCGCGTTTTCAATCCAATTTGCCGTGGCAATGCTTGAACTTCTTTCCCGAACCGCAAGGACAAGGTTCGTTGCGCCCGACTTTGGCGACGTCCCTAATATACGGCTGCGTAGACCGGGGTTTGACAAGTTTTTCCTCGACTTCCGCTTCTTCGGGTTCGGCAGCCAGCGCGTGCGCCTCGGCATGTTCGAAATGCATTTCTCGAGGTGCGGCACGGCGCTGTTCCTCGATGACAGCCACTTCCTCTTCGCTATGCACCTGGACCTTGGACACGATGCCGATCACCTCGTGTTTCATGCCGTCCAGCATCGAGGTGAACATCTCGAATGCCTCGCGTTTGTACTCCTGTTTCGGGTCCTTTTGTGCGTAACCTCGCAGATGGATGCCCTGGCGCAGATGGTCCATGGCCGCCAAATGCTCTTTCCAGGCGTTATCGAGAACCTGCAGCATGACCGTTTTCTCGAAATGGCGCATGACCGACTCGCCGATGGCGGCGCTTTTTTCCCGATATATTGCATCCAGTCGGTCGATGATTTTCTCCAGCAGGCGGCCTTCGTCCAATCGCGGATCCTCATCCAGCCACTGCTGCAACGGCAACTTCGCTCCGAGTTCGCGCAACAGTGTTTCCTCCAGTCCCTTGATGTCCCACTGCTCCTCCAAGGTGTGCGGCGGAATGAACTGCGCGAATATCTGGCCTACGACATCCCGGCGCATAGTCGTAATTGCCTCGGAAATATCGTCAGCCTCCATCAGCTCGTCACGCATGTGATAGACCACCTTGCGCTGATCGTTGGCGACGTTGTCATACTCCAGCAACTGCTTGCGAATGTCGAAGTTGCGCGCCTCCACCTTGCGTTGAGCGCTCTCGATGGCCCGTGTCACCCATGGGTGCTCGATCGCCTCGCCTTCCTTCATGCCCAACTTCTGCATAAGGACGGCCACCCGGTCGGAGGCGAAGATGCGCATCAAAGGATCTTCCAGGGACAAATAGAATCGTGACGAACCGGGATCGCCTTGCCGTCCGGACCTTCCCCGCAACTGATTGTCGATACGCCGCGACTCGTGCCGCTCCGACCCGATGACGTGCAAGCCCCCGGCTTCTACGACCTGGGCATGACGAACTTTCCACTCTTCTTTCAAGCGAGCCACGGATGCCTGATCGTTGGGATCGATTGCGGCCAAATCCTCGTCCAGGCTGCCCCCGAGAACGATATCGGTACCCCGGCCCGCCATGTTGGTCGCGATAGTCACCGCACCGGGCTTACCGGCCTGCGCAATGATGTGGGCCTCCCGCTCGTGATGTTTGGCGTTCAGTACCTGATGCGGAATACCCTCTTTACGCAGCAGTCCCGAGAGAAATTCCGAGTTTTCGATGGATGTGGTTCCCACCAGTACCGGTTGACCGCGTTTCACGCACCCACGAATATCCTCGATGATGGCGTTGTATTTCTCTCGAACGGTCAAATAAACCAAATCGCCGAGATCTTGCCGGATCATGGTCTTGTTGGGCGGGATCACGACGACTTCCAGGCCGTAGATTTGGTGGAACTCGGGCGCCTCAGTGTCGGCCGTACCGGTCATCCCTGACAACTTGTCGTAAAGCCGGAAATAATTCTGAAACGTGATGGAGGCCAGCGTCTGATTTTCATTTTGGACCGGCACGTTCTCCTTCGCCTCGATGGCCTGATGCAGACCTTCGGACCAGCGACGTCCCGGCATCGCGCGACCGGTAAACTCATCCACGATGATGACCTGGTTGTCCCGGACGATATAATCGACGTCCCGCTGGAATAGCGCATGCGCTCTCAGGCCTGCATTGATGTAATGCATGAGCCGGATATTGACGGCGTCGTACAAACTTTCATCCGGGTTGATCAATCCTCGCTGAACCAGCAATTTCTCTATGTGCTCGTGACCCTCTTCGGTGAGATAGACCTGCCTGGACTTTTCGTCGACGGAGTAGTCGCCGTGGGTACCTTCCTTTTCCTGGCGCTTGAGATGAGGAATGAGGGCATTGATCTTATGGTACAGGTCGCTGCGGTCCTCGGTCGGTCCCGAGATGATCAGCGGCGTTCGCGCCTCGTCGATCAAAATGGAGTCGACCTCGTCGACGATCGCGAAATATCTCTCGCGCTGCACTCTTTGATCCCGGGAAAACGCCATATTGTCCCTAAGATAATCGAAGCCGAACTCGTTGTTGGTGCCGTAGGTGATATCGGCCGCGTAGGATGCACGCCGCTGTTCCGCGCTGAGGCCGCTCACGATGACACCCACGGACAGTCCGAGGAAATTGTATATCTTCCCCATCCACTCGGCGTCGCGGCGCGCCAGATAGTCGTTGACGGTCACGACATGCACGCCTTTGCCAGGCAGCGCATTCAGATATGCGGCCAACGTGGCGACCAGCGTTTTGCCTTCGCCGGTCTTCATTTCCGAAATTTTTCCGTCGTGGAGGACCATGCCGCCGATCAACTGAACATCGAAATGGCGCATGTTCAAGACGCGCGAAGACGCCTCCCTGACGACGGCGAAGGCCTCGGGCAATAAATCGTCGAGCGTTTCTCCGTCGTTCAGACGGTCCCTGAACTCTTGGGTCTTTTGCCGTAATGCGTCGTCGGACAGCTTCTGGAACAGCGGTTCCAGCGCATTGATCTTCTTGACGAGTTTGCGTTTTCTATTGATGATTCTTTCGTTGCGACTGCCAACGATCTTCTTTACTAGCTTGCCTAGCATTGCGGTTTGATTCCAAGTCAAAACGAATAAATAATCCAACGATAATACCGCAAATCCATGGTATTTATAATGAGTTCAGAGTCATGTCGAGCCTCGCCGGAAGACGAAGGCAAGAGCCCCGAGTTTCGGCTAGGTTCGATTCGGCGAACCACTGATTCAACGCCGGGCTGATTTGGAAGATGCGCCAACCCGAATCCGTCGCGGGACTCTTTCAAGAATCTGCGCTTCGATCAATCCGCATCCAGATCGAAAAGCACCGCCAGGTACTCGATGCAGCCAAAAAGGCACTGCCGAGATTTCTGGCCGATCATTGCGCCGACTGCGTAATCAAGCCGGACCGGCTGGTTCTTTACGCGGATTCGCCGGCTTGGGCTGCACAAATCCGATTCTATGCGCCGCTCCTCTTATCCACGGTTCAGCAGTCGACCGGATACCGATTTCAAGACCTGGTAATCCGTAACGTACTTCCCGTAGCCGCAAAACCGCGTCACAAACCGGCTAGCATCTCGTCGCCCGGATTCGTCGCCGAACTGTTGAAAGATAGTGCGTTATCGGCGTCTTCCGGGGAGCTCAGGGAAGCGCTGTTACGGCTGAGCGAAACGGTGCGAACGCTCAGAAATCCGGTTTCCTGAAAAAATCGGTGGAAATGAACCCAAAGACCGCGGTTGGCGCCGCGGCAGATGCGATCTTCTTCGCACAGTCAAAGGCTTACGTGCGAATGAATTCGCACCCGCGCGATGACGTCAAGCTCGTAAAATAGCGAAATTGTTTTGAGGAAGCTCTGAACGAGTTGATTCCGTTCACGCCCTTCGACGGGCTCAGGAGAGCGTTCGACAAACTCACCGCGAACGCAATCAATAGGTTACCGTTCATCCTGAGCCCTTCGACAAGCCTGTCCTGAGCTTGTCGAAGGGCTCAGGACAGGCCTGTCGAAGGACTTAATCAGAGCTTCCTTAACCAACTACCGTTTTTGGAATGAATGGCTCGTCCGGCGACCGGGGTTTAAAGTCCCTCGGGATCGGGTATACGCGGGGCAAGGTCGGTATGGCAGAAGGCTCGGCCTCCCTGCCGCGGTTCCGTCAGGATTTGATTCCGATGGATCATCGGGACCGGAAAAAAGCTCGGAGGTTAAACGAATCAACCGGCGGCCTGGGCTGCTCTCATGAAATAAATCGGCAATACGTCGTCTTCCATGTAAGTCACCGATTCCCAGGCATCCTTCTGCTTGAGCAACTCCATAAGCAAGCGATTGTTCAGACCGTGCCCCGATTTATGGCCGGTAAACGAACCGATCAGGCTGTGCCCCAAGAGATACAGGTCTCCGATTGCATCCAGAATCTTGTGTTTCACGAATTCATCGGCGCAGCGCAAACCGTCTTCGTTCAAAACACGATAATTATCCACCACGATGGCGTTGTCCATGCTGCCCCCGAGGGCCAATCGGCGTTTGCGCAGAGCCTCGATATCGCGCATGAATCCGAAAGTTCTCGCTCGGCTCACTTCCTTCACGAAAGACGTAGACGAAAAGTCGATACTGGCTGTTTGTACGTCCTTGCGAAACGCGGGGTGCTCGAAGTCGATGGTAAACGTGACTTTGAAGCCTTCGTAAGGTTCGAAACCGGCCCATTTGTCGCCGTCTTCGACCCTAAGTTTGCGCTTGATCCGAATGAAACGCTTCGGTGCGTTTTGCTCCTCGACACCGGCCGACTGGATGAGAAACACGAACGGTCCCGCGCTGCCATCCATGATGGGGACTTCCGGCGCACTGACATCGACATAGGCATTGTCGATGCCGAGACCGGCGAAGGCAGACAAGAGGTGTTCGACGGTGGAAATCTTCACATCACCCTTGACGAGGGTGGTCGACAAGGTGGTTTCGCCGACATTTTCCGGTCTTGCCTCGATAATGACGGGTTCAGGCAAATCCACGCGGCGGAATACGATACCCACGTTGGGAGCAGCCGGACGAAGGGTCAAATAAACCTTCTCTCCTGTGTGCAGCCCGACGCCCGTACCTCTGATAACATTTTTGAGTGTTCTTTGCCTGATCATTCGATTCACCTATCTTGTTCTGACTATCCCCCAAAATCCTTCATACAGCCCTGCATAGCCTAGCTGCCCAAACGCAGGACTCCGCAGGGCTGGGCGGAACGATGGGGCGGACCGAAACGTCCTCGCTGGCATCTCAATCGGCTTGGCGCCGCAAAAATGCCGGGATGTCCAAATAATCGAGATCCATATCTTTCTTCGCTTCCGCACGGACATCGTGCTTGGGTTGCTTGCGGATTACCGTCGGACGCTGCAGTTGATCATAATCGATTTCACCGGTGTGCTTATGCACCAATTTGATCGGCGCCTCGTTCGTCTGGCGCTGGTTGCTCAATCCCGTCGCAACCACCGTGACCCGCACTTCGTCGTCCAACTCCGGATCGATAGCCGTGCCGATCACGACGATCGCATCATCCGAAGCGAAGTCTCTTATCGCATCGCCCACCTCGCTGAATTCGCCGATGGAAAGGGTCTGGCACGCGGTAACATTGACCAGAACGCCGCGCGCACCTTGCAGATTGATGTCTTCGAGCAAGGGGCTGGCAATGGCCTTTTCCGCGGCCTGGCGCGCGCGGTGTTCGCCGGTCCCGACACCGGTACCCATCATGGCCATACCCATCTCGGACATTACGGTACGTACATCGGCAAAATCCACGTTGATGAGCCCCGGCCGGGTGATGAGATCGGCGATGCCCTGCACCGCGCCGAGCAAGACGTCGTTCGCCGCGGCAAAGGCGTTGATGAGGCTGACGTCTTTACCCAACACCGGCAACAGCTTCTCGTTCGGAATCGTAATCAGCGAATCGACGAACTGCCCGAGTTCCTCGATACCCTTTTCGGCCACGCTGCGCCGTTTCTTGCCCTCGAAAGGAAATGGTTTGGTGACGACGGCAACCGTAAGAATACCGGCTTCCTTGGCGATCTCGGCAATCACAGGAGCCGCTCCCGTGCCGGTTCCGCCCCCCATACCGGCCGTAATGAAGACCATGTCGGCTCCTTCCAGAACTTCCATGATGCGGTCGCGGTCGTCCAACGCCGCCTGCCGTCCGATTTCCGGGTTCGCCCCCGCCCCCAACCCCTTGGTCAGCGCGTTTCCCAGTTGAATCACCGACTTGGCTTTAATGTTCTTCAATGCTTGCGCATCGGTATTGGCGCATATGAATTCGACCCCTTCGATATGGCTGTTGACCATATGATTAAGAGCGTTCCCGCCACCGCCGCCGACGCCTATGACCTTGATTACCGCATTTTGGCTATAAGAATCCACTAATTCGAATTGCATTGTTTCCACCCCGTTTTAAACGCACTTCCACCCGGGAGAATTTTCGATCCTAAAAATTACCCGTGAACCAACTTTTCATCCTTGCCAACAACCCTCTAATGCCGGTTCCCAAAGGCATGTATCTCCCTGCCAGCGCCTGGTGCTGGTTGCCGAACAAAAGCAATCCGACGCCGGTTGCATAAATCGGATTTCGAACCACATCAGTCAGACCGGTGACGTACTGCGGCAAGCCCAAACGTACCGGCATGTGAAAAATCTCTTCCGCCAACTCGACCAATCCCTCGACCTTGGCGCTGCCGCCGCTCAGTACGATCCCGGCCGCGATCAAATCCTCGAAGCCGCTCCGGCGCAGTTCCTGTTGCACCAGCAACAGCAACTCCTCGTAACGCGGCTCGACGATTTCAGCCAGATTCAGGCGGGAAATCTGGCGCGCCGGCCTATCGCCGATGCTGGGCACCTCGATGGTGTCCTCCAGCTTGGC
>DYIL01000042.1:31157-32546 GCA_020723665.1 Methyloversatilis universalis
GCCGCGCTGACCGCGCCGGTGACGATATGCACTCGGGCTTCGAGACGGATTCCCGACATACCGACTGGCTCCTTTATGCCTTCCTGACGATCGATGACAAACTCCTGCGGCAGAATGTGCAGGATCTTCTGGTCCGCAGGAATCGCCACCGCGCGCGCCGAATCGATCACGCGATCCACGTCGCTCTGAGTGACTTCCTTTTCCTTGATGGCGACGATGCCGTGCGAATTCATGCTGCTGATATGGCTGCCCGCGATTCCCGCATAGACCGACTGAATCCGGCAGCCTGCCATCAGCTCGGCTTCCTCGACGGCGCGCTGAATCGATTGCACCGTGGTCTCCAGATTGACCACCACCCCTTTTTTCAGGCCACGGGACGGATGGGTTCCGATGCCCACCACCTCGATTTCACCGTCTTCGTTTGTCTCGCCGACGATGCAGGCGACCTTGGAGGTGCCGATGTCCAAACCGACGATGAGATTTCGATCTGATTTTCTAGCCATTGCGATGAATCTTTATTCTCAATTCAAGTCAGGTATACGTCCTGCTCCGAATTTGGCTGCGCTTCGTGCGGTCGGACCGGATCAGGGAAACCTGATCCTCTTTGAATTGCGGCCTAAAAATCACTGCGAACCCGTTCGGATAGCGCAAGTCCACTTTCTGGAGCGCCGCAGCGCGCGCTTCGCCCAGGCGCGGCAACAGCCCCAAAAGACGCTCCAAAGCAAGGACGGGATCTTGCTTTCCGAACTCGATCTCCACTCCGCTCGTCAGACGAGCGCTCCACGCCCTCCGCCCCGTGAGCCTAAGAGCATCGACCCGCATATTTCTCTGTTTCAACTTTCCGTTCAATAGATAAAGCGTGTTCAAAAGCTGCTTCTCCTGCCCGGGCGGGCCGTCGAGCATAGGCAGCCTTGCATACGCCTGAATGTTTCCGGGCGAGAACCGCCCCCCGCGATCATTGATCAGGCTGCCGTCGCGGGTTCGGGCAACCGGTTTTTGCTCAACGATTTTCAACAGCAGGGTATCGGGCCAAAGCCGCATCACTTGAACCCGATCCAACCAGGGAAACGATTTCGCGGCTTTTTCTATACCGCGCATATCAACCAGAAGATATCCGACTTGGGTCAGCGGCCGCAGCACCCTCTCGAACGCCTCCGCATCGAGATTCCGGATCTCGCCCTCGACACGCACGTAACGTATGGGCATGAACCCCTTGAGCGCGCTGAAGTCGATGCTGATCGCAGCCAATGCGCAGAGAGCCGAAAACCCTAAAAAGAACGATGCCCTGACGGACACTTGTCTAGACCACGGCATCGCCCTCTCCGCCGTGCCGAAAACTCGTTTCCAATATCCGCCACGTCAATTCCTCGAACGACAATCCGGCCGCTC
>DYIL01000002.1 GCA_020723665.1 Methyloversatilis universalis
TGCCGGGCGAGTAGAGGACTTCCACCTCCAAGTGAGTGCGCCCTGCCGGGCGCACAACGAAAAAGGCTCGCATAGATGCAAGCCTTTGATTTTCTTGGTGGGCCATGTAGGATTCGAACCTACGACAAACGGATTAAGAGTCCGCTGCTCTACCAGCTGAGCTAATGGCCCAAGGAGGGAATGTTTAGCTTAACGCGTCGGAAGTGGGGTGACCGATGGGGCTCGAACCCACGACAACCGGAATCACAATCCGGGGCTCTACCAACTGAGCTACGGCCACCGTCGAAAACAAAAAATAGATGGCGCGCTTGGCAGGACTCGAACCTGCGACCCTCGGCTTAGAAGGCCGATGCTCTATCCGGCTGAGCTACAAGCGCCTGGTCGGGGTAGAGGGATTCGAACCCCCGACATTCTGCTCCCAAAGCAGACGCGCTACCAGACTGCGCTATACCCCGGACGACCTTCTTAAACGAGAAGCCGTTCGGCTAACCATCAAGACAAACAATAATACCCACCTCGGCATAAATCGTCAATCGATCTGCCGAATCTGCTCACGGCGAGAACAGGCACTTCTCAGAGCTTGGTCTTGACCGTTTGAAAAACCTCTTCACTCAAGATATCCATCCCGCTCAAGATTCCGTTCAACTCAGTCATACGAGACGACACGAACGTTTCGTCCTTGATTGCGCCGGCATTCACGTAGACATTCAACGCAGCGCTTTTCAGCGCGGCATAGCCAGCCACTACCGCAACGCCTGCATCACTGACAACATTTCGATTTCCCTTTTCAGCGACGATTTTGCTCAACCGGATTACTTCGGCACAGGCTTTAGCGCATTCAATAGGGACATCGGTCGCCTCCTTCAAAGCCAACTGTATCTGTTGGCTTCTGGCAGCCTTTTGTTCATCCGTCTCATTCGGAAGGGCGTAAGCGCTCATGACCTTGTCGAATACTTCGACGTCGGCTCGGACCATGTCCATCAGTTGTAAGCGCAAGTTTTCCGCTTGCGCCAGCAACTCTTTCATCGCCGGCTCTACGGCCTCATAGTTTTTTTTTCCTATGGTAAGGTTGCAAACCATACTCACCAATGCAGCACCCATAGCGCCCATGATGGCCGCTGCGCTGCCGCCGCCCGGAGTCGCCGACTTGCTGGCCAGGTCGTCCAGGAATTGACGGATTGTTTTGTCTTCGATCATGCCGATTCGCTCCATCAGCGCCATAGTGTGAAAGTTGGCGGGAGAGTATAAAACACAAGATGTTACGGGTTAAAATTTTTGATTTTTCATACGCACCTCTATCGCCGAGTCCGCGCGACAAAGCCCAAAAATACCGCCAGATTAATCGAAGTCAAAAACACCATTCATAAGGAAACAGAATGAAGAAGCTTTTGTTCCAGTTCGATACCGACTTTTACCCATCTGTGTTCGACACTGTCGTGGCTTACGATGGCGGTGCCGATCACGTCATCGGCCATGGCGGTCTGACACCGGACAAGGTGGGGGCGTTAGTGGACGGAACGATTTTCACGCGAGCGCCGAAAGATAAGAAAAACACGGCGATCTTCATCGGGGGTAGCGATTTGATTGCCGGACAGGAGCTGTTGAAGGCAGTGAAAAAGAAATTTTTTGCCGGCTTCCGTGTGTCGGTGATGCTCGATAGTAACGGCAGCAACACCACTGCTGCGGCCGGCGTCGCTAAGCTCGCCGCGAGCGGAAAAATTGCCGGAAAGCGGGCCGTCGTCCTTGCGGGTACCGGGCCGGTCGGCCAGCGAGCGGCCGTAATGCTGGCCAAGGAAGGCGCTAGAGTCTCGATTACTTCCCGTCAGATGGCTCGCGCCGAAAAAGCATGTCAGGACATGAAGCAGCGGTTCGGCGTCGATCTTTCACCTATCGAGGCTCGTGACAGCGACGCTCGCGGAAAGGCCATCGAACAGGCACAAATCGTATTCGCGGCCGGCGCGGCCGGTGTCGAGCTATTGGAAGCTCGCCATTGGCAGGAAAATCCATCAGTCGAATTAATGGCAGATGCGAACGCGACGCCGCCGATCGGCATCGGAGGGACGGATATGATGGACCGCGGGACAGAACGGAACGGAAAGATCGTTTGGGGGGCGATCGGTTTCGGCACTTTGAAATTGGCGCTCCACCGCGCGTGCATCGCAAAGCTGTTCGAAAGCAACGACCAAATCCTGGATGCCGAAGAGATCTTTGAAATCGCCAAGACTATGGCTTGAAAGACTCAACCCGGCGATCGAATTCGGCAAATGCCGGCATTTTGCGTTCGGGCAGTGGCTATATCTCGACCGTTCGTCCCGGGTCGAACTCACTGACGAGTTGATTCGGGGCATAGCCTCGCGGGTTGCAGAGAATGCGCGTGCCTGAACAGCGATAGTCGGAAACGGCGTGGGTGTGGCCGTGGAACCAGGCCGCGATTTCAAAGCTGTGCAGAATCTCTCTGAGATCGTTGCAATAGGCATGGCGTTTGATCTGGCCGGGGCTGTCCCGCCAGCTCCAGGGCGTCGGGGCATGGTGAGTCACCACTACGGTTTTTCCAGAAAACGGTTTTGCCAGCTCGGCAAAGATCCACTCGCGGGATTCCTGGTACAGCCGGCGATAATTGTCTACGTTCAACAGATCCGTTCGGTACCGAATCTTGCGAAAGTCGTTGACGATAGAAACCAGTTCCTCCAGTTGCTCCTTATCGTCGACCCCGAGGTCGCTCCATAAGGTACAGCCCAGGAATCTCACGCCGTCGTGCACCCAAGCGCGTTGTTCCAAGAATTGCACATTGCTTCCGCTCGCGCTGTTGCTCAGGTTCGCCACCGTAGAGAGATACTCCTGACTGTAAAACTCGTGGTTGCCCGCGACGTATATGACGGGTTTCCCGAACGATTTCAGCCAATCCAAAGCTTGGAGGCCGACACCGATGTCTCCGGCGGCGACGACGATGTCGGCATCGGTCGTGGTGACGTCGAGAGGTCCGAATTCGAGATGGATATCCGAAAAATACTGAATACGCACGATGTTACGTGATCCTTAGCCGGCCATTTCGGCATATGCGACTATTTCCAATAGCGCGCCTCGAAAAACGTCGAGGTGATCGCACGTGGCGGGTAGGCTCCGTCGTTTTCAGCCGCATAAGCGGCTGAAAATGTAAGCCAAGCCCAAATTGGTTTTTTGGGCTTGACGAAGAGAAAAACGGCCGGGAAGGCGGTTTCTCGGGGTCCCCAACAATTATAACTTGACACCCAAGTAAAGAACTCGGAAATTACCGCAAGCCTACGATAGGCGTGAGCAGTGTCGTTGATAAAATAGCGGACTCGCGAAAGTATTCCAGCAGGTTTTTGAGCATGATGAAAAGAAGACATTCGGTCGGTGTAAAAGTCGGTGCGATTCAGATCGGCGGCGATGCGCCGGTAGTCGTACAGTCCATGACCAATACTGATACTGCGGATGTTAAAGGTACCGTCAAACAGGTGATGGATCTCGCAAAAGCCGGCTCCGAACTGGTTCGACTGACCGTAAACAACGAGGAATCCGCGCGAGCCGTACCCGAGATACGAAAAGAATTGGATAAAGCCGGTTGCTCCGTTCCTCTGATCGGTGACTTTCACTTCAACGGCCACAAACTGCTGGACAAATATCCCGGATGTGCCGAAGCATTGGCCAAATACCGCATCAATCCCGGCAACGTAGGGCGCGGTTCCAAACGCGACCCTCAATTCGCGCAGATGATCGAGTTCGCTTGCCGCTATGACAAGCCCGTACGAATCGGAGTCAATTGGGGAAGCCTCGATCAATCCGTTCTGGCACGTCTGCTGGACGAAAACGCTCAGCTGAGCGAGCCGAAACCGCTCGGGGAAGTGATGCGCGAGGCGGTTATCACCTCGGCCTTGGAGAGCGCCGAGCGTGCCGTTTCATTAGGACTGCCCAAGGATCGCATCGTGCTGTCGTGCAAGATGAGCGGCGTTCAGGAACTGATCGCCGTTTATCAGGCGCTCGCCGCACGCTGCGATTACGCCCTGCACTTGGGGCTTACCGAGGCGGGCATGGGGTCCAAAGGCATCGTCGCCTCAACCGCGGCGCTGGCGGTGCTGCTACAGCAAGGCATCGGCGACACCATCCGTATTTCCTTGACTCCCGAACCGGGGGCCGATCGCATTCAAGAAGTTATCGTCGCTCAGGAAATTCTCCAAACCATGGGCATTCGCTCGTTCACGCCCATGGTCATCTCCTGTCCCGGTTGCGGACGCACGACCAGCGACTACTTCCAAAAACTGGCCCAACAGATTCAGAGCCATCTCCGTCACAAAATGCCGGAGTGGCGCAAGAAATATTCAGGTGTCGAGGCGATGCACGTGGCGGTGATGGGTTGCGTCGTCAACGGCCCCGGCGAGAGCAAGAATGCCAATATCGGAATCAGCCTGCCCGGCACCGGCGAGCAGCCGGTCGCCCCGGTTTTCGAGGACGGGGTGAAGACCGTAACGCTGAAGGGCGATCGCATTGCCGAGGACTTTCAGGAATTGGTCGAGCGTTACGTCATGACCCATTACGGGGCAAATCGGGAACAGCAAGCCGTCGCTGAGTAAGGAACGTAACGGAAAACTCCCGGCTGCGTCTATTCAGCCGATGCGGCCGGCGTCTCGATCGCCATCGCCTCCAGGCGCTCCAGCTCCGATTCGCTAAATCCTGCCGCTAGCCGTGCCTCCCTATTGAACGGCCCGCGCACGGCTCCCCGAAGATGCCGTTTGACCAGATTGAAGTATTCGGTCATGGGATCGATGCCCTGTGCGTCGCACGCATATCGGAACCAACGGGTGCCGCGTGCCACATGGCCGACTTCGTCCCTCAGAATGATTCTCAAGATATCCGACGTAGCCTCATCGCCCAGGGCATCGAGCTTGGCGATCATGGCGGGGGTGACATCGAGACCCCTCGCCTCCATCACTCGGGGAACCAGTGCCAAACGGGCTTTCACGTCGTGCGCCGTCTCTTCCGCCAAATCCCACAACCCTCTGTGTGCGGGAAACTGGCCATAGTCGGCACCAAAATGCTTTAACCTTTCACGGACCAGCGAAAAGTGGAGCGCTTCTTCGATGGCGACCTCCAACCAGTCGTCATAAAACGCCGGCGGCATGCCGCGAAACCGATAGACCATGTCCCAGGCGAGTTGAATCGCCGTAAACTCGATGTGGGCAACGGCATGAAGAAATGCGATCTTTCCGCCGACGGTCGTCAATTTCCGCCGCGGCAAATGCCTCGGGTCCACCAGCTTTGGTTGCTCCGGAAAGCGAGCGTCGGATGCCGGCTTTGGCGGTTGCCGATCGTCCAGCGAAAAGCCCGCCTCCCGGAAGATTTGCCTAGCCCGTTCGGTCACCTCGAGCTTGGCTTCCACCGATGGCGTGTAAAGGCAGGATTCCGCAACCTCGAATAGATTGATCGGCATGATGAGTCTTGTGTTCGTTTGAGGAAGCGGGCGAGAGACGATTCCGCCGCCAGCTTTTGCTGGCGGCGGAGTCATGCTTCGCGTTTCAAGCCGTCGCGTCCAGGACGAGTCGTTCCACCTTTCTGACGTAGTCGGGAATCTGATCGAAATTCAGATAGCGATACGTATCCGAAGCATCCTTCTCCAGAGCTTTAACGGAAGACATGTATTCCTCCAGCGACGGAATGCGCCCCAAACTCGAACATACCGAAGCCAGCTCGGCCGACGCCAGAAACACATTCGCGCCGGCACCCATGCGATTCGGGAAGTTCCGAGTCGAGGTCGATACCACGGTGGCATTGTCCGCCACACGCGCCTGATTGCCCATGCACAAGGAACATCCGGGAACCTCGGTACGAGCGCCTACTTTACCGTAGATGCCGTAATATCCTTCCTCGGTCAATTCCAACTGATCCATACGGGTCGGCGGAGCGATCCAAAGCCGCCCCGGAACCGGCGTTCCGAGGTTTTCCAGGATTTTTCCGGCGGCGCGGAAATGGCCGATGTTGGTCATACAGGAACCGAGGAAGACCTCGTCGACCGGAGTCCCCGCAACGGCCGACAAAGGCTTTACGTCGTCCGGATCGTTCGGGCAGCACAATAGCGGTTCTTTGATCTCGGCGAGATCGATCTCGATCACTTCGTGATATTCGGCATCGGGATCGGGTTCCAGGAGAACCGGGTTCGCCAGCCACGCCTCCATGGCCGCGATCCGGCGGGTCAGCGTTCGGACGTCGCCATAGCCCTGCTGGATCATCCATTTCAGCAGGACGATATTGGAGCGCAGATATTCCTCTATCGGTTCCTTGTTGAGACGCACGGTACAGGCGGCGGCGGACCGCTCGGCGGAGGCATCCGCCAACTCGAAGGCCTGTTCGACTTTCAGGTTCGGCAGTCCTTCGATTTCCAGAATGCGTCCGGAAAAAACGTTCTTCTTGCCTTTTTTTTCTAGCGTCAGAAGCCCCCTCTGCATGGCCGTATAGGGAATGGCATGCACCAAGTCTCTCAAAGTGATTCCCGGTTGCATTTCCCCTTTGAATCGGACCAAGACCGATTCCGGCATGTCCAAAGGCATCACGCCGGTGGCGGCCGCGAAGGCGACCAGTCCGGAACCCGCCGGAAACGATATGCCGATAGGGAAGCGGGTATGCGAATCGCCGCCGGTCCCCACCGTATCCGGGATCAGCATGCGGTTGAGCCAGGAATGAATGATGCCGTCGCCGGGACGTAGCGAAACGCCGCCACGATTCATGATGAAGTCCGGCAGCGTATGGTGAACGTCGATGTCGACGGGCTTGGGATAGGCCGCCGTGTGGCAGAAGGACTGCATGACCAGATCCGCGGAAAATCCCAGACACGCCAAGTCCTTGAGCTCGTCGCGCGTCATCGGTCCCGTGGTATCTTGCGACCCTACCGTCGTCATATGCGGTTCGCAGTAGGTACCGGGTCGCACGCCCTTTACCCCGCAGGCTTTACCGACCATTTTTTGCGCGAGGGTATAGCCTTTGCCGCTGTCGGCCCTGGATTCAGGACGGCGGAATACCGGAGAGACATCTAACCCCAGTGCCTTGCGGGCACGATCGGTGAGGCCGCGTCCGATGATGAGCGAGATCCGGCCCCCGGCCTGAACCTCGTCCAACAGGATTTCGTTTTTCAAGCTGAAGCTTGAGAGCGTCTCATTTGTGCCGTGACGGCGGATCGCCCCTTCGTACGGATAGACGTCGACGACGTCGCCCGTATGCAGATTCGAGACATCGCATTCAATCGGCAAGGCCCCGGAATCTTCCATGGTGTTGAAGAAAATCGGAGCGATCTTTCCGCCGATGCACACGCCTCCGGCCCGCTTGTTCGGCACATGTGGAATGTCTTCGCCGATGTACCACAGTAGCGAGTTGGTCGCGGATTTCCGCGACGAACCCGTTCCCACCACGTCGCCGACAAAAGCGACCGGCCAACCTTTTTTCTTGAGTTCCGTGATCTGCGCCTCCGCATTGGCGACGCCCTCGCGCGGCACCTTCAGCATCGCCTTGGCGTGCAAAGGAATATCGGGCCGTGACCAGGCATCCTGGGCGGGCGACAAATCGTCGGTGTTGATCTCCCCCGGCACCTTGAATACGGTCACCGTAATGATCTCGGGCACTTTCGGCCGGCTCGTGAACCATTCGGCCTCCGCCCAGGAGCGCATCACGGCCTGCGCGTTCGCATTGTCCGCCTCCGCTTTTTCACGAACATCGTGGAACGCATCGAACATCAGCAAGGTGCGCGATAAGCCCTTGGCGGCAAGAGATCCCAATACCGGGTGGTCGAGCAGATCGATAAGGGGCGCGACATTGTATCCGCCCAACATCGTGCCGAGGAGTTCGGTCGCGCGGTGCGGGTCGAGAATCGGCGATGTGGTCTCGCCTTTCGCTATGGCAGCCAGAAACCCAGCCTTGACGTGGGCCGCCTCGTCCACGCCAGCGGGCACTCGGTTGGCCAGCAGGTCGAGCAGGAAGTCTTCTTCGCCCTGAGGCGGATTTTTTATAAGCGAAACGAGCGCCGTGGTCATTTCCGCGCTTAGAGGTTTCGGCACAAGCCCTTGTGCCGCTCGCTCGGCAACGTGTCTGCGGTAATCTTCCAGCATGGTCTCCCCTAGAATTTACGATTTTGCTCGAACCGAACCCCACACGCGATTCGAAGCGGTTTCAACTGTCGCTTATAACGACCGCCGCCTTGCATGTCCGAAACAGAGTGGTCGATCTTTTGTCCAGATACAGGGGAACGATCAAACATCAAACGGTATCGGACCTATTCCAACGGCAATACTCGGGTATTATAGGGATCACTCATTCGTTTATCACGCCGGATACTCGTCATGACGACGATTTACTTCAGTCATCGGAGTTTCTTGGAACACGACACCGGCTTGGGCCACCCGGAAAATGCGGACCGCCTCCGTGCTATCGAACGCGCGCTCGCTGCCGCCGAATTCGAAGGGCTCGACCGGCGCGATGCGCCGCGCGGCACTCGCGAACAGATCCGCTTAATTCATGGCGAACGGTATATCGATTATGTTTTGGGGGCCGTTCCACACCAGGGTTTTTCTTATCTAGACGGCGATACCGTGATCTCGCCGCGGTCGGGCGAAGCCGCCCTGCATGCTGTGGGCGCTGCGTGCGCCGCCGTGGATGCCGTTTTTGCTCAAGCGTCCACGAACGCTTTTTGCGCGGTTCGCCCGCCGGGGCACCACGCCGAGCCGGATGAGGCGATGGGATTTTGCTTGTTCAACAATGTCGCCATAGCCGCCGAATATGCCCGCAAACGCCATGGAATCGAACGGGTTGCCATCGTGGATTTCGACGTCCACCATGGAAACGGTACCCAAAAAGCGTTCCAGACCAACAAGGAGGTCTTGTACGCATCGACTCACCAATCTCCCTGGTATCCCGGTACAGGAAGGTCCGAGGAAACGGGTGTTGGCAACATCATCAACGTGCCTTTGCCCGCAGGCAGCGGATCCAAGGAGTTTCGTTCGGCCGTGGCGGAAAAGATTCTCCCCGCCTTGAACCGCTTTTCGCCGGCACTCCTTTTGATTTCCGCCGGTTTCGACGCCCATCGGGACGATCCCTTGGCCAGCCTGAACCTGGTTGAGGACGATTACGCATGGGTAACCGCCGAGTTGGCGGTCGTAGCCGAAAAACACGCCGAAGGCAGGCTGGTGTCCGTCCTGGAAGGCGGATACAACCTTGAAGCCTTGGGAAAAAGCGTGGCGGCCCACATCCGTGTACTGATGGGACGTGGTTAACCGGGTCCTTTTGGTGGTAGGCAAGCATTGACCGCTCTTGGCAGCGACCCGTAGCATCGAGAAGGTCGCTACGGGCCGGATGGACGGCGACAAGGAGGACGGGCCCTGCCGAAAGCCTGCCCTGCTGACGACATCAGCCCAAGGACGCGCCTCGGCCGATGCCGAAATAATCGAATCCCAGCATTTTCATCCTCGCCGGATCATAAAGATTACGGCCGTCGAAAATGACCGGGTGCGACAGTTCGGACTTGATCGTGTCGAAATTGGGGCTACGGAATACGTTCCATTCCGTGACGATAATCAAGCCGTCGGCGCCTTTCAGGGTGGCTTCAGTGCCGTCGCAGAGCACGAGGTCGGACCGTTGCCCGTACAATCGGGCGGCTTCGTGTGTCGCGACCGGATCGAACGCTCGTATTTTGGCTCCTGCTTCCCAAAGGGCCTCCATGATCACCCGACTCGAAGCCTCGCGCATGTCGTCGGTATTCGGCTTGAATGCGAGGCCCCAGAGAGCGAAAGTTTTACCTTTCAGATCGCCTCTGAAATAGTGGTTAATCTTTTCATATAGTCTCAACTTCTGCCGGTCATTAACGTCCTCGACCGCCCTAAGCAACTGAGCTTGATACCCGACGTCGCGCGCGGTGCGCTCGAGGGCCTTCACGTCTTTCGGGAAGCACGATCCGCCGTATCCGCAGCCGGGATAAATGAAGTGATAGCCGATTCGGGGATCGGAGCCGATGCCTACCCGTACCTGCTCGATATCCGCCCCCAAGCGTTCGGCCAGATTCGCCAATTCGTTCATAAAGCTGATCTTCGTGGCCAGCATGGCATTGGCCGCATACTTGGTGAGTTCGGCCGAGCGAATATCCATGCAAACCAGACGATCATGGTTACGGTTGAAAGGCGCGTATAAAACCCGTAAGAGTTCGGTGGTTCGTGGATTGTCAGTGCCTATCACGATGCGATCCGGCTTCATGAAATCCTCGATGGCCGCTCCCTCTTTCAGGAACTCCGGGTTCGAAACCACATCGAACTCGCACGATTTCTGCCGGTCGTTAAGCACCGTGTTGATCGCCTGACGCACTTTGTCCGCCGTGCCGACGGGCACCGTCGATTT
This sequence comes from Methyloversatilis universalis, assembly GCA_020723665.1. Taxonomy (GTDB): domain Bacteria; phylum Pseudomonadota; class Gammaproteobacteria; order Methylococcales; family Methylococcaceae; genus Methylocaldum. The sequence continues at coordinate 10,384 of DYIL01000002.1, forward strand.
GTTGACGACGATGCGGTAGTCCTCCATGCGTTCGCCGATGCTGCGCGCAACGGCAAGCACATATTGCAGGTCGGCCGATCCGTCCTCGTCCGGAGGCGTCCCTACGGCGATGAACTGGAATAGCCCGTGCCGCACCGCTAAATCCACATCGGTGGTGAAATGCAGACGTTTCGCCGCCATGTTTCGCTCGATGATACCGTCGAGACCGGGCTCGTAAATCGGAACCTCGCCTTGATTGAGGCGGGCGATTTTCCCATCGTCGATATCTACACAGACAACCTCGTTGCCTACCTCGGCCAGACAAGCACCGGTAACGAGGCCAACATAACCAGAACCGAATACGGTGACTTTCATGACTCTTCCTTTTTTGTTAAGAGATCTGGTTCGCGGGCGCCGACGCGAGGCGTCCGATTTCACGCAAAGGCGCGAAGTAAATCGCGCGTGATGTCCTTGATGCTTTCCAGTCCCGTCGCAACGCGAATCAAACCCTCGCCGATGCCGGCCGAGGAGCGTTCGCTCTCGCTCAATCGGCCGTGAGTCGTGGTTGCGGGATGGGTGATGGTTGTCTTTGGGAAGCTCTGATTTTAGTTTCCAGTGGGAAAGGCGAACAGCGCAACTGTTTTGATCTAAACGGCCCTCATTCAACCCAATCACGCCGCACTTTCCCTGTTGGGAGCCGCAAGCGGCGCTTACCCGTGCACCCGTTCGCCGGAAGCGAACGCTAACGTGCGAAACACGGCCTTCGACAGGCTCAGGACAGATTTGTCCCAGCGGGAGAGCGCTCATTCAGAGCGTCCTTTACATCTCCGGGATTGGCGGTGATGGACAACAGACGGGTCGAGCCGATCAGTTTCCAAGCCCCTTTCCGTCCGTCGTCGACCTCGAAGCTCACGATGCCGCCGCCTGCGGATTGCCGCCGCAGAGCCAACTCGTACTGGGGATGGGACGGCAGCCCGGGATAATAGACTCGTGTCACCCAGGGTCGGGATTCCAGCCACTTAGCTAGATTCAAGGCGTTCTCGCTGTGAGCGAGCATACGCATCGAGAGGGTTTCCAAGCCCTTGAGAAATACCTAGGCATTGACCGCACTCATGGAAGGACCGCCGGTCCTCAGAAAGGGATAAATTCCCTTATCCCGCAACTCCCGCTGGCCGACGATAGCGCCCCCGACGCACCTGCCCTGCCCGTCGAGGTATTTGGTTGCCGAATGAACGACGAGGTCCGCGCCCAAATCGAAAGGTTTTTGCAGGGCGGGCGTACAGAAACGGTTATCGACTACCAGAAGACTACTATCTTGCCTGGGCATCGTTGCAATGCGATGAATATCCGCAATTTCCGTGAGCGGATTGGAAGGGGTCTCGAGAATCGGCCATGTGATCTGCCCCGATAAAGCGTCGAAACTAACCGGCGTTGTATAGCTCGATGATCGAGCCGTCGGCCGAACGTCGGGTCTTGGACTGATCGTTACGGTGCTTGCTGAGGCGGTCCAGATAGTCCTGATCGATGTCGCCGGTCACATAATCACCATCGAAACAAGACGTGTCGAACCGACTGATGGATGGATTTCCTCTCTGCACGGCCTCGATCAAATCGCTCAAATCCTGGTAAATCAACCAATCCGCGCCGAGTTCTTGCTGCACCTCCTGTTCGCTGCGTCCATGAGCTATCAATTCGTGCGCGGCAGGCATGTCGATGCCATACACATTAGGATAGCGTACCGGCGGCGAAGCGGAGGCGAAATAGACTTTGCGCGCTCCGGCATCGCGCGCCATCTGGATGATTTGCATTGATGTCGTACCCCGGACAATGGAGTCGTCGACCAGCAGGACGTTTTTGTCCTTGAATTCCAGGTCTATGGCGTTCAGTTTCTGCCTGACCGATTTCTTGCGAAGCTGCTGGCCCGGCATGATGAAGGTACGTCCGATGTAGCGATTCTTGATGAAACCTTCGCGGTATTTCACGCCCAGCTTGTTCGCGAGTTGCAAAGCCGACGTGCGGCTCGTGTCCGGAATGGGAATCACCACGTCGATATCGTGATCGGGACGCAGCCGCAGGATTTTCTCCGCCAATTTATCGCCCATGCGAAGCCGGGCTTTATAGACGGAGATGTTGTCGATGATGGAATCGGGGCGCGCAAAATACACGAACTCGAAAATGCACGGCGAGTGAAGCACGCTTTCGGCGCACTGGCGCGTATGCAGCCTTCCGTTCTTTTCGATGACCACGGCTTCGCCCGGCTGCACATCCCGAATGAGTTTGAATCCCAAGACATCCAGCGCGACACTCTCCGACGCAATCATATAGTCGGTACCCGCAGCGGTCTCGCGTGCGCCGAACACCAGGGGACGAATGCCGTAAGGGTCCCGGAAAGCGATGATGCCGAAGCCGGTGATCATGGCGACGACCGAGTAAGCGCCCCGGCAGCGCTGATGTACCGCCGCTACCGCGCGGAATACGTCTTCGGGGCCGACGCGAAGCTTTCCCAGTTCCTGCAACTCGTGGGCGAAGACGTTCAGGAGGACCTCCGAATCGGAATCCGTGTTGATGTGCCGCTGATCCTGCGCGAACAGCTCTTCCTTCAGCACCTCGGCATTGGTCAAATTGCCGTTGTGCGCCAGACTGATTCCGTAAGGCGAATTGACGTAAAACGGCTGGGCTTCAGCCGAGCTGGTACAGCCGGCCGTAGGATAACGGACGTGCGCGATGCCCATCCTTCCCCTGAGATTCAGCATGTGCCGAGTATGAAACACGTCTCTTACCAGGCCGCTGTTCTTACGCAGGTTGAAGCGATCGCGCTCGCATGTAACGATGCCCGCGGCATCCTGTCCCCGATGCTGCAACACGGTCAGAGCTTCGTAAAGCTCCTGATTGACTTCGTGATTGGAAACGATGCCGGCAATACCACACATAGATCAACTCACTCAATTACCGAAAATCATCGAAACTTGACGTAGTTGCCGATGTCCGATGGAAGCTGGTCGCGCAGCCACAACGCCAAAGCCTGAAACGGCGGAATCAAGGCGGACTCTTTCCACCACGGATCGGCCGGCAGAGGGGTCGCCCCGGCGAGAAGAACCAGAACGGCGACGGCAACGACTCCGCGGCCGATCCCGAACACCATTCCCGCCAGCCGGTCCGTCCCCGTCAAGCCGGTACTCTGCACCAGCTTGTGCAACAAAAAGGCAATCAAACTGGCCAGTATCAAACCGGCGAGAAAAAGGATCCCGAACGATGCGCCCATTCGAGCCGAAGGAATCGAGATGACCGGGTCGAGGTAAGCCGAAAAATCGCGGCTGAATCGCAGGCCGATCCAAGCGGCCGCAATCCAGGCGCAAAGGGAAAAGACTTCGCGAATCAAGCCGCGCACCAGCCCGATCAGAGCTGATAGACCGATCATCCCGACGATACAATAATCGATCCAAACCAGATTAGACATCTTGCACTGACGCCGACGGCATAAACGTAGATTGGATAATCGTCCGGTCAGGGTGCCCTATTCCGTCATCTCTCCATCAAGGATGCGGAATCACGATACCTTTGATGCCGACCGTATTTTCGATCTGTTTCTGCACCTGCTCCGCCCGCGTCCGGCTCAGCTCGGGCCCCACCTGAACGCGGTAGACGGACGTCCCGGAGTTGCTAACGACCTCCACGAATGCCGGAAAATTCGATTTTCTCAGCTTTTCGGCGAGCGAGCGCGCATTGCCTTCCGCAGTGAAACTGCCGGTTTGAACGACCCAGGCGGCAAGATCGTCCGATGCACCCGGAGCGTCCGCCCGTGCTTCGGGAAGCTTGGTTTCGCTTCCCGCCGCGGTTGACGCCGATACGGCCTCCGGCGCCTTCGAAACCGATTCGGGTCGGACGACCTTCGAAGCATCGGCAGAGGATTTGGCCTGCGTCGGTTTTTGCGGGCCGATCGAAGGCGAGGCGGATTTGGCATTCGGGTTCGACCAACCCGTCTTTGTCGTCTCCGTTTTCTTCGATACTTTTTCGACCGGTTGCGCTGGCACCGCTTTCGGCTTCGTCTTGGGCGCCGCTGCCGGCTGCTCCGGGGCAGCAAGGGAGTCGGCCGCGATGTGCTCATTACCCGCAGCCGTCAGCGTCGGCGGATCCAGTCTGGTTTTGCTGCCAGGAACCGGTTTTAACTTCTCGGGCACTGCGGCTTTTGCCGGGTTCTCGGTTTTAACAGCTTGCGAACCGTCTGATAGCGCGGGATTGGTTCGCGCATCGCCGGTATTTGTGGAAACCTCTTCGTCGAAGATCGTCGAACCGCTGTCCGCTATGGAATCCGCCTGGTCCTTGGGCGCACTGCCGTCGTCTGGGGAAGCCTTTTCCTCGTTCTCCGAATCCTCATCGGTCAACGGAATGATCCGATAACCCGAACCGACGCTTTCTTCCCTAGCCGAAGGCGCTGCCTCCGATGCCGTTTTCGGCAGTTCGATGGATTTCGCTTCAACCTCCTTGGGAAGATCCGGAATGGCGCCCGTGCCAGCCGCGTATTGATCGCCCTGCCGGTCCTCAAATAGCATCGGTACGAAAATAACCACCAACGAGACGATGATCGTAGCGCCAATCAGGCGTTGTTTGAGTTGCTGATCCATAGAATACCTCGGACTCAGCTCATGTGAGCCAAATACTCGGAAACCAAAAAGAAGGAGCCGAAAACCAATACGAGGTGATCGGCCGCTGCGTTCCGTTTAGCCGCATCGAATGCCGCCGCAGCGTCGGCAAACCCCGATCGGACTGCGGAAATGCCGAAAGTGTCAAAAACGGTCAGGAGTTGGTCGGCAGTCGCTGCCCGAGACATTTTCAGGGGAGCCAAATACCAATCCTGGACCAAGTCTTTGATATTATTGACGATACCGGAAATATCCTTGTCGCGCATGACGGCGAAAACCGCGTGTATGGTTTTCCCCTCAAACCGGGAGCGCAAGTAGTCCGCCAATACCTTCACGGCATGGGGATTGTGCGCCACGTCCAATAATACCGGAATGCTTCCGGGGATGTACTGAAACCGTCCGGCCAGGGTGACGTTCTTCAATCCATCTCGAATACACGCCGTCGATACGGGCACATCGTTTTCTATCCTATGCAGGATTTCCAGTACAGCGGACGCATTCAGCAATTGGTGATCGCCTTGGAGCGCCGGGAACGGCAGATTGGCCAGCCAAGCAGACCGGCCTATCCAGTTCCAGCCGCCGTTGCCGAGCACTTCATACGTAAAATCCCGCCCCGAACACGAAATCGGCACGCCATGTTCCTCCGCATACCGGACTACCGCCGCCGGCACATCGATATCCCCGATTACCGCCGGCCTGCCGGGGCGGAAGATTCCCGCTTTCTCGAGTCCGATTGCGGTACGAGTATCGCCCAGCCAATCCTGGTGATCCAGGTCAATGCTGGCGATCAGGGCCGCATTCGCATCGATGATATTGACGGCGTCCAAGCGTCCGCCCAAACCGACTTCCAGCACTTGCACGTCCAAACCGGCGGCGGCGAAGATGTCGAGCGCCGCCAAAGTGCCGAATTCGAAAAAACTGAGCGTGGTGTCGTCGCGCACCCGTTCTATCCGCTCGAAGGCATCGCAAATCCAGTCATCGCCGACCGGCTCCCCGTCGATCCGGATTCGCTCGTTATAGCGGAGCAGATGCGGCGATGTATACGTACCTACCCGATAGCCCTGCCGACGCAAAATGGTATCCAGCATTGCAACGCAGGAGCCTTTTCCATTGGTGCCGCCGATGGTGATGGTAAAAGGCAGCGCGCCCCGGCGGCCGAGCCGATCATAGACCTTCTTGACGCGGAATAGGCCGAGGTCGATCGACTTCGGGTGTAAGGTTTCCTGCCAGGCCAGCCAATCAGCCAGCGTCTTGAAACGCATGAACTATTCGTTGCCGGTGAGTTCTTCCGCGGAAAGCGAGGTATAGGCTGCGGCAAGTGTTTCGGGTCTTTCGGTACGCTTCTCGACGATGATCGGCTCTATACTGGCGGCAGTCGGTTTTTCGACGGACAGTATCGACAGCAGCGACGCGATTTTCTCTCGCATTTCGCGGCGATCGACGATCATGTCCAAGGCGCCGTGCTTGAGTAAGAACTCGCTTCGCTGGAAGCCCTCCGGCAGCTTCTCGCGAACCGTCTGTTCGATGACGCGAGGTCCCGCAAATCCGATCAAAGCGCCCGGTTCGCCGATGTTGATGTCTCCCAGCATGGCCAAACTGGCGGATACCCCCCCCATCGTCGGATCGGTCATGACGGATATGAAAGGAATGCCGGCATCGGCCAGCTGCGCCAGGGCAGCGGCGGTCTTAGCCATTTGGAACAAGGACAATAACGACTCCTGCATGCGGGCACCGCCGCTGGCGCTGAACACGACCAGTGGAATCCTATGTTCGAGGCAGTGATTGACGCCCCGCACGAAGCGTTCTCCCACGACCGATCCCATGGAACCGCCCATGAATTCGAAATTGAACGCGGCGGCGACCAAAGGTCGTCCGAGGAGTTGCCCGGCCACGACAATCAGCGCGTCCTTTTCGCCAGTCGCTTTTTGCGCCTGCGCTAGGCGATCCTTGTATTTCTTGCTGTCCTTGAATTTGAGCGGATCGACCGGCGTAAGCCCTTCCCCGATTTCCTGACGATTGCCGGGATCGAGAAACAAATGCAGGCGTTTGCGTCCGCTAATGCGCATGTGATGATTGCATTTCGGGCAAACCTCCAGATTCCTTTCGACTTCCGACCTGTACAGGATGGCGTTGCAGGCCGGGCATTTGCTCCACAGTCCTTCGGGTATCGCACTCTTGGAGGACGCTTCGGTGCGAATCTTCGACGGAACTAATTTATGAAACCAGCTCAAAGTCATCTCTCTCGCTACGATGATGCGTCCATCGCGGTACGCATGGATTTCAACAGTTCGACGATAGTGTCGAGCGCTCGGCCGGAATCGCCCTGCGCGAATTCGATTTTCTCGACCAACGCGCTGCCTACCACGACCGCATCGGCGAATTTCGAAATCGCGGCTGCAACCTCCGCGTTCTTGACGCCGAATCCGACACCCAAAGGCAGGTCGACCAGCGCGCGGATTTCGCAAATCTTACGCTCGACATCGCTCAAATCCAGATGCGAGGCGCCCGTCACGCCTTTCAGCGAAACATAATACAAATAACCCCGACCCAGTTGGCCCATTTTCCGTATCCGCTCGTCGGTGCTGTTGGGCGCGAGCAGAAAGATCGGATCGATGCCGGCCTGTTCCAGAAGCGAAACCAGCTCGGACGATTCTTCGGGCGGCATGTCAACGGTAAGGACCCCGTCGACGCCAGCGCTTTTTGCCCTTTCCACGAACGCACGGTAGCCCATGCACTCGACCGGATTCAGATAACCCATGAGCACGATAGGGGTCTCGCTGTCGGTCGAACGGAACCGTTCGACCATGTCCAGCACTCGGCGAAGACTCATTCGGTGCGCCAGAGCGCGTTCGCTGGCCTTTTGGATGACCGGGCCGTCGGCCATGGGATCGGAAAAGGGCACGCCCAATTCGATGATGTCGGCGCCCGCCTCCACCATGGCGTGCATTGCCGGAACGGTAAAATCCGGCTCGGGGTCGCCCGCGGTGATGAAAGGAATGAGAGCTTTGCGGTGGGCTTGTCTTAAAGCCCGAAACGTGGCGGTCAAACGGCTCACAGGGTAATTCCTTCGCGCCTTGCTACGGTGTTGATGTCTTTGTCCCCGCGTCCCGACAAATTGACCAGGATCTTTTGATCCTTGCCCATGGTGGGGGCGAGCTTCAGGGCGTATGCCACGGCGTGACTGGATTCCAGCGCCGGGATGATGCCTTCGATTCGGGTCAGGGTGTGAAAAGCCTCCATCGCCTCGTCGTCGGTGATGCTGACATAGGTGGCGCGGCCGCTGTCCTTCAACCAGGCATGTTCCGGCCCGACGCCCGGATAATCGAGGCCGGCGGAAATCGAATGGGTTTCGATGATTTCGCCGTCCTCGTCCTCCATGAGATAGGTGCGGTTGCCGTGCAGCACGCCCGGTTTCCCGGCGTTCAAAGGCGCGGAGTGACGCCCGGTCGCGATGCCTTCGCCCGCCGCCTCGACGCCGTACATCGCGACACCCAGTTCGTCGATGAAGGGATAAAACAAACCGATGGCGTTCGATCCGCCTCCGACGCAGGCGACCAGCGCATCCGGCAAACCCCCGGCCATTTCTCTCATCTGCTGCTTGGCTTCGCGGCCTATGACCGCCTGAAAATCGCGAACCATCGCCGGGTAAGGATGAGGACCGGCCACGGTGCCGATGATGTAGAAGGTGTTGTCGACGTTCGTAACCCAGTCGCGCATGGCCTCGTTCAGCGCATCCTTGAGGGTTTTCGAGCCGGATTCCACCGGCACCACGGTAGCGCCGAGCAACTTCATACGGAACACGTTGAGGGCTTGCCGTTCGACGTCGACGGCCCCCATGTAGACCACACACTCCATCCCTAAGCGGGCGGCGACGGTGGCGGTGGCGACGCCATGCTGCCCGGCGCCGGTCTCGGCGATGACGCGCTGTTTGCCCATACGCTTGGCCAGCAGTGCCTGTCCGACCGTATTGTTGACCTTGTGCGCCCCGGTATGATTGAGATCTTCGCGCTTGAAGAAAATCTGCGCGCCGCCCAGGGTCGAGCTGAGGCGTTCCGCGTAATAGATCGGCGAAGGACGTCCCACGTAATGCTTCAGGTCGTAGTCCAATTCGGCAAGAAACGCCGGATCTTTCATGTAGCGGTAGTACGCTTCCTGCAATTCCTGAATGGGATGCATCAAGGTTTCGGCGACGAATACGCCGCCGTAAGGGCCGAAATGTCCCCGCTCGTCCGGTAGGTTATAGGGTTCAGTCGATGTGTGCTCTACGGTCATACGCGTGTACCAGTTCTAGAAACGCCGCCATTTTATCGGCATCCTTGATGCCCTTGCCTGCCTCCACGCCGCTGGAAACGTCGACAGCGTAAGGCCGCACCGCCCGCAAAGCGTCCTCGACATTATGCGGCGTGAGGCCTCCGGCCAAAATTACCGTTTGGCGGAGTTCCCTCGGAATCAATTCCCAGTCGAAGCGATGCCCGGTTCCCCCTTTCGCTTCCGGGCGCCAGGCATCCAACAAAAAACCCGCGGCATCCGGATGAGCGTCCACGACTCGTGCCAAATCCGTTTCGGACCGCATCCGTACAGCCTTGATATAAGGTTTGCCGAAACGGCGGCAGTAATCCGGGTTTTCCTCGCCGTGAAACTGAATCAGATCGATACGCACCTGTTCCAAAATCGTACGAACGACGTTCTCGTCCTCGTCGACGAACAGCCCGACCACGGTAGCGAACGGCGGCAAAGCGGAAACGATTTTTCGTGCCGTTTCAACGTCGAGATTCCTCGGACTGGGCGGATAGAAAACCAGGCCGACCGCGTCGGCGCCCAATCGAACGGCTAACGCGGCGTCGTCCGGGCGGGTGAAGCCGCAGATTTTAACGCGAGTTCTACGGAAGGGATACGGAATTTTCACTCGCTTTCCGAGGGCATGTAACGACTGGCATCAGCCGGCAGACGATCGAAGATAGGATGGCGAGGCAGGCCGAAATGGGCCGGGTAAAAAACACCGCCCAAGTATAACCCGTCAGCCGGCGCGGTGACACTGGCGCATTTCCGATCTCGGGCCGCGAGGACTTCCCCTGCCCAGCCCGGGGGCTGTTTGCCCGATCCGATTTCCATCAGGACTCCGACGATATTGCGCACCATGTGATGCAAAAAAGCGTTCGCGCACAGATCGATAATCACGCGATCGCAGTCCCGGTGCACATGGATGAAATGCATGCGCCGCATAGGGCTTTTCGATTGACAGTCCTGCGCGCGGAAAGAGGAAAAATCGTGTTCGCCGATGAGATGCTCCGCCGCCTCCTGCATGGCTTGCTCGTCGAGCGGGTGATAATGCCAGGTGACTTGCCGTCGGAGCAGCGCCGACTTCATCGGGCGGTTCAGTATGATGTAGCGATAGAATCGCGCTATCGCGCTGTAGCGTGCATGGAAGTCCTCGGATATTTCCTGAACCCAGAGGACGCGCACCTCTTCGGGAAGCGCCGTATTGGTTCCCATCAGCCAAGAATAGGGTTTACGATGGGCATTGGCGTCGAAATGGACGACTTGTTCCAAAGCATGCACCCCGGCATCCGTGCGTCCGGCGCAGGTGACACGAATCGGCTCTGCCGCAACGCGGCTCAGAGCCTCTTCGACTGCAGACTGTACGGTCGGCTTCCCTTTCTGCCACTGCCAACCGGCAAAGGCCTGGCCGTCGTACTCGATACCCAAGGCAATACGCATTCTTTTAGAAAGAATTTGTTTGACAGAATGATAAAAAAGAGCGCCTCCTTATCCGTCTAATGTTACCATTTTGAAACAATGGCGACTGAAGACCGGATGAGATAGAGGCGTTGAAAGACAAGCCGGCATGGTCTACGTGGGGTAGCGTTGGATGACTGGTTGTCGTTACACTGAAACAGAAACGAGAACACAGTCCTTAATTTTCAAAGTTTTTAGCATTATGGCAGAAACAGCAAAGCTCGAACTGAACGGAAAACAGTTCGATATTCCCGTCGTCGTCGGTACGGAGAACGAAAAAGGACTGGATATCACCCGACTTCACGCATCGACAGGCTACATCACGCTCGACCCCGGTTACGCCAATACCGGCTCCTGCACATCCGCCATCACCTATATCGACGGCGAAAAAGGCATTCTTCGCTACCGTGGGATCGACATCGCAGAACTCTGCGAGAAGTCCACGTTCATGGAAGTTTGCTATTTGCTCATTTACGGCGAGTTGCCGACGGCCGAGCAATATACCAAATTCAAGGATAAGGTCCTGTTTCACTCCCTGATTCACGAGGACATGAAGAGCTTCTTCACGTCCTACCCCGGCCACGCTCATCCCATGGCGATTCTTTCGGCGATGGTGTGCTCCCTATCTGTTTACCATCCGGAGCTTTTGAAGCCCGATCAGTCGCCCCACGAGCGGGACCAGACGATCACCCGTCTCCTTTCCAAAGTGCGCGTTTTGGCGGCTTTCGCCTACAAACGGTCGGTGGGCGAAGCATTCGTCTATAGCCGTCCGGAACTGGACTACCTCGCCAACTTCCTGCACATGATGTTCACGACTCCGGTCAAGCTGTACGAGCCGGACGAAGTGACGCGCAAAGCGCTGGACGTCTTGTTCATCCTCCATGCCGATCACGAGCAGAATTGCTCTACCTCGACGGTCCGGATGGTTGGCTCTTCCAAGGCAAATCTCTTCGCCTCCATTTCGGCCGGGATCTGCGCACTATGGGGTCCGTTGCACGGCGGCGCCAACCAAGCGGTCATCGAAATGCTGGAGGCGATCGCGGCCGATGGTGGAAATTACAAGAAGTACATCGACCGGGCGAAGGACAGGAATGATCCGTTCCGCCTGATGGGATTTGGACACAGGGTTTACAAGAATTACGACCCTAGAGCGCAAATCATCAAGAAGCACTGCGACGAAGTGCTCAACAAACTGGGGATTCACGATCCGATCCTCGAGATTGCCAAGGGCCTCGAAGAAGTCGCCCTCACCGATCCTTATTTCATCGAACGCCAGCTTTACCCCAACGTCGATTTCTACTCCGGAATCCTCTATCGCGCCATGAAGATTCCGACCAACATGTTTACCGTGATGTTCGCACTGGGGAGGCTACCCGGCTGGATCGCTCACTGGAAGGAGATGATCGAGGAGCCCGGCATGAGGATCGCGCGGCCCCGCCAAATCTATATCGGGGAGCAGCAGCGGCCCTATAAACCGATGCATGAGCGATAGCACTCGTCCTAGATGCATGCTCCGTGCCCGGCGCGGTGGTGTGCCATGACCCACCGCGTCACCGGGGCGAGTTGCCGACGTTGATCGCCGGCGAGCACGCCAGCCCGCCGAGGCGTTGGTTCACCTGATTTCTTCATGTCTTCCGTTCGTTTGCGGCAACCCAGGGCCGTTTTTTGCGTCAAATTTGAAACAAAGATCATCATATCGCCGTCTTGTCTCGAACATCGACCGTCGTTGCCGGACTTATTTTCCTCGTTCTGCCGTTTTTCTCGGCGCCAGCCGCCGAGGAACGCCGGTTGAAACCGGAGTCGGCCCTGCGTCCCCCGGGCAGAATACTGATCATTCCGTTGCTGAGAAAAGATCCGGATTCAGCGGAAAGCGAGCGCTGGGCGGAACGACCGGCGGCGGAAATCGAAGCTTTTTATCGCACCCGCTTTTCTGCACAAGTGCGCTGGCTGCGGGGCGTCCGCACCTGGGAAGACTTTTACCGTCAGGCCGACGAGCTGAGGCAACGGCCGGGGCTGTTCGACCGGGTGATCCTGATCGGACATGGCGGATTCGACGGACCGATTCTGAACGGCCAGATCGTTCAGAACGCCTTGACGATCGAAGGAGACCACGCCAAAGCGACGCGGGTCTTCGAAGCCCAGCCCGGACTCGCAGAGATTTTCACCCTCACCTACGATTCCAAGCAAGCCCCGGAGTTCAGCCGCTTCATGGAAAGTCATTGGAATGAACTTTCCCGAAAAGATGCGACCGAAATCAGAAAGATTCTGACCAACAAGGAACGCCGGCTCCAACCCTTGGATACTGAGTGCGTGGCGCGCCAATGTCCGCCCGGTTCCCTGGCAGCGATCCCCAACGATGCCGACCGTGATATCCGGCGCGGCGCCTGCGAATCGATATGCCGGGTTCCGCTCTTCACGCTGCACGCCTTCGAAGCGCCTTTCTCTGATCGATTTTGGAATTTCGTGCAAACCTTACGTTCGCTCGTCCACCCGAACGGGTCGATCCTCCTCGGCATGTGCAACCCCGGCAGCAAGGTGCCGGAGCGAGAGGCGCCGTGGGAAATCGGCGGCGTTCTGGTCCACTCGAAATTGGCGTCCGGGCCGCACGAAACCTATGTACACTTGCTCGCTGCCGCCACGGCACGGACAGTTGCCGGCCCCGTCGGCAAGACCAGCGCCGAGGACGTCGTGGATCGGGTAATTCGGTTCGAAGAAGGACGGTCCCAGCGATATCTGCGCATTGTCGCTCAGAACGGGCGGTGCACGCCTTGAACCTTTCCCGCGGCTTGCGGATTCGGCGTAACTCGCTTTTGCGCGTAAAATCTTAGGTTTTCCTTTCCCGGATTTCCGATGGCACTCATCACTTTCCGCAATATACATCTCGGTTTCGGGCAGCCTTTGCTCGACGGCATCGGCTTTTCCCTGGAAAAGGGCGAGCGGGTCTGCCTGGTCGGGCGCAACGGAACGGGGAAATCCACCTTGCTCAAGCTCTTGTCCGGCGATTTGACCCCGGATGAAGGCGAAATCATCGTCGCCGAAGGGGTTCGCATCGCCAGGCTCGATCAGGAGGTTCCACTCAATGCGAGCGGCGCCGTATTCGACGTCGTGGCGGGCGGACTCGGCGTTATCGGCGATTCGATCCGTCGTTTTCACGAGGTGTCTCAGCGCGTCGCGGCCCACTCCGATCCCTCGGCCATGGCGGAATTGGAACGCTGTCAGCGCACACTCGACACCACCGGCGGCTGGGATCTCCATCGAAAAGTCGAAATCCTGCTGGAGAAGCTCGACCTGCCGATCCACGCCGATATCGACTCCTTATCGGGTGGGCTGAAGCGGCGGGTGCTGTTGGCCAGGACTTTGATCTCCGAACCGGATGTCCTATTGCTCGACGAGCCCACCAACCACCTCGATCTCGCGGCCATTCTCTGGCTCGAGGAGTTCCTGCTCAACTGGCGCGGAACTTTGGTCTTCATCACCCACGACCGGATGTTCCTGCAAAAGCTCGCAACCCGGATCATCGAGCTGGACCGGGGCAAGCTGTTCGACTGGCCCGGCGATTACGCCACCTATCTGAAGCGCAAGGAAGAACAATTGAACGCCGAGGCCAAGGCGCAATCGGAATTCGACAAAAGGCTGGCGCAGGAAGAAACCTGGATTCGCGAAGGCATCAAGGCGCGTAGGACGCGCAACATGGGCCGGGTGCGGCGCTTGCTCGAGATGCGCAGGGAGCGCGCCGAACGGCGGAACCGCATCGGTCAGGTCAGCATGCTGCTGCAACAGGCGGAAAAGTCGGGACGGCTTGTGGTGGAAGCCGAGAACGTCCGCTTCGACTACGGCGGTGTACCCATCGTGTGCGATTTTTCCACCACCATCCTGCGCGGCGACAAGGTCGGCATCATCGGACCCAACGGCTGCGGCAAGACCACCCTGCTCCGCCTGATGCTGGGCGAATTGCAGCCGAAGGCCGGCCGCATCCGCCTCGGAACCAACCTGCAGATCGCGTATTTCGACCAGTACCGGGCGCAGCTCGACGAAGAAAAATCGGTGGTCGACAATGTCGCCCAGGGCAGCGACCGGGTGATCGTCAATGGACGCAACGTTCACGTCATAGGCTATCTCAAGGATTTCCTGTTCACGCCCGAACGGGCGCGCCAGCCGGTAAGGTCGCTGTCCGGCGGCGAGCGCAACCGCCTCCTGCTCGCCAAACTGTTCACTCAGCCCGCGAATCTTTTGGTGCTCGACGAACCCACCAACGATCTGGACGCAGACACACTGGAACTCCTTGAAGAACTGTTGACCGATTACGACGGCACCGTCCTGGTCGTCAGTCACGACCGGGCATTTCTCAACAATCTCGTTACCAGCGTGCTGGTTTTCGAGGGCGACGGCATCGTCAACGATTACGTGGGCGGCTACGACGACTGGGTGCGGCAACGGCCTGCGCCGGAGCCGGTCATCCGGAGCACGCCCGTCGATGCAAAGCCCGTCCCGCAAAAAGCGGCCAAGGAAAGGCCCAGAAAACTCAGTTTCAACGAGCAGCGCGAATTGGAGAAATTGCCCCAGCACATCGAAGAGCTCGAAGCCGAAATTAACGCATTGAACGAGGCCATGACACGACCGGAGTTTTACCAGCAGGGGAAAGAAGCGATTACCGCAACTCAAGCGCGCCTGGCTGAGCGACGAGAGGCCTTGGACTTGGCGTATGCGCGCTGGGAGGAATTGGAATCGTTTCGGGAAGCCGCGGACGCTTGACTCAGGCCATCGATTCAAAACACCGGAACGCCACGGCAATGCTCCGAACGCGTGCATTTTTTCAAACTTGGTGCGGCCAACGATGGATCGGCCGCTTCCGCGCATCGCTCTCGTCCGCGCCGATAAGGCGCTTGTTCAGGACATCACTCCGACCACAGCAGATGGCACTGAAAGTGCAATACGCAATAGAGAAATAAATCCCGCGCGCCAACGGCGGCGTGTGGGAATAGACAACGGCGTCTCGCTGCCGTCCTCCGACGGCAGCCAGGCGCTTTTTTTTGCCCGCTTTACATTCACTCTGGAAAGGGAAACTCGATGAGAAGAAAAATTGATACCAACCAGGTGCCAAAATCCCCATCCCGCCGCGACTTCATCAAGAAAAGCGCTGGTTTGCTCGGCGCGGGACTGGTCCTCGGCACCGCACCCGGAGTCCGCTACGGCGCCTGGGCAGCGGGTTCGGATGCGCCCGAAAAAACCGAGGTCAAAGTCGGCTTCATCCCCTTGACCGATTGCGCGTCGGTCGTCATGGCGGCAGAACTCGGTTTCGACAAGAAGTACGGCATCAAGATCGTCCCGAGCAAGGAAGCGTCCTGGGCCGGCGTCCGCGACAAACTGATCAACGGGGAATTGGACGCCGCGCACGTGCTGTACGGCTTGATCTACGGTGTGCAAATGGGCGTCGGCGGTCCGCAAAAGGATATGGCTGCGCTGATGACATTGAACAACAACGGCCAGGCCATCACGCTTTCCAATCAGCTTAAAGAAAAAGGCGCTACCGACGGCGCCAAGCTCAAAGCTTTAATCGATAAAAAAGAGAAGGAATACACCTTCGCCCAGACTTTCCCGACCGGCACGCATGCGATGTGGCTCTATTACTGGCTGGCGGCCAACGGCATCCACCCGATGAAAGACCTCAAAACCATCGTCGTCCCGCCGCCGCAGATGGTGGCTAATATGCGCGTCGGAAACATGGACGGGTTCTGCGTCGGAGAGCCCTGGAACGCTCGGGCCATCGCCGACAACGTCGGCTTTACCGCCACCACAAGTCAGGCGATCTGGCCGGATCACCCGGAAAAGATCTTGGGCACCAGCGCCGATTGGGTTGCCAAGAACCCGAACACCGCGCGGGCTCTGATCGCCGCCGTGCTGGATGCCGCCCGTTGGATCGACGCATCAAGCGAAAACCGCAGCCGGATGGCACTCACCGTGGCCCGCAAACCGTACATCAACACCACCGCCAAAGTCATAGAAGGCCGCATTTTGGGCCACTACGAAGACGGCCTCGGCAACCGCTGGAAAGATGAAAATCCGATGCGCTTCTTCAACGAAGGCGCGGTCAGCTTCCCCTACCTCTCAGACGGCATGTGGTTCCTGACCCAGCACAAGCGCTGGGGACTACTAAAAGAAGACCCGGACTATCTGGCGATCGCGAAGAAGGTCAACCGCATCGATCTTTACAAAGAGGCGGCGGCTCTGGCGAAAGTGCCCTTGCCTTCCAGCGAGATGCGATCGTCTACTTTGGTGGACGGCATCGTTTGGGACGGCAAGGACCCCAAGGCCTACGCGGCCGGCTTTGCAATCAAAACCTAATCGGAACGCCCTGTGCCCCAGGAGGAAAGCATGAACGCCGTCACTATTCGCAAGAGCGACAAAACGATCCCGATCGGTAGCGAAACTCAAAAAAAACTCGGTATGCCCGTAGACAAAGGGCGCTTGGGGACGCCTATCAGCGAAGCTGCGCCCACGCCGAAAGAGCCGAAATCCACGAGGTGGAAAAATCGGCTTGAAGCCTTTTTTAATTGGACTATTCCTCCCCTGCTCGGCCTCGGCCTCTTCATCCTGATCTGGTCGGCGATTGCCGAGACCAGCCAAGAGCGGCTTCCCGGACCGATGAAGACTTGGGCTTCGGCCATGGAGCTCTTCAGCGATCCGTTCTACGACAACGGCCCCAACGACCAAGGCATAGGATGGAACATTCTGCGCTCGCTCGAGCGCGTCGGCATCGGCTTCGGCTTCGCGGCCATCGTCGGCATCCCCGTGGGCTTCATGATCGGCCGCTTCTCGTTTCTCAACCGTATGACGGCGCCGATTATCGGCCTTCTCCGGCCCGTCAGCCCTCTCGCCTGGCTCCCCATCGGCCTTCTCGTGTTCAATGCGGCGCATCCCGCCGCCATTTGGGTGATCTTCATTTCCAGCATCTGGCCGATGATCATCAACACCGCCGTGGGCGTGAGCCGGGTGCCGCAGGACTACATGAACGTCGCCCGAGTACTCAATCTTTCGGAGTGGAAAATCTTCAGCAAGATTCTGTTTCCGGCGGTCCTCCCTTACATGATGACCGGAGTCCGGCTTTCGATCGGCGTCGCCTGGCTGGTGATCGTGGCCGCCGAGATGCTCACCGGAGGCGTCGGCCTAGGATTCTGGGTATGGGACGAATGGAACAACCTGAACGTGGAACACATCATCATCGCCATTTTCGTGGTGGGCCTCGTCGGCCTGCTGCTCGAACAGGTGCTGCTCCTTTTGGCGAAACGGTTCAACTACGAATGAGCGCCAAGCCGCTAATAAAACCCACGCCTACCCACACAGTGAGAGCAAACACATGAGCAGATATCTTCAGATCGAACATGTGGACATGGTGTTCAACACCAAGAAGGGTCGCTTCGTCGCCCTAAAGAACATCAACCTGTCCGTCAAGCACGGCGAATTTATCGCCATCATCGGCCATTCCGGCTGCGGCAAGTCGACCGTGCTGAATCTCGTGGCGGGGCTCCTCGAACCCACGAGCGGCGCATTGATTCTCGCGGGCCGCGAAATCTCCGGACCTGGTCCGGATCGCGCGGTCGTTTTTCAAAATCACGCGTTGCTGCCATGGCTGAGTTGCTTCGAAAACGTCTATTTGGCGGTCGAAAGAGTTTTTGGCCGAACAGAGCCTAGGACCCGGCTCAAGGAACGAACCCATGCCGCTCTGGAATTAGTGGGCTTGAGTCACGCCGAGCACAAGCATCCCCACGAAATCTCCGGCGGCATGAAGCAGCGCGTCGGAATCGCCCGCGCTTTGGCGATGGAACCCAAAGTCCTGCTGCTGGACGAGCCGTTCGGCGCCTTGGACGCCCTCACCCGCGCCAATTTGCAGGACGAACTCATGCGCATACTTCAGGAAACAGGCAGCACTGCCCTGATGGTGACGCACGACGTGGACGAAGCCGTGTTGCTCGCCGATCGTATCGTCATGATGACCAACGGCCCGTCCGCCACGGTCGGCGAGATTCTCAACGTGGACCTGCCGCGTCCCCGCGACCGACTCAAGTTGGCCAACGATCCGCATTATCACCATCTCCGCGCCGAGCTGCTCAAATTCCTGCACGAGCGGCACAAGCGCAAGGCGGCATAACTTTCGCCAGGTGTGGGTTATTCCATTCGGCATTCGAGTGAATATTTATCGTAGGGTGAATTAGGACAACCCACCGATTCGAGGTCGCTCGGTGGGTTACGGCCTCGCGGCCTAACCTACCCTCTCATAGCCCAGTCAAGCCCCCGATTTTGGGTTTCACAGTTGCTAGGCCGGGATAAGCCTGTCCTGAGCAACGTCGAAGGGGCGGAAGCCGTTCCCGGCGTTTTACGAGCAATCCTTTGCCGATTACCCCATTTTGCGTGCGGAGCGGTTTTCCCCGCCTACTCCGCTATGCCGCGACGGAAAACGCCCTAGCGATTTGCCACAGCGTTTTCGAGGGCCGTGCCCTGGACATAATGGACCCCCAAGACTCGCAGGCGCTCCAGCATGCTCCGGCTGTTCACGTTCTGGGCGATGGTGAGGATGTGCATATGTTCGGCAATGTTTCGAATCGCGGAGACGACGGCTTCGTTGATGGGGTCGCTTTCGACCCGGTGGGTGAGGCCATCGTCGATCTTGAGAAAATCCAGCGGCAAGTTACGGATATAGGCGAAGGAAGAGACGCCTCCTCCGAATTGGTTGAGGCAAAAACGATAGCCCAGCGCTTTGCATCTCGACATGAAGTCCTGCACCAGGCTGTAGTTCTGTACGAGATCGTTCTCGGCGATCATGAAGCAGATCGACGAGGGCGGAACGTGATGCCGTTCGCTCTGTTCGCACACTAACGGAATAAAGCTGTCATCGGAGAGCGTGATCGCCGAGAGGGGAATGGCATAGACACCGAGATCCCCGGACGGGCCGGACGCAGGGGAGCCGATTGACGAGAAAAGCTTGCAGATGACCCAGCGCTCGATGACGGGAACCAGATTGAGCCGATGGGCATTGGGCATGAACGCGGAGGCGGCCACCGGCGTTTGGTCGGGCTCACACAGTTGCAGCAAGATTTCGCGATAGCTCGGCGCGGACTGGGTATCTCCATGCAGGAAATGGGCATCTTGGAACGAAAACTGGAAATAGTCGTGTTCCATGGCCTCGAACAATCGTTCATTCCAGGGCGACCCCACGGACTTGCCGTCCTCTTGCTCCTGTCCAGCGGCTACGTAGACGAGATCGCGCCCTTTTTCCTTCGCCATGTAACAGGCCTGATCCGCCGCATCGAGGTTCTGCTCGACGCCGAGCCCGGGTTTCAGCTCCGCGATGCCGATACTGACGCCGATTTCGAAATATTTGCCGTCCCACGAGAAGCGGAAGGATTTCACGGATTCGCGAATCCGCTCGGCCACGTTTTCGGCGTCTTCCAGGCTGGTGTTGGGCAGAACGGCGCAGAACTCGTCGCCGCCGATGCGGGCGAAGATATCCTGGGCCCTGAGGCATTCGCCCATCAGATGGGAGACCTGCCGCAGCAATTCGTCGCCCGCTTGATGGCCGCAGCTATCGTTGACAATCTTGAACTTGTCCAGATCCATATAGCAGAGCGCGTGCTGCTTGCGATACTCGTCGACTTCGTATTGCAAGGTCTCCAGCAGGGAAAGCAATTCGCGGCGATTCACCAGGCCGGTGAGCGGATCGCGGCTGGCCCGCATCTTCATCTGCCGCGCAAGCAGCCGCTGTTCCGACACATCCTTCAGAACGACCACGCATCCGACCAGCGTTTGCATGTGATCGAAGATGGGGGTCGCCGAAACTTCCACCGCGAGTTCGGGTCTGCTTTCGCTCAGCAGTAGAACATCCTGCCTAAATTTGACGGTTTTGCCGATGCTCATCGCCCGTAAAACCGGATCGGCTAACGGCCGGTGCTTTCTCTCATCCATCAAATGGAGGACTTTTCCGACAGGCATGCCCTCGTATTGATGTTCCTCCAAGCCGGTCAGGTATTTGGCGTGAGGGTTGAGATATTGAATGAAACCGTCCTTATTGGTGACGATGACGCCTTCGGCGATGCTGTCCAGGATCAATTGCAGCCGTTCCGCTTGATCCGCATTGGCTTGCACCTGCTGCTTGAAAAGCGTGATGTCGTCGAGGAAATAAACATAGTCATCGCCATCAGCCGGCGACGCCAGGGTATTGATCTTTACCGACTTCGCGATTCCGTCGGTCTTGATCGTGAACTCTCCGTAAAGAGCGCGTCCCTTCGTTTTCGGATCCCGAGGCAGCCATTGCCCGACCTCCGAATTCATGAGCTGGCTCCGGGGCCGTCCGATCAGTTCGGCGAGCCGGGCATTAACCGCCAGAGCCTTGCCTTCGGCGTTGGCGACGCAAAAGCCCAGCGGCATTTCCTCCAGAATCGCCCGGCTGAGGGTAAGCTCCCGCTCGATGCGGTCGCGTGCGACGGCTTCTTCGGTCCGGTCGTAGACGATGACGGCGAGACTGGATGAACCGGTCGGATCGGGGGAAAGCGGAGCAAGCCGGATTTCCAACGTGGCCGAGGCACCGTTACCGGTCCGCCAGGATAAGCTCAAATCGAGCGGCGCGCCTTTCTCGACGGCAGCCTGTATTTTCCGAACGGCACTGTCCTCGCACCCCTCGGCCAGAAGGCCGAGCAAGTTTGCACGAGCGTGCGATGCCGTAAACTGTAGCAGGCTCCGGAACGTCCGGTTCGCGTACAGAATTTCGCCGTGGTCACAGGGCGACACGATGGCCAGCCCGAACGGAATCATATCCAGCAGTTGATCGCGCTGTTCCAGGTTATTTTCGAGCGACTGCGCGACGCTGGCGTCGCGCAGGCTAAGGATTAACTCCGGCCCATCCGCCGTCAGAGGCGCCATAGCGACATCGACCGGGCGAATGCCGCCTTGCGCCGTCAAGGCCTGGAGCCGCACTGTCCCTTCGGAGCCCTTTGCCTCGTCGTATGTGGCGAGTGCCTCGGTGAAGCGGGCACGGTCCCAGGGCGCGATCAACTCGAGGACCGCGCCGCCGGGCTCTATCGCCGGCGTGTGCCGGAATAGCGCATAAGCGGCGGCGTTGGCGTAAGTCACCCGGCGAGAGGCGTCGCAGACGACGATCGCTTCCGGGCATCTCTCCAGACCATCCGGCGGCAGACGGTCCGCCTCGGCCTTTTCGGCATCGTCCGGTGCTTCCGCGCCAAGCTGAGGCGAGACCGCTCTTTCCCAATGGACTTGTTCGAATCCGGCTTGCCCCGTTCGCCTCGCAAGAACCCAGCAAAACAGGTTGATAATGAGGATTGCGGCCGTGCCGCCGGTCAGAGCCGGATAGATCGCTTGCGCAAGCCGCGAAGCCGGATGGGAAGGCGCCGGAACCAGCCTCAAAACCAGCGAATGCTTGGCCTCCAGAGGCAACTCCACGACCGCTGGGGCAAGCGGCAAGAGCGCACTCGCCCAGGCGCGCGGAGCGGGCGGAACGTCGTAGCGGATGTCCAGCAGCGTTCCGGACTTGCCGCGGATCTCGAGAGCGCTGAACGAAGAGCCCAATGGCAGCGGCGCCAGCCAGGCGCGCAGTTGCCGCACATTGCCGCGCGACCACTCCATTCCCGCGGATGCGAACTGGCGGATCTGTTGCGCCTCCCGGTCCCGCTCCTGAGTGCATTCGATCAGAACGGCACGCGCGCCGAAACCCATCGCGGCGCCGACGGCGACGATCAGCGCTAAATTGAGGGTCAGCCAGACGAGTTTGGAATTGCGGCCGATCATTCGATCATCGTTCTTTCGAATCCGCGGTGGGAGCGGGGGTAAGCCCATTGAGTTTAGTGCATCAAATGACCAATGTCGGTCTGACGAATCGGACGGTAAAGACGCCCAGGTCGGCGCCGCCCACATGCACGCCCAGCGCTTCCAGCAATGGGGTGAGAAGGGGAGTGAGAAAGAGGTCCCCCAAAGCCGTGATGATGGGGCTCAATATCGGCGTCAGGAGACCAATAACCTGATTGAGAAGCGTCAGACTGAGTGATCCCACCGTAACCTGAGGATTCAGGCTGTCGGCCAGGCTCGACAGAGCATTGTCCAAAGCCTGGCCGAGATCTGTATCCACGGTTTCCGTTTGTGGAAACGGTCCATCGAAGTGCCTGGTCAGGGGATCGCTTGTGAGATTCGTGTTTGCGCTGACGCCGACGGTGACCGGCGGGCCGCCGAACAGGCCGAGAACCTGAACGGTAGCGACATTTGCAGGGCCTGTAACCTCGCCGTTCGCATCGAGCGCGCCGATGGCTATGTCGATAATACCCGGTTGGCTGCCGACCGTGACCGATCCGTCGAGATCGCCCTGAGTCGGGCAGCCCATGTTTTCCAGCCAGGCGGTCGTCCGAGCGGCATCAACGGCGAGCTGAAGTGTACCGCCGACGTCAACCGTCAATATCAACGGTATGCCCAAGTGAACAGGAACAAGACCTAGATCGACCCTTAACCGCACCTGAGCAGTTTGCACCTGGGTTCTCCAGTTCCCGTCTTCGTCTCGTCCGGCAGGGCCTATGGCGATCTGCGGCGGCTCGATCAGGCGCAAGCTCAAACCGATACTCGCCACGTTCGAAATCGCTATCCCGGCGGATGGAATAGCGATAGCGTTCTGGCCGTTGGCGACCTCCGCGCCCAACATCAAAAGATCGAGTACATTGACCTCGGCTTCGGCCGCCGCTTCGGGGTCGTCGGTCGTCACCTTGAGCAAGTCGCCGAGCGTCAGCGTGAGCGTATCGGGCACACCGACCGCGAGGCCCGAAAGGTTCGCCGCCGCAGCGGTATCGCCTTTGTTGGTCAGTGCTGACGCCATGAGTTCGATGAAATCGCCGACACTCATCTGCAGAGCGAGCAACTCCTCCACCGTACCCACCGAGGCCTCGGCTTGTATCAAATCCAGCAAAGTCAAATTCGCGTCCGCGATACCTTGATAACTCACCAGATCGAGAGCCACGTCGGTGCCGAGCAGTCCGCTCAGCAGAGGGTTCAGACTATCGGTATCCACCCGGGCGAGAAAGCTGCCGGCACTGATTCCGGCGATTGCGTCGCTCCGCCCGACCGCTTTGGCCCTGAGCGTGGTCGACGCGCCGAGCAAGCCGCCCGCCACCAAACTGGCGGGAACGGTGTTACGGGCCTCGACCTGCACCGCATTGGCGCTTTCCGAAACGTCCGGCCGAAATATACGCAGACCTTGAGCGTCGGGCTGCACGATTCCGATTTTCACCCCGCCTTCCGCGACGAGATCGCCGGCATAGCCGTTGCGCGCGGCGCTCGCCCGAGCTGCATCGACTGCCGCCGCGTTTTTGTCGCTCGCGCAGGCCATCGCATGGGCGGCATCGAGAGCGGACAGATCGGCGATTTTCTGTAACCGCCGCTTCTCCAGATACAGTCGCCCGGTATCCAAGGCCAATGCCGTGAACAACACCGCCAATAACAACACCGGTGCGGCGAAAAGCCCGATAGCCCCGCGCTGACGGCGGAACGGCGGCGGCGAATGAGGCAAACGCAACGGCATCGGCGTCCCCTCAGCGGCCGGAGCCGGTGCCGGACCCGGAGCGCGAGACCGAGCTTCGCTTGAAGTCGAACTGTTCCGGAATCGGATGCCGGAAGCTGTTCAAGTAGCGCTGGTAGATGTTCGTAGCCGCCTTGCCGGACAAGGTATAACGCGGCCCGGCGACTCGTCCCGAGCTTTGCAGTTGCATCCAAAGGCCCGTTTCCGTGTCCGCGACGATGGGCGGCGGCTCCGACGGAACGGACGCGTTTGGCTCGAGCGGAAAGACTTCGGCCGCGGCGGAATCGTCCGGTGCTGCCTCGGCCCGGATCGCGGCCAAAACGAATAACGTGAAAACGAGGCTGCGCATGATCTCTACTCCTGCACGGGCGACGCGGTGATATCGCCGGCGCCGGATCGTCGGGTCAGGCGGCGGGCACGTTGCGCCAGTCGCTCCAGGTCTTTATCGGTCAGTCCGCGGTGTTTCGCGAACTGCTTCGCCTCCCGCGGATTCTCATCCATCAGCATCAAAACGATCAGGTTTTCCACCGGCAAGGGATCCTTCCGGTCCAATTCCGCCGCTGTCAGAAACTCCTGCCGGGCGGCGTCCCGACGGCCCGAGAGGAGCAACACCATGCCGAGATCGTTGTGCACATCCGCGCTCGCCGGCCTTTCTCGGCCGGCGCGGACGAGAAAGTCCTCAGCCTCGGCCAGGCGTCCCCCAACGGCCGCCAGAAGGCCGAGTCCGTGCAGACCGTAGCCCGCCATGCAGCCGTCGAGCAGCGAACGGTACAGGTTCGCGGCCTGGTCCGGACGTCCGATGCCGCGTAACGCCTCGGCGCGTAGGTAAACGTTCTGCGGTGCCGGCGAAGCCTTTTTTTCCAATTGGTCCAGATGAGCGAGCGCAGCGTAGTACTGGCCTCGCTTCACCATTTCGTACACCAGTTCCAAGTACATCCGCTGTTCCGGTGTCAAGTTTCCGCCGCAGGCCTTGGGCGGCGTAAATGCCAGTTCTGCCCGACGAGTATCGGCAGCCGGCGAAGGCCCGCCGCCGATGTCCGGAGCCGATAGCCACGGGATGGTGCCGCACCCGGCAGTCAACGCCGCGCCGGCGGTGAGCGCGAGCGCTTTAACCCAGCGCATGCTTCATGCTCCTGGCAATGGCAAGAAATCCCGGCGCGGCCAAAAACACCAGGAGCGCCGGAAACAAAAACACCATCATGACGATGGTCATCTGACCGGAAAGCTTGGACACTTTCTCCTTCAGGCTCGTCTGCCTGCGTTCATCCATCAACGTGGACAAGTCGCTCAAGGACTTCGTAACGTTGCCGCCCATGCGCCAGGTCTGCTCCAGGATCATCGACAGATCCGTCAATTCCGGAACGTCCACGCACCGCGCCATGTCGCGCATGGCGAAACCGACCTCCTCGCCGATGTCGATACGGTGCAGCAGCGTGCTCAATTCGATCGCCAGATCGGGCAGCAGCGCCCTCGTGTCCGCCACCAGCGAGCGCAGCGACTGTTCCACGCTGAGGCCGGTGCCCAGCAGCACGCGCAGTAGATGCACCATGACCAAGGTTTGCTCGGCCACCCGCTTCTGCCGGACGGCCGCCAGATAGGCAATGATGCGCTTGGGCAGCAGCCAGGCCGCGGCGCAAGCGATAAAACCGTTGGCCCAATCGCGCGGACCGATGCCGTCCACCCAAAAGGCAGAACTGGAAGCGATGCCCGCCGAAATGGGCAAAAGCGCCTGTATCGCGTAAAAAACGGCGAGATCGGTCCGCCGCTTCCATCCGGCGCGGGCGAGCAGCAGCTTGACCTCGCCGGTGTCCTTTCGTCGCGCCAGCAAGTGTAGTCCGAGATGTTCCAGCCAGCCCGAGCCGTCCCGGTCCGGCATCGCCTCCGTCTCCTCGCCGAAGGCCTCGGCGAACCGCCGCCGCAATTCGGCGGGCGGCACATAATCCCGCGCCCGAGCGAACAGCCAGATCGCCGTACCGCACCCGATGCCGGCCAGTCCGATCAACAGCAGCCAAAGCTGGGAATCGCCCGCCGCCGTCATCGGACAGCCCGCATCATGCGCCACAGGATCAGGATCCCGGTGGCCTGTAGCCCCAGCGCCGTGTAAATGATGGCGGGACCGTCGGGATCCTTCAGCAGATAGCCGAGATACGACGGATTGACGACCATCATATAGCCCGCCATAGCCGAGGGCATGGCGCCCAGCACCCAGGCGCTGAGCCTGGTTTCGCCGGTCAGGGCGCGCAGTTCCCGTTCCGCCTGCTCGCGCTGGCGGATAAGGGCGATGATGTTTTCCAGCATCGCCTTGATGCTGCCCCCGTAGCGCTGGTTGATGCGCAAGGCGAGGGTGAGCAGATGCAGCTCTTTCATCCCGTAAATTTTCGCGGCTTCGCCCAAGGCTTGAGTCACGTCGCCCCCCAGCGAATGTTCGACCGCCACCCCTTTGAGCGCTTCGGACAAGGGGGGCGGACTGGTTTCTATCGCTTCGAGCAAGGCATTGTCGAAGCTACGGCCGACACTCATGGTGCGGATGATCTGGTCGATGAAGGCCGGCAGTTGTTGCCGCAACATCTTGGTGTGCCGCGCAATGCGCCAGATCACGAACAGATAGAATCCGGCGGCGAGCAGCACCGAGGCCGTCAGTAAACCGATCACGCCTTTGACACGCACGGAAACGACGCCGACGAGAATTGAGATCACGACGACCAGAGCCAGATGGACGGGCCGGTTCACGACCCCGGCCCGCTGCAGAGTGTGATAGACCCAGCGCAGCCAGAACGGATAACGCTTTTGGCCGAATTCACGATCGGACAGGCCTTCTTCGTCCAGCCGGCGGATCACCGCCTCGCGTTCGGCCTCGCGGCGGCTAAGAATGAGCAGCAGGATCGACGACCCCAGCATCGACGCGCCCGCCACGATGATGTAGAGCAGTTTATCGGGTATAACCATAACCGCGCACGGGTAAAATCGGGTCGGCTGTATAGTGGGCCAGCTTGGCCGACTTCGGCTTAATCCGCGAAATCGGTTCGTGGCGATAGAGGCTTTGCGTCACGTAATGGCCGTCCGAAACGTCCAGGACTTCTTCCACGGTGAGTACGCGGCGTTGACCATCCCGCAGGCGGCCGATATGAACGACGAGGTCCAGGGAACTCGCGATTTGCTGGCGCAGCGTGGTTTCGCTGCCGTTGTAACCGGCAAATCCCGCCAGGAGCTCGAGCCGGCTCAAAGCGTCGCGCGGACTGTTGGCGTGCAGCGTCGCCATGGAGCCGTCATGGCCGGTGTTCATGGCCTGAAGCATGTCGAGCACCTCGGCGCCGCGAATCTCGCCCAGAATGATGCGGTCCGGGCGCATTCTGAGGGCATTTCGAACCAGATCACGCGCGGTGATTTCGCCATCGCCCTCGATGCCCGGCGGGCGTGTTTCGAGGCGCACCACATGCGCATGGCGTAGGCTCAGTTCGGCCGCATCCTCGATGGTGATCAAACGCTCGTCGGCTCCGATGAAGCTGCTCAGCACATTGAGCAAAGTGGTCTTGCCGGCGCCGGTAGAACCGGCCACCAGCACGTTGCAGCGCGCCTGGACCGCCTGGCGCAAGAGCATCAGGGTTTCTTCGTCCCACGTCCCGTAAGCCAGAAGATCGGCGGCTGTCAGAGGGTCCTTGCGGAACTTGCGGATGGAAAGGCAGGCGCCGTCGATGGCCAGCGGCGGAATGACGGCGTTGACCCGGCTCCCGTTCGGGAGGCGGGCGTCGACCATCGGGCTGGATTCGTCCAGCCTCCGTCCCAGCGGCGCCAGAATGCGTCGGATGACCCTGAGCACATGGGCGTTGTCGATGAAGCGTAGGTCGGTCTTCTCCAGTTTGCCGTTGCGCTCGATATAGATGTGATAGGGGCCGTTGACGAGGATGTCGCTGATCTTGTCGTCGCGCAGCAGGGCATCGATGGGACCGAAACCGGTCAATTCGTCGATGAGTTCCTTGACCAGGCGCTCGATCTCGCGCTGGTTGATGGCGATGTGCGAAGTACGGATATACTGGGTTACCTTCTCCCAGACGAAGCGGTTGAGCCGATCATCCTCTCCGTCGGTCGGCAAGCTGTCGGCCTGGTCGAGCAGGTGACGGTGCAGCCGCCCCTTGAGATCCTGAAGTTCTTCCGCGAAATTGACGGCGGGGGTATTCACGAATTTCATGGAAAATTACACCAATCGCTTTCGCTGAAAAAGACCGTTCAAAAATCCGAACCGGCGGCGCCTTTCCACCGGCGGTTGCTTCTGAACCAAGGTCCCGGCCAAATTTTCAATGGCCAGGGTGTACTTGTCCTTGGGCGCGATCTCGAACAGAGTCCGCCCGCTGTTCTTCATGGCGAGTCGAGCGATCCCGCTGGCCGGCAAGGTGGCTTTGAGCGGAATGCCCAGCCGCTCGGCAATTTCCGGCGCCGATGGCGCCTGCTTTTCCAAATAGCGGTCGACCACCAGGCCGATCCGCTCGTTGAGATGACGTTTTTCGAAAAATTCCATCAGTAGCTTGTTGCTGCGGCAGCTGGGCACCGTCTGCTCGCACAGCAGCAACACCTGATCGGCATGTGACACCATCAGCGCGAGAAACTCCGAGCGCGGCGAGCCGCCGAGGTTCATCACCACATGATGATGGTAGGTACGCAGAATATTGATGAGGACGACGACGTCGTTCGTCGTGATATCGGATGCCGCGATATCGTCCTCGGGCATCGCGAGCAGCGCCAGGCCGCTGGCATGTTTGGCGAAAGCGGTCTCGATCAGGATTTCGTCGAAACGGCGGGTACTGCGCACCGCGTCGACGAAGGTATAGGACGAGCGCAAGCCGAGGAACAGAAGGGAATCGGCCAGGGGCATTCCCAAGTCGAGCAGCAAGGTTTTTCCGCCCGCCTCCAACCGATGGATCGCCAGCGCGAGGTGCAGGGCGAGTATCGCGCAATCGGCGTCGGGACGGGCACTGACGACCGCGACGATCTTGCCCCGGGCGCGTCTCTGCAAGTTGGTGGACGGAGCGCATCGCTCCATGGCGTATTGCAGGCGTTCCCGCACTTCGCTTTTCGAGGAGTCTTTCGCGATGACGTCGCAAGCGCCGAGGCGCAAAGCCGTCAGCACCAGATCAGAATCGAGATCGTCGGCGAACACCAAGACCGGCAGCAGCGGCTTGGCGGCGCGCAGCGCCTCGATCAGCATCATTTGCCGGGAGCGGCCCTCCGAGGTGACGTGAACGATGGCGAGCATGCAAGCCACCGAGTCGACGATCTGCAGCACCCGTTCCAGCGATTCGGGCTCGGACACGAACAGCTCGCCCTGCTCGTCGATGACATCCATCAACCGCCGCGCCGCCGCCTCGCTCTCGGTGACCAGCAGAAAAGGAGGGCGCCCCCTTTTATCGTCCGTCATCGGGAAAACCCTTCCATCGCGCTGCGCGGCCGAACCGAAGGTTCCTGTTTGTAAAACAGGAAATCGGCGTAATCGGGATCGGCCCGCCGATACGCCTCGCCGGGCAAAGGCGGGAGCTCCGCGTCCCGGTCCAGGGGATGGACGACGTGGGGCGTCACGATCATGAGCAACTCCTTGTCGGTCTTGTCGAAACGCTTGGAGCGGAAGAATGCCCCCAATATCGGCACGTCGCCGATGAAAGGCAGCTTATCCTCGTTCGCGATGGTGGCTTGACTGATCAGGCCGCTGATCGCGAAGCTGTCGCCGTCGCCCAGTTCGATAGTAGTGTCGGTGCGGCGCACCTTCAGGGCCGGCACCCGCACGCCGGCGATCTGAATCCCGGCGGAAAAGTCGAGCTCGCTGACTTCGGGAGCGACCTTCATGGCGATGCGGTCGGCCTCCAGGAGAGTGGGCGTCAGCATCAGGCGCACGCCGAACTCTCGATATTGAATGGTAACGACATTCGACAACGCGCCCCCCTGAGGCACCGGTATCGGAAATTCGCCCCCGGCCAGGAAGGTGGCGGTCTGGCCGCTCATGGCGGTCAGACTGGGTTCGGCCAGAGTGTAGGCGTAGCCGCTACGCTCCAGCAGGCTGATGGTGCTGAGCCAGCTTTGCTTGGAGTTGCCGAATACCAACTGGAAGGCCTCCACAAATGGGAAGAAGCCGCTGGCGCTTTCCAAGAGCAGGCTGCCCGCGGCGGCGGCCGTATCGGAAGAGCCGACACCCGACAATGCACTGGGAGGGGAGACGGCCAGCGTCGTATTGGCGGAATTCTTGCCGAAGAAAAAGCCGGCTTCCTTGAGTCCCGTCCGGCTGACTTCGACCACTTTGATATCGGCCTGGATCTGGGTGCCGCCGACATCGACGGTGGTGGCGTCCTGCGGGTGCGGCTTTTCCGCTTGGACCTTGGTGGCGTGTTCGTCGAGGCTGTGAAATTCGCCCTCGATCAAGCGGGGATCGATCCTCACGCGATAGAGTCTGGGCGAGCCCTTGGCGCTCAACCAGACATGCAGATCGGTCGTCCCCACCTTCTTGCCGCTGACGAGCAATTCATCCGACGTCGTCATCGAGACATCGGCCACCTCGGGATCGCCCACGGCGACCCGTGCCACGCCTTCGAAGAAATGCAATACCTTTTGCTGGCCTTCGGTGATGTGAATAACCTTGTAATGACTCGTCCGGTGCTTCTTTTTGCCATGCTTGTTCGCTGCGAGTGTGTCCGCGGCGAAAGCGCAGGCGAACGCCAGCCACAGCGTCAGCCAGATTCGTGCGCCGGTAAAGCGTCGGTCGGTGCGATGTCTCATGGGAATTGAATGATGCTTTTTTGACCGCCCCGATAGACTTCCACCATCGGACCTTTCGGAGCGGTTTCTTCGGGCGCAGGTGCGATGATTTCGCTCAGGCGGATGGAATCGTGATCTTCCAAACCGGCCTCCGCCATCAGCGCCGGCCTAAGCGCCAGCCGCAAAACACCCGCGTTCTCCGCCAGATTCAGCCGAACGGCGTCCCGCGCGCTGACGGCAAGCACCGCGGTACCGGCATCCTTGCTCTTGGTCTTTTCATTCTTGCCGGTGTCTTCGGCGCTCCCCAGTTCGCTTCCGTAGGCCAGAACGCGGACCGAGCGCACCACGACCAGCGATTGGCTTTCTTTGGCCTTTTGATTGTCGCCGCGAAGATAGAGCAGCACGTCGACCTTGTCGCCCGGCCGCAAGAAACCGCCGACGCCGATCAGATTGCTCACTTTCACGGCCACGGCGCGTTCGTCCTCGCGCAGCGTCGCGGCCAGCGGATTTCCGACCGAAAAATGGCTCTCCAGCACCGGACTCCCCGCACCGATGGCCGTAACCGGGCGTTTGCCCACGACTTCCTTGGGGTTCCGGAAAGCATCGGTTGGCATAGGATCGATCGACGCCAGCGCCAGATCGGCATCGCCGATCTCCATCCCCGACGGAATGGGACGCGCCGCGACGACGATTTGAGGCGCGGGCTCCTTCGGCGGCATGGTCACGGTCTGCGCCGCTGCTGGCGGATTTTCCGGTGCACGGCCGATCCGCAAGGCAATGAATGCGAGAATCACAGAGCCGATGATCATCACGACGGCCAGGAATTTCAGCGTTTGGCTATTCATTGAGGGGCTTTCCGTTACTGTTTTTCGCCGTCGTTCAAAACACGCATCTGATCGTAAGTATAGGTATTTCGAGCAAAGCTATTTTCGGTATGGCGAGCTGGTTCGAGTTGGGATAATTTCATTCGGCATTCGAGTGAACATTAATCGTAGGGTGGGTCAGCGCAACCCATCGATTCGAGGTCGCTCGGTGGGTTACGGCCTCGCGGCCTAAGCCACCCTACGAAAATGAATTCCTTATCGAAAGCAATTTGGAATAAAACCGGAACGAGTTGAGTCTAAAGCCGGGCGCTGGCGCTCACGACAAGCGGATCCGGCACGTCGGGGATTTTCGGCAAAAACGGAAACTGGATGACCGGCACCGATGGAACGCTATATTCCAAGGTGACGGTTACGGTCGCAATACCGGAATCCGACTGAAATTCGGACTTGCACGTAAGCGGGTCGGGCAGCCAAGCGAGCGATCCGGATGCACTAGCACACGCCCTTTCCTTGATTTCATTCTTGTAAGCTTCGTCATCGCCGAAGCTCGCGGGATCGACGGCAACGGCGGCTCGCGCTCCCTCGGCCGCGGCGTGGGTAAGCGATTGCTCTAGGGTCATGATCAAGCTATAGGCGACGATGCCGTAGAACAAGACGAAAAACAGGGGAAACGCCAGGGCGAACTCGATGGCGGCCGCGCCTCTTTGCCGGCGGCATCGGCTTGTCCCGCCGGAGCCCGGTAAAACGATAGGAAAGCAAAGCCTTGTCCCGTACACGCTCATACCGGCCATCTCCCGAAGAGATGAAGACCGAAAGGCATCAACTTCTGGCCGTGAAGAGTACACCAATACGTCTTTGCCATCGCCCGAAGGAACAGGACGCTTCAAACCATTCGCTACGCGACTTTTACATTTACGGCGAAAGCAATCATCCAGGACCAGTGTGCGAAAAGCCCGCCATGGCAGCGAGAAGCCCCGCCGCGAGAAATAGACCTTGAGGAATCCGGCCTACCACAGACCTGGGATTTTCCCCGCGCCAGCCGGCACGAGCCAGGAGCGCCAAGACATAGGGCAAGGTCAGCAGGCTGCTCAGAACGAACGTGGTGAGCAGCACCTTTACGCCGCCGATCAATCCGATAGCCGAGATCAGCTTGATATCCCCGGCTCCGAGCCAACCCAGTCCGTAAAACGGCATCGAGACAATGATCGCGCCGAACCCGGCCGTCAGCGCCGAGGACGGCGCGGCACCCAGCGGACTTTGGCCCTGCACCAGCAGGTAGGCGATCGCGCATCCCGCACCTCCCAAGGTGAGCCCGTTGGGAAGGCGCCGCCACTTGAGATCGAAGACGGACAGCGCAACCGCCCAGGCGGCAAGCGCGGGATACTGCCATTGCATACGGCTTCCGTCGGACCTATTGGCAAACTCGCGCAAAGCGCCGCTCTTTACAGCGGCTTGAGCGGCCTAGACGAGCAAGGCGCACAGCGACCGTCAAACCCATGGGGATTATGGTGCTCGATGCGCGGCTTACCGGACTTAACCGATCGTTAGTTGGCTTCAGCCCCCAGCAGGCACTGCCGATTCGAGTGCTGTTTGTATGGCTGTGAAAATATCAGTGACCGCCGTCCTAACGGGCGTGACAAAAGCAACAAGAGCTACGGCCACCATCCCCGCCATCAAGGCGTATTCCAACGCACTGGCCCCTTCCTCGTTCCGAAGCCATTTCTTAAAGAATCGCTTCATATTCAACATGACATGCCCTCTCCTCAAATGCGGCGGATGCCCCGCCTTTTTTATCGATATTTCGTGTCTTCTGTCACACTCTCGTAACAAAGTATAGATCATCGCAGGCAAGAACTTGCGCACTACGTAAATCAGAACATTCTCTCAATATGCACCAAGATAAATCAGTAAGGTCTCTAAATTGGTGCATAACAGAATGGCAGCCCCCGCCTCGACCGAGCATTTTTAAAGTTTTCCCGCCGCATCAATACATTACGCCAACCTAAATGCTGGCACGATCTCTGCTTAATCGGCAGTAATTCTCGATACGCCAACGGCGGGGTATCGAAAATCGACAAAGGCGTCTCGCGGTCATCCTTCTACGGTGACCGCCGGACGCCTTTTTTATTGGTTCGGATAAACGCGAAATCAACCGAATGGACTTTGAACGATGAACTTCAAAGAATTCAAGCAAGCAGGCCATTGGCCGACTCTGCTGTCCGCATTCCTCTATTTCGACGCCTCTTTCATGGTCTGGGTGATGCTGGGTCCCTTGTCCCTGTACATCACCAAGGACCTGGGGCTGCCGGTAAGCGAGAAGTTCACCATTGTGGCCATCCCCATTCTATCCGGCGCCGTATTCCGCGTGGTCCTCGGCTCGATGGCCGACCACCTTGGCCCCAAGCTGACCGGAATCCTGGCCCAGTTGCTGGTGATTCTCGGGCTGGCCTATGTCTTCGTATTCGGTCTGCACTCCAAGCTGGAAACGGAGCTGCTGGGCCTCCTCTTGGGTATAGCCGGAGCCAGTTTTGCCGTGGCCCTGCCCCAGGCCAGCCGCTGGTACCCGCCGCGCTATCAGGGTGTGGTGATGGGTATCGCCGGGGCCGGCAACATGGGCGTGGTGCTGGACTCGATGATCGTCCCGTGGCTGGCGGAACGCTTCGGCTGGCAGGCGGTGTTCGGTTTCCTGCTCATCCCCCTGGTGCTGGTGCTCGTCATTTACACCGTTCTGGTCAAGGACGCCCCGGACAAGCGCACGCCAGTCACCCTGGCCAACTATGCCGCAGTCATGAAAGACCCGGACACCTGGTGGTTCATGTTCTTTTATTCGATCACCTTCGGCGGCTTCGTCGGTCTCGGCAATGCGCTGCCCCTTTACTTCACCAACTGGTATCACGTCTCCGGCATCGCCGCTGGCATGATGGCGGCGATCGTCGTATTCGCCGGCTCCATGTTTCGCCCCGTGGGCGGCTACCTGGCCGACCGGCTGGGCGGCATACGCACGCTACAGTTCCTGTTCGTCGCGGTGTCCTTGAGCTATCTCGCCATCTCTTTTCTGCCGGAAGGCCCGGCGCCGGTCCAGAGCGCGAATGCCAAAGTCGCCGGATGGGGTTTGTTCGAACTGCCTGCCATCGCCTGGATCGCCGTCGCTATCTTCTTCGCCGGCACCATGGCCTTAGGGATGGGCAATGGATCGGTGTTCCAGCTGGTGCCCCTGCGCTTCCGCAAGGAGATCGGCGTCATCACCGGGCTGGTCGGCTGCGCCGGCGGCGTGGGCGGCTTCTTCCTGGCCAAGGCCTTGGGGTGGTCCTGGGACATGCAGCACGGCTTCGCCCTGGGCTTTAGCGTGTTCGCCGGGCTGCCGCTGCTGGGACTCTTCGGTCTCCTTATGGTCAAGAAGCGCTGGCGCACCACTTGGGGCGCGGTATCCGGCGCGCGGGTCTGAACCATGCCGCTGAGTACACGCACCGGAGTACGTCGGTGAACGCAAACGGACAACTCGCCTTGAGCGCCGCCTTCGCGTCGCATCGGGGACGCCGCGAAGACAACCAGGATTACGCCGGCATCGCCGAGCCATCGGCGCAAGATCTGGCCTGTCGCGGCGTCGTCGCGGCGGTGGCGGACGGCATGGGCGGGGCCAAGGGGGGCCGTGTAGCCGCGGAGATGTGCGTGCACTGCTTCATGGAAGCCTATTACAGCCTGGCCGAAACCTTTGCGATGGAGCAGTTGTTGGACCGCAGCCTGGATGCCGCCAACCGCTGGATACATGCCATGGGGAGGCGCGACCCCAATCTCGCCCATATGGCCACCACCTTCAGCGCTTTGATTCTTCGCGGCCGCCGCGCCCATCTGGTGCATGTCGGGGACTCCCGCGTCTACCGATTGCGCGGCGAGCGGCTGGAACTGCTGACGACTGATCACACGCTGAACGGCCCCGAACTGGGTCACATCCTGTACCGGGCCGTGGGTCTGGAGCCTCTGCTTCGCACCGACTACGCCGTGCACACGCTCGAAGTCCACGACCGCTTCCTCCTGTGTAGCGACGGTTTGCACGGCGTCCTCAAACAGGCCGAAATCGAGCGCATTCTGCTGGAGCGCGGCGCCACCCAAAGCAGCGCCGATGCTCTGGTCGACTCGGCGCTACAGCGCGGCGGCAGCGACAATGTCACCGCGCTGGTGGTGGACGTCATCGGTCTGCCCAGAATCGACCGCCAATCCCTGCGGGAAATCATCGAATCCCTGCCCATCCTGGAACCACCAGGTCCGGGCGATACCGTGGACGATTTCCAACTGGAAGAACTGGTGTCTTCCGGCCGCTATAGCGTCCTGTTCCGCGCGGTCGACCTCCAGAGCGGCAACCCCGTAGTCCTCAAATTCCCGCATCCGCGCGTCGCCAGCGAGCGCCTTTACCAGGACGCTTTCATGCGCGAGGCATGGATCGGCGGACGGGTCAAGAGTCCCTGGGTAGCCGAAATTCTGGAACAGCCGCTCGAGCGGCAAAGCCGTCTCTACTCGGTCATGCCCTATTATCGCGGCATCACCCTCGAACAGCACTTGCGCCGGAATGCCCGTATCGGCCTGGAGCCGGGCATCGATCTCGCCCTCAAGCTGTGCAAGGCGGTGCACGCCCTGCACCGCCAGCAGATCGTGCACCGCGACATCAAGCCGGACAACGTCCTGCTACTCGACGACGGCGGCTTGAAACTGCTGGACCTCGGCATCGCGCGCCTGCCGGCCTGGGACGAAGACCAGGCCGATCCGATGCCGGGCACCGCCAGCTACATGGCGCCGGAGCTCTTCCATGGCGAACGGGGCAGCGTCGCCAGCGACATTTTCGCGCTGGGGGTGACGCTTTATCGGCTGTTCTCCGGCGGCGGCTATCCCTACGGCGAGATCGAGCCGTTCAGCACCCCGAGATTCGGAAAACCCAAGCCGCTCACCAGTCGCCGCCCGGATTTGCCGGTTTGGCTCGACGCCGCTTTGGCGCGCGCCATCGCGGTCGACCCGGACGAGCGCTATGCCGACGCCATAGAACTCGCCTTCGAGCTGGAATCGGGACTGTCGAAAGGGGGTGGCAAGCGCATCTCCGCCCGTCCCCTCCCCCTCTATCAGCGCAATCCCGTGCTGTTCTGGCAACTGACGGCGTTGCTCCTGTTCGGCCTGCTGATGGTATGCCTGTTTCAGGCATATGGGAGGGTTTAGGTGTTGTTCGACATCATCGAACTCGAACGATGCGGTTCCCTTCGTTCACCGCATCCTACAAAAAATTTGATTCGACGAACGGGATTTATCCCAAGGGTAGGTAAGCCATGAAAAAACAGAAACTCATCGTCATCGGCAATGGCATGGCCGGCATCCGAACCGTGGAGGAGTTGCTCAAAATCGCTCCCGACGCCTACGACATCACCGTGTTCGGCGCCGAACCGTACTGCAATTACAACCGTATCCTGCTGTCCCCGGTGCTGGCCGGCGAGAAAAAGCTGGACGACATCATTCTCAACGACGATGCCTGGTACGAGTCGAACGGCATCGCCCTGCACAAGGGCCGGAAAGTCGTCGCGATCGATCGCCGCCGGCGCCTGGTACGCACCGAGGACGGCCTGGAGGCCAACTACGATCGGCTGCTGCTCGCCACCGGCTCCACCCCTTTCATGCTCCCGGTACCCGGCAGAGACCTTCCAGGCGTGATCGGATTTCGCGACATCCGCGATGTGGAACTGATGTTGGAAGCATCGCAAAAATACCACCGCGCGGTCGTCATCGGGGGCGGCCTACTGGGACTGGAAGCGGCCAATGGGCTGAAAAAACGGGGGATGGCGGTCACCGTGGTGCATCTCCTCGACACGCTGATGGAAAGGCAGCTCGACAAGCCAGCCGCCGACCTCTTGAAACGCGCGCTCGAGGACAGCGGCCTCGAGTTCCGCATGGAGGCGGAGACCGCGGCCATACTCGGCCGCGATCGTGTCACCGGCGTGCGTTTCAAGGACGGCTCGGAAATTCCGGCCGATCTGGTAGTCATGGCGGTGGGCATACGCCCCAACGTCGACCTGGCCAAGAGCGCCGGCATCCATTGCGAGCGCGGCATTTTGGTCAGCGACACGCTACAGACCTTCGATCCCCGCATCTATGCCGTCGGCGAGTGCGTGCAGCACCGGAAACAGCTTTTCGGGCTGGTGGCCCCGCTGTTCGAACAGGCCAGAGTGTGCGCGAATCACTTGGCGGAATACGGCATCGCGCGGTATGAAGGCTCGGTAACGTCGACCAAGCTGAAAGTAACCGGCATCGACCTTTTCTCGGCCGGCGAATTTCAAGGCGGCAACGGTTACGAAGAACTCCTGTTCCAGGACCCTGCTCGCGGCATCTACAAGAAGCTGGTAATCGAATCCAACCGCATCAAGGGCGCCGTGCTTTACGGAGACACCGGCGACGGTGCCTGGTATTTCCAGATGATGCGCGACGGTACCGATATCTCCGCTTTCCGGGAAAACATCCTGTTCGGACAGGCGCACTTGGGCGACGCCGGCCATGGCGCGGACAACCGCGCGGCGCTCATGCCGGACACGGCCGAGGTCTGCGGCTGCAACGGCGTCTGCAAGAAGACCATCGTCGACGCCATCGTTCAGAAAAAGCTGTTCACCCTGGAGGACGTGCGAGCCCATACCAAAGCTTCGGCGTCCTGCGGCTCGTGTACCGGCTTGGTCGAGCAGATTCTGCAAAGCACCCTGGGCAGCGATTATTCGGTCAGCCCGGCCAAGAAGCCACTGTGCAAGTGCACCGACCACACCCACGAAGAAGTACGGGAGGCCATTCGCTCGCAAAATCTGAAGACGATTCCCGAGGTCATGCGGTTCCTCGACTGGAAAACCGCCGACGGCTGCCATTCCTGCCGTCCCGCGCTCAATTACTATCTGCTCTGCCAGTGGCCCAACGAATACCGGGACGATCCCCAGTCGCGCTTCATCAACGAGCGGGCTCACGCCAATATCCAGAAGGACGGCACCTATTCCGTGGTGCCGCGCATCTGGGGCGGCGTCACCAATCCTCGCGAGCTGCGCGCCATCGCCGATGTCGCGGAGAAGTTCGAGGTTCCGATGGTCAAGATCACCGGCGGCCAACGCATCGATCTCCTGGGCGTTCCGAAAGAACAGCTTCCGGCGATTTGGGCCGAGCTCGGCAAGCACGGCCTCGTGTCCGGCCACGCCTACGGCAAGTCCCTGCGCACCGTCAAAACCTGCGTCGGCAAGGAATGGTGCCGTTTCGGTACGCAGGACTCGACCAAAATGGGGATCGCGCTCGAAAAAATGACCTGGGGTTCATGGACGCCGGCCAAAGTCAAGATGGCGGTATCCGGCTGCCCGCGCAACTGCGCCGAGGCGACGATCAAGGACTTCGGCGTGGTGGCGGTGGATTCCGGCTGGGAACTTCACGTGGGCGGCAACGGCGGTGTCAAGGTCCGCGCCACCGATTTTCTGTGCAAGGTCGATACGGAAGAGGAAGTGATGGAATACTGCGGCGCCTACCTGCAGCTCTACCGGGAAGAAGCCCGTTATCTGGAGCGGACCGCTCACTGGATCGAACGCGTCGGTCTCGCTTATATCCAAGAGCGCGTCGTCTCGGACCCGGAAAGCCGACGTGCCTTGTACGAGCGGTTCCTCGAATCGCAGAGAAGCGCCCAGATCGACCCTTGGTCGGTGCTCGCCCGGGAGTCCGAACGGCGCCACTTCGAGCCTTTGAGGAAAGTAGGATGAATGCCATGACCGACTGGATCGAAATCGGACAGATCGAAGACATCCCCCGGCAAGGCTCGCGCGTCGTGGCGACGCCGAACGGCAATGTGGCGGTATTCCGTACGGTCGACGATGAAATCTTCGCCGTCCGCGATGTCTGTCCGCACAAAGGAGGCCCCCTCTCCCAGGGCATCGTCTGCGGCAAGCGAGTGGCCTGTCCGCTGCACAACTGGGTGATCGACCTCGCGTCCGGTGAAGCCGCTCCGCCGGACGAGGGTCGGACGGCGTGCTTTCCGGTGAAGGCGGTGGAGGGAAGATTGTGGCTGAAACTCGTTGGATCGGAATGAGGCTGACTTTCGGAAACGGCCCCACCTTATCCTGGTTTGCCCCTTCCAGCGCCGTGCTGTCCATCGAGCTTGAAATGAAGATGGGCACGGCCTGTCGGCTTTTGCCTATCCTACGTCTGGATGTTAGAGGAAGAGAAGCTTGAGTTCTGCACCATTTTCGAATCCGTCCTTGACAAGGGAAAACGGCGCTATCGCCACCACCTGCCCTTACTGCGGCGTCGGCTGCGGCGTCCTTGCCACGGCGCGCGGTCCGGACTCAGCCGACATCAAGGGCGATCCGGAGCATCCGTCCAACTTCGGCCGGCTTTGCTCCAAGGGCTCGTCGCTCGGTGAGACGCTGTCGCTGCAAACTCGGCTGCTTTATCCCGAAATCAACGGCCGACGGGTGAGCTGGGACGAGGCGCTCGCGACCGTCGCCGATACCTTTCGGCGAATCATCGACACTCACGGTCCCGACTCGGTGGGGTTTTACGTCTCCGGCCAACTCTTGACCGAAGATTATTACGTCGCGAACAAGCTGATGAAGGGTTACATCGGCTCGGGAAACATCGACACCAATTCGCGCCTCTGTATGTCGTCCACGGTCGCGGCCCAGAAACGGGCGTTCGGCGAGGATGTCGTCCCCGGCTGTTACGAGGACCTGGAACTTGCCGACCTCGTCGTCCTGGTCGGCTCCAATGCGGCCTGGTGCCATCCCGTTTTGTTTCAGCGCCTGGTCGCGGCCAAACGGCTAAACCCGCGCCAGAAGATCGTCAACATCGATCCGCGCCGGACCGCGACCGGTCGGTCCGCCGATCTGCACCTGTCGATCCGGCCGGGTACCGATGCGGTTTTGTTCAACGGGCTGCTGAATTATCTTCGTCGGCACGACAGCATCGATTTCGGCTTCTTGGAAAATCGTCTGAGCCACTATGCCGAAGCGTTCGAGACCGCGCGCAAGACGGCGCCGTCTCTGCCCGCTGTCGCCAGGATCTGTGGTATTCGGGAAGAGGACCTCGCGATTTTCTACCAATGGTTCGCCCGCACCGAGAAAGTCGTTACCGCCTGGTCGCAGGGAGTCAACCAGTCGTCCAGCGGCACCGACAAGGTCAACAGCATCATCAACGTCCATCTGGCCACCGGGCGGATCGGCAAGCCCGGCACGGGACCTTTGTCCTTGACCGGTCAGCCGAACGCCATGGGCGGACGCGAGGTCGGCGGGCTCGCCAACCAGCTCGCGGCGCATCTCGACATCGAGAATCCCGAACACCGGAAACTAGTACAGACCTTCTGGAATGCGCCGCGCATGGCGGAGAAACCCGGGCTCAAGGCGGTGGAGATGTTTCAGGCAATCGCAGAAGGACGCATCAAGGCTGTCTGGATCATGGCCACCAATCCGGCGGTCAGCCTGCCGGACGTGAACGCGGTGCGAGCTGCGCTCGGCCGCTGCGAATTCGTCGTGGTGTCCGACTGCGAGTCGGGCACGGACTTGAGCGCCTACGCCCATGTGAGTCTGCCGGCACTGGCGTGGGGCGAAAAAGACGGCACCGTGACCAACTCCGAACGGCGTATTTCCCGCCAGCGAGCGTTTCTGCCGCCACCCGGGGAAGCCAAGCCGGATTGGTGGATCATCAGCCGGGTCGCCCAGCGAATGGGTTACGACAACGATTTTAACTACCAATCGGCCTGGGAAATTTTTCTAGAGCACGCCCGATTGTCCGGATTTCGGAATAACGGTGAACGCATGTTCGATATTTCAGGCTTGGCAGAACTCGACCGAGTCGGCTACGACGCCTTGAGGCCGATCCAATGGCCGGTAAACGAACGCCATCCGAACGGCGCCGCGCGTCTGTTCGGCAACGGCGGATTCTCATTCTCGGACCGTCGCGCCAGACTGGTGCCGGTCGTCCCCAAAGCCCCAGCCAATCTTCCCGGTCCGGCTTATCCGCTGGTGCTCAACACCGGGCGCATTCGCGATCAGTGGCACACCATGACCCGCACCAGCAAAACGGCTCGGCTGACGAAGCATCTTCCCGAGCCGTATGCGGAACTGAATCCGCACGATGCCGCCCGCTACGCCGTTCCGGACGGCTCGCTGGTCCGGCTGGAAAGCCGGTTCGGACAAGCCCTGGTCCGGGCGCGCGTCACCGAAGATCAGCAACAGGGGTCGGTATTCGTTCCGATGCACTGGAGCGGCCCCCATGCCAACAAAGGCTTGATCAACGCCTTGGTCAACCCTGCGGTCGATCCCGTCTCCGGAGAGCCGGAATCGAAGCACACGCCCATACGAATCGAACCCTACCGGCCGGCGTGGCACGGCTTCGTACTATCGCGCGAGCCGTTGGACGCTATCGAGGTCGACTACCGGGTTACGACGCGCGGGGACGGTCACTGGCTTTACGAACTCGCACATTCCGAACCTCCGCCCGATTGGGCAGCTTGGATCCGCGGATTATGCGCCCAGCCCTCGGGTTCGAGCGAATCCGCCTCCGCTGAAACGGTGCACGGCAAGGAGGAATGGCTGCAATTCGCCGATCCTCA
The DNA here is from genome assembly GCA_020723665.1 of Methyloversatilis universalis. Lineage (GTDB taxonomy): Bacteria > Pseudomonadota > Gammaproteobacteria > Methylococcales > Methylococcaceae > Methylocaldum. Next base: position 52,453 of record DYIL01000002.1, read on the forward strand.
CTCGGGCCGGTACCGCTGTGCGCTTCTCCACGGCGGACGTTTGCAGTTTTGCGTCTTTATCGACCGCAGCTTCGAACTGCCGCCGCGCAACTGGCTGGCCGGTCTCTTCTCTCTGGATCGACTCCCCGATCGGACCCGCATGAGTCTTTTGGCCGGCAAACCGGCTTCCGCGGAGGACGATCAGGGACGTATCGTCTGCTCCTGCTTCAGCGTGGGCATCAACACCCTGAAACGCGCCATTCGAAAGCAAAATCTAACGACCACCGAACAGATTGGTGCAGCGCTCAAAGCCGGAACCAACTGCGGTTCCTGCATTCCCGAGATCAAGTCCTTGTTGCAAGGGTAAAAGAGAAGCGCCGCTTCGCTCGACCACACAGGCGAACCATGCTTCGCGTCATTACATTTCAACGGCTTATGCCCCAACTTGAGGCGTCGCTTCTCCGAGCCTAGACGCGGATCGGCGTTCTCGTGCCGACAGTTCATATTGGCACAACATATGCCTTAGACAGACTATCGGGACGGGCTATTCACCCCTTAGCCGCTAACGGAGCCCATCGGCTTTCGATATTTCACATTTTTCCCCGAAAGTTTTGGACAAGGAGACCCCTAACTCATGAACTCGGTTCCCCCATGGCTCCGACCTGCCGTTCGCGCGGCGGGCGGCGAAGGACTCGAGAAACCCCGGATCGACCTCGGCTTCATTCCGCTGACGGACTGCGCGCCGCTGGTGATCGCCGAGGAAAAAGGCTTTTTTCGAAAACATGGGCTCGAGGTCAGGCTGTTCCGGGAAGTATCCTGGGCCAACATTCGCGACAAAGTCTTCGCCGGCTTGCTCGACGGCGGCCATATGCTGGCGCCCATGCCCATCGCCACGACGCTCGGCCTCGGAGAACTGAAGAAACCGACCATCACCGCGCTTTCCCTGGATCTGAACGGCAACGCCATCACCGTGTCTCAGAATTTATACCGGCGCATGGCCGAACTCGATCCGGAGGCCGCAGCCGAGCGCTCCATGTGCGTTCGCGCACTGAAGAAGATCATCGAGGCCGATCGAAAGACGGGACGCGAGCCCCTGTGCTTCGCGACGGTTTTCCCGTTTTCCCCGCACAATTACATGCTGCGCTACTGGTTGGCCGCGGGCGGCATCGACCCGGACCGGGACGTGCGCTTGGTGGTCATTCCGCCGCCCCACATGGTCGACTATTTGAGCGGCGGCGAGATCGACGGTTATTGCGTCGGCGAGCCCTGGAATGCGCAGGCGGTGGCGAAAGGCGTCGGACGCACGCTGATCACCGACTATGAAATCTGGAACAACAAGCCGGAAAAAGTGCTAGGCGTGAACCGCGACTGGGCCGAACGGCACCCCAACACTCACCGCGCCTTGCTGATGGCGCTCCTCGAATCGGCGCAATGGATAGACCGGCCCGAAAACCGTATCGAAGTGGCCGAAATTCTGGCGCGCGAGGACTATGTCAGCGCGCCGGCGGACGTCGTGAAAATGTCCATGACCGGCTCGTTTCATTACCAAATCGATGCCGAACCGGCACCGCTCCCCGACTTCAACGTGTTCTTCCGCTACGCGGCGACGTTTCCGTGGCGCTCGCATGCCGTGTGGTTCATCACGCAGATGTACCGCTGGGGACAGTTGCGCGACCCCATCGAGATTCGCAAGCTCGCGGAAGAGGTCTATCGACCCGATCTTTACCGCGAGGCCGCCCAAGCTCTCGGTCTCCCCTTCCCCACGGTGGACTACAAGACCGAGGGACAACACGACGAGCCTTGGACGCTCCGGGAAGCCACCGAACCGATAGCGCTGGGCAAGGATCGGTTCCTGGACGGCGGCGTGTTCGATCCGCTCCGCCCGGTGGACTATCTAGAACAGTTCGCACTTCACAATCGGCAGGTTTCACTGGACGTATTGGCCAAGGTCAATCCATGAGCCTCAGAATCTTGCTGGTCGATCAGGATGCGGCTCGAAGCGCCATATTGGAGCAGGCCTTGCACGATGCCGGCCATCAGGTCGTCGCCCGGATCAAGCATGGCCACAACCTCCTTCGAGAACTCAAAGAATGCCAACCAGACATCATCATCATGGACTTGGAAGCCCCCGGCCGGGATACCCTTGAACAAATGCGGGAGATCAGCCGGGACCAGCCGAGGCCGATCATTCTGTTCTCGAACAAGCGCGATAGCGAGTACATCCGTCAGGCCGTACAAGCCGGCGTGAGCGCCTATGTCGTGGACGGCCTCAGCCAGGAACGCGTTATGCCCATCGTCGAGGTGGCCATAGCCCGTTTCCGCGAATTCGAAGCCCTCAAGCGCGAGCTCCAGGAAACCAAAACCCAGCTCGCCGATCGGAAAGTGGTCGATAAGGCCAAAGGCATTCTGATGCAGCGAAAAGGCTTGAGTGAAGACGAAGCCTATCAGCTGCTCCGCAAAACAGCCATGAGCCGCAATATGCGCATCGCGGATGTCGCGAGGACCTTGCTCGCCCTGGAAGGACTGACCGACTGATAAGGCGGCAGGGTTCGCCCGGCTTTCGCGCATTTCGCACACTTTTGTCGCATACCGTTCATTGCCTCACCCACCATGACGCTGCTCCGCCGCGCTACCTACCGTGATTTCCGTGCCGTTCCGACGGTCAGACGAACTTGGCACGCTTCCTGTTAATTCTCCGATAACAGCCGTTGCGCGCCGACGAGGGTGCGCAGACGACGGACAAAGGCGTCCTCCCGCGGGCCACAGGCCCGTGGGCGACGCCTTTTTTATTGCTGATCTGATGACAATGATCTGGGGGTACGTCATGCGGATTACCGGGCAGCCGCGGAAGCGCGGCAGCTTCTTACGGATTCTCTTACTGGGGCTTGCCGCCGCTCGCCCCGTGTTTGCGCAAGGGCTGACTGAAAGTATCGAGAACGCCTTAAACGTCGGGGGAGGCAAGTTCAACATCGATCTCCGCTATCGCTTCGAATACGTGGATCAAGCCAATTTGCCCGAAGTCGCGAAGGCCGATACCCTCCGCGCGCGGATCGGCTATCTCACGCCGACCTTCCAAGGGTTTCAAGCCTTTGCCGAGTACGAGGGCACCCAGGATATCTTCAGCAACGATTACAACAGCACCTGGAACGACAAGACCCGCCATCCCGTCATCTCGGATCCTCAGAAAAACGAAGTTAACCAGCTCTGGATCGCATACAGCGGGGTGCCCGAAACGGTTTTCAAAGTCGGGCGTCAACGCATCATCTTCGACAACCACCGTTTCATCGGCAACGTGGTCTGGCGCCAGCTCGAGCAGACTTACGACTCTATCGTCATCACCAACACCAGCCTGCCCGACACCACGATCACCGCCGGATATCTCTGGAAAGTCCAGGACGTCACTTCACGCACCATCGGCATGAACTCGCCGGTTTTCAACATCGCCTATACCGGCTTCCCCTACGGCAAGCTGATCGTCCACGGAGAATGGCTGGACTACGACAATGCACGCGAAAGCTACCCCACTCAAACCTTCAATACACTCAGCAATTCCACCCAAACCGTAGGCGTTCGCTTCGAGGGCACGACGTCCCTCACCGACAATATCAAAGCGCTGTATGCAGCCGAATATGCCTGGCAAGAGGATTACGCCGACAATCCCAAGGACTTCAAGGTTGATTACTGGATGGCCGAAGGCGGGCTGGATTTGTGGGGTTTCGTTTTCAAAGGCTCGTTCGAAGAATTGGGCTCAGACAACGGCCAGGGTTTCCGCACCCCGCTCGCGACCCTACACGCCTTCCAGGGCTGGGCCGACAAGTTCCTAGTGACGCCGCCCGACGGCATCCGCGACGTGTACGGCACCTTCAAGACCAACCTGTACGGCGTGGACTTGTGGTTCATCTATCACGATTTCCGGGACGACACCGGCAGCATCCGCTATGGCGAGGAATTCGACGTCCAGGTCGAAAAGAAATTCGGCAAGCACTATGCCCTGCTGTTCAAGTTTGCCGACTACAACTCATCCAATCCCAAGGCTTTCGCCGGCAACGTCGATACCCAGAAATGGTGGCTGCAGATGGGAATCAGCTTCTGAAAGATATCGTCGACGACTTGTGGTCGGCCGCCGAGCGCAGGATAGTCCAATGTAGGGCTGGGCTGGGCCGGGATAGGCCTGTCCTGAGGTCCTTCGAAGGGCCTCCGTGAGCCTCGACGAAGGGGGGACAGCCATTCCCGACACTGCCCTCGGACCAAAAAATTCAGCTTCCGTTATCGGGAGTTAAACCTTCAATTCTCGGATTCAACGATGCGTTTCAGATTTTCTAGACCGGTCTTGAAAAACGTCTGCATGGCTTGAACGGCCGCCTCGTCGTTCAGCTCGTCCGGCGGGAAGTTACTGGTATCGCCTCGGTATAGCCGGCTTTTCCATTCCACCTTGGTGCCCTGCCCGGCCGGCGTCAGTTTTAACACCGCTGAATAAGAACTCGCCGGCAGCGCTTTGACGTTGACGTCTTTCAGCCGATAGTCGTACTCGTAGGCTTTTTCGTCGTAAAAATCGAGTTCCTCCACCAGTTGCTCGCCATTCGGAAAAGTCAGCGTGCGTTTTTCGCCGGGCTGGTTGCCGCCCTGAGCTTCGCTTTTCGCGACGGCCGGATTCCATTGGCCTATGGCGCCGAAATCCTTGACCTTGTCCCAGACTTTTTCGATGGGCCGCTCGATCTCGACTGATTCGATGACTTTTTGAGGCGTAGGGCCGTGGGCCGAAACTCCGGCAGAAAAAGCCAAACCAAGCACCGACAAGACAGGAAGAATCATTTTCATGGAATAGACAACTCCTCGGATTGATAAACAGTGGAACTGCATTTCATTATTCGGATGGACAGAGCCTGTCCCCATCAGCGGAGCCTGAACGGCAAAACGCCGTAAAGTACGACCAGAGCCGCCAGGGCGAGACCCACCGGCAACCACCGGATGTCGGAGGCCACCGTTTCGAAACGGGCAAATTCCGGATTTTGTAAAGCTCTGCCCAAATCCTCGATGTTTTCGAGCCGGCTGTAGAGAAGCCCGGCCTCCTCCGCCAGCCCGCGCAGATAGTCTTCCTTGAGCGAGGACAGATGTTCGGTGCCGATCACCAGCTCGCTGCCGAACGGCGCGTTACGTTCGTGATACCCCTCGATCTCGGAAGGCGGCTTGGGAGGCAGCCCGAACGTAGACCGATGCGGCACGTCGTCCTCCGAGTAAAAACCGACGGCTTCGCCGCGTTCATCGAACTTGGGGATGGGTACCAGACTCAGCCCGCCCGCACCGACGATGACCCCTTTGAGCTTGCCCTTGACGGTGCCGAATTCTCGCTTGTAGCGGGGATTGAGCGGCGGAGCTTCGTGACCGTCCGTCACAAAAACCAGGTTCGCGCCCAGATCCTGAAAGTGAATCAGCGCGTCATAGAGTCCGTCGGCGATGCGGCTATCGGCACCCCAGGCCATGCGCCAATCGATGCGTTCTATGGCCGTATCGATGGCCTCAAACCCGCTGCAGACTTCGATGGGCTCGAACAAGAGGAACGATCGCCGCTCGGTGAAAAGCCCGAGACCCAGCCGCGAACCGCAGGGCAATTCCCGCAAAGCCGAACGCATGGCCGACTTGACCATCTCCAACCGACTGGTCGGTCGGTCGTTGATACGATAGTCGGACACGTTCATGCTTCGGGTGATGTCGACCACGATAATGTGATCGAATACCGATCTCGACAGCTTCAGAGTGGGATGAAAAAGCGCCACCCCGACACAGAACAAAGCCAGAACGACACAGACGAAACGTGGGTCGCGCGCGCGGATCGAAAGCCTCAAGGTAAACCCCGCGGAAATCCCGGCACGCTGGTCCACAGTGATCCTTCTTCTTGTTCTTCTTTCTCCTCCAAGCCTTCGCCATGAATCCGGTCCATTTCCGGCAACAGACGCATGGCCACTTCCAGGTTGTATTTGCTGTCCCAATGACTCGGATCCAGGCGCAGCGCCTTCTTGTAGGCGTCCTTGGCCAATTCCACCAGCGGTAGAGCACGGTTGATCTCGTTTTTCTCCACGTGCGCCAAGGCGCGCCGCAAATGGAGATTGCCCAGATCGAACAAGGCGACCACACGAAACCGAACATCGCCCCGTTCAGCTAGGTAAGCGTAAGCATCCAGCGCCTCTTCATAACGCTCCGAGGCGGCGAGATAAACCGCCCTTGCGAGCTTGACTTCCAGCGGCGCACGAACTCTCTCGTCCGGAGAAATATCCGTGCCGCGCAGTAAAGTCCGAACCTGCTCCTGCGCCAGCCGAATTCCCCGGACTTTCGCCCATTCGAACGCTCCTGCGATAATCGAACCGGCGAGCACCAGCAACGCGATTTTCAGTCTTAAGCTTTTTCCCATGGCTCCGCTTCCGCAAGTTTCACACTGACCAGCAGCAGAAGCGCCAGACCGGCCGCGCCGTAGCAAAATGGCGCCAGATCCAGACGGGGAATGCGCGCCTGATAATGGATGGGCAAACTCTCGATGCGATCGATATCGGCGATGGCCTCACGTACGGCCGCTGGGTTTTCGGCCTCGTAGGCCTTGTACGGAATGCCGAGGCTTTGGAAAAACAGGTGCAGATAGCGCTCAGGACGGATGCTCGCGTTATCGTCGCGGGGATCTTCCGGTATTTCGAAAATACCGGGGCTCCCTAGGGTGCGGAGAAAGATCCAATAGAGACGGATCTGATGTTCCTTGAACAGCTTGCGCAGCTTCTGCTCGCTGTCCGGATCGACCACCGCGGCTCCATCCGATACCAAGAGCACGATACGCGATCCCGTAAGCGCCTGACCGGTGAAGTACGATAGCGCAAGCAATAGCCCTTTGCCGATGTGAGTCTGCGCCAGAGCAGGTTGCCGCAACGCGTGCACGGCGGCCAGGATCGCCTCGCGGTTGTCCGTCAAGGGCAGAACGAACAAAGGGCCGGTGCTAAACGCCGCCACGCCGGTCCTGTCGTTCTTTCGCTCGCGGATGAATTCGGAAAGAAGTCGCTCAGCGACCGCGGACTTCGCTTCTTCGGCACCGGACGGGGTGCGTCCTGCGAAACTGTGGTCCATGCTTTGGCTTCGATCCAGCAGCAACACGATATGGGCACCCTTTCCGACCCGGTCGACCGTATATTCCTTCCGGTGCAGGCCGGCAAGACCCAGTACCAGGCCGGCTATTGCAACGACGCCCATGAGTTTGATTAGCCCGCTCCAAATTCGGGACGAGGCATCGGCGGGCAGCAGAGCATTCCAAGGGGTATCGGAGGCGGTCACCGGCGAACGCACCAGCGGCAGCAGAGCCAGCCCCAAAAGCGGCAGCAACCAGGCGTAATCAAATTCCAACCTCATCGAAGATTCCGCTCGATGTCATAACAGTCCCTGCAAAGTCGTAAGAGCCGGGACATAGAAAACTCAGTGTGCTCACGCCCTCCCTGGGGTTCGCCCTGCGGGCCAGCCTTCAGCTGTCCAAATTTGTTCCCGACAAATTTGTGTTCACCCCCTCCCTGGGGTTCGCCGCGTGGGGGCCTGCTTTCAGGTCCCGGTTCGCCCTCGCCGGACGGCTCCTTTGCGGGTTCGCTGAAGAAGAAATCGTAGGAACTCGCGAAAAAAGTCTGGATTTCATCGCGTAAAGGCCGATAGGCGGGATTTTCCGCAAAGAAAGTTTCGAGCTGTTCGGAAAACAACGGCTGCCCGTAGACGCCGTTAAACGCCCGGTGGATGGCGGTATAGGCGGCGGAATAATCGGGTGCGCCGGCCGCACGGCTCAATGCTCGGATCGTACGGCAAGCGGCTCTGAAATGGCGGCCTCTCTGCTGCCAGGGGAGATAGCCGTAGAGATAAGCAAGATACAATCCGGCTCCCACGCCGAAAGCCGCGGCCGAAAGCAGCCGAGCGCGCGGACCGGTTCCGTTCGAGAGCGTCGGCGGCACATCGGGGCGCATGGGTTCGAGTCCCCCCTCACGAAGAACCGAAAGTTCGCGTATCGGCGCCATAGTAAAGCGCCAGGTCGGCACCTCCAGTTCGAACGCCGCGCCATTTTGATTGAAGACGAGCTTGAAGGCCGGTATCGCCAAATTCTTGACCTCCAATGGCGCGTAAAAAGTTTGATACGCGAGTTCGATCGTATAACGGCGCAAACCGTCGCGTTCCGACTCCTTCACGCCGGCCTCCCGCAATTCCAGCCAACGATTGACTCGGTTCTTGGGAATGGAATTTCGATCTAGCACCGCAGATTGATCGACGTCTACGACCAGCTTCTGACGGATGACATCGCCGATGGCATAACCGAACGGACGCGGCGTCAGCACTTGGAAGTCTCTGACCGGTCCGGCTGCTTCTCCGGATTGAGCCTGCGAACCTACGGCTGCGAACAGGAACAGCAGAAAAACGACGTACGCCCTTCTCATACGGCCCGCTGAAAATATCGAGTGAGATGTTCGGCCTTGAATCCCTTCTCGAGAAACAGCGGCTCCCGTCCGTGGCTCAGGAACAGATGAGCCAAACGTTCCCGGCGGTCGCGGTAGGATTCTTCCAGCCGCGCCCGGAGCGTCGGCCGCAGCAGCAGCAGGCGCTCGGAACCGTCTTCCAGGTCACGCATGCGGCGAAAGCCGAGCGCGGTATCACCGCCCTCTTCCCTCGAGTCCCAAAACACAATCGGCACTACGTCATGCGGCCCCAAAGTGACCAGAATTCGTTTGACCAGAGCGAGAGGCATGTGGAAATCGGAGGCGAGAAAAACCAGCGCACGCGATGTCGGCAGGCGTCTCGCTGCATCCGCTAAAGCACGGGCATTGCTCCCCTTGGGCCGGAAACGGCGCAGTCGGTTCACCAAGCTCAAAGCCATCGCCGGGTGGCGGCACAGCGGCAAGGAAAACTCGGCGTGAATTTTTTCCGAACAGCCGACGATGCCCAAGGCATCGCCGGTCCGGTAGGTAGACAAGGCAAGGGAACCGAGAAAATCGGCCAGAGTTTCCATTTTCGAAGCGACACCCCGGAATTCCATAGATGCCGACAAATCCACAATGGCAAACACCTTGATGGCGCTTCGCTGTTCATAGATACGGACGGCATAGCCGCCGAACGGGTCGAGCACGCTTGCCCTTAGATCGATGCGGCGCGGATCGGGGTGTCTCAGCAAGGGCGCGAGCCCGTGAAAGCGCTCGCCCGCGCCGGAGCGGCGGCTCGGATGAAACCCCGGCCGCACGGCATCGGAGCGCCAAGACACGCGGTAGTGGAATTCCTCGGCAGGCTTGGCCATCACGGGGCCGCGATCGAATGCAGGATTTTTTCCACCAATCCAGGCACCAATTCGTCGCGCCGGTATTCGTAGGCGGGCTTCAAGAATACCCGATGCGCCATAGCGGGATAGAAAACGGCCTGGATGTCCTCGGGGATGACGCGGTCGCGGCCTTTGAGCCAGGCGTGGACGCGGGCGGCGCGAATGAGATAACTCATGCCACGGGGGCTCGCCCCGGCCTGGATCAGCTCCGATATGTCGGCATCGGCCACGGAAATGCCGAATCGCTCGGGTTCATGGCTGGCGCGCCACAAGTCACGGGTATAGGCGCGGAGCGTCGGACTGGCCTGGATGCCGCTCTGGATGGCCGTGGCGATGTCGTCCAGCTCACGATACGGCAGCACGGCCGGTGTCACCGCCCCGAGCAGACGGTCTACGTCGTGAAACAGCGGATCGAAGGTCAACCGATCCAGGGTTTCCGCATCGCTTGGATAGTCCATTGCGATCTCTAACAGGAAACGGTCCCGGGCAGCGGCCGGAAGTTCGAAGGTTTCCTCTTTTTCGACTCGATTGCGGTCAGCGAATACCTGAAGATAGGGAAATCGGAACTCGCGGTTGAATGCGGTCACGCTGCGCTCGGCCATGATGCGGAGCAGCAGCGAGTGAACCTGAGGACGAGCCCGGTTGATCTCATTGAAAAAAAAGGTCGACAGCCGCTCGCCATGCTTGAGCACGGGACCGGGGTCGACCCGGGGATGGCCTTTTTCGTCGAGGTAGGTGTAATAAATGAGATCGGCGGGCATCAGGTCGATGGTTCCTTCGATCCGTTGGTACTCCCCCCCGATCGCAATCGACACGGCTCGCAGCAGCGTGGTTTTGCCTACGCCGACATTACCCTCCAGCAGCACGTGCCCGCGCGCGAATACGGCAATGGTAATCAGCCGGATCGCTCGCGCCTGGCCGATGATGGCTTTTTCGATTTCCGACTCGAAGCGAATAGCTTTGTCACGCCAGTCGGCCAGAAGTTGTTCGGGATGCATAGGAAGGTGTGAGTCTGAAGACGTGAGACTATAGGAGTTAAGGGCGAAACGAGTTTGCTGGCTAAAAAGCCGAGACTCGGAAGCTGGCGTAAACCGGAAAATTGTACTTCCCGACTATACCTCCAGCCTCCGGTATCAAGCCTCTGGCTACGTTCAATCCACCTTGTAGACGAACTTCCCGGTGTTCTTGAGATGTTCCCAGCGCTTTTGGTTACGAGCTTCCATGGCCTTGATTGCTTCCTGCTGTTTGTTCAGCTCGACCGGATCATGCTTGGGATCGTATTTGCTGCCCGCAACTTTTTCCGGATAACCGGGTTTCGGTTCCCAGCAATTGCCCGGGGCCTTGCAGTTCGTGCCATCGTAGGCACTGGCGTTGAAAGCGGCGATGGACAGCAGTCCAGCGCTCAAGACCAGAGTACGAATTTTCATTGCTTGAGTCTCCTGTTCACGAGGGGGGAAGGTTATTTGAGCCATTCGGCCTTGGCCGGGTCGCCTTTATAGATGCTCCGCAACCAAGCCATGATGTGCAGCATTTCGTCGGCATTGAGATTGCCGTTCTGAGGTCCCATCATCCCTTGAGCGCCGCCCCAAAGGATTTCGAACAAGCCGACATCGGTTGCCGCTCTCGGATAGGTCCAGTAGTCGTCTCCGAGTCCGGGTCCGAGCTTCCCTTCGGCTTCGTGCCCGTGGCAGCCGGAGCAGGCGGTGAGATATAGGCTATGGCCTTTTTCGATGGCTTCCTTATTGCCGTTATAGGGGTTCTTGCCGGACTCCTTGAATTGCTTGAAGGCATCGGTGTCTCCGCCGGCCTTGCCGAAGCTGAAATCGAGGGTTTCGCCGGTGACGGCATGGCGGAAGGTGATTTCCGCATAGGCCGCCGCCGAGACGAGGGCCGCGCCTACGGCAAACGCAGCCATATAGGTTCTTAATTTCATGAAGCTTAATTTCCTCTTCGTTGTTCTTTGCACTCAATCGATGTCTAGCCCGGACGGAACGGAGTAGTGTCCGAGAAAGCCCCCGGACGACACTTCACCCCATCCGGGCTACCATCGTTTTGTTGACTTGATCCGCGCATCGGATGCGATTGACAGGAATCCAGACTTTTTAGCCCGGCGTACGCTTTTTATCCCCCTCCTTGGCCGCGGTGGCTCCCCCTTCTGTCAGAGGCAAAAGGGGAATGCCCTCCGCCTTGAGCAGCGCTCGGATGTCCTTCTCCCGTTTCTTCAATACCCGGTCGATGTCCGCCAACAAAGCTTCCTCGCCTTTCCGCACTCCGACCGACGTGGAGAAGTGGTGCGGTACCTTTTCGCCGTCCGAACGAGTCTGATGATCCGGAATCACCCGCATCTCCAGAGGTCTGCTCGCGCTCTTCACGTAACGTGCGGCCTGTGGACCCCAAAGAACCGCCAGGTCGGCGTTGCCCGATTCCACTTCGCGAACCAGCTTTTCCGGATCGTAGCGGACGTATTGGTTACGGCGCGCCTTGAAACCGACAAGGGATTGCAGGTAGTTGAACTGGTCGTAGAAGCGCCCGACCTTCTTGAGCATGGTGTCCGCGGGAGTATCCGGCATGAACGCGATGCGCTCCGCCTTCTTCAGGAAGTCGCTATCCCAATCGGTGACCTTCACGCCCTTTTCCTTGCGATACACGAACACGTAGCCGGAACGGTAATAAGGTTTCGATGTCAACAGACGCGGATCGTCCGTATCCACGCCGATGACGACGTCGCACAAGCCCCGGTCCAACTGGTCCCGCATGAAATACCGGGGATCCTGCCACCAGACGTATTCCACCGGCCGTCCCAGTTCCTTGCCGATGAGTTCCGCCAGTTTGTTCTCGAAACCCTTGCCTTCCTTATCCGAATAGGGCAGTTCGTTTTCCGCCGCGCATACCTTGAGGGGTTCTGCGGCTGTCGTTTGTCCGGCCCACATACCGGGAAACAAACAAGCCAAAAGTACGATGCGCGCAAAACGCATGAATGAATATCCTCTTGGAAAAAACAAGTCGACGCAGATGCGGGGCGGGTTAAGCGCAGCTCAAACCCGCCGTTCCGCTATGCGGTGTTACAGTGAGAACACGAACACCGATCCGCCCATTTGCGTGTGATGAGCCAGTTCCTTGAATGCACCGACCGCACCGAGTCCTGCGGTTGGATCCTTCAAGTCGAACACCAGCCCCACGCCCGGCCAGCCGCCGACGCCGGAGTAGATCGCGACGTACTGTCTGCCGTTGTGGAAATATGTGATCGGATGGCCGATAACACCCGAGGGCAGCTTGAATTTCCAGACTTCCTTACCGTTACGCGAATCGAGTGCCTTGATGTATCCGTCGAGGGTACCGTAGAACACCAAGTTGCCGGCGGTCGCCAGAGTGCCGCCCCAAACCGCAAACTTCTCCGGAATTTCCCATTCCATCTTGCCGGTAACGGAGTTCATGGCCTTGACCTGACCCAAGGTACCCTTAGGTCCGGGATACATGTTCAGGGTCGCTCCGACGAAGAACTGGCCGGCACGGTACGGCAGCATGAACGGTTCCCAATCCATACAGATGTGGTTTACGCCCATGAAGAACAGCTTCTTGTCCGGATCGTAAGATTCGATGCCCTGGTTGTGATAACCCATGGCCGACGGACAGATACCCTTCGCTTCGTGGTCCATACGGGTGGAATATTCCGGATCGCGGATCGGCAAACCGGTCTTCAGGTCCACCTTCTTCACCCAGTTCACGGTATCGTCGATCTTGAACGCATTAACCAGGGAGCCGGTTTCCCGGTTTAGGGTGTAAACGATCCCGTTGCGATCGGGGTGAGTCAGGAGCGGCGTCATCTTGCCGTCCACTTCCTGCTCGGACAGCCCCATGTAATTGACGCCGGCGTAATCCCATTCGTCGTGCGGTGTTTTCTGGTATCCGAACTTGGCCAAGCCGGTATCGGGGTCGCGAGCCCAGATCGTCATGGTCCATTTATTGTCCCCAGGCCGCATGGTTTCGTTCCAGGGAGCCGGGTTACCCGAGCCGTAGTAGATCAGGTCCAGCTTGGGGTCATAGGCGTACCAGCCCCAATTGGTGCCGCCACCGATTTTCCAGGCATCGCCTTCCCACGTGGCGAGACCCAAACCGAACTGGCCGTAATGGGGGTTATGCACATTGAACGACTTGTCCAACAACAGATCTTCGTCCGGACCGGTCGCGTAGGCCCGCCACTCCATTTTGCCGTCCTTGATATTGTAGGCCGTGACATAGCCGCGCACGCCCAGCTCCGCGCCCGAGGTACCTACCAGCACTTTATCCTTTACCACGAAAGGAGCGACCGTGAGGGTCGAGCCGACGGAGATATCGGAGTTTTCCATCTTCCAAATTTCTTCGCCGGTCTTGGCGTTCAGAGCGACGATGTGACCGTCCAACTGATTCAGGAAAATCTTGGCCGGACCATGGTCGCCGGCAGGTACGTAGGCGAGACCGCGGTTCACCACGTCGCAGCAGGCCACAGCACGAGCCGCGGGATTCTGTTTAGGCTTGTACTGCCAGAGAATCTTGCCCGGGTCATTGAGATCGAGTGCGTAAACGTTGTTGGGGAACGGGGTGTGGACGTACATGATGCCGTCCGCGACCAACGGCGCCCCCTCGTGACCGTGCAGAGTCCCGGTAGAGAATGTCCAGGCCACTTTGAGGTGGTGCACGTTATCCACATTGATTTGACTCAACTTGGAAAAGTGAGTGGCGCTGTAGTCCTTGGTCTGCATGACCCAGTTTCTGTCGTCCTTCGACATTTCGATGAGAGCGTCGTTTGCGGAGCCGGTACCGGAGACGGCTAAAAGCCCTCCCGCCATCAGAGCGCCGCTGACGGCTACCGCCAATTTGCGTTTTTGCATGTGTTTTCCTCGCTGAATTCTAATTCGGCCTGCCCGAAGACAGAGCGATCACGCTTCGATGATCACAGCGGCGAATTTTGGAAGAACGGAAAGCGAGACTGTAGTGAAATAAGCCCGAATCGGGGCGGGAAAAAATCAGTACGATACGCGGATAACTTACAAAGCCTCGGATGACTTTGATAGCGAGCTTAAGGAAGCTCTGATTAAGTCCTTCGACAGGCTCAGGACGAACGGAAACCTATTGATTCCATTCGTGGTGAGCTTGTCGAACGCTCTCCTGAGCTCGTCGAAAGACATGAACGGAATCCACTTGTTCAGAGCTTCCTTAACGGCTGAGGAGTCGGGAAATTTTCCTTTTTTTGAAGCGCTTTACCTGAAACCTTGACGGAATCATGCGGCTTTTCTACGCTGCCTTTCTCCGAGAAACCCGCTCGAATTTGAAAGTTTTTCACCCCACCCCCGAATGGGCTCAGCAGAGCCCGCTTTCGTTTCTCGGAAAAACCCAACTCGCGCCCCGGCTGTCAAAAATCATGCACGAGAGTCTTAGTTTACGTTTTCGTCTCAACCTGATGATCGTGCTTACCATGCTCGCCATACTCGGCTTGGGTACCGTGTTCGCCGTTCACAACGCCCGCCGATCGGTAGCGGAGGAGATCGGCTCCACGGTCAATCTGGCCCTGCAGTTGATTGAAGTCAGCTTGTCCGAAAACCGAAATTCCGCGGATTCGCTCGGGAACTGGTTCTCTCAGCTGAACCGACTGGACAAGACCCGTCATCTCCGTATTCAAGTTCGCCGGATTCCAGATAGAGTCGATGGACGCAGGTTTGAATCGCCGCAAGACGAGGCCAGTCTTATCGACCTGGCTGCGCGCGGGAATCAGCGCACATCCGAAGTACCCGGCTGGTTTGCCTGGGCGGTCAGGCCCAATTCCATCGTTGCCGAAAAACGAGTTGAGACTACCGGCGACGAGGCTATCAGCATTTTCATCGAAGCCAACCCTGAAGACGAAATCGCCGAAGCTTGGAATGAAGCGCTGGGCTTTTTGACGCTCATCGCCGTTCTCGCGGTAACGATTTATGCGGTGGTTCACATCACCGTGGGCAGAGCCTTTCGCTGCGTCGGCGTCATTCTGGATGGTCTCGAAGATATCGAGCGAGGCGATTACGGCCGGCGCTTGCCGGGCTTTTCCTTACCCGAGTTCGCACGGATCTCCCAGGCCTTCAACCACATGGCCTCGACCCTCGAAAAAGCACGCGACGAAAACCGGGCGCTCACGCAACAATCCCTGGCCATACAGGAAGAAGAACGACGCTATCTGGCTCAGGAACTTCACGACGAACTGGGGCAGTCGTTGAGTGCCATCAAAGTCATGGCCGCCTCCTTGCGCAAACGCGACGGCCATCCTCAGGATAACGAAGCGATTGAGCGCATCATGGCCGTTTGCGATCGTCTTTTCGGCGTGGTACGGGGAATGATGCGCCGTCTGCGCCCCCTCATACTGGATGAACTGGGGCTGATCGCTTCGCTGGATGATCTCATCGAGAACTGGCGCAGCCGTAATCCCGGCGTCAGTCTGCACTTCGACTGCGACGACGATGTCGAAGAGTATGTCGGCGCGGCGAAGATCCACCTGTTCCGCATCATTCAGGAATGCCTTACGAATATCGTCAAGCATGCCGAAGCCGACAGCGTTCGGATAGAGCTTCGGATCAAGGAGACCGAAGAGAATGAACAGCATGCCCGAAACCGGATTCAGCTCAGAATCATCGACAACGGATGCGGATTCGATTCGAATCAGCCCAGACGCGGCTTCGGCTTGCTCGGCATTCGCGAGCGAGTTGCGAGTCTAGGCGGGCAGTTCCAACTCCGAACCAAGCCCGGCGAAGGCGTGTCTCTCGAAGTCTGCGTACCCTGCGGAGAAATATTTCCATGAATCCGAAAATCACCGTCATGCTAGTCGACGACCATGCCGTGGTTCGCGCCGGCTATCGACTCTTGCTGTCCCAAAGCGAGAATATCGAGGTGGTCTGCGAAGCGGAACGCGGCGAGGAAGCCTGCCAGTATTATACCGAGTGGCAGCCCGATGTCATCGTCATGGACCTAAGCCTTCCGGGAATCGGCGGACTCGCCTCGATCCGGCGCATTTCGAGCCGCGATCCGGGCGCCAAGATACTGGTGTTCAGCATCCACGATGAGCTGGTCTATGTTCTCAGGGCGTTGGAGTCCGGCGCCAAGGGTTACATCACCAAGAGCAGCGCCCCCGAGACCTTGGTCGAAGCGGTGAAAAAAGTGGCCGGCGGAGAAACCTATGTAGAACCCGAGATCGCGCAAAAGCTCCTGGCGCAAACCATCGCCGGAAAGGATGCCGCCACGGATTTGAACGCGCTGTCGGCGCGCGAATTCGACGTGTTTTGCCTGCTGGCCAAAGGTTACACGACGCGAGAGGTCGCCGACGAACTTCGTCTCAGCTATAAAACCGTCGGCAATTACACGACCCTGATCAAAAACAAACTCAATGTGAGCACCACCGCGGAAATGGCTCGACTCGCCTATCAGTACGGGCTGCTCAAAGCCTAAAGATCGGGAATTTTTCCCATACTCCGTCCTTACGAACTCCCTTACCATTTGCGGTTCCGCTGAATCTGTGGGGGTTTTATGCTTATAAGAAGAATACGTTACACGGGAACCTCGCTGCTGGTTCTCGTCGGCACAGGGGTTGCCGTTGCCGCGGAAAGCGACGACGGAAGCATCGATCTGGGCACGATCGAAATCGTGGGCGAAACACCGCTGATGGTATCGGGCGTGCCGGCTAACAAGATTCCCGCGCTCGTGCAATCGGCCACATCCGAGCAGCTGAATCAATTTCAGAGCGTTTCTCTGGCGGACTACATGCGTTGGAACTTCGGCAGTGTCAACGTCAACGACGCCCAAAACAACCCCTTCCAGCCCGACGTTCAGTTCAGAGGCTTTACCGCGTCGCCGCTGCTCGGATTGCCCCAAGGCTTGTCCGTGTACGTGAACGGTATCCGTTTCAACGAACCGTTCGGCGATACCGTCAACTGGGATCTGATCCCGGAAGGCGCCATCGAAAGAATGACGCTGCACTCCGGCTCGAACGCGGTGTACGGCTTGAACAGTCTGGGCGGAGCTATTTCAATGCGTACCAAGACGGGCTTCACCGCGCCCGGACATACGCTCGAAGTGGCGGGCGGATCCTGGGGCCGGCACTGGCAGGAAGTTACTAGCGGCGGGAATGACGGCACCCTCGGTTATTTCATCGACCTCAAGAGCTTTTACGAAGACGGCTGGCGCGATTTTTCGCCCACCGACGTCAAGCAGGGATTCGGCACGTTCAGTTGGCAAGACGAACGTTCCAAACTCAATCTGACCCTGGCTTCCAATAACAATCGGATGATCGGCAACGGGCCGCTGCCGCTCCAATTGGCCAAGAAAGACCCGGAAGCGATTTTCACCCATCCGGACCGTACCATCACGCGCTTGTTTTTGGCCTCTTTGGACGGCAGCACCTGGCTCACCGACAACTTGGAGTTGTCAGGCAACGCTTATTTCCGGCAAAACCGGATCAAGACTTTTAACGGCGACGATTCCGACTTCAAGGAGTGCGAGGACGACGAAAACGAAGGTTTCCTCTGCGCGGAAGAAGGCGACGAGGAGGAGATCGTCGAAGATGTCAACGGCAATGAGGTCTTGGCCGGCGATGCCGTCGAAGGCGCGACCAACAACACCAGCCAAACCCACCAGCGCAGTTACGGCGGCAGCCTACAGGGCGCATTCGAACACGATATGTTTGGCATGCACAACCGCATCGTCGCCGGCGGTAGCTACGACGAGGCACGCATTCATTTCAGCGCGGACACCGAACTCGCTTCGCTTACCGATGATCGGGGCACCATCGGCAGCGGACTCTTGGTGAACGAATCGCGGGTGAGGGTTCATGCCCGTGTCCGCCACCACGGAATTTATTTCAGCGACACCTTGTCGGTGACCGATAAGCTGGCGGTGACGGCCGCGGGGCGCTACAACCTCTCGTTCATCCGGCTCGACGACCGATACGGGGAAGAATTGAACGGCTTTCACAAATTTGAACGCTTCAATCCGTCGGCGGGTCTTACTTATGCCTTTTTACCGGAATTCACGGCTTACGGCAGCTACAGTGAATCGAACCGCGCTCCGACGCCGGTAGAGCTCACCTGTGCGAACCCTGAGGCCCCTTGTAAGCTACCGAACGCATTTCTTGCCGACCCGCCGCTCGACCAGGTCGTGGCCAAGACCTGGGAGGCTGGTTTCCGGGGCGAATTCGCGCAACCGTGGGGAGGGAAAATCAACTGGAGCGCCGGCGTGTTCCAGACCGAAAACCACGACGACATTCTCTTCATCAGCAGCGGCAATCTTACCAACCAGGGCTATTTCGACAACGTCGGAACCACCCGCCGCAGGGGCATCGAACTGGGACTCTCCGGGGCGTTCGAGCGGGTGCGGTTCGGAATCAATTACACACTGCTCGATGCCACCTTCCGTACTCCGTTTCTTGCCAGCAGCCCAAACAACCCTAACGCAAACGAGCAAGGACAAATCCCGGTTGAGAAAGGCGACCGCATTCCCGGTCTTCCGAAGCACATGCTGAAAGTCTCCACGGATGTCGAAATCTTCAAGGGATTGGTCGTCGGCGCCAACATGATCTTCAATAGCGGTCAATACTTTCGCGGCGACGAGGCCAATCTCGACCAACCGCTGGACGAATACGCCGTATTCAACCTGCATGGCGAATACCGGTTGAACGAGCATGTAGCCCTGTTCACCCGGATCGACAACTTGTTCGACAAGCGCTACTACACGTTCGGACTGTATGGCGAAGCGGACGATGTGCTAGGCGACCAGTTCACCGATCCGCGCTTCGTAGGCATCGGTGCGCCCAGGGCCGGATGGGTCGGGCTCAAGCTTTCCCTGTGACTTCGTGTATTCACCGTCCGTCGTTTTACACATTGTTTTTCGGGAGGTTATAACCGAAGGGCTATTCGATTCATAATAAGGTCTTATGACAAGAATTGGCATAAATATGTATACTTTATACCAACTTCAACAGAACTTGGTGTGATTTAGTTCGATCCGTCGATTGAGTCCGGCCGAAAGTTCTCCTCCTCTTGGCGACCCTAGTGGTCGCTTTTTTTTGGCCTCCAACCGGACAAAAAAAAGCCCGCTTGATGCGGGCAGTATCATTATTGTTATTGTTGTAGCGTAATGCGTCGACCATCATTGGCGGCGCACCTTATTAGTGCTCTTATATTAATTATATGCCCCAGAAGGGGACTTTCCTCCTCTTTGACGACTCTATGTTTTCGCGCTTCGTCCGTAAAGCTGGGCACAGTCTAAAGAAAAAAATTCCTGTGTCCACTCTTTTTTACTCGGCTCCTACGCTCTCAATATCCAAGAAAATTTTACCTTTAAAATCCGAAACATAATTCAATTGGAAAAGAAGAATCTTCTAATAACCAACCACGATACTCAGGATTTGAGTAGCGATAAGTATCCGCTTTGTTTCCCAAAATGAACGCTTCGTTAGCGTTCCCGCTGTCGAAAACCGCTCAACGGGCGCCCAAGGAGGTCTCACGCGCGAGATCCATTTCGTCGATCCAGGTTCGAACTCCTGCTATGGCATCATCGGCCAAATTGGCTAAAGACGCCACAGCTCCGGCGGCATCGGGGCTAGGAGAGATCCTGTCGAGCACGAACGTCCGCTCGGCGAGCGGTTTCCTGCTGCCGAGATCGTAAACCGAGGCGCGAAAACGGATCAGTCCCCTGGCAAGGTCGGGTCGCTCGAAAATATGCTCGAACGCCTGGAGTTCGATTCGAATGCCAAACGGCCCGCCGTCGCCCGAAAGGCTGAAGCGTAGCGCCAGGAGGTCCGGCGGCGGCGCGATCCAGCGATCCAAAGTGTACACACCCACGCGGGTAGGATCGGAATAGGCCAAGCGATAGCGAATTCGGTCATCCTTCAGCCACTCCGGAGCCGTGACGCGCACCGAAGACCACGGCGCGGGCACGCGGTATGAGGGGCTGGACAATGGCCCCAGGTCATGCAGCCTTGCCGGCGACGATCTTTCCGGCACGACACCACAGCCAGAGGCGAGTAGCACCAATAGAAACAGCTTTGCGAAACGTTTCGTCATTTAGGCTCCCGAAAACCAGGTTCTCCCGGCCCAGGTACTTGTTTGGGCGGACCGAGTAACAAAATCCGCGGGTCGTCTCTCAACATATCGGATAGATTCCGAATGTTGACGGCGATCGAACGGGTCTCGTCGAGCAACGCATTCACCTTGGGTAGAGTGGTCTCGACAATCACTTCGCCCGCCGAGTTACCGGCGGCGATCAGATCTTCCGTGGTTTTCGCAAGGCTCCGAATTTCCTTGACGGTGGTTCCCAAATCAGCGGTGAGGCGAGAAATTCCCGCCATCATGCGCTGCGCCTCCCCGGCCAGCGCCGGCATCTCCGCGAGCATATCGTCCATACTTTCTTCCAATGTCGCCAATTGTTCGGCGGCGATCGCAACCGCCTCCAGAATGCGCTGAATCCGCTCGCGATTGCCCTCGTTCAGCACGCTGTTGAGCCGGTCCGCCAATATGCCGAGCTGGGTGAGGATGTCTTGCCCCGATTCGGTCAGCTTGTCGAACAACGAGGGTCGTAGTGGAATGCGTGCAGGATCGTCGGGATCCGTCGGCAAAAGGTCCTGTTGTTCACCGGTGTCGAACAATTCCACCTGAGCCAAGCCGGTCAGTGCCTGAACGCGTAACTTGGCATAGGTTCCGCGGGTGATCGGAAGATCCTTATTCAGTTCGACCCTGACGAGAATGTTCCGCCGGTCCTCGGGATCGAAATTGATTGAAGAGACTTTACCGGCATTCACGCCGCGATAAAGAACGGTGGATTCGGGGTTGAGTCCCGAAACGGAGCCCTGAGTGACGACATAGTAGCTGTTGTATTCTTCGCCGTAGTTGCCCAGCCACAAGGCGACGATGATCGATGCTGCACCCAGAACGACTACGAACAATCCCGTCAGGAATGCATAACTCTCTCTACCCATATCAATCGATCCGCTCGAAGACGCGGTGACCGCGCTTCCCGTGAAAATAATGCTGCGCAAACGGATGTTCGGAAGCCAGCGCATCCGGAATCGGGCCGCATACGACCAGGCGCTGATCGGCCAACACGCCGACCTTCGTGCATAAGTCTTTCACCGTGTCCAAGTCGTGAGTTACCATGACGACAGTAAACCTTAGCTCCCGATGCAGAGCGCTCAACAAATCGACAAATTCCTCGCTCAGCACGGGATCGAGTCCGGATGTAGGCTCGTCGAGGAACAGCAGTTCCGGCTCCATCACCAGCGCCCGCGCCAATGCGGCGCGCTTGATCATGCCGCCCGACAATTCGGACGGCATCAATAGCCCCGCCTTCTCGCTCAATCCAACCATCGTGAGTTTCATTCGCACCAAATGATCGATGAGTTCTTCATCGAAAACACGGAATTCACGCAACGGGAATGCGATGTTATCGAACACGCTCAAGGCACTGAACAGAGCCCCTCCCTGAAAAAGCACGCCGCAACGGTTGCGGAGCTGTTGATGGCGGCTGACTGCGATCTCTTGTAGACACTCGCCGAAAAGATAGACTTTGCCGCGGGTCGGCGCCTGAAGCCCGATCATTTCGCGCAGCAAGACCGTTTTTCCGCTTCCCGAACCGCCGACCAAACCGAAAATTTCCCCCTTGTCCAGGGACAGGCTGATGTCCCGGTGAACCACGTTCTTCCCGAAAGAGGTCCAGATCTGTTCCATTCGGATGACGGGGTCGTCCTTATCGTTCTCCATTACAAACCTATGTTGCGGAAAAGTATCGCGAAAACGGCGTCGATTAAGATGACCAGGGTTATCGACGCGACCACCGAGCGCGTGGTTTCATTGCTCAGGCTTTCGGTGTTCGGCTCTATGCGCAGGCCGAAATGGCAGGCCAGGAGGGCGATGAACAGCCCAAACACCGCTCCCTTGCCGAATCCGATCGCGAAATTGGCCACCGGTACCGCATCGGGCAATTTCATGACAAATTGGTAATAGCCCACCCCTAGTTCGAAATGAGCGGCGATTGCCCCGCCGATCAATGCGACCGCATCGGTCCAGACGACCAGGAGAGGCAGCGCGATCGCCAATGCAACGACCTTTGGAAAAACGAGGCGTAGCGAACGGGAAATACCGAGAGCTTCGAGCGCGTCCAATTCCTGAGTGACCCGCATCACGCCGATGCGCGCGGTCATGGCCGACCCCGAGCGCCCCGCCACGAGGATGGCCGCAAGAAGCGGACCCAGTTCCCGAATGATGCTTAAGCCCAGGATGTTGACGATATAAATTTGCGCACCGAAGGTTTGCAATTGCAGGGACGAAAGATAGCTGACCACGATGCCAATGAGAAACCCGACCAGGGCGGTAATACCCAAGGCGCGTCCGCCGGTTTCGTGAATCGCGGCCGAAATCTCTCGCCAGGGCACGTCGCTTGGATGGCTCAGCACATGCCCCGCATCCAACATCAGTTGTCCGAGTATCGAGACGAGCGACGTCAAATGGTCGACCCCGGCGGAAACAAGGCCGCGAATCCGCTCGCCGACGGGCTTAGGATGCCGGACTATGGGCTCGAAGGACCTTAAAGACCAATTCTGTAAGCGAGTGAAGGTAGACGCCTGTTCAGGCCGCAAATGGAGCTTGTCGGGGAGGCGTCCACCCCAGGCTCGCCAAAGCAAAAAGGCCCCGGCACTGTCCAAGGCGGCGACGTCGCGGATATCCCACTCCCATGCTTCATCGCGGGCATAGTCTTTTAGTTGCTCGCGAAGGTGACGGCTATCTGCCGAAAGGCCCCGCAGATTCCAGCCCCCCTTCAGCCTGAGAATATATCGGTCCGATATCGTTATTTTTTCGATAGACGGCGTGAATCCCTGATCGGGCGACTGCTGTACCATAACGGGTATTCAACCGCCTTTGGGGGCCGCCGACAAGGCTGCGGCCCCATGGGCATCGAGACGAGAACGAAGAGACGCGTCAGTGCCCTGCGGGTTGTGCCGGCCTGTCGCCGAAAACCCGCATCAAGCCTGCGATTATGGCGAGCGTTGCGAGGTAGAACAGAATTTGCACACCATCCGGCCGGGCAACGTAACCGACCAGGGTATGTAAGACCTGCCCGATCAAGCTGTCTTCCGACAGCCAATTGGACGTATTCCACACCTCGCGGCCCAAGGGAGGAAGCAGATCGGCCTGCACCAAATAGGCCGCTCCCTGCGAAGCCAGACCGGCAGCCAGGAATAATATGAGCCAACTGGTAACCTTGAATAGATAACGCGTAGGAATGCGCAGCAAGCCGTAATACATCGCCAAACCCGCCGTGGTGCCCAGCGAAATGCCGACCATCCCGCCCGCCAGCATGGAACCCGTCTGGTTTTCGCCCGCCGATGCGATCCCGTACAAGAAGAGAACGACTTCCGAACCTTCCCGCAGCATCGCGAGCCCGACTACGATCGCCAGGGCATAGAGCGGTCGATCGCCCGACAGCACGGCTTTACCCACGCGAGTCATCTCCAGTGCAAGCTCTCGCCCGTGGCGCTGCATCCAGATGTTGTGCCAACCGAGCATCGCGACCGCCGTGAACAACACGACTGCGTTGAAAAGGTCCTGTCCGATACCCGATGCCGCCTCCGCGAGCGTGTCGGCAAAAGCCGCGACTACCAAGGCGCCCACGATTCCGCCCCCGACGCCGCTCCAGATCCACCACCCTCGAGCGGCGACGCCGCGGCTGGCCGCCATGACGATGCTGATCACAAGCGCGGCTTCGATCACCTCGCGAAAAACGATGATTGCAGTGGCTAACATGTTCTGACCAGTGTTGCGTTATTTTGCAACGATGCGCCCTTTGGCGGATTCCTCGTGAAACTCGCCGAAAAAATCATACGTTCCGGGATCGAGCGGACCGATCGACACGGTTGCCTGACTCTTGCCCGGGATGATCTTTTCCCTTTTCAAGGAATGGCTTTCGAATTCCTCCGGCGTCGGGTCCTCGTTTTTCACGATCAGCTTGATCTTCTGGCCTGCGGGCAGCTCGAGCTCTGCCGGTTCAAAGCGATGCTCTCTGATGACCAGCGTATAAGTCTCAGCCGCCGAAACGGAGCCGCCGACCATCAAGAGCATGCTCAACGCGATAAGCCGGCCGGAGTAAGTCCTGTTCTGCATGGTGTTCGATCCTCTCGAGTTCGAAGAGATTAAGTTAACCGAGCGACGTCTACGGTTTTTCCGGAAGCTAAATGATAATCCTTATCAATTATTTAGGCAAATCAGCACGGGCGACTTGGAGCCGATCTCGGTCTGCCGTTTGCCCCGAGCCCTTCGACTTAGCTCAGGACAGGCCTGTCGAAGGACCGCCAGCGTTTCCGCTCGGCATAGCCAAAAATTTTCCTTGCCCGCATTAGGAGGCCGTGTTACTTAGGCAGTGACCGGATACGAGACCGAACGCCCATTCGGAAGTCCAGCAATTGTCGAAGTCACGCCATGCCCCGCTATGTCGCCGTCATCGATCAAGGCACCAGCAGCACCCGATGTATGATTTTCGATCACGACGGGCAGGTCGTCTCGATGGCTCAAGTCGAGCACCGTCAGTTCTATCCGAGACCCGGCTGGGTAGAACACGACCCCTTGGAAATTTGGCGAAATGCCCAGGCGGTTGCCGTAGAAGCGTTGCGAAAAGCAGAAATCGAAGCCGATGAAATCGCGGCGCTCGGCATAGCCAACCAGCGCGAGACGCTCGTGGTCTGGGACAAGAACACCGGGGATCCGGTTTATCCCGCGATCGTTTGGCAAGACACGCGCAGCGCGGACATTTGCGAACGGCTAGCCATCGAAAGCGGACCGGATAGATTGCGCGCGATAACCGGACTGCCGATCGCCACCTATTTTTCCGGGCCCAAACTTCAATGGCTGTTGAATCACCTAGACGGGGTCAGATTGCACGCTGAACGCGGCGAGCTGCTGTGCGGCACGATCGACAGCTGGCTGGTTTGGAACCTAACGGGCGGCAAGGACGGCGGCGTGCATGTCACCGACGTAACCAACGCGTCGCGCACGCTGTTGATGAATCTCGAAACCCTCGCCTGGGACGACGATCTGCTCGCCGCCATGAACATACCTGCGTCCGTCCTGCCGGCGATTCGTTCTTCCTCCGAAATTTACGGCACAGCCAAAGGGATCTTCGCCAACGTCCCGGTCGCGGGCATTCTGGGCGATCAGCAGGCCGCTCTATTCGGCCAGACCTGTTTCTCCGCGGGGGATGCAAAAAACACCTATGGCACAGGATGCTTCATGCTTCTGAACACCGGCCCCAAACCGGTGCAATCCCGTCATGGACTCATCACCACGGTCGCGTATCAACTCGGCAGTGCTGCTCCGGTTTTCGCGCTCGAAGGTTCCATAGCTGTCGCCGGAGCCCTGGTTCAGTGGCTCAGAGATAATTTGGGACTCATTCGCACGGCCACCGAGGTTGAATACCTTGCCAATACCGTCGAGGACAACGGAGGCATGTATATCGTCCCGGCTTTCTCCGGTCTGTTTGCACCGTACTGGCGCGCCGACGCACGCGGCGTCGTGGTTGGATTGACCCGTTATATCAACAAAGGCCATTTCGCCCGCGCTGCCCTGGAAGCCACAGCCTATCAGACCCGCGACATCGTGGACGCGATGCGCCGGGAAACCGGCCTGCAGTTGGATGCGCTCAAGGTCGATGGCGGTATGGTCGTCAACGAGACCCTCATGCAATTTCAGTCCGATATCCTCGGCATCCCGATCATTCGCCCCGACGTGACGGAAACAACGGCACTCGGGGCGGCTTACGCGGCCGGTCTTGCTGTCGGCTTCTGGAGGGACATCGACGAGATCCGTAACCTGTGGCGAAAAGATAAAGAATGGCAGCCGAGAATGACGCCGGCAGCCCGGGAGCGACTCTATGCCGGCTGGAGCAAGGCCGTCACGCGCACCTTCGGCTGGATCGATTAAGCGACGACGCCGTCCTCGTTGACTTCCACCGCTTTCCCGGACTCTTGCGGCACAACTCGTGTTCAGCCGCGATTCAGGAAACCGGACGGATACTAATCGCACCTTCTCAGAAAAGGAGCGAATGCCGTGAAAATACCAAGAACGCAGTTAATGGTACTGAGTTTTACGATCGCACTTTCGGGCTGTGCCTCCAGCGGATATCACAGCCACGGTGATTACCCTTATCGCAACACCCTCACCGGCGCCGCAATCGGTGCTGCCGGCGGTGCAT
Organism: Methyloversatilis universalis; assembly: GCA_020723665.1. GTDB lineage: Bacteria > Pseudomonadota > Gammaproteobacteria > Methylococcales > Methylococcaceae > Methylocaldum. Next base: position 78,974 of record DYIL01000002.1, read on the forward strand.
TGCTCGGACATGCGGCCGACGGCGGCGGACGCGGTGCGCTCGTGGGTGGTACGGTCGGAGCCGTGGTCGGCGGAGCCGCCGGCTATTACATGGATCAGAACAGAAAACGCGAGGCTTACGACAATCGCCAGCCGGCTTACAATGACCGGTACCATCCCGCCCCCTATCCTGAACAGCAGCCCCGCACCTATCCTTATCCGTATTGAAAGCCCAGGGCGGTTCCACCGTCCCGGTTCCTGTGAATAACGCCAGGTCTACCGAGAACCGGTCGTTTTGGAGTCGCGGGCGGCCCGGCCGGTGACGGCCGGGGCCGCTCGCGCGGTTTAAACCGCTAGTTCGAATTCTTGCTTCTGATCGCTTACCTTTCCTGATAAATCACTTTCGGCTCGAAGTAGGCGGCCGGGTATCGAGGGTCCGGCTGCGGGCTCTCTTCCGAGGCCCGTACGATCACTTCCGGCTCGAAATAAGCGGCCGGATATTTCGAATCCCGCTGCGGACTTTCTGCCGCGGATGCCCCTTCGGGCGCCGCGACGATCACTTTTGGCTCGAAGTCATAGGCTGGATACCGTTCATCGTCCCCAGCCAGACATACCGACGATAGGACCAACACAAATCCGCCGAATAAAACTGCATTTCTCACGATGCTCACCCCTGTGCCGTCAGGCTTGCCTCTCATCACAACAATGGATCGAGCGTAGCTCATTAAAGTTTTCCAAACCCTTCGGTCCCACCGTCAACGATGCTGATACGCCGTCGGGAATCGGTCGGACCGAATCAATAGAATGCCTCAAAACGCCAAAAAATCCACATCTTGGTGCAAATCCCATTTTGATTCGCGTCTCTTGCGGAAATAAACGGCGTTTCCGTCCTCCACTGTGGCGGACTCCCGAATGGATTTTCCTTTTTTCCGGCATGGCATGAGTCGTGCCTAATAAACAGCAAGCGTGATTTTCGATCGGCGACGTCTTCCGGCAAGCGGACCGACCTTGGCCTGTCGGAAGTTATCTTCGCCGCCGTTCTGTGAGGGGTTGCCTATGAAAACATCCGCGAGAGCGTAATTGGAACACTGTCTAACGGTTTTCCTGTTGTGGGGATGCGGCTGGAAACGGCGAAGGCCATCGGGCAGCGAAAATGCGCGAAACGAATGGCAGGACCCGATGACCGGGCTATGGTACGGCGAACGGAATGCCATGGTGCTTCTTAAAGCTTACGCGGTGGCGGAGTACGGAGGGACAAACGCGAGCACGCGCCGCTGCCGGACCTATTTCTGATTTCCCATTACCTCCTCCTCTTCAAGCTGCTTGCGAAGGCAGTTTTATTTTTTTCCCGGACGAGCCGGCTTAGCGGCGCCCGAGCTTCGCCGTTAAGCCGAACTTCAGCCGTTCATGCCGTATCCGTACGGTTCAAGCAGCCCTGCAGGAATAATTTGACCGCTTGCCGGGTCCAACGCTCGACTTCGTCCTCGGTTGGCGCGCTTTCCAAGCCCAGCTGTTGCCGCTGAAAGCGCTCGCCGCGGAGTGCGTTGACAAACTGTCCGGCTAAAAATGCCGGATCCATGGCGACCACATGACCTGCTTGCTGATGCATGCCGAAAAACTTCGCGAGCCGATCCAGCGTCCGCTGCGGTCCCTGCTCATAAAATTCGGCCGCCAATTCCGGAAATTGGTGCGCCTCGGCGATCAGTTGCGCACGCAGGCGAATGATCTCCGGGCGGGAAATCCGAAACAGGAAATGCTTTCCGAACGCGACCAAGGTTTCTTCCAAGGGTTTGGCGAGGGCCTGGTCCAACGGCAGCGTAGCCACCAACAGATCGCTGTAGTGGCGGATGACGGCTCCGAACAGCCCCCCTTTACCGCCGAAATATCGGTAAATGGTGCGGAGAGACACGCGAGCTTCGCGAGCGATCGCTTCCAGGCTTACGTTGCCGTAGCCTCTTTCCACGAAAAGCCGAAGCGCATGATCGAGAAGTTGATCCCGACGGATCTCAATTTCGCCCTTCCTGGGGCGGCCTATTCGATTCATTATCGTTACTATTTTTGGAGATAGATTGACATAGCCGTCCAGTTTCGCAAGAATAATGAAACGATATCTTACCTTTTCTTTTCATGTCGTGTCGCCATCCCTGCCGTTCCCGCTTGATACGCCAAACTTATGCCAGCTTCGTTTGCAGCCGCTAAAGCCCACCGTTTGTTACATCAAACTTTCAGTCCTCGATTTCTGATGTTTTCCGACACTACGTTTCGCCGTATCACGCTATGGCTAGGTCTCTTAGCGGCACTGGCCGTCCTGCTCCTCGGCTGCAGCGAACCCTCGGATGCCCCCGCGGCGGAGGCCAAAATGCCGCCGGTTAAAGTCAAGGTCGCCCAGCCACTGCAAAAGGAAGTCTTGGAGTGGGACGAATACACGGGGCGAATCGAAGCGATGGAGACCGTGGAAGTACGTGCGAGAATCGACGGTTACCTGGACAAGGTCAACTTCAAGGCCGGCGACAAGGTAAAAAAGGGCGATTTATTGTTTGTCATCGATCCCCGCCCATACCGAGCCGAGTTGAATCGGGCGGAAGGGGAACTCGAACGCGCCCGGGCACGGCTCGAATTGGCGAAGAACGACTTGCAGCGAGCTGAGCATCTCAGGCGGGCCAAGGCCATCTCAGAAGAAGAATACGACGCCCGGAGCAAAGGCCAACGCGAGGCTGCGGCCGCCGTTCGCGCCGCAGACGCGGCAGCGCAGACGGCCAGGCTGAATCTGGAATTCACCGAGATACGAGCGCCTATCAGCGGCCGAATCGGACGCGAGTTCGTCACCCAGGGCAATCTGGTAAGCGGCGGCGGTGGCGGGACTCTGCTGACGGTCGTCGTATCCGTCGATCCCGTTTACGTTTATGTCGACGCGGACGAACGCGCGGTTCTGAAATACAGGCGTTTGGCGGAAGCCGGGAAGCGGGTGAGCGCCCGCGAAACTCGAATTACCGCGAAATTGGCCCTTATCGACGAATCCGACTTTCCACATGAAGGTTATATCGATTACATCGACCCGCGGATGGATCCCAGCACGGGCACTTTGCGCGCCAGAGCGGTCTTCAGTAATCCAAAAGAATTTCTGAGCCCCGGATTCTTCGCCCGGCTTCGCGTGCCGGGAAGCGCGCCCTATCAAGGTCTTTTGATTCCGGACAGAGCCATCGGAACCGACCAGGGACAAAAGTTCGTCTGGGTCGCGAAAGACGACGGCTCGGTCGAATATCGTCGGATCGTACTCGGCGCCGCAACCGGCCGGATGCGAGTGGTCTCGGAAGGGCTGCAGCCCGGCGACTGGGTAATCATCGAAGGCATTCAAAAAATTCGTCCCGGGACCAAGATTGAAGCGGAGCAAATCACCCTCTCGGAAACCGACGGCACTTCATCGTAGACACGCCTCCGAACATGACGAGATTCACTCATTTTTTTATCGACCGTCCTATCTTCGCGTCGGTACTTTCCATTCTCATCGTTCTGGTTGGCGGACTCGCGGCATTTTCCCTACCCATCGCACAATACCCCGAGATCGCGCCGCCCACCATTCAGGTCAGCGCAACCTATCCGGGCGCGAATGCCCAAGTGTTGGCCGAGACAGTGGCAACACCTATCGAGCAGGAGATCAACGGCGTCGAAGACATGTTGTACATGTCATCCCAGTCCACCAACGATGGGGTCATGCGCCTAACCATCACGTTCAAGCCGGGAACCGATCTCGATAAGTCGCAAGTGCTGGTACAGAACCGGCTGGCTCTGGCCGAACCGAAACTGCCGGAAGAAGTGCGACGACAGGGCATCACCGTGCGCAAGCGCAGCCCCGACTTGAGCCTGGTGGTGAACTTGATCTCGCCCGACGGACGCTACGATTCCGTTTATCTCAGCAATTACGCTCTGCTGCAGATCCGGGATGTGCTCGCCCGGCTGCCGGGCGTCGGCGATATCGTCCTGTTCGGCGAACGAGAATACAGCATGAGGGTTTGGCTCGACCCGGAAAAAGTCGCGGCCCGTAACCTGACCGCCACCGATGTCGTTCAGGCAATCCGCGAACAAAACATCCAGGTCGCGGCCGGCGTGGTGGGGCAGCCGCCCACACCGGGCGGGATCGATTTCCAGCTCACCGTGACCACCATGGGACGCTTGATGGACGAAGCGCAATTCGGTGACATCGTCATCAAGACCGGAAAGGACGGGCAGGTGACGCGACTCAAGGACGTCGCGAGAATCGAACTCGGAGCCAAGGACTACAGCTCGTCGCTCAAACTCGACGGTACACCCACGGTCGGCATTGCCATCTTCCAGTTGCCGGGCTCCAACGCGATCGAGACCAAGGAGGCGGTGGTGGAAGCCATGGAAAAGCTCAAACTGCGCTTCCCCGAAGGGCTCGACTATCTCCTGGTCTATGACACGGTGGTGTTCGTGACGCAGTCTATCGCCGCGGTCGTCCAGACACTCTTCGAGGCGATCCTGCTGGTCGTGGTCGTGGTATTGGTGTTCCTGCAGAACTGGCGAGCCACGATCATCCCGTTGCTGGCGGTACCCGTATCCCTCGTCGGCACCTTCGCGGTCATGGCTGCCATGGGATTGTCGCTGAACACACTTTCCCTGTTCGGACTGGTCCTCGCCATCGGCATCGTCGTGGACGACGCCATCGTCGTGGTCGAAAACGTGGAACGAAACATGGCGCTCGGCCTCAAGGCCCGGGAAGCGACCCGCCGAGCCATGGAAGAAGTCGTCGGTCCGATTATCGCGACATCCCTGGTATTGGTCGCGGTTTTCGTGCCGACGGCCTTCATCACCGGCGTATCCGGTGCGTTTTACAAGCAGTTTGCCCTGACCATCTCCGTATCCACGATTATTTCCACGTTCAATTCGCTCACGCTCAGTCCGGCGCTCTGCGCCGTCCTTCTGGACCGTGCGCACGGGGAGAAAGATTGGTTCACGCGTTTGACCGATCGCCTCTTCGGATGGTTTTTCCGCGGTTTCAATCGCTTCTTCAGCGCCTTCAGCGACGGCTACTCGCGGCTGGTAGGCCGGCTGATTCGCATCACGGGCGTGATCTTGGTGCTTTACGTAGGGCTCAACAGCCTCAATTTTCTCGCTTTCGCCAAAGTGCCGACCGGATTCATCCCGCAGCAGGATCAGGGCTATCTCATTCTCTACGCGCAGCTCCCGGACGCTGCTTCGCTGGAACGTACCGACGCGGTCATCGAGCGCGCCAGCAAAATCATCCTCGAGACCGAGGGCGTCGCTCACGTGAACGCCTATGCCGGATTCTCGCTTCTGGCCGGAGGCCGCCAGTCGAACGCCGGCACCATGTTCGCCAGTCTCACGCCCTTCGAAGATCGCGCGGGGCATCCGGAACTCTCGGCGGACTCGATCATCGCGAAACTGCGTGAAAATCTCTCCGTGATCGAGGACGCGCAGATCGCCGTGTTTTCGCCGCCGCCGGTCCGCGGCCTCAGCTCGGTGGGCGGCTTCAAGCTACAGATCCAGGACCGCGCCAACGTCGGCCCCGAGGAATTACAGCGTGTTACGAACGAGATCATCGCCAAAGGCAACGAGCAGCCCGGGCTGGTTGGTCTATTCACAACCTTCCGGGCCAGCGCGCCACAGATCTATGTCGACATCAACCGAACCCAGGCCAAGTCGTACGACGTGCCGCTGAGCAACGTCTTCCAAACGCTGCAGATTTATCTCGGTTCGCTGTACGTCAACGATTTCAATCGATTCGGCAGAATCTATCAGGTTACGGCACAGGCCGACTCGATGTTCAGGCTCAGACCCTCGGATATCGCCAATCTCAAGACTCGCAACCTGAACGGCGACATGGTCCCTCTCGGCACCTTGGTCGATGTTCGCGAGACCGTCGGCCCCGATAAAGTGACGCATTACAACCTGTATCCCTCGGCCGAGATCAACGGCAGCACCCTGGCCGGCGTCAGTTCGGGCCAGGCCATCGCCCTCATGGAACAGGTGGCGAACCGGGAGCTTCCGCTCACCATGGGCTATGAATGGACCGAACTCAGCCTGCAGGAGATCCTGTCCGGCAATACCGCCGTGATCATATTTCCCCTGAGCGTGATCTTCGTATTTCTCGCACTAGCCGCACAGTATGAGAGCTGGTCCTTGCCGTTCGCCGTCATTCTCATCGTTCCCACATGTCTCTTGAGCTCGATGGCGGGCGTTTGGCTTCGCGGCATGGACAACAATATCTTCACCCAAGTCGGCTTTATCGTACTGGTCGGACTGGCCAGCAAGAATGCGATTCTGATCGTCGAGTTCGCCCGCAATCTTCAAGATGCCGGCAGAGATCGTTATCAAGCCGCCATCGAAGCGGCGCGGCTGCGCCTTCGACCGATTTTGATGACCTCCTTCGCGTTCATTCTCGGCGTTTTCCCGCTGGTCGTATCCACCGGTGCCGGCTCCGAAAACCGGCGAATACTGGGCACCGCCGTGTTCAGCGGCATGCTGGGCGTCACGTTCTTCGGCCTGCTGTTGACGCCGGTGTTTTATGTGGTCATACGGAAGTTGGTCGAACGCCGTCAGCGGTCGTCTTCCGAGCCGACCGACGCCGAGATTCACTCTACGCCGAATAACAATCCCTGATTCGCGAAGCTATGTCCAAACTTTGCACGGCCAATCGACCCGGGCGATCCGCGACAGGCGATCGCTCTTCGGGCACATCCTTGCGCAGCGCATTCACGATCGCGCTCTCCGCCCTGATTTCCGCCTGTGCGGTCGGTCCTGACTATCAGCAACCGGACGCCGCGCCGGGCGCACAGTTCGCCCATACCGTCCTTCCCGAATTCAAACGGGACGGAATCGAGGTGGCCTGGTGGAAGCAATTCGACGATCCGGTGCTGTCGGAACTCATTGACCGAGCGGTGAGCAATAACCGGGATCTCAAGGCGGCCGAAGCGAATCTCCGAGTCGCGCGCGCACTCTACCTCGAAGCCGGGCTGGATCTGCTCCCCACGATTACCAGCCATGCCAATTACACGACGCAAAAGCGAAGCTTCGACGCCATGAACCGCCGGACCTTTGCGCCGCGCGAGCTCGAGCTCTTCAACGTCGGCTTCGACGCCTTTTGGGAAGTGGATTTCTTCGGCCGGATACGGCGCAGCATCGAAGCGCGCGACGCTGAAGTCGAGGCCGCGGAGGCCGACCTGCGCGACCTGTTGGTCAGCGTCATTTCGGAGGTGGCGCGCAATTACTTCGAATTGCGGGGCTTGCAGAATCAACTGGACGTCGCCCAGAAAAACGCCGACAACCAGGCCGCTACCCTGGAATTGACCCAAGCCAGGCTGGAAGCCGGCCGCGGCACGGAACTGGATACCTCGCGCGCCAAAGCCCAACTCGACTCCACGCTGGCGACGATTCCGCCCATCCAAACCCGGATTCGGGAGAGCATCCATCGCCTCGGCGTGCTGATCGGTCAGCTTCCGGACAGCCTATCCAGCCAGCTGTCCGCGCCCGCGCCGATACCCAAGATTCCCGAAACGATCCAGATCGGCTCGCCCCCCGATCTCCTGCGGCGCCGCCCGGATATCCGCGTTGCCGAGCGCAATCTGGCTGCGGCGACCGCCCGAATCGGTGTCGCCACGGCAGATCTTTTCCCCAGGGTAACCTTCAACGGCACCATCGCCTTTGAGTCCCGCACGCTTGCCGGGCTCGGCGCCTCCGGTACCGAAGCTTTCTCGGCGGGACCACGAATCTCCTGGGCGTTTCTCGATCTCGGACGCGTCCGAGCCCGCATCAAGGCGGCGGACGCCAGCGCGGAAGCCAGGCTTGCAAATTATGAACAAACCGTGCTGACGGCGCTTGAAGAAACCGAAAACGCACTGGTGAATTACAATCGAGAGCGCGCCCGCCGCGCATTATTGAGTTCGGCGGCAACTGCGAGCGAGCGCGCTCATCAGCTTGCACACCTTCGTTTTGAAGACGGTATCACGGATTTCCTCACCGTACTGGACGCCGAACGCCGCCTGCTCCTGGATCAGGAGCAATTGGCACAAAGCGAAACCGCCACGGCGACCGCTCTGATCGCCGTCTATAAGGCGCTGGGCGGCGGCTGGGAGGTTTTTGCACCGGACGAGAATGCCGTCGCGTCGATTCCGACGTCGACGCAACAGGCATCTTCTCTTGGCGTCGGTCGGACCGCAGTTCCGGACATGCCCGCACGAGCCACCAAATGAAGGACGAATTGCTTTACGAAGTCGACGAGGACGACCGGGTCGTCGGTCAGCGTACGCGCGCCGAAGTTCACAGGCTGGGATTGCGCCATCGGGCCGTGCACATCCTGGTGTTCAATCATCTCGACCAAATACTGCTGCAAAAACGTTCTAACACCAAGGACATCAATCCCGGACTTTGGGATACCTCCGCCGCCGGTCACGTCGACTGGGGCGAAAGCTACGACGAGTGCGCGTTGCGGGAGTTGGGGGAAGAACTCGGAATCGAGAGCCCTTCGCCTCTTCGATTCTTGTTCAAGCTGCCCGCATCAGTGCATACCGGATGGGAATTCGTCCAGGTTTATCGGGTCGTCCATTCCGGCACGCTGCGGCTCGACCCGAGAGAAATCGACGAGTGCCGGTGGTTCGACACGAACGAACTGGACTCATGGGTCTACGATTCCGGAATCGGATTGACGCCGTCGTTCCGGCTGATCTGGCGAACCTATCGTAACCGCAGACCATAGGACAGCCGTTCTCAGGTCTGATCCAGCCAGGTTCGGAGCTTTACGAGCGCCAGTCTCGTCGAGTTGAAGGCTAACTCTTCGGGCGCGACATCGTAAGGGGACACCAGCCGAAAATCGGCCACGTCGTCCGCCGCCCGAAGGGTGTCGATCTGCAGCGCATCGCAAACAAAGAACAGGTCCGTGATTTTGTATAGCACACCGCCGTAAAGGTAATCATTCGGCGCACTGCTCAGATAGCGATAGTTGGTGGTTTCGATGTTCAATTCTTCTGCGATTTCCCGCCGCAGCGCGTCTTCCACGGTTTCGTCGAAATCGACGAATCCGCCGGGCAGGTCGAGTTTGCCTTTTGCCGGCTCCTTGGCGCGCACGCACAAAATGAGCTGATCTTGGTGGAATACGAACCCACCCACCGCCGTGCACGTGTTGAAAAAAAACAAAAAGCCGCAGCGCCCGCATCTGATCGCGCGCTGCTCGTGAATGCTCAAATATTCGCCGCCGCAGCGGGGGCAGAAACGAAAGGCGTCGTACGGTCCGGGTCCCGGATCGAGGTCAACGAATGAAAAGTCTTCGGAATTTTGTGTTTTCATGGTTTCCTAAAAAGTGAACGGGATCGCGCTTGCTTTTCTTTTTCCGCTACAGCGGAGTCGTTACCGAACAGGCACTAAACGAGCGATTTTGCCGTCATCGGTCGAAAAATAAAGAAACCCTTCGGGTCCCTGCCTCACCTGGCGAAAGTTCACGTCGAGATCGTTCAGCAATTCTTCCTGCTTCACGATCTTATAGTCGGCGTCTATCACCAGTCGACGAAGGTGCTGACCGCTCAAATTGGCCACGAACAGATTGCCCTTCCATCTTGGGAAGGCGTCACCGAAATAGAACCCGATTCCGGACGGGGAAATGGACGGTACGTAATACGCCACCGGCTGTTCCATACCGGGTTTTTCCGTACCCTCCCCTATTTTCGGCCCCCAATATTCGCGGCCATAGGTAATGACCGGCCAACCGTAGTTCGCTCCCGGGCGGATCAGGTTGATTTCGTCGCCGCCGCGGGGTCCGAATTCGCTCTCCCACAACTCGCCTGTCACCGGATGCCTGACCAATCCTTGCGGATTGCGGTGACCGTAGCTCCAAATTTCCGGCTTGGCGTCCGGGTTGTTCGCAAACGGATTGTCGACCGGCACGCTGCCGTCCTCGTTCAGGCGCAGAATTTTGCCGTTGTGGTAGCGCAGATCTTGCGCCTTATGACGCTCGTTGCGATCGCCAACCGAGATGAAGAGCTTGCCTGCACCGTCGAATTCGATCCGCGAGCCGAAGTGAATGTTATTTCCGTTCGGCTCCCAAGCGCTGAAAAGCTTCCGGTAATCTTTCAGCTCCGTTCCTTCCAGCCGACCGCGGCCGAGTGCCGTGGTCATTCCGGCATCCACCTTCTCAGAATAGGTCAGGTAAATCCACCCGTTCTTGTCGAAATCGGGATGAACCCTCACGTCAAGCAGTCCGCCTTGCCCGGCCTGAACCACGGCCGGCACGCCCTGAACGGTTTGCACCGATTGGGTACTCGGATCGAGAATACGCAACTGTCCGTCTCGTTCCGTGAATACGATCCGTCCGTCCGGGAGAAAATCGAATCCCCAGACCACGTCCTCCTGCTGAGCGATGACTTCAACCGAAAACGGTTGCCCTTCGGACTCATACGCGCCTCCGGAAGACCGAAAAGCAACGATTCCCATGGCAATAATCGCCAAAAGGAATCCTGCGCGAATTCCAATAGTCCTCATCTTCCCGGCTTCAAGTTTCACAACTCCTCCCTTGGAATTTCCGATCCAAAAAGCCTTTCCGTCTCTTTTAACGGATTATGCCTTTCCGCGATTTATATCCGGACTGACGCCCCATTCCTTCCCACATAGCCTCAGGCAGCCGGTCAGCTAAAGTCAAATTCGTCGCCAGGTGGTGCCGCCGGCCGTATCCTCCAATACGATGCCCTGCTCTTTGAGCTCATTCCGAATGCGGTCGGCGGTGGCCCAGTCTTTGTTCTTGCGTGCTTCTAGGCGCTCCTGAATTTTTTGCTCGATGCGTTCGTCATTCCAAATAATCCCGGCATCGAACTCGGCACCCGCTTTTGTTTCAAGCCTTAGTGATCCGGCTCCAGACTTCAGAAATTCTTCCGGGTCTGCCTGTAACAGGCCGAGTATTCCACCGAGCCGCTTGAGCGTAGCGGCTAAGTTTTCCGCTTCCTCCCGGCTTGCATTCCGCGCCCGATTGACATCCCTCGCCAGCTCGAACAACACGGCGATCGCTTCGGGCGTATTGAAATCGTCGTTCATCGCTTCTTCGAAACGGGCGACGAACGCTTTACCTCGATCGCCTTCCGAAAGCGGTAAATCGCTGCGGATTCCGCGCAGAGCAGTATAAAGCCGGGTCAGCGCGGCATTCGCTTCGTCGAGATTTTCGTCCGAGTAGTTGAGCGGGCTGCGGTAATGGCTGTTGAGAATGAAAAACCGCACCACTTCCGGGCGATAACGGGCCAGAACCTCACGGACCGTAAAGAAATTGCCCAGGGATTTGGACATCTTCTCCTCGTTCACCCGCACGAACCCGTTGTGCATCCAAACGTTGACGAACTTTTCGCCGGTAGCCCCTTCCGATTGCGCGATCTCGTTTTCGTGGTGAGGGAATTGCAAATCCATGCCGCCGCCGTGGATGTCGAAGTGATGTCCGAGGCAACGCGTGGACATGGCCGAACATTCGATGTGCCAACCGGGACGTCCCTTGCCCCACGGCGAATCCCAAGCCGGCTCTCCCGGCTTCGCCATCTTCCACAGCACGAAATCCAGGGGGTCGCGCTTGGCCTCCTCGACTTCCACCCGTTCGCCCGCCCGGAGATCTTCGATGTTCTTGCCGGATAAACGGCCGTAACCTTCGAATTTCGACACCGCGTAGAAAACGTCGCCGTTGTCGCCGATATAGGCATAGCCGCGGTCGATCAAAGCCTGAATCATGGCCAGCATATCGTCGACGGATTGTGTTGCGCGCGGTTCGACATCGGGAGGCAGTACGCCCAACGCCCGCTCGTCCTCGTGCATCGCATCGATGAACCTAGCAGTCAACGCTGCGATGGATTCTCGATTCTCGTTGGCGCGCTTGATGATCTTGTCGTCGATGTCGGTGATATTCCGAACGTACGTGACCTTAAATCCAAGATGGCGCAAATAGCGCACGACCATATCGAATACCACCATGACGCGGGCATGTCCCAAATGGCAGTAGTCGTACACGGTCATCCCGCACACATAGAGCCGGACCTTGCCCGGTTCGATGGGGGTAAAGACTTCCTTGCGGCCGGTCAGGCTGTTGTAGATCTTCAGCATCATTCGGACTCGTAGGTGAATTCGGCCAACCGGCGGTGCAGCCGGTGCGGGTCCAGCAATCGGTAAATCGCCCCGAGTTCCGGTCCGTCCAGACGCCCGGTTAAGCCGGCGCGGAGCGGCATGAACAGCGCCTTGCCCTTCACTCCCGTCCGAGCTTTCAGCTCGCGCAGAAATATGTCGAAATCGGCCGGAGCCGCGTTGGCCGCGTCGATGGCGGAAAGATAATAAGATTCTCCTGCTTGTGCGGCAGCTTCGGCGGCATCCGGATCGAACTGCAGCTCGTCCGTGAACAGGATGCGCGCCCAGCGGTCGGCCTGGTCCGGGAAAACGCAATTGCTACGCACGATCTCGATGAACGCCGGAAGATGCTCGTCCGGAATGATGGCGGCGGTCTCCTTGCGCAGCCAGCCCCTGAGCGTCTCGTCGTCGGCCGATCGGACCACCAGTTGCTGCCAGTGATCCAGGTGGGCGACGTCGAACCGTGCCGGCGATTTGCCCAGGCGGGACAGATCGAAGTTCGCCTTGAGCGCTTTGAAATCCATGAGTTCGTCACTGTCATAGTGATGGCCCAGCCGGGCCAGCATGTTCAACAGAGCGCTCGGAAAATAGCCTTCCTCGCGCAACTGTTTCAGGCTACGGCTGCCGTTGCGCTTGGACAGGGGCGCTCCGTCATTGCCCAGAATCAGCGAAATATGGGCATACTGCGGTATTGGCAAGCCGAGCGCCGCAAGAACCAGCATCTGCCGGGGCGTATTGGCGAGATGGTCTTCTCCCCGCAGCACGTGCGTCACCCCCATCAGTGCATCGTCGATGGCGTTGCAGAAGAAAAATGCCGCGCTTCCGTCGGCCCGGCGGATGATGAAGTCGCCGATGTCGTCGGTAGCGAATTTCTGCGGTCCGCGCACGAGATCTTCGAACTCCACCGTTTCGTTCTTCGGCACTCGAAAGCGCAAGGTCGGTCGAAGTCCTTCCTCAAACTTGCGGCTCACCTCGTCCGCGGTGAGGTGCGAGCACTTGCCCGTGTAACGCGGCGGCTGGCCGGAACTCAACTGAATCTTGCGCGAAATCTCCAGCTCCCGCGGCGAACAGAAACAGAAATAAGCGCGCCCCTGCTGCTCGAGTTCCTCATAATAACGCTGATAAATCGCGCCGCGGCACGATTGGAAGTATCGTTCATCCGGCTCGGCATTTTCGGGACCTTCGTCCCAATTCAAGCCCATCCAGCGCAGATCGGCGATCAGTTCATCGACGAATTCGCTGCGGCTCCGCTCGCTATCGGTATCCTCGATGCGAAGCAGGAAACGGTCCCCGAATAACGCACTGAATAATGCCGTGCGGGCGTTGCCGAGGTGCATGAGACCGGTCGGACTGGGAGCGAAGCGCGTCTTGGTTGATTTCATATCTGAGAAGGAATGGGGGATTATATTCGGCAAGCTTCTTGCGAATAGGACAATTTAGAGCAAGGCGTAACCTGCCGCAACCCTATAAACGGTAAGCCGTCGAGAGCGTTGCTTTCGGTTGACACAGGTGTCTTTTCTCGTGAACGCCCGTTTGCACGAATATCGCATGGTAAGCTTACCATCGCAGAAATTTTGATTTATAGTATCGACTCAAAACATCTAGGACATTTCCGGCACTCGGCTAATCGAGCCTCAAGATTCGCGGCCGTGCCGGGCGAAATGAGCATCTGATCATGTATATCCTCAGTCTGATTCTTTGGACACCCATTGTCGGTGCGTTGGTCATTTTGGCTTTACCGGCGCAGCAAATCCGCTCGATTCGAGCGGTCGCCTTGGGCTCATCGGGCGTCGTTCTGATGTTGACCGTTTGGCTTTTGTTTCAGTTCGACACATCCTCCTCGGCGATCCAATTCCCCGAGAGCCAGCTCTGGAACGCGGAACTCGGAAGTTATTACGCCCTCGGGGTCGACGGCTTTTCCCTGCCCATGGTCGTGTTGTCGGCCCTCCTTTGTCTAGTGGCGATGCTGGCCTCGGAGAGCGTGAGCACGCGGGTCAAGGGATACCATTTCTGGCTGCTCGCCCTCGAGTTCGGCATGATCGGCGTCTTTCTCGCCCAGGATTGGGCTTTGTTCTACGTGTTTTGGGAGTTGACGCTGATCCCGCTCTTTTTCCTTATCGACCAGTGGGGCGGCAAGCGCAAACATACGGCTAGCCTCAATTTCGTTCTGTACACCATGGGTGGATCGGTGTTCATGCTGGTGAGCCTGTTGATGATTTTCACCGCGTCCTCCGAACACTCCACGACGATGGGGTCTATGCTGGCCACTGCACGGAGCCTGCCCAAGGATCAACAAATCTGGATTTTCCTGGGCTTCCTGATCGGATTCGGCGTAAAAATGCCGGTATTTCCCATCCACGGCTGGCTGCCGCTCGCACACGTGGAAGCGCCAAGTCCTGTGAGTATTCTGCTGTCCGGCGCGCTTCTCAAAATGGGCGCCTATGGCCTGCTCAAAGCAACCGGCATGTTGCCCGAAGCCGCTCTGGCGCTTCAGCCCCTGCTCGCCGGCCTAGCCCTGGTCAGCCTCGTGTACGGAGCGTTGCTGGCCTGGCGGCAGACCGATCTCAAGGCCATGATCGCCTATTCCTCCATTAGTCACATGGGCGTCGTGCTGATCGGCATTGCGGCACTCAATCAAGCCGGATTGCTGGGTGCCGTGTTGCAGATGACCGCCCACGGTCTGATTGCCGGCGCGCTGTTCCTATTGATCGGTCTTCTCTACGAACGCACCCACACCCGGGAAATCTCGGACTACAGTTCCCTGGTGCAAGTGACTCCGCGCTTCGCCTTCTTTACGACCCTGGCCCTGCTCGCGTCTATGGGATTGCCGGGCTCGGCGGGTTTCGTGGCGGAACTTCATGCCATCATCGGCGGCTTTCAGAGTTTCGGATGGATCATGCTCTTTGCGAGTCTCGGCGTGCTCATAGGCGCCTCCTACGCCATCCGGACCGCCGCCAGGCTGTTTACGGGTCCGATGCGGCCGGAAATGCAAAATGTCCACGATCTGCGCAGCCACGAGCTTGTTGCCGCCGGAGTTTTGGCGGCAGGCATCATGGCACTAGGCCTCATGCCGGGTCCGATGGTGTCGTTGACGGACGCCTCCGTCAATCAACTCAGTATGGTTTTCAATGAAAAGAATTTCTGAGGAGCCTAGCGTGCTATCGCCCAAATCGAAAGCTTCGAAGCCCGACGTCCGCCGGCGGTTGCAGGAGGCGGTCGATCACCTCGATCATGTCTTGCCGGGACAGGCGCCGATCCTGAACTTCGTGCATCACAATACGCTGCACGGTTTTCAGCACCTGCCGTTCCGAGAGGCTCTGGAAGCCGTCGAGCAACTGACCGGCATCAGGGGCTATCTGCCCGATGAAGAATTCCGGAAGTTCTACGCCCAAGGCCGCATTCTCGATGAGGATCTGGCCGCCGCCTTCGCCGAGGCACCGCAACTCAAGGGCGACGAAGCACTGCTTCGAATCGGCGATCGAACGATCCTTAGGAGGGATGTCCATCGCATCGCCATGGTCTACGGCGTGGATGCCGTGACGCCGAGCCAGTTGAACTGGCTAATCGAGGAAATGGGGGTGCTCGACCGGTTTCAAAGCGATGTCCCGCCCGATGCACGTCGCCGCCTCATGGACTCGGTCAAACGGGTGGCGGGAAGCGCGGAGGCTCTACAGGAAAGCGCTCTAATCCGCGACTTGTGGAATGCCACCTTACGAGTTCTCGGATTGGACCAGACCGCACCACACCCCGAAGACCTGACCGATCTCACGGTCCGTCAAGCCGAAAGCATGTTGAACGAGTCCGGACTATTGTCCGCGGGCGCTAAGTCAAGTACCACTTTCGCGCGGCAAAAAATGAAAGCGGAGGCCCGTGCGCTCTCCGAGAGACTCTTCGCCGACGTCGGCCACGGCATTTCGTTGCGCGGTCTGCTCCTTGCGTTGACCGGGCGGGATGTGCTCGACATGGTCCGACCGATACTGATCCGCTTTTGTGCCTCCCATTTGGACGAGGGGCTGGCGGCCTGGCATGCAGCCGACCGACGGGAAGGACTGTATTCAGCATGGCGTCGCTCGGCGCCTTACGATTTCTCGCTCGGTCTCAGCGATTTTCCGGATTGGCAGGAAGTCGTGTCGGCTTTGCCGGAACAGGCCGTCGATGCGGTTCATACGGAACTGATCCGGATGGGACTTCCGGAAGACCGCTGGGAAACGTATTTGGAGCGGATTGCTCTGGAACTCCCCGGCTGGTCGGGCATCATCAACTGGCGGCAGCATCATCCCGATTACGAGGCCAATCGGGAAGCGCCTGCCTCTCTCATGGATTATCTCGCCGTTCGATTGGTCCTGGACCGGATCGTGATCGAAGGACTTTGCCGAGAAATCTGGGACATCTCCGGTACTTGGCCGTCACTGCGCGCCTATTTCGAACGGAACCCGTCCGAATTCCTCGTGCGCCACGCACTGTTCGAGGGCGGTCTGCCCGAGTACCTGGCGGATGCCGCGCAGCAGCTGATCGCTGAGTCACGCCCCGGAAGCTTCGATCGCGACCGTTGGTGGTCTGTAGCAGACATGATCTCGACGTGGAAGCACAGTTCACTGGCGGAAAAACCCCAACGGCTGACCATTTACAACAGCGGGTGGCGCTTGTTCCGTTTGGCTCAGCACTTGGGCCTTTCGAGTCATGACATTGCTTCGCTTTCTTTACAGTCCTGCGAAGCCCTCGTCGCCGCGCTGAGCGAATTGTCCTCATCCGATCGGGGCCATCTCTGGCTCACCGCCTATGAGCGCCGCTATCGAGAAGAACTGTTCAACGCCCTCGCCAACAACCGAGGCCGTGGTCGCTGGGCTAAGCGGGACGACCGCCCGCAAGCGCAAGTCATCTTCTGCATCGACGACCGCGAGGAAGGCATTCGACGCCATCTCGAGGAATTGAACCCGCAGATCGAAACTTTGGGCGCCGCCGGCTTCTTCGGTGTACCGATCAACTGGCGAGCTCTCGACGACGAAAAGGCCACTCCCCTGTGTCCTGTCGTGGTCACGCCCGTCAACGAGGTGCGCGAAGTCGCACGCCCCGGCCAGGACGATCGCCTTGCCGAACATGATCGGCGCTTGAGCCTTCGTCAGCGGATCGGAGCGCTGTTCAACCAGGGGATTCGGCGCAATCTGGTTTCTTCTCAGATCTTGATCGATCTGCTGGCACCGGGCGTATTGCTCCCGCTGATCGGTAAAGTGTTTTTCCCGGCCCGGCAAACCGCTCTCGTTCAACGCGTAGATGCTCTCTTCGTTCCCGAGGTGCCCACCGAACTGGTCATTACGGCGCCAAACGATAGCGCTCCTGCGAGCGTGGAACATCCGCGCCTCGGCTTTACCACCTCGGAACAGGCTGACCGAGTCGCGGCATTCTTGCGCGCCACCGGCTTGACCTATGGCTTTGCGCCGTTGGTGGTTCTCATGGGACACGGATCGATCAGCCAGAACAACCCGCATCTCGCCGCCTACGACTGCGGCGCGTGCAGCGGCCGTCACGGAGGACCCAACGCGCGGGCTTTCGCCGCCATGGCCAACCGTCCCGAAGTCCGCCGTTTGCTCGCTGAAAAAGGCATCAACGTCCCGGACGATACCTGGTTCATCGGCGCGGAACACAATACCTGCAACGAGGACATTCTTTGGTTCGACCTGACGGATCTCCCGCCGGCTGCGCGCCCTGCGTTCGGCAAGCTCAACAGCGATCTCGATGCCGCACGACGCCTTTCGGCCCACGAGCGTTGCCGGCGGCTCGCCTCCGCCCCGCGCAATCCGACGCCTGACACGGCGCTCGCTCATATTGCCGAGCGTGCCACCGATTTCAGCCAAGCTCGTCCCGAACTCGGACACGCCACCAATGCTGCCGCATTCGTCGGACGGCGGTCCTTCAGTCAAGGTGTGTTCTTCGACCGCCGGGTGTTTTTGATTTCCTACGATCCGACGCAGGATCCTTTCGGCAACGTACTTGAAAACGTTTTGCTGGCCGTGGGTCCCGTCGGGGCCGGTATCAATCTCGAGTATTACTTCTCCACCGTGAACAACGAGCGTTTCGGCTGTGGCACCAAGGTTCCCCATAACGTGACCGGACTTTTCGGCGTCATGGAAGGTGCTGCCAGCGATCTCAGGACCGGACTTCCGAGGCAGATGATCGAAATCCACGAAGCTATGCGTCTGCAAATCGTCGTGGAGCACAAAACCGAAGTCCTGACTGCGATCTACGAGCGTCAACCATCATTACAGGAGCTGATCGGCAACGGCTGGGTGCTGCTGTCCGCTATCGATCCGGAGACCGGCGAGATTTCCATGTTCGTGCCAGGCCGCGGATTCGTCGCTTGGAACCGGGAGATTCGTCCGCTGCCCGTGGTCGAACGTTCCCCCGACTGGTATGCCGGGCATACCGAGCCGGTGCCTCCCGCGCTGATTCAACAACCGTCTTCGGGAGGTGTTCATGTTTGATTGGATCGTGCCGCTGGTGCCGGGCTTGCCGATTTTGGCGGCCCTGGGCATAGGCGTTGGCATCGTTTCCGGACGTATCGCCGGAGAACCGGGAGAACGGCCCACCGCGATGATAGCGGTGGGGGCAACGTTGATCTCTTTTCTATTGACCATCGCGGTGTTCTGGTGCCGCCAGGCAGAACTGATTTCCGAGCAGCTTGTGCTCGGGACCTGGCTGACCAGTGGCGATTACCTCGTCAACCTGAGCTTTGCACTAGGAAACCTGAGTCTCGGCTTGTCGTCGCTGTTCGCGTTGTTCTCGCTGATGGTGGCCAAATTTTCGGTGAATTACATGCACCGCGAAGCCGGTTTCCATCGTTTTTTCCTGGTCCTTTCCCTGTTCGCCGGTGCCATGCAGTTGCTGGTATTGGGCGGGAATGCCGTATTCACCTTTATCGGCTGGGAATTGGCAGGGGTGTGCTCCTATCTCCTCATCGCCTATGCCTATGACCGGCCGGTGGCCTCCGCCAATGCGACCTATGCATTCGTAACCAATCGGATCGGCGATGCCGGTTTCACCGGTGGAATCTTCCTGGCCTTCGCCTGGACCGGGGGCGTCGAATGGCCGCAAATTTCGCAAGGCGCTACAACACTGGACAGCTCTCAAGCCGGTCTGATCGCGATCTGCTTCTTATTGGCGGCCGCCGCCAAGTCGGCCCAGGTGCCCCTTGCGCCGTGGGTGGCCCGCGCTATGGAAGGACCGACGCCGTCCAGCGCCATTTTCTACGGAGCCGTGATGATCCATGCCGGCGTTTTCCTGGTATTGAGGCTCCAATCGGTGTTCGAAGCGGCACCCGCGGCCATGGCGATCATGGCGGCCATGGGGCTGGTAACGGCACTTTACGGCTTTGTGTGCGGATTGACGCAGACCGACGTCAAGTCGGCGCTTATTTTTTCCACCACCGCACAGGTCGGCCTGATGTTCTTGGCTTGCGGTCTAGGCTGGTGGCAGTTGGCAGCCTGGCATTTGGCTGCCCATACCGTACTACGCGGATACCAGTTCCTGACCGCGCCGGCGCTAATACATCGCATCATCGGCCATCCGCCGCGGCCGGTGCCGGCCTTCGCCGGCCGCTCGCACTGGCTTTATACGGCCTCATTGCAGCGGTTTTGGCTGGAACAGTTCGGCCATCAGGCCCTTGTCAAGCCGATTGCTCGCGTCGCCGCAGATTTGAACGTTTTCGACCGCCGGGTCGTGGAGGAAATCGTCGGCCTGCCCGCACCTGCCATGCGGGGACTCTCCGCCCTGGCCGAACGGGAGGAACATCATCTCGGCGCCGGTTATCGTACCGACGGACGCCGGGTCGGCGGCCTGCCCGGAATCGTGACCGATCTCTTCGCTTCCGCCTTCCACTGGTTCGAGGAGCGCCTGGTCCTGCAAGGCATCGGTATGGATCTCGTGACGCTCGGGCGCCGCTTCGGCATGCGGCTCAATCGCCTGGAATCCATCTTGGCCCAACCGCGCTATCTGATTCTTTTCGTCTTTTTCACTCTGCTAGCCACCGTGTAAGAACCTATGGTCGCTGAAATCAACTGGGCGACGCAGTCCGCCTTTCCTATCCTCAGCACGATGATCTTTCTGCCCTTGATGGCGATGGGCGCTGCTTATTTCGCCGAATCGCAGCGGCGCGCCTTTATCATCGGGCTGGTCGGCTCGGGTCTAGAACTCGCCCTGACGGTTTATCTCCTGATAACCTTCGACTCCAGCACCACCCATTTACAATTCGTGGAGGACCTGGCACTTCTGCCTTTCCTCCATTACCACTTGGGCGTCGACGGCTTGAGCGTACTCTTCGTTTTCGTTACGGCGCTCTTGAGCTTCCTGCTCATGCTCTACGGGGAAATCACGCCCGAGCGCCAGTCGCCGGGGCTGTATGTCGCCAGCCTGTTCGGGTTCCAGAGTGTTCTTATCGCACTCTTCTTTACCGTCGATCTGCTTCAGTTTTGGATCCTGGCCTGTCTCGAGCTTGTACCGGCCTCGTTTATCCTGCGCCGCTGGAGCACCGCTTCCGCGGATGCCCCCAGAGCCGTCCGGGTTCACATGCAGTTCATGCTGAGCGGTCTGGTAATGCTCTTTCTCGGCATTCTGGTTCTGGGCTGGAATCATGCACGGGTCTCCGGCGAGTGGTCGTTCGCGCTCGGTGCGCTGCTCGAAACACTGCCTCCTCGCGGCGTTCAGTCCACGGCGTTCATACTGCTGTTCTATGCCCTGGCGATCCGCATGGCCCAATTCCCATTTCATGCTTGGCTGCCCCAAGTCTCTCAACACGGAACACTGGCTACTATAGGTGTATTTATGGTGGGCGCTAAAGTGGGCATATACGGACTATTGCGCTTCGTGCTGCCGCTGCTGCCCGATGCGGTTAATGCCCTCAAGCCTGCCGTTATCGCCCTGGCTTTGGCGGGCCTGTTCTACGGAGCGCTGATGGCGCTGATGCAATTGAATCTGAGACGGCTTTTGGCCTTCGCGGCGGTCAGCCATACCGGCATGCTGGTGGTCGGCGTGTTCTGCCTGAATTCCGAAGGCTTGGCCGGCAGCTTGCTGCTTTCGGTGAACTTCAGCATTGCCGCGAGCGGCCTGCTGTTTGCGACAAGTTTGATGTTCAGGCGTGCCGGCAGCGCCTTGCTGCCGCGTCTCGGAGGACTGTTCGACCTCATGCCGTTGCTGGGCATCACGTTCCTGGTCTCCGCATTGAGCACCATGGCAATGCCCGGCACGCCCGGCTTCGATGCCGCCCACCTTCTTTTGGAAGGCTCGATCGAAGCCCATGATTGGGGCATTACCATTGCCGTGGCCACCGGCAACGTTTTGGCAGCCGCGTTTCTGTTGTGGGCTTTCCAGCGCGCGTTTCTGGCACAACGCAAGACTGTATTACGGCGGCCGAAAACCCGGCTTACCGTTCCCGAGGCGACGCTGAACGGCGTGGTCTGTGCCGTCTTGTTGGGCGTCGGTTTCTATACTGAACCGTGGGTTCAGATCGTGAACGAATCCGTGGACGGATTGGCGCAGCGTTTTGAGCGCTTCGAAGAAAAAAAACATTGAGTTCGCATAAATAGACTTGTCGGCTTTGGCCATCCGGAGACAACATTGACTACCGTTGATTTTCCGATTCTGACCGTTCTGATATTCCTTCCGCTAGCGGCGGCCGGTTTGTTGCTTTTTCTTCCGAATCCGGCATCGGCACGGCGGTTCGCTCTCGCGGCCTCACTCGCGGAGTTGCTGCTGTCCTTCGCTCTGCTCGGCCTTTTCGATTTCGGCTCCTCGAAATTGCAACTCATCGAGCGGGCTGTCTGGATACCGAGTCTCAACGTCTTTTACACCGTCGGCGTGGACGGTTTTTCGATTCTGTTTCCGCCGCTCACGGCACTTCTGACATCGGCCGTGATTGCAGCGTCGTGGACTCAGGTTCAAAGCCAGGTCAGGCTTTATCTCGCCCTCACGTTCGTCTTGGAAAGCGCCACACTCGGCGTGTTCTGCGCACTCGATCTGGCGCTGTTCTTCCTATTCTGGGAACTGACGCTCATCCCCATTTTCTTCCTGGTAAGCCTTTGGGGAATCGGCCCGCAACGGCGTTATGCCGCGAGCAAATACACGCTCTTCATGCTGGCGGGCGGCGTTCCGTTGCTGTTCGCCATCATCCTCCTGGCGCTAAATCACGCTGAGCAGATCGGAATGTCCGCTCCGCGCGGGCTTTCCTTCGACTACCTGACGCTGCTTCACGTGCCGGTTTCCGAAGAGATGCGGACGGCGGTATTTCTGCTCCTTTTTCTCGGGTTCGCGGTCAAGGTGCCACTATTCCCGTTTCACACTTGGCTGCCGACGATCGCGATGGAAGGGCCGGCGGGAGTCTCGGCTCTGATTACCGGACTCAAGCTCGGGCTTTACGGTCTCATGCGATTCGCCATCCCGTTGGTTCCCGATGCCGCCGGCGAAAACATCTGGATTTTGACGGTCCTGGGTACTATCGGCGTATTGTACGGCGCTCTCATCGCTCTTAAGCAAACCAATTTGCGGCGTTTGTTGGCCTATTCCAGCATCAGCCACGCCGGCTTCGTGGTTATCGGCCTCGCCACGTTGAACCTCCAGGGCGTGCAAGGTGCGCTATTTCAACTGATCAATTTTACGGTCGTGTCCGGCGGCATCTTTCTGTTAGCCGGGTTTCTCCACCACCGCCTGGGGTCGACCGAACTTTCCAATCTGGGCGGCTTGGCGCGCTCGATGCCTTTGTTCACGGCCTTTTTCTTCCTTTTTGGCATTGCTGCCATGGGTGTGCCCGGCACCAACGGCTTTGCCGCCGAGCATTTGATCATCGTCGGTGCATTCAAGGCCCACGCCGGTGCCGGTCTTGCCGCGTTGTTCGGCGTGATTTTGGGAGCCGCGTACTTCCTGGGCTTCTTTCAGCGGGCTTTCTGGGGGCCGTTAAAGCTGGCTACGATCCGTACTGCTTCCGATCTGCGTCCGCGGGAATCGGCTCTGGCCGTGATACTGATCGCTTTGGTCTTCTTGGGAGGACTCGTGCCTGGCATTGTTACCAACGCCACCGCGCCGGCGGTCACCTCCTGGGTTGCGCGGATCGACGCGACTGCAGGTCCATCTGCTTATGCCGAGTTACCGGAAAAATTTCGAACCGCCAAGTTAAATCCTTAAGCGGAGGTTGAAATTTGCAATGAGGAAATTGATTGTATCGATTCGATACCTGTTATAGATTAATGCCGGGTCGGACGAGGCCTCCGCCAAAGTCCCATGATCGATCGTTCAATTCACCGATTCATCTGCGTTCTGTCGGAAAAAAGACAACGAACTTTTGTGGAACGGAATCCACGTGACTCGACCGATCGCACAACCTCACCGAATAATAGGGTTTAACTTATGGTGCACAAACATATCGGTTATTACTTAAGTCATCTGCGGAACGACGTTCCCGCAGGCATCGTCGTGTTCCTGGTCGCCCTGCCGCTGTGCCTGGGGATTGCGCTCGCCTCGGGCGCTCCACTATTTTCCGGCATCATCACCGGCATCGTCGGCGGCGTGGTGGTCGCTTGGGCCAGCGGCTCACAGCTGAGCGTGAGCGGCCCGGCGGCAGGGCTCACCGTGATCGTGCTCAATGCCATCGACAAGCTCGGCAGCTTTCAAGCCTTGCTGCTGAGCGTCGTCATCGCCGGTGGACTGCAACTGGTCCTGGGCTTCCTCCAGGCCGGGGTGATCGGCGCCTACTTTCCGTCGGCCGTGATCAAAGGCATGCTCGCCGCCATCGGCCTGATCCTGATCCTCAAGCAGTTGCCGCACGCGGCCGGCTACGACGCCAATTTCGAGGGCGATGAGTCCTATCTCCAGGCCGACGGACACACCACGTTTTCCGAGATCGTCTATTCGCTCCAAGCGATTTCGCCGGGCGCGGTGATCGTGAGCCTGGTCGCGATCGGGATCATGCTGATGTGGGAGACCTCGCTGTTCAAGCGCAACGCCGTGCTCGGTCTCATTCCGGGGCCGTTGGTGGCGGTGCTCTGGGGGGTGGCGTACAACCTGTTTTCGGCGAAGTTCGCGCCCGCTTACGCGATCGCCCAGGAGCATCTGGTGAAGCTTCCGGAGATTCAGGGCGTGCAGGGCTTCTTTCAGCAGTTCACCTTCCCGGATTTCACGCAGTGGACCAATCCCGAGGTGTACACGGTGGCCGTCACCCTCGCCATCATCGCGAGCTTGGAGACGCTCTTGAGCCTGGAGGCGGTGGACAAGATCGACCCCTTGAAGCGGGTCGCCCCGACCAATCGTGAATTGAAGGCGCAGGGCCTTGGCAATCTGATCGCCGGTGCCATCGGCGGGCTGCCGATGACGGCGGTGATCGTGCGCAGTTCCGCCAATGTGAACGCCGGCGGGCGCACCAAGATGGCGTGTTTCGTTCATGGCGTCCTGCTGCTGTTGAGTGTGATGTTCATCAACCAGTATTTGAACCTGATTCCGTTGGCCTGCCTGGCGGCGATCCTGCTCTTGACCGGCTACAAGCTGGCCAAGCCGAAGCTGTTCAAGGAGATGTACACCAAAGGGGCCAGCCAGATCGTGCCGTTCGTGGTCACCATCGTGGCGATCCTCGCGACCGACCTCTTGAAGGGCATTGCCGTCGGTATGGTGATCGGTCTGTATTACGTCATCCGGACCAACTTCCATGCCTCGATCACCTTGACCCAGCACGGCAACAACTATCTCTTGCGGTTGCACAAGGACGTGTCTTTCTTGAACAAGGCGCTCCTGCGACGCTATCTCGACAGCGTCGAGGAAAACGGTTATGTCATCATCGATGCGAGCCGGGCGCAGTTCATCGACCAGGATATCCTTGAGACCATCCACGACTTCGTGGCGGCTGCTTCCGACGACAACATCACCGTGGAACTTAAAAACCTCAACGGAAAACCCCAAAAAGCCAAAAAGCCCGCTTCCGCCGATAAACAACTCACTCTAGACGGAGAACATTATGAAACCACTCGAAAGGCTGCTGCTTGAAAACAAAGCTTGGGCTCAAGAGAAGGCCGCCCACGATCCCGAATTTTTTGAAAAGCTGCGTCAGCCGCGGCACCCGGATGTATTCTGGATCGGTTGTTCAGACAGCCGGGTGCACGCGGATCAGGTGACACAAACCGAGCCGGGTGAAATTTTCGTGCATAGAAATATTGCCAACCAAGTGGCGATCATGGATATGAACTTCCTGGCTGCGTTGGAATATGCCGTCGATTTTCTCAAGGTGAAGCACATCATCGTCTGCGGCCATTACGGCTGCGGTAGCATTAAAGCAGCCATGGGAAAGCCACATCCGGACCATTTGTTCATGAATAAGTGGCTCAAGTACATCAAGGACATCCATCGCCTGCACCGGGAAACCATCGATGCCGAAAACTCCGAGGAAGCGCGCCACAATCGCCTGGTCGAACTCAATGTCATCGAACAGGTGCATAACCTGGCGCAAACATCGGTAATTCAGCGTGCGTGGCGAGCTGGGAACCGTCCGGATCTGCACGGATGGGTTTATGGACTGAACGACGGTATCATTAAAGAAATCGCTTCGCTTGAGGCCGACAGTCAGCTCGATCCGAGTTTTGAGCAAGCTCTGGAAATGGACACCGTACGCGAATCCTAATTTTTGACTCGAGAAATTATGCGACTCGACAAAATCGCTTTTGTCTGCCTTTTCGGCTTTGCCTTATCGTCCATTGCAGCGGAGAAACCCAAAATGAATGAACCAGCCCCTCAAGTGAAGTTGGAGACCAATCTCGGGGCCATCATGTTAAAACTAGACGCCGCTAAAGCCCCGGCCACGGTCAAAAACTTTTTGACCTATGTCCGCGAGGGGCATTATGACGGCACCATTTTCCACCGGGTAATACCGAATTTTATGGCACAAGGAGGAGGGTATACCGAAGATTTCGAGCATAAACCCACTCATAAAGCCATCAAGAACGAGGCCGACAACGGACTTAAGAACAAGCGCGGCACCATCGCCATGGCACGCACTTCAGATCCCCACTCTGCCACGTCTCAGTTCTTCATCAACTTCGTCGACAACGCGTTCCTAGACTACAAGAGTTCGACACCCCAAGGCTGGGGTTATGCCGTATTCGGTGAGGTTACCGAAGGCATGGACGTCGTGGACAAAATGGCAAAGATCCCGACGGGCTCCGGCGGTCCCATGGCATCGGATGTCCCGAAGACGCCGATCATCATCGAGAAGGCGACCGTCGTAGATCAATAAACTGAACATCCCCGTCTTTGAAAAACGAAACGCTGTTCATCTCCGATCTGCACATCAGTAGCGCACAGCCGGAAATCACACAGCGTTTCTTGCGGTTTCTGCAGAGCCGCGCACGCGATGCCGAGCGGCTGTACATACTCGGAGATCTTTTCGACGCTTACCTCGGAGACGACGACAACCTCTCTCCTAACCGGGAGATCAAGTCCGCATTCAGGCGACTTACGGACTCCGGTACCAAGGTGTACTTCCAGCACGGCAACCGGGACTTTCTGCTCGGGGAGCGGTTTGCTTGCGAAACCGGCATCAGCTTGCTGGGCGACTACGAAGTCATCGATCTATATGGCGTGCCCACGCTGATTACCCATGGCGATCTCCTTTGTACCGACGATCTTCAGTACCAGAGAGCTCGCGAACGCGTCCGCACCGAGACCTGGAAACAGTCTGCACTATCCAAGCCGCTTTGGCTGCGCCGCTTGTATGCGCGCTGGTACCGTTTCAAAAGCGGCCTCGATAAGCGCGGGAAAAGCACAGAGATCATGGATGTCAATGCGGAAGCCGTAAGAACAACGATGACCCGTTACGGCGTGGAACGCTTGATCCACGGGCATACCCACAGGCCCGCTGTCCACGAGTTAGAAATTGAGAATAAACGTTGCTGGCGCTTTGTTTTACCCGAATGGGGAAACGGCGAAACAGTCCTATGTTGGAATCAGGAAGGTTTCCATACGGAAGCGATTGAATAGCGAGTCGCCTTCCTTCCCTGGAAAGCCAGTCGATTGGATTTCGTTACCCATCGTTTTAGTGCTTACACCCGCACGCCCCTGCTCCGCAGCCGTGTCCGGGGTTTATTGCGGCTTCTTTTCTGCCGCTGCTGCCATGTACGGCCGGAGCCGAGAGTTTTTTCCGCACGCCGCCGCCGCATTCCGGGCACTTCGGTGCCGCTTCGCTGATCTTGTGCATGGCGGCGAATTCATGTTTGCAGGCTTCGCACTGATAGTCATAAGTTGGCATGTGGTTATCCTCGACAAAAACGGCAAAATGATTGTTTTGACATCAGATAGGGACTTTAGAATGGCTTGAGCGTGGCCAGCAGGACGATCGAAAACAAGAACAGAATCGGAACTTCGTTCATCCAGCGGAAGAAAATATGGCTGTGAGTGTTGCGGTCATGCTTCAGATCGTTCAGCCATTTCCCGCAGAGGACGTGATAGCCCACCAACAATCCTAGCAAAAACAGCTTGACCCGCAGCCAACCGCTGTCACCATAAGCTTCCCACGCATAGTCGTGGAGCATCCAAAATCCGAACACGAGCGTCAAAATCATTCCGGGCGTCATGATCCCGAAATAAAGCTTGCGCTCCATGATTTTGAATCGCTCGACGCTGACGGCATCGGCGCTCATCGTGTGGTAAACGAACAAGCGAGGGAGATAGAACAAGCCGGCGAACCATGTCACCATGAAAATAAGGTGAAAGGCTTTCAGCCACATCGCTTATGCCTCTCCGAGCATCCGCTCAACGCTTTCCCGAAGATTCCGCGCATCAATCCGTCCCAACCGGTGCATAACGATATGGCCGTCCGGAGCGATCAGGAAACTATTGGGAACCAGCCGGACCCGGTCGAATGTTTCCGTCAACTGCCCGAGCGGATCCAGTGCCACGGGATAAGGCAGCTGCTTCGCCTCGGCCAAGTGTACAACTCGACTCGGCAGATCGTAGGGCATGGCGACCGAAATCAATTTGAAGCCCCTGCCCGAGAACTCGCGGTACAGTTCAGCCAATTCGGGCATTTCCTCGATGCATGCCCGGCAGTCGCTCGCCCAGAATGTCACCAGCACCGGATGACCCCGGAGTTCCCGCAATCGGATGTGCTCACCCTTGATCGTAACAAATTCGGCATCCGGGGCACTCTGCTCGCCACCCCACTGGTGTAGTCCTAGGCCCGCCAACATCAGGCCGACGACTGCTAGCAGCCAAATCGGGTTTCTATTCATGCGTCGAGTTTGGGGAGGTGAGCTTGAACCATCGCCTCCCCGATTTTCCAGCACGAGTCAATCGTCCAGCTGCTGGATGCCGTCCAGGAA
The DNA here is from genome assembly GCA_020723665.1 of Methyloversatilis universalis. Lineage (GTDB taxonomy): Bacteria > Pseudomonadota > Gammaproteobacteria > Methylococcales > Methylococcaceae > Methylocaldum. The sequence goes on from DYIL01000002.1 coordinate 107,406, forward strand.
CCAAGTCGGCTGGCGGCTGTGTTTCGGCCGCACGAAGTGCCATACTTCGCGCACCTGTGCGGGCCTTTCCTCGGGCGATTCGCGCATGATGACATCGAAAAGCACGGTCGCCTCGCGCTCCGTCCCGACGTCACGCACCTCGAGCAGATCCACATCGACCTTGAGCAGTTCCGTCGTGTTGGTCTCGGTTCCGCGTGCCCTCAATTGGTCCTGAAGCTCGCCGAATACCTTGTCTGTAGTCAAGGCCCTCAACTGAGCCAGGTCTCCCTGATCCCACGCTTTCTGCATCATCTCGTAGGCCGCTTTTGCGCCGGAAAGGAAGGCGGCCGAATCGAAGTCTGCCGGAACCGATTTCGTCTGACCGGACAGATTAGCCGTTTGCCCCAAAGGTGAAGCACCGCGTTCCTTCCCAAACAGAATATCCGTATTGAAACGGGTTCTGCCCGTTTGTCCCCCATCGGCCTGACGCGGGTAGGCATCATCGAATTCCGCATCCGGCGCCGCGTCCCTCCCCGGATAATAGGCTCCCGCAGCGGCAGCTTCGCTCGATTCGGCTCTCCGCCTAATGGCAAGAAATTTGAAGAGCACGAAGGCGATCAGTGCGAAGACCAAAATATCCAGAAAGTTGAGATGCTCGAAAGCGCCGCCGAACAGAAGAGCGCCCAACAAACCGCCCAGGGCCAAGCCGCCCAGCATCCCCATGAATCCGCCCCGTCGCGACATCGCTTCGCGCGCAGCTTGGTTCTTTTGGGCCGCGGACTGATACGCCTGCGGCTGAGTCGGCGAGGCGGGTTGGGTGATGTCGCTGGAGCGCTTGAAGGGCACGCTGTACGAGGGTCGGCTGCCGAACGATTTGCCGCCGCCCATGCGCTTGGCGTAAGCGTCGCCCATCCCGGAAAGCGCCACGGAAAGCCCTATCAGTATGCTGAAAATCAATCCAAATCGTTTCTTCATCGATAACCCACGAGTGTAGTCAAGAATCGGATTATGCCTGTTATATGGCAACGAACATTCAAAAATCAACCATTGAGCCAACCCGCGTTTTAGACCTTCTCAGGACAAGTAGGTTTGCAGTACGTGATAACACGCTTCCAGCGCTCCCAAATGAGCGATTTCGTATCCGTGGGTATTGTCGGCCGGAAACCCGAGGCATGCGGCCTTCGGCACGTGCCCCGCCTTCATCGCCACCGAGGCGTCGCTGCCGAACTGGCTCAGAACGGCATATTGCACATGGACGCCAGACTTGCAAGCGGCCACCGCCAGCCGTCCATTGAGCGTTTCATCGTACATGCCGTAACTGTCCTGCGACAAAAGCACCGGATCTTCGTCGCTTTCGATCGGATACTCGGCCGATTTGGGGGCGATCTCCAGAGCGATCAGCTCGTCAACCCGTGTCTGATGGGTGTAATAGAGCGCTCCGATCGCCCCCACCTCTTCCTGCGCAGTAAACACCAGATCCAGGTCGACTGTAGGCGTTTTGATAGCTTCCGCCAGCAATAAAAGAATTGCGACGGCTGCCTTGTTGTCCAGCGCGTAGCTGGCGATGTAATCGCCCATCCGAAACGGCGCCTTTCGATGTCTGCCGATCACCATTCGAGTCCCCGGACGCACCCCGGCGTTTTCCAGTTCCGATTTGCTCATTCTTGTATCCACCCAAACGGTATGCCATTTCGGCGGCCTGTCTTCTTCGTAGGCTTTTTGAGGCGACTCGTGGCAGACGTGCCGGGAACCGAAACTCAGAATCGCCGGGATCGTCAACCGGTCCCCAAGCAGATCCACGACCCCTTCGCCGTAAACCCAGGGAAATGAGCCCCCGAGTCTGCGCACTTCCACCTTGCCGTCTTCTAGGACGCGTTTCACGATGCCTCCGATTTCGTCCTTGTGCGCGGTTACGGCAAGCGCACGGCCGGGGTTCCTCCCCGGAATCCGCGCGATGATATTGCCGGCATCATCCTGGTGAGCCTCGACGCCGACTGACTCCAGCCACGAAAGGATAAACGCGTCTATCTCCTGTTCCATGCCGCTCGGCGAATGACAAAGCACGAGATCCGAGATGAGGCGGAAAAGTTTGTCTCGAAACGACTCGCGCATGAAAAAACCCCGTCAGCTTCAAACTATTACACGTGTACGAAAAACTACTGTACCATTTCTCGGTCCAATCATCCGTTTATGTCCTAGCAAAGGAGATCATTATGAACCAAGTCAATCCGGCTTACGCCCGCGCTTCCGCCGGCGTATTGGAAACCAACAAAGTCCTTCGGAACACTTACGCTTTGCTAGCCATGACGCTGACGTTCAGCGCGTTTACGGCGGGTTTGTCAATGGCTCTGGAACTGCCTCACCCTGGGGTTCTCGTGACCTTGATCGGATATTTCGGCTTGCTGTTTCTAGTGTCCAAGTTTCAGAACAGCGCCCTCGGACTGGTCTTCGTATTCGCCCTCACCGGCTTCATGGGACTTACTCTCGGGCCGATTCTCAACATTTATCTGACCCATGTCGGTAATGGCGCACAACTGGTGATGACTGCCCTGGGCGGCACCGGAGCGATTTTCCTGGGACTGTCGGCCTATGCCCTGATCACGAAGAAGAACTTCAACTTTCTGGGCGGCATGCTCACCGCCGGTATACTTGTCGCTTTCCTGGCGGGGCTCGCTGCAATATTTCTCCCGGCCATGCCGGGACTCCATATCGCCGTGTCGGCGATGTTCATCGTTCTGATGGCCGGCCTCATTCTCTATCAAACCAGCGAAATCGTGCACGGCGGCGAGCGCAATTACATCCTCGCCACGGTGACTCTGTACGTTTCGGTCTTCAATCTGTTTACCAGCCTCCTGCACTTGCTGGGAGTTTTCGGCGGCGACGAATGACGCGCCCTCTTGGGCAGATCCACCGGAGCGGGCATTTTCTCCCGCTCCGGCATTGCCATTCAAAACGTTCGCAACTGCCTCCCACGCTCGGCCCCGACTAGACGTCCCTTGCGCTTAAGGTGCCCAGCCCAACCGGTTCGAAGGTCACCCCGAAGAACTGGGGGCTTGTGATATCCTATCGCCCGTTTTTCCGCTTCCTTGAATCCATGCAGCTTCCAAATTTCGGCCTGGCCCGCGTCTTGGTCGTCGGCGACCTGATGCTCGATCGCTATTGGCACGGCGGCACCTCCCGTATTTCGCCGGAGGCTCCCGTCCCGGTCGTATTGGTCAATAGCATTGAAGAACGGGTGGGCGGCGCCGGCAACGTAGCCCTCAATATCGCCGCGATCGGAGCACGGGCCAGCCTTATTGGATATTGCGGGAGCGACGAAGCCGGACAAACCCTCATCGGTTTTCTTGAAACCGCCGGCATCGATTGCGCCGTGGAGCAAATTCCAGGACTGCCTACGATCACCAAGCTCAGGGTGCTGAGTCGGCATCAACAGCTCATCCGGCTGGATTTCGAAGACCGTTTTCACAACGTCCCGTCAACCCGCCTTCTCGAAAATTTTGCCGGAAAAGTAGCCGACGCCGGTGTCGTCGTGCTCTCCGACTACGGCAAGGGTACGCTCGAACCGGTTCAGGAACTGATTCGGATCGCCGGGGAAGCCGGTAAAACTGTGTTGGTGGACCCGAAGGGCGCCGATTTCGAGAGGTATCGCGGCGCCACGATCATCACCCCCAACCGCAGCGAATTCGAGGCCGTGACCGGGCCTTGCGGTAACGATGACGAACTGGCGGACAAGGGTTTTGCCTTGCTGGAAAAGCTCGAACTGGAGGCCCTCTTGATTACCCGCGGCGAACATGGGATGACTTTGCTGCGGCGCGGCGAACCTCCACGGCATTTGCCAGCCCATGCCAAAGAGGTCTACGATGTAACCGGAGCCGGCGACACCGTCATATCGACTCTCGCCGCCGCTCTAGCGGCGGGCGCACCGCTGGAGGAAGCCACGGGTCTCGCGAATCTCGCCGCCGGAATTGTCGTGGGCAAGCTAGGGACGGCAACGGTGACTCTCGAAGAATTGGATCATGCCCTACACGGAGAGCGAGCCCATCGTCGCGGGGCGATCGGACTCGACGAACTCTTGCCCTTGCTCGGGGTGGCGCGACGAAACGGGGAAAAGATCGTCGCCACTAACGGCTGCTTCGACATCCTGCATCCCGGCCATATCCAATACCTGCAACAAGCCCGAGCCTTGGGCGATCGGCTTGTCGTGCTGGTCAACAGCGACGCCTCGGTAAGACGGCTCAAGGGCAGCGGCCGCCCGGTCAACCCCTTGGACTATCGCATGACGATGCTTGCCGCGCTCGAATGCGTCGACTGGGTCGTGCCGTTTGAGGAGGATACGCCGCGCGATATCATCGGACGCCTGCTGCCCGATATTCTCGTCAAAGGCGGCGACTACAAAGATATCCGTGAAATCGCGGGCCACGACCATGTCTTGGCCAACGGCGGCGAAGTCAGGATTCTCGATTTTCTAAGCGATTATTCGACCACCCGGATCATTCAAGCGATACGCAATACCTGAACATGTCTGACCGCGCCCGTTTAACGGACAAGACGGTGGACGCCCTCCGCGTTCCGCCTTACTCGATCCATGCCGAGCAATCCGTCCTGGGAGGACTGATGCTCGACAACCAGACCTGGGATGTCGTCGCCGATCGCGTGGGAGAAGAGGATTTCTACCGCAGGGATCATAGGCTCATATTTCGCGCCATCAAAGAACTCGCCGAAAAACAAATCCCGTTCGACGTCGTCACCCTCTCGGAAGTTCTGGAAAAAACCGGTTCGCTGGAAGAGGCGGGAGGGCTCGCCTATCTTGCCATGATGGCCAAGGAGACGCCCAGCGCGGCCAATATCTCATCCTATGCCGACATCGTTCGGGAAAAGTCGGTCTTGCGGCAGCTGATCCACGCCGGCACCGAGATCGCCGATTCCGCCTTTCAGCCGGACAATCGCGATTTGGCTCTGTTGCTCGAAACAGCCGAGCAAAAAGTCTTTCAGATCGCCGATCAGCGGCGGCGCGGCGGAGCCGGCTTCAAGCCGATCAAGTCTCTACTGTCGGCCGCTATCGACCGGATCGAGATGCTGTTCCACAAGGAAGGCCACATTACCGGTGCCAGCACCGGTTTCACCGATTTCGACGAAATGACCTCGGGCCTGCAAGCTTCCGACCTCATCATCATCGCAGGCCGGCCGTCCATGGGAAAAACCACCTTCGCCATGAACATCGCCGAAAACGTAGCTATCAAGGAGAAGGTTCCGGTGGCGGTATTCAGCATGGAAATGCCGGGCGAACAACTGGCCATGCGCATGATGTCTTCCTTGGGCCGCATCGATCAGCACCGGGTGCGCACCGGCAAGCTGGAGGACGACGAATGGCCGCGCATGACCTCCGCCATCAACATCCTGGCGGACACTAAGCTGTTCATCGACGACACCCCCGCTCTGACGCCCACCGAAGTGCGCGCCCGCTGCCGCCGTCTGGCACGGGAGCACGGGCAACTGGGACTCGTGGTACTGGACTACCTCCAGCTCATGCAGTGCTCGGGCGGCGAAAACCGGGTGGCGGAGATCTCGGAAATCTCCCGCTCGCTCAAAGCGCTCGCCAAGGAACTGAACGTCCCGGTGATCGCCCTTTCGCAGCTCAACCGCAACTTGGAACAGCGCCCCAACAAGCGCCCGGTACCGTCGGACTTGCGCGAATCGGGTTCCATCGAGCAGGACGCGGACCTGATCGTGTTCATCTACCGCGACGAAGTCTACCACCCCGATTCCGCCGACAAGGGCACCGCCGAAATCATCATCGCCAAGCAGCGTAACGGCCCCATCGGCACCGTGCGCCTCACCTTCCTCGGTCAATACACGCGTTTCGAAAACTTCATCTCCGATCCGTACGCGGGCGAGGATTTCTAAGCATGATACCTTCGGCCTATGCGGAGCTCGATATGGCGGCGGTTACATATAATCTGGCCCGTATCCGAGCGTATGCACCCAAAGCGAAAATCATGGCGGTGATCAAAGCGAACGCCTATGGCCATGGACTGATCCGCATCGCCAAGACCTTGGCCGACGCGGACGCTTTCGCGGTAGCCCGGCTCGGCGAAGGTATCGCCCTACGCGAGGCGGGCATCACACAGCGCATCGCCGTGCTCCAGGGTTTCGTCGATCGTGAAGAACTCGAGTTTCATATTCGCTACGGACTGGAGCCGGTCGTCCATTCCCCGCCCCAGGTGGAACTTCTGGAACAAATCTCGTCGGCCGAATCGGTTTCCGTTTGGCTGAAACTGGACACAGGCATGCACAGGCTCGGTTTGCTGGCAGACGAGTTCGCACCCAGTTATTCGAGGCTGCAGCGCTGCCCCGCCATACGACGGCCTATCCCTGTGATGACCCACTTAGCCAATGCCGATGTTTTGCAAGACGCGATCACGGAGAAACAGCTCGATTGCTTCAACAGCGCGCTCCGTAACATTCAGACGGAATGCAGCATCGCCAATTCCGCGGGACTCCTGGCCTGGGACGGTACCCGTTCGGGCTGGGTCCGCCCGGGCATCGCACTCTACGGGGTGTCGCCGTTTCCCGGTCGTACGGGCCCGGACGAGGGTCTAAGGCCGGTAATGACCTTTCGCAGCCGGCTGATCGCAACGAAGAACCTCAAAGCCGGCGACGCCGTGGGTTACGGAGGAGAGTGGATTTGCCCCTGCTCCACCCGCCTCGGAATCGTTTCGGTCGGCTATGGCGACGGTTATCCACGCCATGCGCGGGCAGGCACGCCGGCTTTGATTCAGGGACGCCGGGTAAGCTTGGTCGGACGCGTCTCCATGGACATGATCAGCCTCGATCTCACAAATTGTCCCGATGCGCGGGTCGGCGATGAAGTCACTTTATGGGGCAAAGGCTTGCCCGTCGAAGAGATCGCGCAGCACGCCTCGACCATTCCCTACGCGCTCCTCTGCGGCGTTACCCCGCGGGTCAAGATGGTCGAACGATGGGAATAGCACGTATTTTTTGAATCAACCGTTCGGCCGATAATTGGCAGCCATCCAAATCGAAGACGCGACACATCAGGAGCCGCTGTGGCTGAACGCATCGCCAGACCTCAAGTGGGTGCTCCCGATCCGGAGCTGAAAACGTCCCCGATCATGGAGGAATTTGACGACGACTATCTCGTATTGAAGCAACAAGTGCCTGGCGAACCTGTCTGTTACTTCAACGATAAGAAGTATGCCAATGGCGCCTATGTCTGCAGCGGCGATGCGCTTCTGCGCTGCGACTTGGGCGTTTGGATCAGAGTCGGCTCGTGCGACCCGGACAATCCCTAATGCCGTCGCAAAGGCCGCGTAGTACCGCTGAAGAAAGGATACCGTTATGCCTCAGCACTTGACCGACGCGCAACTCGAGTCATTCCGCAATAGACTTCAAGCCCGTCTCGCCGAACTCACCCGAGAGGTGCGCGAGGAAGTCATTCGTTCGGGCCACCATCATTTCACCGACGTCGCCGGCGAAGTTCACGACTCCGAAGAAGCCTCGGTGGCCAACTTGGTCATCGACATGGAGCTTCAAGCCATAGACCGGCACATCCAGGAAATCCGTGAAATAGAATCCGCGCTCATCCGCATCGGCAGCCGGGAATTCGGTATCTGCGTCGATTGCGAGCAACCCATCGCTTTGGCGCGGCTCGAAGCCAATCCGACGACCGAGCGTTGCATCGCATGTCAAACCGCGTACGAGAAAGAACAGGCATTAAGCTACTCGCCATCCCTGTGATATCAGGGGTCAGCCCACCTTTCCGGATCAGGCGCGCGCCGTCGGAAACGCTAGAACGTCATCGATAGCTTCCGCCCGCATCAGGATCATCAACAGGCGATCAAGCCCCAGAGCTATCCCAGAGCAATCCGGTAGCCCGCTCCCAAGCGCCGCGAGGAAACGTTGGTCCTTCGGCGGCACTGGTAAACCGCTTGCTCTGCGAACGGCGAGGTCCCGGTCAAAGCGTTCTTCCTGATCGACCGCGTCGGCCAGTTCGTGAAACCCGTTGCCCAGTTCCAGCCCCTCGAGGAATATCTCGACCCGTTCGACCACGAGAGGATCGTCGGGCTTTTTTCGGGCAAGAGAAGGAAGACAAGCCGGGAAATCATAGACGAACGTGATCCGCCCTCGCCCGAGGCGGGGCTGAACCAGATGGCTGAAAAGTAAGTCGAGCCACAGTGGGCGATCGTCACCGCATAATGCTTCAGCTTCCGGTAGACCCTGAAGCTTCGAGCACTCTGCAAGCTTCTTGAACGAAGCCGACAAGGGATCGGCACCGATATGCTCGCAAAAAAGCTCCCGGTAGCTACGTCGCTCGGACGCTTCCAACCGCAGGTCTTCGGCGCAAATCTCGCGCAGCAGCTCGTCGATTTCGTCGATCAATTGCACGAGATCGAATCCCACCCTGTACCACTCCAATAGGGTGAATTCCGGGTTGTGGTAGCGTCCCGACTCCTCGTTCCGAAACGCTTTGCAAATCTGGTAGATCGAACCGCTGCCCGCCGCCAGCAGACGCTTCATTGCAAATTCCGGCGAGGTTTGCAGATAAAGCCGCTCACCTTCGGCGGCCCCTGGCCGGTGAAGAAGAGTCGTGAAAGAACGGAGATTCGGGTCGGTAACGCCCGCTTGGCAAAGCAGCGGCGTCTCTACCTCCAAAACGCCCCTCGCCGCAAAAAAACGGCGAATTTCCGCGAGCAGGGCTGCCCGCTTTTTGAGCGCAGCCAGAGAGCAACTAGGGCGCCATTCCGCCATCATCAGAATCAGCCTGGTTTGAAATCGGCGGATACGGCGGACCCTCCGGTCCGCCGTCGAGAATACGTGAAGACGGTGCTATTTGACGCGCGATACGTACTCGCCGGTTCGCGTGTCGACTTTGATCACTTCTCCGGTCTGCACGAAAAGAGGCACTCTGACGACCGCTCCGGTGTCCAGGGTCGCAGGTTTTCCGCCACCCCCGGACGTATCGCCGCGCACACCCGGATCGGTTTCGACGATCGTCAACTCCACGAAATTGGGTGGCGTGACGGAAATGGGAGCGCCGTTGTACAAGGTGACAGTGCACACATCCTGCTCTTTGAGCCATTTCTTGGCATCGCCCACCACATCGGCGTCGGCGGCATACTGTTCGAAACTTTCCGGAACCATGAAGTGCCACTGTTCGCCGTCATTGTACAGATACTGCATTTCCGTATCGATGACGTCCGCTCCCTCCAGCGTCTCACCGGATTTGAAGGTACGCTCGATGACGCGGCCCGTCTTGAGGTTGCGGAGTTTAACGCGGTTAAAGGCCTGCCCCTTGCCCGGCTTCACGAATTCGTTTTCGATGATCGAACACGGATCGCCGTCGACCATCACTTTTAATCCGCCTTTGAATTCATTGGTGCTGAATGTCGCCATTCTCTCCTCTTCGCTTCGCTTAACTCAAAAAATACCGCGCATTATAATGTACGATTTTGTCCTAAGAAACCCGACCGTCTATGAACACCTCCTGGCAGGCCGAGCTGGCCGAATCCTTTACCAGGCCCACCGATCTCCTCGCCTTCTTGGAATTGGATGAAATCCATCGACCGGAATTCCTGGCGGCAACGGAGCGCTTTTCGTTTCGTGTAACGCGAAGCTACGCCCGGCGCATGAACAAGCGGGATCCTTACGACCCGCTCCTGCTCCAAGTGTTGCCCGACACGCGGGAACTGATCGACCATCCGGATTTCGCGAGCGATCCGGTGGGAGACTTAAAGGCCGTGACCGCCCCTGGCGTGTTGCATAAATATCGGGGACGCGTGTTGCTGATCACCACCGGCGCCTGCGCCATCCACTGCCGCTACTGCTTCAGGCGAAACTTTCCGTATGACACCAATATGATCGGCAAACGACAGGAACAGGACGCACTCGATGTCATCCGCCGCGACCGAAGCGTCAGCGAGGTGATTCTCAGCGGAGGCGACCCCCTGGCGCTGAGCGACGAACGTTTGGCTCGGCTGGTCGAACAAATCGACGCGATACCCCACGTCAGGCGGCTTCGGATTCATACCCGGCTGCCCATCGTTCTGCCGAGCCGCGTCACGACAGAGCTAGTCGCGACGCTCACGGAAACGCGTCTGAAAAGCGTCGTCGTCATTCATGCCAATCATGCGAACGAGTTCGACCGCGACGTCAGCGAAGCATTAACCGCCTTTCAAAAAGCCCGCATTTGCCTGCTCAATCAAACCGTATTGTTGAAAGGCGTGAACGACAATGCCGAAATCCTCGTTCGACTGAGCGAAACGCTGTTTGAAAACGGCGTGTTGCCCTACTACTTGCACCTGTTGGACAAGGCGCGGGGGACCCGCCATTTCGATCTACCGCTGGACGATGCGCTGGCCATTTACCAAGCCATGAGGGAAATCTTGCCCGGTTATCTGCTTCCCAAGCTGGTTCGGGAGGAGGCGGGCCGACCGTACAAGATGCCGGTCGGATAGATAAGATTCGTGAACCTTCCTGAAAAGCCGCCAGCGGAGCCGGAACCCCGCCGGGTCGGATATCGACTCAGTCGACGGCTTTCATGCTGAGACGAACTCGTCCCTGACGGTCGATCTCGAGGACCTTGACTTTGACGATATCGCCTTCGGCCAGCTTATCGCTGACTTTCTCTACGTGCTCGTCCGAAATTTGGGAAATGTGGACCAAACCGTCCTTGCCGGGAAGAATCGTTACGAACGCACCGAAATCCATCAATCGGGCGACGCGGCCTTCGTACACTTTTCCGACCTCGACTTCAGCGGTGATAGCCTCGATGCGGCGACGAGCCTCCATTCCGGCTTCTTTGTCGACCGAAGCCACCTTGACGACGCCGTCGTCGCTGATGTCGATGCTGGCGCCGGTTTCCTCGGTGATTGCGCGAATCGTCGCACCGCCTTTGCCGATAACGTCGCGAATCTTGCTCGGGTCGATGGTAAAGCTCATGATGCGTGGCGCGAAATCCGACATTTCCTTCCGAGGAGCCGGTAACGCCTCTGCCATCTTCTCGAGAATGTACAAACGCCCTTCCTTAGCCTGATCGAGGGCCTGCCGCATGATCTCCGGCGTAATCCCGTCGATTTTGATGTCCATTTGCAACGCGGTTACGCCGTTGGTGGAACCGGCAACCTTGAAATCCATATCGCCCAGGTGATCCTCGTCGCCCATGATGTCCGAAAGCACTGCGAAACGATCGCCCTCCTTGATCAAACCCATGGCGATTCCGGCTACCGGCGCCTTGGTCGGGACGCCCGCATCCATCAGCGCCAAGCTGGTTCCACAGACCGACGCCATGGAACTCGATCCATTGGATTCGGTAATCTCGGAAACCACTCGAATGACGTACGGAAAATCCTCGGGGCTCGGCATCACCGCCTGAACGCCGCGCTTCGCCAATCTACCGTGCCCGATTTCGCGGCGCTTGGGTGCGCCGATCGGACCGATCTCCCCTACGCAGAAAGGCGGAAAATTGTAATGCAGCATGAAGGATTCCTTATATTCTCCTTCGATTGCATCGATCAATTGGGCATCGCGTCCGGTACCCAGGGTGGCGACCACCAAAGCCTGAGTCTCGCCACGGGTGAACAATGCGGAACCATGGGTACGCGGCAACACGCCCGTACGTATATGGATCGGACGTATGGTCTTCAAATCCCGTCCATCGATACGTTTGGATTCGTTCAGAATCCGCCACCGGACCACCTCGGATTCCAACCTCTCCAACATGCTTCGCACTGCACTCTCGCCATATCTCTCGTCCGCCGTCAGAGCATCGACTGTCGCTTTGCGAATCTCTCTCAGCTTCTGCTGCCGAGTCTGCTTATCGGCCGTTTGATAAGCCTCGGCAATTCGCGCCGACGACAGATCCTTCACGGCCTGATACAAAGCCTCATTAGCGACCGGCGGTTCCCAGTTCCAAGGCGTCACGCCGACCGTCTCAGCCAACTCGTGGATCGCCTTGATCGCCGCCTGCATGTGCTCGTGCCCGAACAGCACGGCGCCGAGCATGATTTCTTCCGAAAGCATGTCGGCCTCGGATTCGACCATCAGAACCGCTTTCTCAGTACCTGCGACCACCAAATCAAGCCTGGACTTCTTGAGAGCGGAATTGGGAGGATTAAGGACGAATTGGCCATCGATATGACCGACGCGCGCCGCGCCGATCGGCCCCCGGAAAGGCATGCCGGAAAGCACCAGCGCTGCGGAAGCGCCCAACATGGAAGGAATATCCGGATCAACTTCCGGGTTCAGGGATAGGACCGTGGCGACGACCTGAACCTCATTGGTGAATCCTTCCGGAAAGAGCGGGCGAATTGGCCGGTCGATCAAGCGTGCGGTGAGGGTTTCCTTCTCGCTGGGGCGCCCTTCGCGCTTGAAAAAGCCGCCGGGAATGCGGCCTGCCGCGTAGGCTTTTTCCTGATAATTGACGGTCAAGGGGAAGAAGTCGGTCTCGGGTGACGCCTCTTTCTCACCCACCACGGTGACCAGAACCACCGTTCCGGCCATATCCACCAACACGGCGGCGTCCGTTTGACGTGCAATTTCGCCGGTTTCGAAGGTAACCAGATATTCGCCGTACTTAAACTGTTTCCGAATCGGATTCACATTACTACCTTTACCAGGTGGACAACTTATTTACGTAACCCCAATCGCTCAATCAAAGTCCGATAACGCTCGGAGTCCTTCTTCTTCAGATAATCCAATAACTTACGGCGTCGATTGACCAAGCGCAGCAAGCCACGGCGTGAATGGTGATCTTTTTTGTGTTTAACGAAATGAGGGGTGAGATGATTGATTCGAGCCGTGAGGAGTGCAACCTGAACTTCCGGCGAACCGGTATCATTCGCTGCACGCTGGTACTCTTGCATGACAGCGCTCTTGTCTGCTGTTTCAAAAGCCACTTCTTGTCTCCTAAAATAACTTGTTTAACTTAACAAACTCACAATTGTAACTGTAGCTTTGTCTACGTTTCAATCGCAAAGCCAGCAGGCTCGATACGAGACACGCTCAAAAACCTCCTAGCGAACTAAATCCCGACGCTCATCCTGCGCCGCTTTGACCAAGCGCCGAGGGGCCACCCTTCCGTCGTCAAGAATCTCGCCCACTCCCATGAAAACGGACGGCTTTGCATACAATCTGACCCACCCTTGAAGCGGCGCTTTCGGAACCAAAACGGCTTGCCCCCTCCGCATATAAAAACCGAGTTCCTCACTTAACTGCACCGCCGGCAAATCCACGACGATACGATCCATCGGCAGAACCAGTTTCAGCAATTCGTCGGCCTCCAGCGATTCCATGTGGTACAGCGTATGAGCATCGGCAACCGATAAATCGCTTACCCCCGTACGTCTCAGCATCTCGACATGACCGCCGCAACCGAGCGCTTTACCGATATCCTCGGCGAGAGTGCGAATATAGGTGCCCTTCGAGCATGCAACATCCAGTTCCACACTCGACGAATCGAAGTTCACGAGCTTCAGCTCATAAATGGTTATACGACGGGCCTCTCGTTCTACCTCGATTCCCTGACGGGCCAAATCATAAAGGCGCCGACCTTCGTGCTTGAGCGCCGAGTACATGGGTGGAACCTGAAGATTCTCGCCGCGGAAACGAGCGAGAACCTGTTCCAGCACATCCTCGCTCAAGGAGCGAACCGGCCGGGTCTCGACAATCTCGCCCTCGGAATCGCCGGTAAGCGTCGTCACTCCCAGCCGCACCCGAACCCGATAGCGTTTGTCCGTATTCAAGAGGAATCCGGATAATTTCGTGGCTTCGCCAAGACAAATCGGAAGCAAGCCACTGGCGAGCGGATCGAGGCTACCGGTATGGCCAGCTTTCTTCGCCCTCAAAAGCCGCTTGACCTTTTGCAAGGCCGCATTCGACGTCATGCCGGGGGCCTTGTCCAACAGCAGAACACCATCGATGGAGCGCAAATCGCTGTAGCGACTCATAAATCTCTTACCTACTCCTTGGTTTTCGGCTCCCCGCGCAACCGGTCCAGCAACGCATCCATGCGCATGCCACGTTCGATCGAATCGTCGTACACGAAATGGATCTCGGGCATATTGCGGATGCGAAGGCGCTTGCCTAACTCGCGACGAAGCATGGGAACCATCGTCGATAACAGCGCCACGCATGTTTCGGCCGGCTCCTTGGCTCCCAGGAAGGTTACGAAAACCTTGGCTACGGCGAGATCGCGGCTTACTTCGGCATCGCTCACGGTAATCATGCCAAGCCGCGGTTCCTTCACCTGCGTCCGAATAAGATCGGCTAACTCCCTCTGCAACTGCGAGGCGACCCGGTCGCTACGCTTAAATTCTCTAGGCATACGTTTTTAGACCGTCTCGACACCGAATCGTCTATCGCTGCACCTGCACTTTTTCGAAGACTTCGATCTGGTCGCCCACCTTGACGTCGTTATAGTTCTTTATGCCCATACCGCATTCCATACCCGCCTTGACCTCATTGACGTCCTCTTTGAAGCGGCGCAGCGAATCCAACTGGCCCTCGAAAATCACCACGTTGTCTCGCAACACGCGGATCGGCAGATTCCGTTTTACGTGGCCGTCCACGACCATGCAGCCGGCGATGGCGCCGAATTTCGGGTGACGGAAAACGTCCCGAACTTCGGCAACGCCGACGATCTGCTCCTTGAACTCAGGTTCCAACATGCCGCTGATCGACTTCTTGATCTCATCGATTACATCGTAAATCACGCTGTAATAGTGCAGATCGACGCCCCGTTCCTCGATGATTTTCCGAGCGCCCGCGTCGGCACGGACGTTGAATCCGATGATGATGGCGTTGGATGCAAGAGCAAGGTTGGCGTCCGATTCGTTGATGCCGCCGACCCCGCCGGCAATGACCTTGACCTTGACCTTATCGGTTGAAAGCTCCGTCACCGAAGCCCTCAGGGCTTCAAGGCTACCTTGCACATCGGCCTTGATGATCAGATTCAGATCCACCGTTTCGCCGCTTTCCATGCGCGAGAAGACATCTTCGAGCTTGGTTGCCTGCTGCGCCGCCAATTTGCTGACGCGCAGTTTTTCTTCGCGGTGCAAGGCGATTTCACGCGCCTTGCGCTCGTCGGCGACGACGATGAACTCATCGCCCGCGTTCGGCGCGCCGGACAAGCCCAAAACCTCGACGGGTGTCGATGGTCCGGCTTCTTTCACGGGCTTGCCGTTTTCGTTGAACATCGCTCGGACCCGCCCGAACTCCATGCCGCACAAAATGAAATCGCCTTTCTTGAGCTGGCCGCGCTGCACGAGAATGTCCGCCACGGGCCCTCGCCCTTTCTCGAGTTTCGATTCCAATACCACGCCGCTCGCGGGTATCTCGAAAGGCGCTTTGAGTTCGAGAACCTCGGCTTGCACGAGTATGGCGTCCAACAAGGCGTCGATACCCTGCCCGGTCTTGGCGGATACATTCACGAATTGGGTGTCTCCGCCCCATTCTTCCGGGACTACGTTGAGCGCCGTAAGCTCTTGTTTTACTCGATCGGGATCGGCTTCCGGCTTGTCGATCTTGTTAACCGCCACGACCAGGGGAACGTTCGCCGCACGGGAATGTTCCACGGCCTCGCGAGTTTGCGGCATCACGCCGTCGTCGGCGGCGACCACCAGCACGACGATATCCGTGACCTTGGCCCCCCGCGCGCGCATGGCCGTAAACGCGGCATGGCCGGGCGTATCCAAAAAGGTCACGGCACCATGATCCGTCTTGACCTGATAAGCGCCGATATGCTGGGTGATACCGCCCGCCTCGCTGGCTGCGACTCGACTCTTGCGAATGTAGTCGAGCAACGAGGTCTTGCCGTGATCGACGTGACCCATGATGGTAACTACAGGCGCCCTCGGCAATTGAGCCGCCTCCGCGGCTGCCGACATGGTAGCCATAATCTCGGCTTCCAAGGCGTTCTCGACCTGCGGGACCGCCTTATGCCCAAGCTCTTCGACCACCAGCGTGGCGGTATCCTGATCGAGCACCTGATTGATGGTGGCCATGACGCCCATCCCCATCAATGCCTTGATGACCTCGGTCGCCTTCACGGACATCCTTTGAGCCAGGTCCGATACCGTAATGGACTCTGGGATGGCAACCTCGCGCACCACTGGGGCGGTCGGCTTTTCGAAGCCATGCCGGGCTTCAGGAAGCGCAATCGGGCCTCTAGCGACTTTGAGCTTTTTCTTTTTATCCTTTCTCAAATCCTCGATGCCGGAAAGCTCGCGCAGACCTTCACCCCGCCCTTTGACACGTTCCGGCCCCGGTTTCTTTTTCGCGCGCTTGGCTTCGGGTTCGAGGTGACGCGGAAGTTCCATTTCCTCCCGCTCGATGGACGGAGCCGGCACCGGAACTTTCTTGGCCGGTTTCGCTTCTGGCGCAGGCGCGGGCAATTCCTTTTCTTCCGCACTGACCGCTTTTTCTGCGCGCCGCTGCTCTTCGGCAATGCGCCGGGCTTCCTCGCGCTGCCGTTCTTCTATTCGTCTGGCCTCTTCGAGCAAGCGCTGCCGTTCGGCCTCTTTTTCGGCTTCCTCGCGCCTTCTTCTCTCTTCTTCCTCCAACGCTTTGCGCCGGGCCTCTTCCTGCTGCGCCCGCAAGGCCTCTTGAGCCTCAAGCTCTCTCTGCTGTTCCTCGAGCGCCTGCCGCGCTTTCTCGGCTTCGGTACGCCGCTCGCTCAGTTCTGGGAGTTCGCTTCGTTTGACGTAAGTACGCTTTTTGCGAACTTCCACGCTGATCGTCTTGACCCCTTTGCCCGGAATCTTGCCTTGTTTCAGTTCGCTGACCGTGCGCCGCTGCAGTGTTACCCGCTTCGGCTCGGCCAGTTCTCCCTGGCTTCGGCCGTGGCTTTGCCGTAGATAACTCAAGAATCGAAGCTTTTCAGTGTCGCTGAGAACATCGTCCGCACCGCTCTTTTCCAGACCGGCGTCGCCCAACTGCATCAACAGTCGATCCACCGGAATGCCGACCACATCGGCAAGTTGCCGTACCGTCACATCGCTCATTCTTTCAGCCCCTGCCCTGTCGAAATCCTCTTAACCTTCAGCAAACCACGGAGAGCGCGCCGTCATGATCAAACTTGCAGCCCTCGCTTCGTCCATGCCTTCAATGTCCAGCAATTCGTCGACCGATTGTTCGGCCAAGTCCTCGACTGTCCGGACACCCCGAGCGGCAAGGCGAAAAGCCAACTCCCGGTCCATTCCTTCCATCTCGAGTAATTCCTTGGACGGCTCCGAAGATTCGAACACCTCCTCGTTGGCGATTGCCTTGATCAACAAAACATCGCGCGCACGATTCCGCAACTCCTCGACGATGTCATCATCGAATTCTTCGATCTCCAGTAGCTCCTTGGCCGGAACGTAAGCCAGTTCTTCGATCGTCGAGAATCCCTCCCGTACCAAGATCTCGGCGACACTCTCGTCCACACCCAACTGCTCGATGAAGGATTGCATGATTCTGGCCGTCTCCAGCTCGTTCTTGGCTTCCGCCTGGGAGGCGCCCATGACGTTGAGCGTCCATCCGGTCAGCTCCGACGCAAGACGCACGTTTTGTCCACCACGCCCGATCGCCTGGGACAGGTTTTCGTCGGCGACGGCGATATCCATCGAATGCTTGTCTTCGTCGACCACGATGGAAACGATCTCCGCCGGAGACATGGCGTTGATCACGAATTGAGCGTCATTCTCGTTCCATAAGATGATATCGATGCGCTCACCGGCCAGTTCATTCGATACCGCTTGAACACGAGAACCGCGCATGCCCACGCATGCACCCACCGGATCCAGCCGCAGATCATTGCTTTTTACCGCGACCTTGGCGCGAACCCCGGGATCTCGAGCCGCTCCCTTGATTTCGATAATCCCTTCGCTCACTTCGGGAACCTCCAGCCTGAACAAGGCGATCAAAAGCTCCGGCGCTGTACGACTGACGAACAATTGAGGTCCGCGCGTCTCCGGACGTACGGCTTTCAAATAGCCTCGCAAGCGATCGCCTGATCGCACCGCCTCGCGCGGAATCATCTCGTCCCTAGGAATAAATGCCTCGACGTTCCCCCCCAGATCAAGATAAACATTGCCCCGTTCCACGCGCTTGACGACGCCCGTCACCAGTTCGCCCACCCGATTCTTGTAGGCATCGACCACTTTGCGGCGTTCCGCATCACGCACCCGCTGCACAATCACCTGTTTGGCGGTCTGCGCCGCGATGCGCCCGAACTCGATGGACTCGATAGGCTCTTCGATATAATCGCCAACCTGGATTTCGGGCCGAATCTTTCGTGCCTCGTCCAAGCTAATTTCGACATTCGGGTTTTCCACGCCCGCTTCGTAATCCGGATTGAAGTCGACGACCAGCCACCGGCGGAAGGTTTCATAATCCCCTGTTTTCCGGTCGATCGAGACACGCACATCGATTTTATTGTCGTGACGCTTGATTGTTGCGGTGCGAAGGGCGTCTTCTATAGCGCCGAAAATAACCTCTTTATCGATATCTTTCTCATTGGATACGACATCCACCACCAATAAGATTTCTTTATTCGCCATCGCGTCGTCCTTAGATTTAACTGCCAAACTCGGGCGCCAGACGCGCCTTCTCAATGGATTCGAACGGAATTCGCAGAGTTTCGCCACCCTCTTGAATGAGGACGTCACCGCCTTCCACGCCCGCAAGGTACGCCTTGAACTTGCGACGCCCGTCGATCGGACGCGCAAGCTGCAAACGCGCTTGACAGCCTTTGAAGCGCACGAAGTGCTCCAACTTGGAAAGAGGCCTGTCAAGGCCGGGCGACGAAATTTCGAGCTGATAACGACCGGGAATCGGATCCTCTACATCGAGTACACCGCTCAGTTGATAACTGACTTTGCTACAATCGTCGAGCGTGATACCCACCTCGTTATCGATATAGACCCGCAGCACTCGCCGGTGAGCGTCGAATTCTATGCCTACCAACTCATATCCCAAGCCGCCGACGACCGGCTCGATCAAACCTGCCAAACGCTCCTGCGGCTTCATTGCGACCTCGTAAATTTCACTTACAAAAAATGGGCACGACGGCCCATTTTTAATATTGTTAGTTCCTCAAAAACTAAAAAAGCCCCTATGGGGCATCTCTTTCAAAGCGGGATGAGACAAATCACACACTCCAAAAATAACCCGCTGTTTATAGGTACATCTTACCACACTAAGACGTAAATGTGGAACTCCCGTCTCAGGCTTGTGCGGGGATTGCCTATACCCAATCGATGTTCGCGGGCGTACCATAAGAGATCATTTAAACAGAGGAGAATTTTCATGCCTTTAACCGCCATGGATCTTGTCGCCGAAGCCAAACGGCACATTGTAGAAATCAGTCCTGACGAAGCCAAAGCCCTGATCGGGGACGTCCTGGTCCTCGATGTCCGGGAACCGGCGGAATACGCACTCGGCGCGTTGCCGGGCGCGATTAACATTCCGCGCGGCGTATTAGAGTTTAAAATCGACAGTCATCCGGCGTTTCAAAACCGGCGCGATGCCGACATCCTGGTCTATTGTCAAACCGGCGGGCGCTCGGCACTGGCGACCGAAGCGCTCAAGAAACTCGGCTACGAGAAGGCCGTCAGCCTCGCCGGGGGATTCAAGCTCTGGCAAGAGTCCGGGCTGGCGGTGGAAACACCCCCCGCGTCTTGAATTTTATGATTTATGGCGCGCACTCATGCTGCTGAAAACCGCTCGGCGGCCGTAGAGCGGATGCGCTTGGACAAATGGCTGTGGGCCGCCCGCTTTTTCAAGACCCGCCAATTGGCGATAGACGCCATCAACGGGGGCAAAGTCCATCTGAACGGGCAACGCGTCAAGCCCGGAAAGGAAATCGGCGTAGGCGCAAAGCTCCGAATCTCCAAGGATCAGTATCTGTGGGACATCACCGTCCGTGGCCTATCGGCCCAGCGTCGGCCTGCCTCGGAAGCCGCCCTGCTTTATGAAGAGGCGCCGGAAAGCATCGCGCGACGACAGGCCGAAGTCGCACGACGACGCGAAGAACAGTCCTTTGGCTTGCAACCCGAAACCAAGCCGAGCAAGAAGGACCGCCGCCTGATTCACCGCTTCAAGCGCGGTACGGAATAGTGGCATATGGTCCTAGAAACGGCAGCTGACCGCGTCGGTGCACCAGAAAAGCCCGATGAACCCTGAACGTTCTGCCTGGCATGGACTTCACCTTTTGGGTGAAGCCGCTACGCACCCGATCGCACGGCGGGAACGTGCAACTGCCGCTTCTAGCATGATGTTCCGAGTCGCCATCGTATCACACTGATCATGTCCTCCACGCCCGCCCCTCACCCGGAAAGCATTTACACCGTCTCTCGGCTGAACCGCGAGGCCCGCTTGTTGCTCAACGATTGCTTCGGCACCATCTGGATCGAAGGCGAGATATCCAATCTCTCAACGCCTTCATCCGGACACCTTTATTTCAGCCTGAAGGATGCGGAGGCGCAGATTCGTTGCGCGATGTTTCGCGGGCAGAGCCGATTCCTGGAATTTAAGCCTGAGAACGGCGACCACGTATTGATCAAGGCTCAAGTCAGCCTCTACGAGCCGCGCGGCGATTATCAGCTGATCGTCGAATACATGGAGGAAACCGGCGACGGCCTTCTTTTGCGCGCTTTCGAAGCCTTAAAGCAGCGTCTGGCCGCAGAAGGGCTGTTCGATGCCCGCCACAAGAAACCGATTCCGAAACTGCCGCGCTGTATCGGCCTGATCACCTCGCCGACGGGGGCGGCCGTTCATGACGTTCTCACAGTGCTGAAACGCCGCTACCCAGCGGCTCCGGTCATCGTCTTTCCGGTTAAGGTACAGGGCACGGAAGCGAAACGGGAACTCGTGAAAGCCCTCGCGACGGCCGATCGACTCAAGCTTTGCGATGTCCTCATTTTGGCTCGTGGTGGCGGCTCTCTTGAGGATTTATGGGCGTTCAACGAGGAGATCGTGGCGCGCGCCGTCTTCGAGTGCGAAACACCGATCGTAACGGGAATCGGACACGAAATCGACAGCACCATTGCCGATTTCGTGGCGGATCTACGCGCGCCGACCCCCTCGGCCGCCGCCGAAGCGGTAACGCCCGACAGCGCCGTGTTATTGGCCCGCTTCCAGCGAATCGAGCAGCAGATTTGTCAGCGCATGAACCTGGTACTTGAACGCGAGCGGGATAGGCTGCGCGTTCTCGGCAAGCGACTGCACCAGGAGCATCCGAGCCGGCGGCTGCAAACCCAGAGCCAACGCCTGGACCAACTGGAACTCCGACTCGAACATGCGATGAGGAATTCCGTGTCGACACGAGACGTACGAGTGCGGACCCAACTGGCGGCTTTGGCCAGACACCAGCCCCAACAGCGCCTACGGATGCTGGAGATGAGACGAAGCCAAGTTTGCCAACGATTTTACCTTGCGATTCAGCGGCTTTTCGAAAAACAAAGCCAGCGTGTCTCCGGGCTGGCGGAACACCTTCAGGCCGTGAGTCCCTTGGCGACGCTGAGCCGCGGTTACGCTGTCGCCTCCAAACCGGATACCGGGACAATCATCCGCTCCGTTCATGACATCCAGCCGGATGAAAGAATGGAAACCCGAATTGCAGACGGCATCCTAATAAGCCGAATCGAAGAGACACACAAACGCTGATACGGCGACGACCGTGTCCGCTTTATACGGCAGACTTCAGGGCCGACTCCGGCATCGGCATTCCGATATGGAATCCTTGGACGTAATCTATCCCCATCTCCTGGAGGATCGCCAGGGTCTGCTCGGACTCGACGAACTCTGCGATGGTCTTGGTGCTGAGGTCGCGGCAAAGGCTGCCGAGATTGCCCACCAATGCCCGATCGATGCGGGAGTTCATGATATTGCGTACGAACTCACCGTCGATCTTGACGTACTCGAAATGTAATTCCCGCAAATAATGGAACGAGTTGTATCCGCTCCCAAAATCGTCCAGGGCGAAGGAAAAGCCTATACGCCGCAACTTGGCCAGGAACTGGCGCATATGAGCCATGTCGCCGATCGCTTCCCGCTCCACGATCTCGAAAATGACTCGATCCGGCGGGAACTCGAGCCGATCGCATAAATCCTCCGCAAAGCCGAGAATACCGCGTTCCCGCATCTCCTGGGCCGACAAATTGATGAATAGACAAGGCGCCGAACCATCCGCCCCGATCAACCGGCTCGCGGCGGAAAACGCGGCGGTCAGAATGGACTTGTCCAATTCTCGGGCCAGGCCGTATTTTTCTATCGTATTGATGAACACTCCGGCCGATACGACTCCCTGTCCCGGCTCGATGAGACGCGCGACCGCTTCGTAAGCGAACAACGCGCCGGTTCTACTGTCGACGATCGGTTGATAGTAAGGGACGATACGGCGCTCTCTCAGGGCCTGCCTAAGCTCTTCCGCATAGATCCGGCTATGGCGGCTCCGCTTTACCGACTCGTCCGCCGATTCGAGCGTAGACACTTCGTCCTTCCCCATTCCCTTGGCATGATAAAGGGCGATGTCGACACCCGCGATCAAGTCGGCCGCGTCCTTCCCGTTCGTCGGATAGCTGACCAACCCGATCGAAGCAGTTATGAAGAATTGACGCCCGTCCGGGCTCACCAGCCGCATGCCGCGCAGTTTACCCCGCAGCGTCTCCGCCACGGTGAAAGCCCCCGCCGGCGGCGTTTCCGGCAGAATCACCGCAAACTCGTCGCCGCCTATGCGGAAAGCGATATCGCCTTTACGCAAATGGCTCCGCAGGCACTCACCGATCTGGACCAGCGTCATGTCGCCGGCCGGGTGGCCGTACGAGTCGTTAATGTCCTTGAAATCGTCCAAGTCGAGCAACAAAATCGAAAACTCGTGTCCATGCCGCGCCGATCGCTCGATTTCATAATCCAGGGTTTCGGTAAAGCGCCGTCGGTTGCAGAGGCCGGTGAGCGGATCGTGTGTGGAATGGTATTCCAGCTCGTCCAAGGTATGACCCAGCAACCGGCTCGATCCGACCACCATAACCATTACCGACAGCAGAGACCGGATCATGCTGAGTTCCTGAGCGCTGGGCGGCGTTGCCGAGGCGTAAACCACCCCGAGCAACCCGGCAAGCTGAGGCGCGTAATCGGGCATCGTGACGGTCAGAGTCCGCATATCGTCGAGGTCGATCAAGCTCGCCGCGTCGCCGGCTTGATACTCTTCGACCTCGACCGCAACGTCGGGCGGCAACTTGAGTTTCTCGATGGTTTCGCCGACCAATCGCTCCTTGACCGAGCATTTGATATGCTCTGAATAAGCGCCGAAATGATAGAAGAACAGTGATAAACCGTGATTTTCGAGAAAAGCGATATAAAAGAAATCGAAACGGAAAATATCCCGGAAGCTCGCAAGAATCTCTCGAACAAACTCGTCCCAGTGGGTCACCCGCTCATGGGAGAAAATGATTTGTTCCAGTACTCGGCTGTGACGCTCGAACAAATCTTTTTCCACCAGCGTCGAAGCCAGAAAATCCATTGTTTGATTGAATTCCGTGAGCATCTCCCGGATGTATTTTCCGTTCCTGTGCCATTGCCGCTGACGTTCGTCCGCCAGCAGATTCAAGCTGCGATCCAGTCGCCGACAATAATCCAGCAGATTGATCCCGGGGCGCGCCGCATCGGTCTTTAGGTCCGCCATTAGGCTTGCATGCACGCGGCTTACCATGGCTCGAATAGTCGCACTGAATAGATGGGTTCGAGTCTGGCTTTCCAGCAATGCGGATAATTGCTCCACCACCGCCTTGCGCAGCGCGTCGAGCTGATAGGGGCTGCCGACTCGGACACCGGAAGCACGGTGCGAAATTTTATCCTGCAAGCTCATGACCGAGTTCCGTCGGCAAAGCGCCCTCCAGGTACCATCAAGTCGATACCGCACTTCAGGTTCGAAAGCCAGCCGATGAAATCCTGCACGGCACGGCCCCGGTAAACCGGTCCGTGCTGCGGCGCCAGCATGTCGATATCTAAACCGGAGACCGTTTCCACCCAACATTGGACGGCTCGGATCGAGCACATGTAGCGCCGATGAAAACCTTCGATATAAGGCAGGTGACGGGCGAAATCGTCTACGAATTCGTATTCCAGGTCGCTCGGCAGCATTGCCCCGCCGATGTCGCCGGTAAACAGGATTCTCGCGATGGGATCATAAACGTTGAGCTGGCCCTCGGAGTGGAGGAAATGGGCCGGCACCAATTTCAGCTGGAATCCCGGCGAGAACTCGCATGCCATCCCCTCATCCGGCACCGGAACGAAGCGGCTCAAATCCCGGATGCCATAATGGGGCAGAAATCGGAACCAAATGCAGGGCGCGTATACCGGCGCTTCGGTGAGCTCCAGCCATGTGGAAAGTCCTCCCACGATGTCCGGATCCTGATGGGACAGAATGATCGCCTTGAGCTCGCGCGGCTCGATATACTGTAGCAACTCCGTCAGCACCCCCGGCATTACGCCGAAACCGCCCGGATCCAACAGCACACCGCGGCCCTCGTGGAGAACGAGATATTGATTGGAGCGGATGCCTTCTTCTTCGCCCGGTTCGCTCTCATGGAGAAGAACAAACCGATGCCCCGGCGCGTTGAACAGAGTAACGTTTCGCACGGCTAGCCTCTTGTTTTAATTGTTTTATTCGAGTCGTGTACGTCCGTTTACTATGGTTCGGCCCGCTATCTTTGATAGAACGCGGAACCTTAAGGAAGCTCCGAACGAGTTGATTCCGTTCACGCCCTTCGACAGACTCAGGATAGCGTTCGACAAGCTCACCGCGAACGGAATCAATAGGTTACCGTTCGTCCTGCCTGCCTGCTGCAGGCAGGAGCCTGTCGAAGGACTTAATCAGAGCTTCCTTGAATAAATCTATGGGAAACCTCGAAAAACCGCCTTCCCGGCGGTTTTTCTCTTCGCCGAGCCCAAACGCGGTTTGGGCTCGGCTCACGTTTTCAACCACTTACGTGGATCGAAACAACGGGGCATCCCTGCCCCTTAGAGCCCATCCCGATAGGCCTTTCGCCCTGAGCTTGTCGAAGGGTTTCTTAAGCCTATTGGGATAGGCTCTTAGAGCGCCTCGAAGTTTTTCGAGCCTGTCGTAGATTCGGAGCCGACGTCCGTCGCTTTGCGACCGCCATCCGACCAAAGGAGCCACTAAACTTAGCATCGAAATGGAATTTAATCTGTCAGCATTTTCTTACAAGCTATCGGCGCAAATTAAGGAAGCTCTGATTAAGTTTCCAGTGGGAAAGGCGAACAGTGCAACTGTTGGATCCAAAAGGCCCTCACCCAACCCAATCATTCCGCACTTTCCCTGTTGGGGGCCGCAAGCGGCGCTTACGCCTGCACCCGTTCGCCGGGAGCGAACGCTAACGTGCGAAGCACGGCCCTTCGACAGGCTCAGGACAGGTTTGTCCCAGCGGGAGGGAGGACTTGTTCAGAGCTTCCTTAAACCTTGCGTGCGACCATCGCCAAATATTGATCGATATTCGAACGGCGATCGATTAAACTACAAAGTTCTCATTTTTTCGAATGAATCCGGAACTGAGCCCGAACCACATCAACCTACTTCGGAACTTGCCATGAACAAAGAGAGCCAAGCACTGATCGAAAAATACTACGCCGCTTTCAACGCGGGAGACATGGATACGTTTCTAAGCCTGCTGACCGACGATGTGATCCATGATATCAATCAGGGACAGCGGGAAATCGGCAAAGAGGCTTTTCGCGAGTTCATGAACCGGATGAACCGGAACTACAAGGAACGACTCGTGGACATGTGCATCATGACCAGCGACGACGGCAAACGGGCCGCCGCCGAATTCGTGGTTCTCGGCGAGTATCTGGTGACCGACGAGGGTTTGCCGCCCGCCAAGGGCCAGAAGTATCGGTTGCCGGCCGGCGCTTTCTTCGATATCCGCGACGGCAAAGTGGCACGCATCACCAATTACTACAATTTGCAGGACTGGATCGCCCAAGTAGAAAAGGGCTAAGGCGATGACCGACTCAATCACCATCAAGCGCTTCACCGGCCAGGATCCCGGACTGCAGCCTTATCTTCCGGACCTGGCGCGACTTAGAATCGAAGTTTTCCGCGACTTTCCGTATCTTTACGACGGTAGTTACGAGTACGAGGAAAAATACCTCAAGACCTACACCCAATCACCGGAAAGCGTGATCGTCCTGGTGCTGGACGGCGAGAAGGTGGTGGGTGCGACGACCGGCATCCCGATGGAACATGAAACCGAAGAGTTTCAGAGGCCGTTCGTGGAACATGGTTACGATCCCAAGAAAGTTTTTTATTGCGGCGAATCCGTGTTATTGAAGGATTATCGCGGCCGAGGAATTTATCCCAGGTTCTTCGAAGAACGGGAAGGCCACGCGCGATCCCTAGGCCGTTTCGACTGGAGCTGCTTCTGTTGCGTGCAGCGTCCGGAGAATCATCCACGCCGTCCGGCGGATTACGTGCCGCTCGATCGGATCTGGAGCAAGTTCGGCTATGTCAAGCATCCGGAACTGACCACGACCTACACGTGGAAGGATCTGGATGAGGAAACCGAGTCGCCCAAACCCATGGTGTTTTGGCTCAAACCTTTAAAGGAAAACGCCTGATGTCGTCTCGACCGTTCCGTTTAGCCGCCGCGCAATACGACATCGGTTTTCTCAGGAGCTGGGACGACTATTCCGCCAAAATCACCCATTGGGTCGGCGAAGCCGCGGATAACGGCGCCAAGATGCTGCTATTCCCCGAGTATTTCAGTATGGAACTCGCGTCCCTGTTTCCGGAGGACGTGTATAGGTCACTGTCGAAACAACTCGTTGAGATTCAAACCCTTTTGCCCGATTTCGTGAGCTTGTTTTCCGATATGGCCGAGCAGCACGGCGTCTATATCGTGGCCGGTTCCTTTCCCGTTCGCCTAACCGACGGCAGCTACCGGAATCGGTCGTTCCTATTCCGTCCGGACGGAACGACCGATCACCAGGACAAACTCCAGATGACCCGCTTCGAAAACGAGCACTGGCTGATTACCGGCGGCGATGAAATCCGGACGCTAGATACCGGGTTCGGGCGAATCGGCATCAATATCTGCTACGACAGCGAGTTTCCGATGATCGCCCGCAAGCAAGTCGAAGCAGGAGCGAATTTGATTCTGGTGCCGAGTTGTACCGATACGCTCGCGGGCTACCACCGTGTCCGCATCGGCTGTCAGGCGCGAGCGCTGGAAAACCAGTGCTATGTCGTACAGTCGCCCACGGTGGGCCTGGCGCCCTGGTCGGAAGCGGTGGACGTCAATATCGGCGCCGCCGGCGTTTACACGCCGGTGGATTATGGCTATCCGGACAACGGCATACTCGCCATCGGCGAACTCAACCAAGCACAATGGGTTTACGCCGACATCGATCTCACTTCGATTGCCCATATCCGACAGACCGGACAGGTATTCAATTACCGCGACTGGCCCGGCCAATTTCGGTACCTTCGCTGACCATCCCGAACGAGCGTCGTTCATGCGGCGCTCACCCATCCGCGATCGGTCTGATCGGGCGTTCCCGAGCCACCCTAATCCCCTGGCAAGAAGGCCGAACTTATCTTTAGAATTCTGGTCTGTGATGAACACATCCCGGCGACCGCGCCGTACCCAAATCGGTGTCGAATCCATGCGCGCGCCGGACGATTTCCTACGTCTCGTCCGAATCGGAGAATGACCATGGTGAAGAAGCAACCTTCAAAACCCGCCGAAGAGGCCGCGAAAAAGCCTGCGCCGGAAGGCGTTAAGGAACCGGTCGAAGAGCATCCGGAGCCTATCGCGGAAATGGGTGCCGAACAGGCAGAAGCCCCCCAAACCGGCTTCGGCGAAGCGATCAAGGAAGGCGCGGAGCACGCGCGCTCGGCTTTTGCCGAATTCGTTCCGGAACTCGGTAGCATCGTCCACAAAAGTGTCTATTCGGGCTTTTATTATCTGAGCTATTGCGTGGTTTTCGGCTCTTTGATGATCGCCAGCCTGCTGCCGGAGCACAATGCAATGGAAGAAGGGGTACGCGACGGGGCCGAAGCGGCCAAAAAGGCATTCGCGGGACGACACAAGGGTACGTACGAAGCCGCGCGCACAGGGGTATCCGAAGAAGGCCTGACCACGACCTGATCGCACCGCACCCGAAACCGGACAGATCGTTCGAGAAGGTGAGGACGATCTGCCTGCCGGATGGGATTCCATGTCCTTCCACCCGTCAGCGGCACGTGGGTATGTCCCAGATTCGTTCGGCATATTCCCGAATAGCGCGATCGCTCGAAAACCAGCCGCAATGAGCGACATTCAAGATCGCCCTCCGAGTCCACAGATCGGGATCGCGATACAGACGATCCACCTCTTCCTGGCAAGCAACATACGATTCATAATCGGCCAGCAACGCGAATCTATCGCCTTCGCAAAGTAAAGAGTCGACCAATGGCTTGAACCGATCAGGCTCGTCCGCCGAAAAATAACCCGTCGCAATCATGTCGAGCGCGAGCTTCAGCTCGCCGTTGGCGTGGTAACAGCGCCACGGGTCATAGCCGCCTCGGCGCAGTTCTTCGAGTTGCCCGGCGGTGTGTCCGAAAATGAAGATATTCTCCTCGCCAACGCGCTCGCGAATCTCGATATTCGCGCCGTCCAAAGTACCGATGGTAATCGCTCCGTTGACCGCCATCTTCATATTGCCGGTACCCGACGCTTCCATCCCTGCCGTCGAAATCTGCTCGGACAGTTCCACCGCCGGAATGATTTCCATGGCGCGGGAAACGTTGTAGTCAGGCACGAAAACGACTTTCAGGAGGCCGTCGACTGCCGGATCCCGGTCGATCGCTTCGGCCACGTCGTTGATCAGCTTGATGATCAGCTTGGCCGCATGGTAACCCGGCGCGGCCTTGCCGCCGAAAATCACCGTGCGCGGCACGGTATCTTCCGATTTTCCGAAACGCAGCCGGTTATAGCGGGTGATGACATGCAGAACGTTGAGCAGTTGGCGCTTGTACTCGTGGATGCGTTTGATCTGTACATCGAACAGGCTGGTCTGGTCGATGCGAATAGCCAGGCGCTTATCGATAAGCGCCGCGAGGCGGGCTTTATTGGCCAATTTGACTGCCCGAAATCGCTCGCGGAATGCCGCGTCGTCCGCCAAAGGCGCAAGTTCCCTCAACCGCTCCAAATCGGTCACCCAGCCGGAGCCTATGGATTCGGTAATCAGCGCGGCAAGATCGCGATTGGCCTGATTCAGCCATCGCCGCGGCGTGACGCCGTTGGTGATGTTGACGAACCGATCGGGAAAAATCCTATCGAAATCCCGAAATATCGTCGTTTTCATCAACCGGGAGTGCAGCTCCGCCACGCCGTTGACTTTGTGGCTGCCGATGATGGCCAGGTGAGACATCCGGAGCCGCTTTCCGTGCTCTTCGTCCACGACCGAAACCCGGCGGATTAGCTCAGTGTCGCCCGGAAACCGCTCGCTGACCGCTTTGAGAAAGCGATAATTGATTTCGTAAATGATTTGCAGGTGTCGTGGCAGCAATTCTTCGAATAGGCGCACCGACCAGACTTCGAGGGCCTCCGGCAGTAGCGTGTGGTTGGTATAGGAAAACGTCTGAACGGTGATGTTCCAAGCCTCGTCCCACGGCACCCGATACTCGTCTACCAGAATGCGCATCAATTCCGGAATGGCGATCGAGGGATGGGTATCGTTCAGCTGGATGGCCGCCTCCCGAGGCAGCGCCGCGAAACCATGGTGATCGGCGGAGTATTTCTTCAGAATATCCTGAAGTGACGCGCTGACGAAAAAGTATTCCTGCTTGAGCCTCAGCTGCCGCCCCATTTGCGTGGTGTCGTCCGGATACAGCACCTTGGACAGGTTCTCGGACTGGGTCTTTTCTTCGACAGCCTTGATGTAATTGCCTTCGTTGAAATATTTCAGTTCGAAATCCCGCGAGGCCTTCGCCGCCCATAGCCGCAAGTTATTGACGGTTTCTCCGCCATAGCCGGGAATGGGCATGTCGTAGGCCATGGCCATCACATCCTCGGTGTCGACCCACCGATATCGTATTTGGCCGTCGCTATCTTCATACTCGACGACGCGCCCGTGGAACTGCACCCGATAGAGAACCTCAGGACGTGGAAATTCCCAAGGATTTCCATAACGCAGCCAGTTATCCGGATGCTCGACTTGATAACCATGTTCTATACGTTGCGAGAACATGCCGTAGTCGTAACGTATTCCGTAACCGAAACCCGGGAGTTGGAGCGTAGCGAGGGAATCGAGGTAACATGCCGCGAGCCGCCCCAATCCGCCGTTACCCAAGGCGGCTTCTTCCTCGGCCTCGGCCAGTTCGTCCAGGCTCAATCCGACATCCTCCAAGACCTGCTTGAATTCATCGTAACAGCCGATATTGAGCAAGCTGTTTACCAAGGCCCGGCCGATCAGAAACTCCATCGACAGGTAATAAACCCTTTTGGCGTCCTGCAAATAGTACCGCCGCATGGACTCCATCCAGCGCAAGGTGAGAAGATCGCGAACGACGTAGGCCAACGCGAAAAACCAATCCCGCTCGTTAGTCTCGACCGGGTCCTTGCCAATCGAGTAAATCAGACGGTTGACCAGAGCACGCCGCAGAGAAGGAATGTCTTTTGGATTTGAGATTTCGTAGATATCCGATGTTACAGTCATCGCCCCTAGGCCCCTTGAGCTTGAATTATCTTATCCAGGCAGCCAGACCGCGGTGCGGGCGGTCCGACGAATTTCTTGACGGCGGGCAGTCTAAGGTTCGCTTGCAGGATTTGTCTCAAAATTTAGACTCCCTCTTCGATCGACAATGACCAATCACGTCTCATGAACATCCGTCACGCGGCGCTTATTTCCTTTTGTCTACTCATTCCGCCGGGCTCGACTTACGCGGCACAGCCGGAACAGCCTTTAGCGCCGGGCTACAAACCGCTCGCTTTCGAATTACCCGAGGCCGGCACCTATGCCCTGCCCTTTCTAGGCGAAGCATCCGACGGCCGGGTCGTGGACAGTACCGGGAAGGCTCTGAGTCTACATAGTCTGTACGGCGACAAACTAGTCCTTCTAAGCTTCATCTATTCCACTTGCAGCGACGTCAACGGCTGCCCACTCGCGACCGCGGTCTTTCACAAGATTCAGCGCCGCCTCGAACGGGAACCCGAAATCGCCGAGCACTTGCGTCTGATCACCTTGAGCTTCAATCCCCAAGACACCCCGGAAATCATGGCCCATTACAGGCAAGCTTTCGCCGGAAGCGCGGACTGGCACTTTCTGACCGCCCGTTCCGAGCTGGAAATCCAACCGATTTTGGCAGCCTACGGCCAATCCGTTCAAAAGGACTATGATGCCGACGGAAAATTCCTCGGCACATTTTCGCACGTTCTCCGAGTGTTCCTGATCGACCGTGAAAAGCAAATACGCAACATTTACACGGTATCCTTTCTGCACGCCGACACGCTGGTGAACGACGTAAAAACATTACTGGCCGAAAAACCTGCGGCCGCGACCAAACACACGCACGCCAACCGCACAGTCTTTCTCGGCGGCAATAACAAAACGGGTTACGGAGCCGCCGAGTTCGCCGCCCGGTACTTTTCCCTCGCCGAGCGGTCCGGTCGACAAACCGACTTGATCCAATACACTCGACGCCCGCCGCTTGGACTGCCGCCCGTTCCTGTTCCTTCGGACAATCCGATCACTCCCGCCAAGGTCGAATTGGGCAGAAAATTGTTCTTCGATCGCCGGCTTTCTCTGAACAACACCTTCTCCTGTGCCATGTGCCACGTTCCGGAACAAGGCTTCAGCAGCAACGAACAAGCGACAGCCGTCGGCATCGAGGGACACACTGTACGGCGTAATACGCCCACGATCTACAACGTGGCGTATCTGAAGCGACTGTTCCATGACGGGCGCGAAAGTCGCTTGGAACAGCAGGTGTGGGGACCGCTCTTGGCCAGCAATGAAATGGGCGCTCCCTCGGTCGGGTATGTGG
Organism: Methyloversatilis universalis; assembly: GCA_020723665.1. Taxonomy (GTDB): domain Bacteria; phylum Pseudomonadota; class Gammaproteobacteria; order Methylococcales; family Methylococcaceae; genus Methylocaldum. The sequence continues at coordinate 139,426 of DYIL01000002.1, forward strand.
TCGAAAAAATCCAAGGACTGTCTGATTACGCCGGCCTTTTCGAAAAAGCTTTCAAGCGTGGCCCGTCCATGGAAACCATAGGCATGGCCCTGGCCAGCTACGAAAGGACCTTGAACTCGGCCGATTCGCCTTTCGATCGCTGGTATTTCGGAAAGGCGAAAGACGCCATGTCCGCCGAAGCGCGCCTCGGTTTCGAGCTTTTCACCGGCAAGGCCGGTTGCTCCCGGTGCCACACCATCGCCGAGAATCACGCTCTATTCACCGATCAAAAGATGCACAACACGGGAATCGGCTTCCGCGCGGCCATGGCAAACGGTGATGCAACGCAAGAAATCCAAGCCTCTGCGGGCGTGACCCTGGAAATCGACGCCGATATCCTCGCCTCGGTCAGCGAATCCAAACCAAACGATCTCGGCCTCTACGAGCTCACCCAAAATCCTGAGGACCGTTGGAAATATAGAACGCCTTCCCTGCGCAACGTCGAGCTCACCGCGCCATACATGCACGATGGCTCGCTCGCGACGCTCGAGGACGTTGTCGAGTTCTACAACCGGGGCGGCATTCCCAACGAAAATCTCGATCCGTTGATCAAGCCTCTGAACCTCGATCAGGCGGAAATCCGGGCGCTAGTCGCGTTGCTACGATCCCTGACAGGCAGTAACGTACCGACCATCGTTTCCGACGCCTTCGCCGCGCCTATAGGCGATCCGAGCGGCGAACAAGCACAACATTGATTCGATCAAACAACAGCGTAAGTGATGGCGGCATAACGCAGCGCTTTGCCTGCCGCGATGGCCAACACCGACAGCCAGAACGGCAAACGCAGCCAACCGGCCGCGAAACAAAATCCGTCCCCAACGACCGGCAACCAGGAAAACAACAATATCGGAAGCCCCCACCTCCGAACCAATGCAACAGCCCTTTGTCGGCGCGGCTCCGAGACGTGCTCTGCCGGATACTTGATAGCGGCAAGAAATCCAAGCAGCCAGGTCGTCACGGCCCCCAGCGTATTGCCCGACGTCGCCGTCAACAGCAACACCTCCGGCGACAGTTCGGATCGGCTGACAAGATAGGCCAGCACCACCTCCGAACCGCCCGGCGCCAAGGTCGCCGACACGAACGCAGTGCCGAAAAGACTCCAAAGACCGAACGTATCCGTAAAAAATTCCATCGCCGAGTGTTTAAACGATACTCTGAGTTCAAAGCGCCGGCCCGCTCTTTGGCGCGGACGGGAAATCAAATGCTAACACTCTCGCTCGCAATTATTGACAGTACCGAAACATCCAAGTAGTATTTTAACTCTCAACGGCTACGTAGCTCAGTTGGTCAGAGCACCGCATTCATAATGCGGGTGTCGCTGGTTCAAGTCCAGCCGTAGCTACCAGTCTCTTCAATGAGTTAGGCCGGATTTTCCGGCCTTCTCTTTTTTGGGATTTACCCAGTTGGGTAAATCGCCCTATCGCACCGCCCGCAATACCGTCACGCTCTGGGTCTCGCCCAAGTTAAGGAAGCTCTGATTAAGTCCTTCGACAGGCCTATGTACCCTTTTGATTGAGAAATGGACTTAGACTTTCATAGTGGATGTCATCGGGAACCGGAGCGGGCTCCATCCAGAGTCCGGATGTCTGGCCGCAATCTTCCCTTGTTTGCTCAACGTGAAGCTTCTGCCTTGCAAGCCGAGGGGCGACCATATATGCGATTCCGAGGGTATTCGGGCGTTCCCCCCGGATGACCGTTTGCGATCGGAGCGCTGGGATCCAGTGACCACGAGTGGTTTCGACCATTCACAATCCTTGTGAACTGGATTCTGGCATCCCAATCGCAAACGGTCGCTTTAGTCGCGACCCTTCCCTTACGGAATGTCGGGCTGGCGAAATTGGGAGGCTACCTGACTCCCGGAAATGTCAAACTTTGCGAATTTGCCGTTAGAGCCGGGGGTTTTCCCGCCATACACAACGAATCAGCATAACTACTGCGAACTCGCTCCAATGGCTTGAGCCACGAACTCGCCGAAGGCCCGGCTGCCGTCGCCGGTAGGGATATTCTTTTCGAGCTGCAAAGTCTCCGCATTGATAACCGAAACGGAGTTGCTGAACCAATTCGCGACATAGATATGCTTGCCGTCGGGGTGGGCGGCTATGCCTTCGGGATATTCACCGACCTCGATCGTGGCGGTGACTTCGCCCCGGTCGGCCGCGATGACCGATACCGTGTTGTCGTACTGGTTGGTCACAAACAGACGCGTTCCGCCGGCGCCCAAAGCTACCGCATACGGCCTATCCCCGACCGGGATGGTCTTCAGCAGCGTCATCGCCTCGGCATCGACCACGGAGACATCGTTGCTTTCCACATTGGCGACATAAAGGCGCTCGGCTTTGGCATCCAAGGTTATACCGAAGGGATGCTTGCCGACAGCGACCGTTTTCTTAACTTCCAGATCGGTGGCATCGATGAGCGAAACCGTGTCGTCGTCCCGGTTCGCGACATAGATCTTCGCCCCGTCCGAACTCACCACGACGCCGGAAGGAGAATGCCCTACCGGAACTCGCTTCAGAACCGTCAAGCTTTCGAGGTCGAGTACGGAAAGATAGTGTCCGTACCAATCGGCCACATAAGCGCGCGCCCCGGCAGGATCGACCGCGATACCCAGAGGCCCTTCGCCCAGGGACAAGGTGGCGATCACATTTTGGGTGCGACCGTCCAGAACGGTCACGTCTTTACTACCGGGGTTGGTAACGCAAATCTTGGCGCCGTTCCGGCTGACGGCGACGCCGGCCGGTTCCGATCCGACCTTGACGGCTTTGACGACGGTTCCGGTAGCTGTATCGATCACCGATACGCTACTCTCCTTTTGGTTGGTGATATAGGCGTACGGTTCGGCGAAAACCCCGCCGACCGGCGAAAGCAGGAGAGCGGTGGTAAAGGCCACCGCTTTCGTCCGGCTTATCGAATCACGAACCTCCGGCATGTTACTTCTTCTCGGCGACGGCCTTGAGATTCGCCAGCCCTTCCTTGTAGAGTTCCGTAACCGCTTTGAGAGCGGCTTCGTCGCTCTGTTCCGGAGGCGGATTATTGTTCATGAAGCTGCGATAAAACGCGCCGTTCCATTCCACCTTTGAGCCTCCGGCGGGGTTCGGTTCGACTTTGATGGTGGATGAATAATTGGCCACCGGCAGATCCTTGGGATCGACTTCCGTGATCTTGTATTGCATGGTCATCTTGGAAGCATCATAGCTCTTGAGTTCCTCCTTGATCACGCCGCCGCTTTTCAGCTTCAACTCACGGGTTGCACCTTTCTCGACCCCGCCTTGCGCCGAGGTGCTTTCGACCACCGGCAACCAATTCTGCAGATTCGCCCAGTCGCCGACCAGCGCCCAAACCGCATCCGGCGTGGCGTTGATTTCGATGGTTTCGGTAACTTTCTGACGGGTCGGACCGTGAGCGTCTGCCAGTCCGGCCCACAGCAACGGCAAAGCGGCGACAAATGACAAGAGCTTTTTCATCAATTTCTCCTGGTGCAAATGAACAAAGCCAAAAGTATAAGGCAAATCGCTCGTCGGCTAGGAGATAATTTCCCGCGCGTAATCCCGAAGGCTCGCGAGGATTTCCCGATCCTTCGCGCGTAAATCCGGAGACCCTTCCAGCGCATCGATTCGCGCCAGATATTCGTTCAGAACGATGCTCCCGCCGCATCCCTCCACCGTCAGCCGCCGGATACGATACGCTTCCCAGCGGGCGGTTTCTTCCGCCGTCAGGGTCTCCGGGAAGTTTCGGGCGCGGTAGCGGAACACCAGTTCCGGCAGACGCGCATCCTCGAAGCTCGGCTGTGCCCGAGCCAATTCTTCTGGCGTGAGACCGCGCAGCCATTTTAAGACGGCGCGGTCGGCATCTCCGAGGAAGCCGTCGTACAACATGAGCTCGGGATCGTTCGTACCGGCCTCCATGCCATTGAACGCCATGGCTTCCTGAATCTTCTTGGCCAAGGTCCATTCGCGTTTCAGTCGGTCGAGGTGGCGGTTGCAGCGGTCTAGGTCGATTTGAAGCCGCTCCGTGTCCTCGGGCCGCAGGGCCGTTAGCGGCGCGATGACCGGGCATTTGTTCAGGTGCACCGTTTTCAGCGCGATGCGTTCGACGCCAGGCGGGAGTCTCGAGGCCGGGGTGAACAGCCGCTCCCGGAGATCGTCCGCATTCAGATCGATGAGCGGCGTGGGATCGACGGAAAGGTCGTAAACGATCACCCCGTTCGGATTTCTGGGGTGCCTCGCGAGCGCGACCACGACCGCGAGACAGTATCGCTCGGAGGCATATTTCTCCGAAACATGCAGAACCGGATGCATCGCGCCGAAGCGCAGCAATTCGAAAGCCTCTCGCTTGCCGCGGTTGGCAAAAACGAAGTTGAAAAGTTTGGGCTGGCGCTCGCGGACTAAGCGCGCTACGGCAATGGTGGCCCACACGTCGGCCAAGGCATCGTGCGCGTTCTCGTGTTGAATGCCGTTGGCGATCGTCAGCGCGTCTAATCGAAGGCTAGGCTTGCCGGAATCGTCAACCGGCCATTCGACGCCCTCCGGCCGGAGTGCCCGAGTCAAGCGCAACATATCGATGATATCCCAGCGGGAATTACCGTTGCGCCACTCCCGCTGGTAAGGGTCGAACAGGTTGCGGTAAAGGCAATGCCGGGTGACCTCATCGTCGAAGCGAATGTTGTTGTAACCGGCGACGCAAGTCCCCGGCATCGAGAACTGCTCGTGAATCCTGGCCATGAATTCCGCCTCGTTGACGCCCCGTTCGGCGGCCATTTGCGGCGTTATGCCGGTAATCAGACAGGACTCGGGTACGGGCAGCACGTCGCGCGCCGGCTTGCAGAAAAGGATTACGGGCTCACCGACCGGATTCAGTTCCAGATCGGTTCGAATTCCGGCGAATTGCGCCGGTCGATCACGCCTCGGGTCGGTCCCGAAAGTTTCGTAATCGTACCAATAGAAGGAGAAACAAGACGACATGCACCGAACGAACCTTGGCGATCTATCCGTCCGACAGGAGAACGTCGATCACCAACGTATCAATCGCCATTCGGCACATGGTTAAGCGTGGGACGAGGTCGTCGGTGGTTTAATTGCTATTGGCTTTGGGAATGCAGTATCGCTTGATCAAGAATTTTCGGCCATGGCTTCCAGCTTTCGCCGTTTTTCACATTTCTGCGCGCAAATGCATTCGCCGTTGTTCACACCCCCACAGGTGCCTTTGATGGCGCCCCGCCCGAACATAACGCCTATCGCCATAAAAAATATAACGGCGGCTATCACCGCAAAAGTAATCAAAAACAGTGTCATCGTTCGCCTCGACTAAACCGGTAAAGATCATTCAAGGGCACGTCCCCGCCGATTGCGCCGGCAAGGCTTCGCCCCGAACACTGCCGTCGACTTTACTACGTTTTCGGAAAAAGAAAAGCGGAAGGCGCCCTGAAACGCCTCCCGCTCTCTCATCCGGATGACCGAGCGAACTAGCCGCCGAAGTCGTCCAGCATGATGTTTTCCCTTTCAACGCCAATCTCTTCCAGCATTTTGATCACGGCGGTGTTCATCATGGGCGGCCCGCAAAGATAGTATTCGCAATCCTCCGGCGCCGGATGGTTCTTCAGATAGTTCTCGTACAGAACGTTGTGGATGAATCCGACATAGCCGGTCCAATTGTCCTCCGGTTTCGGTTCGGAAAGTCCGATGAACCACTTGAAGTTTGGATGTTCTTCCTGGAGCTTGTTGAAATCGTCCACATAGAACATTTCGCGCAAGCTGCGAGCGCCGTACCAGAAGGTCATCTTCCGCTTGCTCTTCAACCTGCGAAGCTGGTCGAAGATGTGCGAGCGCATCGGGGCCATGCCAGCGCCACCGCCGATGAAGACCATCTCGTTGTCGGTGTCGCGGGCGAAGAACTCGCCGAACGGTCCGGAAATAGTCACCTTGTCGCCCGGCTTCAGGTTGAAGATGTAGGACGACATGACCCCCGGCGGGATGCCGTTGGTTCCCGGCGGCGGAGTGGCGATACGCACGTTGAGCATGACGATGTCATTCTCTTCCGGGTAGTTCGCCATGGAATAGGCGCGAACCGCCGGCGTCTTGACGATAGACTCGTACTGCCACAGGTTGTACCGGTCCCATTCGTCACGGAAGCGCTCGTCGATGTCGAAATCCGTGAACTTGGCGTGGTACGGCGGGCACTCGATCTGAATGTAGCCGCCGGCGCGGAAATTGATGCGCTCGCCTTTTGGCAATTCCAGCACCAATTCCTTGATGAAAGTTGCCACATTGTGGTTCGAACGGACCGTGGTCACCCACTTTTTCACACCGAAGACTTCATCCGGAACCTCGATCTTCATGTTCTGCTTGACCGTGACTTGGCAAGCTAGACGATCGCCTTCCGCCGCCTCGCGCTTGGTAATGTGCGAAAGCTCGGTCGGCAGAATGTCGCCGCCGCCTTCGTACACTTTTACCCGGCACTGGGCGCAGGTACCGCCGCCGCCGCAAGCCGACGACACGAACAGATTGTTGTCGGCCAGCGCGGTCAATAGCTTGGCGCCGATGGGGACGTGGATGGTCTTTTCGTCATTGATCAGGATATCGACGTTGCCCGATGCGACCAGCTTAGATTTCGCGCCGAGAATCACGAAGACCAGGGCGATGACGATCAAGGTAAAAAACAATACGCCTAGGATGATTTCCAACATTGCCTTATACCCTGCCGCTTACAGTTGAATGCCCGAAAACGCCATGAAACCCAGCGCCATCAAGCCTGCCGTGATGAAGGTGATGCCCAGGCCGCGCAGTCCCGGCGGTACGTCGCTGTATTTCAGCTTTTCGCGCACACCGGCCATGGCGGTGATCGCAAGGGCCCAGCCGAAGCCGCTGCCGACGCCGTAAACCACGCTCTCGGTGAAGTTGTAGTCGCGTTCAATCATGAACAGACTGCCGGCGAGGATGGCGCAGTTCACCGTGATGAGCGGCAGGAAAATGCCGAGCGCGTTATAAAGTGCCGGAAAAAAGCGATCGAGCACCATTTCGAGGATCTGCACGATCGCCGCGATCACGCCGATACACGCCATCAAAGCGATGAAGCTCAGGTCGACGTTTTCCAGACCCGCCCAGGAGAGTGCGCCCTCTTTCAGCAGATAGGAATAGATGAGGTTGTTGGCCGGAACCGTCAGGGTCTGAACGATAGTAACGGCGATGCCGAGACCGACCGCGGTTTCGATTTTCTTGGAGACGGCGATGAACGTACACATCCCCAAGAAAAAAGCGAGTGCCATGTTCTCGATGAAGACCGACTTGATGAACAGATTGATATAGGCTTCCATCAGTGCGCCTCCCCGTGAGCCGGCATGATGGTGAACTCAGCCTTTTCGACCTGTTGCGGTTTCCAGGTGCGCACCGCCCAGATCAGCAGTCCAATTAGGAAAAAGGCGCTCGGCGGCAGCAGCAGCAAGCCGTTCGGAACATACCAGCCGCCGTCCTTGAGAAGCGGCAGCACTTCGATCCCCAGCAGTTTGCCGGAACCGAACAACTCGCGGAAAGTAGCGACGGTAATCAGGATCAGGCTGTAACCTAGACCGTTTCCCACCCCGTCGAGAAAACTTTCCCAAGGCGGGTTCTTCATCGCATAGGCTTCCGCGCGCCCCATGACGATGCAGTTGGTGATGATCAGACCCACGAATACCGACAGTTTCTTGCTGATCTCGTAAGCGAACGCCTTGAGGATCTGATCCACCACGATCACCAGCGAGGCGATGATCACCATTTGGGCGATGATGCGGATGCTGCTCGGAACGTGATTGCGGATGAATGCAATACCGGCGCTCGAGCAGGCGGTGACCGAGGTCAACGCGAGGCTCATGATCAGCGCGGTCGACAGCTGTGACGTCACCGCCAGAGCGGAACAGATCCCTAACACCTGCAGAGTGATGGGGTTGTTATCGACTAACGGTTCGACAAGAACTTTCTTGTGTTCTTCATTAAAGTTCATCGGCTTAACCCCTCTGAGATCTAAGCTTTGCCAGATAAAGTCCGAAGCCTTCCTTGCTCATCCAATAGCTCACCAAGTTGCTGACGCCGCGGCTCGTGAGCGTCGCACCCGCGAGTGCGTCAACTTGGTATTCCGAGCCCGGCTTGGAAGGATCGACGGAGCCTTTTACGAGGCCCAGTGCGACTTCGCCGATGTCGATCTGCTGTCCCTTCTCGGTCAGGTTGCTCTCATGCAATTCCTTGCCGGTGAAGTTGTACACTTTTTTTCCTTTCCAAAGCGCCTTCCATTTCGGATTCACCACTTCGCCGCCCAGACCGGGAGTTTCCGCCTGGTCGTACAGGTTGAGGCCGATCACCGTCTGCGCGTCGGCTTCGAGTGCTATGAAACCATACATGGTCGACCAAAGTCCGTAGCCGCTCACCGGCAGGATTATGGCCTTCAATTGGCCATCTTCTTTAACCAAGTAAACTTTGGCGTACTTGGGCTTGCGCTTGATGTTGGCGATATCCTTCTCCGGAGGAATGGCTTCGCTCATGGCCGGATCCTTGGCCGCCTTGCGCTGATCGAAGGTTTTCGGGTCGATCGAATCGACGTACTCGCCGGTCGCCAGATCGACGATCTTCGGCTCGATATTCTTGAAAGCCTCTTCGATATTGGTCCCTTCTTCCAACAGACCGGCCACATCGAGAATATTGACTCTTTCGTCCTTGGACTTATTGCTTTCCTGCAGCGGCTTGAGCGCAACGGCCGAACCCGATACCAATACGGCTCCGACTAGGCACAATGCGAAAGCGACGGCGAGCGTCTTCTGGAAACTGTCGTTAGGTAGCACCAGAATCTTCTGCGCGTACGCGTTCGCTCTTTCTATGAAGCCGGCGATCTTATCGGACAGCTGCATTCCCGCTGTATTGGGATTTGCTGAATCAGGCATGACGTCTAATCCTTCTCGTGATATTCGCTTTAATTACGGCGTAGTCGATCAGCGGCGCGAAGATGTTGGCGAACAGAATGGCCAGCATGATGCCTTCCGGGAACGCCGGGTTTATGACCCGGATCACGATCGTCATGAAGCCTATCAGTGCACCGAATATCCATCGACCGGCATTGGTATGAGCCGCGCTGACCGGATCGGTGGCCATGTATACCGTGCCGAAAGCAAAGCCGCCCATGGTCAGGTGCCAGTACCACGGCACTCCGAACATGGCATTGGAATCGCTGCCGATGACGTTCAGCAAGGTGGACGTTGCGATCATCCCGACCAGGACCCCGGCCATAATCCGCCACGAGGCGATCCGCGTATAAATCAAGAACGCGGCGCCGATCAGACAAGCCAAGGTCGAGGTCTCTCCTAGGGAGCCTTGCTCGAAACCGAAAAAGGTCTGCCACCAAGAGATGCCGGCGGCTTTTATCGCCTCCATACCGCCCATGGCGCCCAAGCCTAGAGCGGTGGCGCCGCTGAATCCGTCCACTGCGGTCCATACCGCGTCACCCGACATGGAAGCGGGATAGGCGAAGTACAGAAAGGCACGGCCGGTGAGTGCCGGGTTCAGGAAGTTCTTGCCGGTACCGCCGAAAATTTCCTTGCCGATCACGACGCCGAACGAAATACCGATCGCCACCTGCCACAAGGGCGTATTGGGCGGCAACGTCAACGCGAACAGGATGGACGATACGAAGAAACCTTCATTCACATCGTGTTTACGAACGACGGCGAACAAGACTTCCCACAAGCCGCCGGCGACGATCGTCACGATGTAGATCGGAAAGAAATACAAGGCCCCGTGGACCAGAACGGAAATCGGGTTGAGCGGGTTGTACCCAAAGACGTCCATGATCGCGCCGCGCCAACCGGGAGCCGAAGTGATACCCATGCTCTCCATGGCCGAATTGGCCTGGTAGCCTGTGTTGAACAGCGCCATCAGCAGACACGGCAGAGCGGCGATCCAGACGTAGGTCATGACCCGCTTCAGATCGACCGCGTCGCGGACATGAACTCCCCCGCTGGTTACGTCCGGTGGACTGTAGAGGAAGGTATCGACCATCTCATAGATGGGATAGAACTTCTCCAGCCGACCGCCGTGCGCGAAGTACGGATGTATCTTGTCTAACAATTGCCTAGTGCGAGACATTAGCCTTCCTTCTCAATTTGGGTAAGATTCTTGCGAAGCACCGGACCGAAGTCGTGCTTGCCCGGATCGACAAAGGTGCACAGCGCCAGGTCTTCTTCGTCCAGCTCCAGGCAACCCAAGGCTTGCGCCGTATCGGTGTCGCCCACGATCAGCGCGCGCAGCAACGGCGTCGGCAGAAGGTCCAGAGGCATCACTTCTTCGTAAACGCCGACCGGCACGATCGCTCTGGCGCTGCCGTATTTGGCGCTGGTAAAAGCGAACTTACGCCCCCGCTCTTTGGGGAGACTCGACAAAAGCACGTTCAGGAAGGAATACTTGCCGCGATCCGGAATGATCCAGCCCATGAACTCTCTTTGCCGCCCTTCCTCGATGACGCTGACCTGATTGTGATAGCGCCCGAGATAATCCGACCATCCTTCCGCCTTCTGGCCGCTCAGCACGGAACCCGAGATCACTCGTACTTCCTTGTCCGGAACGAGTTCGTTCCGTACCAGGTCGCTCAGATTGGCGCCCAGCCGAGTACGAATCAGGCGGGGGCGCTTGACCATCGGACCGGCGAGAGAGATGACGCGCTCCACGTTCAGTCGACCGGTGGTGAACAGGCTGCCGATCGCCAACACGGCTTGATAGTCGAGATGCCACACCGTTTTCGTGGCGCTCACGGGGTCGAGATGATGAATATGGGTACCCACAAGGCCGGCGGGGTGCGGCCCGTCGAATTCGGCCATCTCGAATCTGCCGCCTTCACCGGAAGGCAGGGAGTGATTCGGGGTTGTGCAGATGTAGACCTTTCCTTCGGTGAGCTTGGAAATGACGGTCAGGCCGTTTTTGAAATCCTGAACCCGCTCTTGGATGATGACTTCCGGCAGCGCCGCCAGAGGATTGGTATCGATCGCCGTCACGAAAATCGAATGGGGCACCGAATCGGGATCCGGGATCTTGCTGTAGGGGCGGGCTCTGAGTGATGTCCACAAACCGGACGCCAGCAGGTTCTCTTTGACCTGCTCGGCCGTGAGGTCGGCGAGTTCGGATTGCTCATAGGACTGGAACTGAACGCTGTCATCGCCGTCCAACTCGATGACTACGGACTGAAGCACGCGTTTGGCGCCGCGATTGATCGCCTTGACCACCCCGCATCCTGGCGAGGTAAACAACACTCCGGGATATTGTTTATCCGAGAACAGCGCGTCACCCAGCCTGACCCGATCGCCCTCCGAAACGTTCATCGAGGGCTTCAATCCGACATAATCCAAACCCAGTAACGCCACGGATTTAACAACCTTACCGTCGTCGTGTATCGTCTGCTCGGGCTCCCCAGTGATCGGCAGATTCAAGCCTTTCTTTGTTCTGATTAGCATATATACGCCTGTGGATCGCACAAAATAACGGCCAAACCATCCCTCTCGCATTCCTGCAACGGGTTCGAAGAAAATGAAAGAGGGAGTGCTAAGATGTTTCGGCTTAAGGCGCGCCGAGAGAGTCCACGAGTTTGTTTAGAACGTCGCGCCTCAAATCGAAGCTGCGCGCAGCGAGAGGTATGCTCGGCGTTTCCCTAAGACTTAGGTAAACCGTCCGGTATTAGAACACAAATACCCGAGTGGCTCAACGCACTGAGTTCTTGTACGGGAAGGAAAAACAGAGGCGAGTAGCGTAATTTTGGTTACAGGACTGTTTCAAAAATCGGCACAAAAAAAAGAGGGGCCTTAGCAAAGCTTTGGCCCCTGACAACATCCCAGAGGATTAAGAGGTCTTAAACGCAATGTCGCTAACCCGGAGAAAGCTGAAACCAGTTGGTCGACCAAAGAGGAGTTGGAGGTAAATCAACTTAGCGTTCTCGCGTGATCAAAATACTAGCTCAGCCGGTTCTTACGGTTTTGACTTAAATCAACAAACACCCGTTTTTTGCCATTCGGGTAAAAAATTCAAAGCGAGAGCCCAGCCTTTCGTTCACTGGCCACTGGACCATTCTCTTAATACAATATGTTCGGGAGTTGGCCAGACAGTCGCTGCCCGCGTCTCGGACGCGGGGAGAGGAAAGTCCGGGCTCCAAAGGGCAAGGCGCCAGGTAACGCCTGGGAGGCGCAAGCCTACGGAAAGTGCCACAGAAAATATACCGCCACGGTCTCTCGGGACCGCGGTAAGGGTGAAATGGTGCGGTAAGAGCGCACCGCGCTTCCGGTAACGGAAGTGGCAAGGCAAACCCCGCCTGGAGCAAGACCAAATAGGGGGGCATTGGGGGCAACCCCTGACGTGTGGCCCGCACGGCTCCCGGGTAGGTCGCTCGAGGTGCGCGGTGACGCGCGCCCTAGATGAATGACTGTCCACGACTGAACCCGGCTTATCGGCCGACTCCTCCCCATCTTCGAAATACCTAGCTGTCTAGTCTCCCAAGGACCGGAAAAGGCATCGAGATCGTGCGCAGTTTCCGCTGCAGCTCGGCATGATCATATCTTCCCGTTCCATCCAATGAATCATTCCTGAGAGCGGACTGCTGTCGACAGAAAACCGATAACTGTGCGGTTTAAGCTTGGCCATACGGAGTGCGGGTTGGAGTTCTCGCAATACCAGGTCTTTACCCCATTGGCACAGCCGGAGTAGGCGACACATCCGTTCGGCAAGGCTTCTACGGCGCGCCCGTCGCACTTGTTACACTTCGCCCACCATTCCACGGTACCTTTCCCATAACCGGGGAAAACCGTGTCTTTGGAGCTGTGCATGACCAGGACCGACAGCGGTTTGGGACAGGAGCGATCCGCCAGATCATCCGCGCGGATTCCAACCGCACTCGACACAATAGCCGCCGGAATGTCCCGGGTACCGCTGACAAAGGCGATACCCATTGAGATCGTGCCACCGTCAGAATGGCCGGCCAAGAAAACGCGGTTTTCGTCCACGCACCATTTTTCCTGGATGCGCCTCGGAATCGCGGCGAGTTCAATGAGGGTTTCCGGGGCCATACGCTTGTGATCCGCATAAGCCACAATGAACCCGGCTGCCGTGGCATCCCGGGTCAGATAGGTGAACTCCTCCGTGCGATTCCGGTTCTTGCCGTAAGGCGAATACACCATCAGCAGCGGATGGGCTATGGTAGAGTCGTAATTGCCCGGGGTACGCACATTGTAGCGGATGCCGTCGGAAGTCTCCTCGTCGTCCGTGGCTCCCGCTTGGCCGGGGCGAGCACCGGCTTCGCAACGCTTGGTTCCCGGCCCGATTCGGTATTCGGCCTTACTCAGAATCTGGGCTCCCAATCGGCGCTCGAGATCGTCACCGATATCTTGGGATATCTCACCGAGTCCGGTGAAGCCGCCCATGAAGAGGAGCAGCGCAACCATCGTAATGACTAAACGATCGGGCTCCTTTTTCTTCCACCGCCAGACCCACTGAGGCTTGAGCAACCCCACGACCAATAGCACAACGGAAAGTACGACCAGTATTCGAAACGCAAATTGCAACCCTAGATTCATGACCTATGACCTTAGACCTTGACTAACGACTCGGCCGGGAGGGGAAATCCAGTTGCCTTACCGGTCGATAAAATTGATGCACTCCAAATTGGGGATGGGCGCCACGAATCAGGCCGGAGACTGTTCCAGGCATTCAGTCCATCCCGAGTAACCGATGATCCACAGAACCTCGGCTCCCGAAAAGTCAGGCGAATCGAGTCGACATTCTCGCCGACACCGTTCACGAAGCTCACGACGCGGCACCGGCTAACTACATCGACGAAAGCCCTCTCGTTCCAGCCGGCGGCGAAGATGACGTCGGCGCAAGCCTGGTAACGTACGTGGGGGTAGTGAGCTTTATAGCGGTGCAAGGTGCTCTCCAAATCCGCCGTGGAGTCGAACCGATGGGTTTGCAGGACCTCCTCGATGCGGCCGTTGAAGCGCTCCACCATGCCGTTGGTTTGCGGCCGGCGGGGCGGAATCAGGCGGTGTTCGATGGCCTGTTCGTCGCAGAGCCGATCGAAGCCATGGTCGCCCGAGGACTGTTTGGCGCGGGTCAGGAAACGGTCGGTGAACTCCGAGCAGTTGTCGGTCAGGCATTTCTGAATGCGGAAGGGGGCCGCCTGAATCGCCGCTTTGAGAAACGCCTTGGCGCTCAAGGCGGTGCGGTTGGACTTGAGGGAGACAGACACCCAGCGGGTGGCGCGGTCGATGGCGACGAACAGATAACGGCGCGGTTCGCCGTCGATAGCCGGCAAATACTTGACATCCACGCGAAGGAATTCGGGTTCATATGCCTTGAAAGGTTTGATCTTGGTCTTCTCCGCTGGCGGGACCAGGGTCTTGAGGGACGCCACCCCGTGGCGGCGCCGGCAGCGGTCCAGCCCGGAACGGGACACGGCGGGACTGAGAAACTCCCGCGTCACAGCCAGGAGATCATCCAAGGGCAGGCGCGGGGATTGGCGCAGATAGACGACGATGGCTTCCTGGGCCGGCGTGAGCGTGGTATGCAGGGCGTGGGGCCGGTGCGAGGCATCCTCGATCGAGTGGCGGCGTTTCCACTTGCGGGCGGTCGTACGGCTGATACCATGCTTCTTCGCCAGGGCGCACTCACTCAGGTCGGAGTCTCGAATCCCCTGCCGTACGGCAGGCGTGGTGCGGGCGTTCTTGTGAAGACGAATCTGCATCGTGATGAACCTCAGCCGGGTTGACCGAAAACCTCCCGGAGAATGCTCCGGGCCTCGAACAGAGCATAACTCCTTCCGGGAAGATAATCACACGGGACCTGACACTTTGGTTCCCCCTTGTATCTGAGCGGTAGCCTTTCTGGTTCGAAGAAATTTGATCAAGAAAGCGCTGGCTGTAACGAGTATCGCAATGATGGCCGCGAGGATGTCACTGTTGATCACGTCCTCGTCGATGTTGAGTGCATAGGTCCGTAGATAGGTAACCAAAAAATACAAGGGCTGCACCGTTATTGCCGATATGATCAACGGAACGATAAATCTGTCGAGTACCTTGTGTTCGGTAAACTCCATTCGATCCAAGAATAGCTTCATAGTGACGTACCCCGGAATAAACATCATCATTATGGTAATAATTATGCGTATCATATAATGGGTTATCGGGACTGTAGTAAATACTGACATGATCAATATAAAGATCCCGCTAAACCCGAAGATGCCAAACCACAGTAACCGGTCTTCACGGGAGAAGTGAATCGTGTCTTTCATGGATATATCCTCGATTTCTGAATAGGGATGTGTGGACACCGGATAGTGCTGCGATAGGCTGACTCTTTCGCTCGCCTCGACCATCCGCGAGTCAAGGATTAAGGTCAAGCACTTCTTCTATCTTGTTGAATGGAAGCGATGCCGCTTCATTGGCACGCCTCACCGACTCCGCATCCGGGGCTTCGAACAAACAGGTACAGCGAGCATCCGCCGGATAAAAGTTAGTCCGTATGTATCTTACCGGTACGCCTTCTCGGGAGAGCTTATCGCTCGCTGCGATAGCGGCCTTTTGGGCTTCGGCCAATTGTTCAAGGGTAATGCCAGACAATCGGCGTTGTACGGCATAAATCGGCATGAGTATTCTCCGTATTATTTTGATATACCTAATAGTGAAAATCAGGTTTGATTAAGCTCCAAGCCTTCGAGAGACCAGTTGCTCTGAAGCGTATCGTCACCCTCGACGCCCCCGGTGTAATGGATATTGCACGCAAAGGCGATGTTTTTCCGCCGTCCCGAAGCGTCACGCTCCACAACATGAGAGCTAACAAGGTAGCGTCCATTGGACAGTTGCCATACTCTGTGGCCGCCATCCATAAATTCAATCGTGTCGGAAGCGCCTAACCGATCCTGGACGAAATGGTTGCAATGCAAGGCGGCCATTTGACTTAGGTCTTTGCCGTCCAACACGGCCTCTTCCTGGAACACATTCGAGCTCGCGACAGTCTCGACGAACGGTGAAATGACCTTCGTCTGCAAGATGTATAGTCCGATGACAAAGGCTACGAGTAAAAAGCCGGAATATCTGCTTTCCAGAAGCTTGGATAAAAAACCGGGATTCGACATAGCGGGTCTCTCCGAGACTTTAATAAGGGTTTCTGTGATCAAGAATTCTCATGATAATGGGCGTCTTATATGCAGTATCGTGTTTCACTCCGCCACCCTGGCGGAGGGTTAAAAAGGCCACTGCCCAGTGATTTCCGTTTCGGGCAGTGGCTTCTAACTTCAGGGTTTATGGCTGCTCAACATTTACCCGAAGAAGGCCAGTCGGCCTCCGATCACGCCAATTCCGGGCATAGTTCTTTCTTGATCAGTCTGGCGACATCCATAACAACCAGCGAGATGACCCCCATGATCGCAAGCCCGGTCCAGCCGAATACCACAAAGCCGTAGTGCAAGGGCGCTACGAACAGCTCTTCCATGAACCAGAAGGTGTGACCCCACTCGTTCAGCCCCACGTTCGGCAGAATCATGAACGGACCGACAACGACGACCAAATAGGCCAGGGAAAACCCCTTCTTCGCAAATGCCGGCAGGCGGGTGTGTGCGTACAGGAACGAGGCGCCACCGCTGATGATGTAGATCGGGTAGCTCAGATAGAACTCGATGATGTGCGACGGCGTGAAGTCGGTGTCGCGCACGATCGTCTGGTGCCAGGTGCCGTCCTGTTCGGTGAAGTAGCTGCCGCCCCAGTACAGAGCCCACGCATAGCAGCACATCCAGATTCCATGCGTCATGTGGCGGTATAACTGCTCCCGCGGCGTTACGGCATCCATGTCTCGAGTCCGGGTCTTCCACAGGTAGCCCCATAGGATGGATGCAGTCACCACTTCAAGCACAATCTCCGTGTACAGGAAGTTCATCCAGTACGTCTCGAATTCCGGTGCGAACGAGTCGAGACCGGCCGACCAGCCGTAGACCCCTTCGTACCAGCGAACCCATATATAAAACACGAGATAGAGTCCAAGACCAAAAATGAGCCAGCGCTTATCCAGCAGTGGTTTCTCTTGGGCGGCGATCCCACCCGCTTGTTGACTTATAGTAGCCATATATTTCCTCTTACTGATGAAATCAAACAATGATTGCCGGATGAACTTGAGATACCCCAAGAAACATCCGGCGAAGAGTCTGACATAAAATCGGACTAAAAATGCAACATCAAGGTATTAAAGAATTTAATGGCGATATCAAAAAATCTAATTTCAAAAACCGGCTAAGGTTAGTTTAGTCTTTATTAATCGGGCCCGTAAATACCCTCCTGGTATTTCGGGTTGCCGCCCAGTCCCGGTACACGCCCGGCCTGGGCTCACGCGGCCTGTCGCCGCGCCGGGGCACCCCTGCCCCGGATTAACCCGGCCTATATTTATGGGCCGGGTTAATAATGCAGCATCGCGGAAAGAAATAAACCGCATGTTTTGGGAGCGCCTCTCAGTTTATATCGATATATCTTATTATTTTGGCTGGGTACTTTTGCAATAATCATTTGGCTATGCGAACGAATCCGCTCCAGACTAACCCGCGATGCACAGATTATAATCGGCAAATACCAGGTTAACGAGGGCAAAAGGTATGTGCGGAAACAGATATCTCAACAAAATAGTCTCGGCCTTGGCCGCTTTAATTCTTGCTTCATTTTCCGGGGTGATCCGCGCACATGGCGGCGGTTCTGGAATCGACGCCGATTCCTGCCGGATTGCCGTCGGGTCTCACTGGGTGCATTTCACGGCTTATCAGCCGCAACTCGCCGGAACGACGGAGTACTGCAAGGCCATTCCGGACGTTGGACAGTCGACCCTGGTGTTCGACTACGAAGGTAAAGCACTACGTCGGATGACGGTCGAGTTTGAAATCACACGAGAACCTGACGGGACTAGGATGTACTACCAACCGCCGACGATCCATCCGTCTGGGTCGGCCAACGCGACGATCGATTTTACGGAGCCGGGAAATTATCTCGCGCACGTCACCCTGATAAATGAGGGTCAGAAAGTGGATGCGCATGTGCCATTTTCGGTGGGTACGGCGCAAGCAGGTCCTTCTCTCCTGGCGGTTCTCGCCATCACTGTGCTGGTACTGGCCGTGATCTATATCCTTTATCTCACCAATGCTTCTTTCAAGGGAACCGTTGATCGCCTGCGCCGAAAGCCGGCGGGAAGTGGCACATCGGCTTTGAAGCCTTAATAAAATGTCAGCTCCCATGGAAGAAACCATGCCCTCTTCGAAGCCCGGAGCGTGGTCCGTGAGGTTTTGGGTCAATCCGGTTGACATCGTCTCTAACTATCGAAGGCGCGCCGCGACGTCACCTGTTCGTCGCCATCGACCGGACCACCCACTGGGTCTATATTACCCTCGAGGCCAACCTTCCGCCCGGAGTTCCAAGGCGTTTTTGAAACCTGTCGTCCAGGCCGCGCTCTTCCGCATTCAAACGTACCTGGCCGACAACGGCTCGGCGTTCGTCGATCATTTCATGAATTGCAGCCAGCAGCCGTCCGGCGACCATCGTCCGACCAGACCTGTGCACAGCAAGAGATCGAACACCGCCTCATCCCGCCGCGTCGTCCGCAAACCAACGGCATGGTCGAGCGCTTCAACGGTCGGATCGACGAGGTCCTGCAAAAGCCATTGCTTCGATTCCACCGAGGACTTGAAAGCCGCCCTGCGCCGCTTTGTCGCGCTTTACAACCATACATTCTCCAGCGAACCTTGGGTCACCTCATCCCGATTCAGGCTCTCAAACACTGGCAAACCTCATCATTCCCGTCTCTTCCATAGAGAGGTTTATAAGCAGGCGGGATTTGACAAATAAAAACCATAACTAATCGATGAGTGGACGAATTAATGAAAAATACAATTCCATGGATCATTGGTGTCATTGGACTGGCACTGCTTTTCCTCCATTTTGGTCCCCATAAGCCTATAGATCCGGGAATACCTTACTCTCGGTTTATCTCGGACGTACAGGAGGGACAAGTCAAACAAGTGACCATCGATGGTCAGATGATCCGAGGCATGCTCGGAACCGGCGAAAAGTTCACGACTTACAGTCCGGGCG
>DYIL01000043.1 GCA_020723665.1 Methyloversatilis universalis
GACAGGCTTGTCGAAGGACTTAATCCGAGCTTCCTTTAACCTAGAGCGTTTTCTAATCCCGTGTACGGCATTGCTGAATTGTCCCGGATGGCGCGCCCGAGCATCGCCGGCTGGAGGCGGAATCGCCCGAAGGGGCACGCGAGGGATCGCCCCCGGCGTAAGCCGGCGACGCGGGATCAGCGCGCCTTCCGGGTGCCCGCCGATCCGCGCCTTCCCTGGTGCGAACCCTGCGGGCGCTCTGTGCGTCCAAATGTGTTCCCGACGCATTCGTCTTTGGGCACGCAAAGACAGACTCGCCGGGAGCGGAATGGGACGAACGACGTTCGCCCGAAGGGCAACGTCCAGGGAAGGACACCCAGGACTCGTGGGCGCAGCAGGAGGCGCAGCCCCACGAGGGGTTTGCAAAAGTCAGTCGCCGGCGGGGGAGACCCGCTTCAAACCGACTTGCTGCCGAAGGCCGCTTCCTCATCGGAGCGTACATCAGAGATGAAAACGCTCTAGCCTTAATTGCAACAAGGTCCCTGCCAGAACGACCACAAACAGTGTGAACGCTATCGCCGCGGCGTAGCCGAGATTCCACCAGCGAAAGCCTTCCTGGAACATTAAAAGGGCCACGCTCAGGGTGCTGTTCGCAGGGCCGCCTTGGGTCATCACGTAAGGCTCGGCGAAAAGCTGGAAGTATCCGATCATCGTGATGACGGTGACGAAGACGAAGGTTGGCCCCAGCATGGGCAAGGTGATGTGGCGGAATTGGCGCCAGGCGTTGGCGCCGTCGATCACCGCGGCCTCGTACAGGCGGGTGGGAATGCTTTGCAGCCCGGCGATGAAGATAATCATGTTGAAGCCGAAGTTTTTCCAGATCGCCATCAGGATGATCGCCGGCATGGCCCAGTCGGGATTGCCCAGCCAATCGACGGGGCCGAACCCGAACTGGCCTAGAAGGTAACTCAGGAAGCCGTAGCGGGGATGATAAAGATAGCGCCAGACCACGGCTATCGCCACCAAGGTGGTGACCACCGGCAGGAACAGCAGCGAGCGGAACAGCCCCTTGAACCGGACCAGGCGGTGATTGACCAAAAGTGCCGCGCCGAGCGATACCGCTACCGACAAAGGACCGCCGACGAGCACGAAATACAGGGTGTTCTTGAGCGCGGTCCAGAACAGAGGATCGCGGAGCAGACGAAGGTAATTGTCGAACGCCACGAAGCGCAGCCGTTCGAGGTCTCCGAGGGCATAAATGTCGAAATCGGTGAAGCTGAGCAGCAGCGAGACCGCAACCGGCAGGAAAAAGAATACGACGATCAGCGTCAAGGCCGGTGCGAGAAACCAGAACGCAGGGTTGGTTTGCGGAAAAGCGATTTTCATGGTTTTCGTTTCCGTAACAGCCAGCGGCGCTTTTCGAGGATGTGGTCTACGTCCTCGTCCAGGGCCGACACGGCTTGCTCCTCGGTCAATTCGCCGCGGACCGCTTTTTCCGCATAATGGGCGATCTTGCTTGCGATGCGTTCCCACTCCGGTATTTTCGGCGTGGACATCACCCGCTCCAACTGAGTTTTGAACGCCTGTGCGCGAGCCGCCGTCGCGAGATCAGGGTGCCCCCAGGCGGAACGGCGGGGAGGGAGATCGCCGGTCAGACGGTAAAAGATGAGCTGTTGTTCGGGTTCGGAGAGAAATTTGATCAGCTTCCAGGCTTGATCTTTGTGGGTGGAGCTTCGTGCGATCGCGAGACTCGCGCCGCCAGCGAGCGAGAGTCCTGGATAATCCAGGTCGGGCGCTGGCATCGGGGCTGTGGTCCATCGGTCTTGCAAGGCTTTCGGAAGCCGGCGCTCGAACTCGCCGATATTCCAGGGGCCGGTGACGTACATCGCGAAATAGCCGTTGGCGAATTCCTGGTAGAGATTGGCGACCTGGGCTTCGGACACGGCGGGCGCGTAACCCCGCCGGAAGATGTCGAGATAAAAACGGAAGGCCCGGCGGAAAGCGTCGTTCTGGAAATTACCGAATCGGGCCTCGTCCCGAAGTAGTTCCGCCCCGAGCTGTAGGCCCAGGATTACGGGCACTTGCCATTCGTTCATGGGCAGGAGCAAGGCATAGCGCTCTCCGCCGGACAGGGCTTTTACCCTCGCCATCGCGGCGAGCCATTCGTTCCAGGTCCTGGGCGGGGCGGAAAAGCCGGCTTTGGCCAGAATGTCGGTTCGGTAGAAGAGCAGGCGCGTATCGACATACCACGGGAGCGCATACAGTCTCCCGTCGATTTCGTTGGTTTCGAGAATGCCCTGGAAATAGTTTTCGCGTTGCGTAGCCGTCAGCCGATCGGTCAGACTGACCATGGCGTTCAGAACGACGAATTCCGGTATCCACGTATTGCCCAACTGGAAAACGTCGGGCATCGCATCGCCCGCATAAGCGGTGAGCAGTTTCTCGTGAGCCGCGCTCCAGGGAATCTGCTGCACCTCGACCTGAATTTCGGGATGGCGCCGCTCGAATTCCGGCATCAAAGACTGAACCACCTCGCCTTCCCGCCCCATGGCCCAAAATTCGAGAACGGTCTTTTCCACCTTCTGGCGGCAGGCGCCGAGCAGAGCGAGCACCAGCAACAGACTGATCAGACGCACGTCGTGTTTTCCGGTCGGTATTGGGGCATGGGGATCGGCTTTTTTGCTCTCAAACAGCGGGCGATCTTCAATTTACCATGAGACCGGGATGGCATGGGGCGGATCACATCCTTGTGTCCCGGATGTCTGCATGACAGGCTAGACGTCCAAGCCTTCACTTACCGCTCTCCGCCTCATTGCAATACAAACTCGAACGACTCGGACTATCGACGACCGCTTCCAAGGCCCGGAGCCCCGCCTTCGGCAGACTGGGTGGATGGAGCGAACACGCTTCCGAATCGACGCTTACATCGAGTTTCCGTTGCCCGGCGGTGTAGGCGAGGCTGCCGTAGGTGAGGCCGCCGCCCGCGAAGCCGTCGCGCAGATCGAAGGTAAGCGCGATGGGCAGCACGTCGCTTTCTTTGTCATTATTGGCGTTGGCGAGTTGCTGTTTGTCGTTGAGCCACTCGTGCTGCCAGGTGGCCAAGAGGGCGAGGTTGCTTTTCTGGGAGCGGATGAGAGGGTAGGCAAGCCCTAGGGTCGTCACCTTGGCGGTGCCGCTGGCGCCAAGGTTCTTGAAGTTCTTGCCCAGTTCGTAATGGGTGTGGGCATAGCCGATAGTGCCCCTGAGTCCCGAGGCGCCCAGGGGCAGGCTGATGGTAACACCGCTGATGGTGTGTCCCGGCCCGTCGAAGCGGCCGGCGAATTTGTTGGTGTCATTTTCGATGGGTGCGAAGCCCGCGCCACCCGAGGCGTCCAGCGTCGCGACGATGTCGATGTTGCGGTGGGCCGAGAGCGTCAGCGTGTTACCCGAGGTCCAGGTGACATTGTCGCGCACGAAGATGTCGCCGTTGCCGGACGTGCCGCTGCCACAGGTGGCGCCGGTGCAGGAGGCCGTGCCGCTGGTCGTCTGGATGGTGACATTGCCCGCACCGAGGGCGGTGGAGAGCGCCGTACCCGTGATGTCCCCGCCCGAGGCGGCGATGGTGAAGTCGTCGGGGTCGATGAGCCAGTGGCCGGACTTGACCTGCGCGCCGTCGGCGATCTTGACTTTCGCGGCGGAAGTCTCGACGAAGCCGCCCCGTCCGCCCGCGGGCGCGGAGTCATCCAGCGTGCCGATCACGTTCACCTACCCCGTTCCATGTCGCCCATCAGGTAAATCTCGCCGTTCTCGCCGGTGGCGAGCGTCCGCGCCGCGGAGCCCGCCACCACCTGGCCGCCGCTGGGCAGTTCCGTCGCCCCTGGCGCGGCGTGGGCGGGAAGCCAAAGCAGCGGGGCGAGACTCAGGGCAACAGTGGCGCTAGGACGACCGCCAAAGGCGGCGTTTCGACGGGCTTATGCCTGCAAAGGATTGACGTGACGCAGTCCAGCGAAGCGTTTGAAGTCGTTGTCGGCCGAATATACGGTATAGCCCTGTTCAAGGGCGAGCGCGGCAATGTGCGCGTCGGTGGTCAGGTTGCCGCCAGTTCCGGAGGAAGCCAGCAGGGTTTTCAGGATCGCCCAGTGACCCGGTCCGGGAACGAGGAGTTTGACGACGGGTTGTTCCAGCCAGCTATCCACATAAGCGCCGGCTTGTTCGATGGAAAGCGGAGCCTCGAAGATTCGGGCGCTCGTCGTGATGCGCAAGAAGGCCAGTACCACGATCCAGGGCAGGCCCACGCTCACGGTTCCGGAAAGTGTTGCCTCCAGCCAGGCGCGAGCCTGGGCGTGCTGCGGCAGATCGCGATTGACCGCGTAGAGCAGGAGGTTGGCATCGATCAGGATCATCCGCGCCCGATCATTTGCGCAAATCCAGTTTGACGCCGATGGCCGCCTCTTCGAGAGCATCGGCCAGCGCAAGCGCCTTGTCGAGATCGATGCCCGGCCGGGGCGGGCCCATGGCCGCGGGCTCGAGGCGATACGGCCGGGAGGTCGGGCGTTCCACCTGGTGTAGCCCGCGCCGCAGCGCCTGATTAACCACTTCTTTGAACGACTGACCGCTTTGTCTGGCAGCTTCCCGCAACGAGGCCGCCAATTGATCGTCTATGGTCAGAGTGGTGCGCATCGTGATGCTCCAAGCAAAAACATCTTGATGTCATAATAAGCCATCACCGGGCAGAGATCAAGCCGGCTCGCAAATAACCGGCCCGCAAAAAGTCGGCGCCGGCGCGACGGCGCTTCAAAGGATGCGCAGATCGACGAACAGGCGATAGCCCTGCCCGCACACGGCGCGCAAGGCGTCTTCCGGCGCGCTCGCCTCGGCGAGCTTCTTGCGCAGCCGGGTGATGCGGATGGCGAGCGCGACGCGGCTGGCTTCGGGTTCGTTCAGCACGTCCTGCATCTGCCAGGTTTCGAGTTTGCCTTTCGGAGCCAGCGCGAAAGTGCGCAGCAGGGCGGCTTCCGGTTCGAGCAGGTCGACGGTGCGCCCAGGGCCGCGCAGCTCGAGAGCGGACAGATCCAGCTCGAAGTCGGCCGCGGCATCCTCGCGCGGCGCGATGCGTCTTGCCAGCGCCGCGACGACGGCGACGAGTTCCGCGCTGGAGGCGGGTTTGGGGAGATAAACATCCGCGCCGTGTTCGTAGCCGGCCACGCGCTGCTCGATGACATCACGCACCGTGAGCATGACGATGCCGACATGGGGAGTACGCTCGCGCAGGCGGCGGGCGATGCTCAGGCCATCCTAGCCGGGCAGGTTGAAGTCGAGCACGGCGATGTCGATGGCCAGCGCCGCGCAAGCTTCGCACAGCGCTTCGGCGGTGTCGAAGCCCGAGACCCGCCAGCCGGGCTGCGCCAGCGCGGCCACGGTCATCTCGCGCAGGGCGTCGTGATCTTCGACGACGATGTGAAGCTCGGCATTCATGTGGTTTCGAGCGGCAGCCAGAAGACGAAGCGGATCAGGGCGTCGGTTTTCGGAGGATGATAAATGAGCTCGCCCCCCAGCAGCTTGGCGAGAACATGGGCCAGATCGGGGCCCGAGCCCGGAGCCGGCCGGGGGTATGAGCCGCCGGTGCGCGGTAGTAGCGCTCGAAAACCCGCGTTGGATCCGGCGCGCCTGCGGGGCCTTGGACATTGATGACGCTGAGTTCCAGTCCCGCCCGGCCGTCGGCATGGGTCCCCTCGCGCAACTCGATCTCGACGGGCCTGTCGGCCGCGCCGTATTCGAAGGTGTTGCCGATCAGGTTGGCGCAGAGGGTGGGCACCAGCGCGGGATCGCTCGTGAGCCGCGGGACGGGATCGAGGCGGCAACAGAAGCGCTCAGGGGCTGGGTGGTGCATTCTTCCATTTTTCGAACAAAAAGAAAATTTCTTTGATGGTAGGCGGGGATAAGCCTGTCCTGAGCGAAGTCGAAGGGCTGCCGCGCGATGCGGATCTCGCCATTGTCCAAGCGGTCGGCATAGCGGGAGCGGTCGATGACCTCGGCGATGTCGCGGATCGCGGTGTCGGCATGGCGGCGCAGCCCGGCTTCGCCGGTCAGCCGGTCGAGGGCGAGGCGGATCACCGCCAGCGGGGTTTTCAGTTCATGCGTGGGCATGGCAAGCAAAGCGCCCTGCCGCTCGCGGGCGAGGCTTTCCGCTTCGCGCTCGGCGCGCGCCTCACGCGCCCCGGCGAGCAGCAGGCGGTCGCCGGCGTGCTGCAGCTTGAAGCCGCCCGTTCCATCCGGCAGACAAAGACGCAGGTCGTCGAGATAGGGCGGCTGGATTTCCAAAAGCAGCCGCTCCCCCGCGCGCGGCGGATCGAGCTTTAGCCGCAGCCAATGCACGGCGCGCGTATGGCCGACGGAAAGGCCATGCGGCGATGGCTTGAACTCGCCCGCGCGCTCGGGGCGGCTGACACGGTCGATGGTGTCCGTGCCAGACGGATCCGCAAGCACGGCCATCTCGGCGATGAAGCCGCCCATCGACCAGGCCGGGGCGCTGCACAGCCATAGCAAGAAAAGAATCAGATGACCGCTGCACGAAGCACCTGCCCGGGTTTGGTTGCCCGCTCCATCATCAACGGCGCAGTAGGCCCGTTGATTTGTCCATTGTTTTTCCACATCGATTATCGCAGTATCCTGCTGCATACCCTGCCGAAAAAAATCCAAACATTCTCAAGTCAAAGAGCCTTTTCTACCGCTTCCATCCCGATATCTCTCAGACGACGAAATGCAGAAGCTACCTTCTCGCACAGACTCTCAGGCACTCCGAGTTCATCGAAGACCACGCGCCATTCGCGCGTGACCGAGGCGATGCGTTCGATGATGGCCGCCGCTTCCCGCTTCAACAGACCGAAGGCACCATGGGCCGTGAGGAGGTTGTCCAGCGTCGCGAGCCGCCCGCGGGGACCGACGGACAGGTGGAGATACCGTTCTGCCGCCACCTGGGGCCGCGGCACCACGTCGTAGAGCGGCGAGAGTCGCCACCCCTTTCCGGCATCATCCCAAAGGAAGGCATGGTTGCGCAGGTGGTCGTCGTCGTTGGAAACGAGGATGTTGAAGGCGATGCGGCCGTAGAGTTCGCTGCGGTCGGTCTGCACCCGGCCATCGACGCCGAAGCGGCCGATACGCTCGGAAATTTCTTCGTAGCGCGCGCCCAGGGATTCGGACTCGTCCTTGGCCAAGAGGGTTAGCGCGGAAACGGCATGCCGACGGAGGAAGCTCTCCCCCTTCGCTTTCCGGTCGAAACGCTCGATGAGCATTACCGCGCGGCCATCCGCCAGCCTGACGAGATCGGTCCTCGGCACATCGAGGCCTGCACGGCGTGCGAGCTCCAGGCAGGCCCACTCGACGACCGGCACATCGAAGCCGTCGTTCCGGGCCGGAAACTTGGCGAGGTATTGCTCCCCGCGATGGATGACCAAGGCTTTCGGACGCGCCCCGCCCATCGTGCCGCCCGTGAAGATCGGCTCCAGTTGCGCAGGAATGGGCAGGCCCTGCTCGACGTGCTCGACAGCCTCCATCAGGTAGTCCAGTTGCGCGATGGGCGGCAGGAGGCCGGCCGCTTCAGGGCTATCCAGGGTCGGCCGGAAGTCGAGGGCGCCGAACCGATGGCTGCCGGCATGGAGCAGATAGATGGACTCGGGCACCGAGTCGGGCGGCACCTGAAGCCGCGCCTCGATCACGCGCCGCCCCCAGAAATCCGGGGCGGCATCGCGCACCGCACCGAAAATCGGCGGATGGACCGGTTCATAGATAGCCTCGTCGCCTGGCAGGCAGGAAAGCGGCAAGCTCAGCGGATCCACCGGCACGGCATTCGACCGGGCCAGATATCGGCGTCCGTAGCCGAAACGGCTGGCGGTGGAATCCAGGCCGGTTTCCTCGAGGAAAAGCCTGCCCGCCGGGACAGCTTCAAGCTCACCCGGCAGATAAACGAAAAGGTAGCCTTCCCAGCTCATATTGATCAGAAGTCGAAGGCGTCGCGCTTGGCGGCGCTGGGACGCGCGCGCAGGCGAACCGCCTCGATTCGCGGCTGAACCGACAGTTCGGGAGACAGCGCAAGCGCATCCAAGAGCCCCAGGCATTCCAGCGCGGAAAGCCAGGCGCCCATGCTCACGGAAACGTCACCCCGCTCGATCTTCATCCAGGTGTAGGCGGACATCCGGGCGCGCTCCGCCGCCGCCGTTTGGGTCATGTTGCGGACAAGGCGGGCTGTCCGGATGACGTGTGCAAGCCTCTTGGCGGCAGCCGTGACCTCGCTGGAAACGAATTTGTCTTCCTGGCGGCGCATATTGCTTACTATTGATTGAATGCGTTTAGTTTAGTTAGTAAGCAATATAAAATCAATCATTGACTACTTTTCTACGGAGATCAAGTGGCTGGTGCCAAGGCGGCATCGCGCGCTTCCCGGTTCGCCCAGAAGCTCATAGAGGGATGTAGCTACTACTTCCTCTCCCGGCCGCGGCGCTTTGGCAACTCTTTGTTCCTCGATATGCTCGCCGAATGCTTTGCCGGCAATGAACCGCTGCTTCGTGGGCTTTATTCCATTTCTAAATCAAAAGGAAAACGTTGTAGGCCGGAATAAGCCCTTCGACTTCGCTCAGGACAGGCCCTTCGACAAGCTCAGGACAGGGAGGGGCTGCCCAGGACCCCAGAGCGAAGCAGGACGGCGTCGCGTGGCGAGGCCGATTTACTCGCCTCATCCCTGAGACTCGCCCTTCGACAGGCTCAGGCTCTTTGGGTCGTGCTTCGCACGTTAGCGTTCGCTCCCGGCGAACGGGTGCACGGGTAAGCCGCTTGCGGCTCCCAACGGGAAAGTGCGGAGTGACTGGGTTGGGTGAGGGCCTTTTGGATCCAACAGTTGCACTGTTCGCTTTTCCCACTGGAAACTTGATCAGAGCTTCCTTAGGTTTGTTTCACGGCGCCGTTGTCCGCTTTATTCAATACCAGACCGACCAGAGGCGTCCCTTCGAGCACTGCTATGGCTCGGGAAAGTTCCTGTTGAGTCGTCTTTCCTTCTTCGACGACTAGTATCGCGGCATCGACATAAGGCGCGAAAGACAGCGCATCCGCCGTTCCCAAGTGAGGCAGATCGAATACAACGAACCGCGATGGGTAGCGGTGTTTCAGCTCCTGCACCAGTTGCGCCATCCTCGGCGAGGCAATGAGTTCCGAAGAGTTGAATGTCGGCCGTTTTCCTGGCAGAACGACAAAGCGACTGATGCCTTTTGGGTTGATCAAGATTTTTGGCAAGGGAACGTTGTCGGTCAGATGGTCGCCCAAGCCTACGGCCGGATCGATGCCCAGATACCGATGCACGGTAGGATCTCTGAGGTTGGCGTCGGCAAGAAGAGCGGTTTGGTGAACCTCGAGGGCGATGCTCAGTGCGAGGTTGATGGCGGTGAGGCTTTTTCCGCAGCCGGCGCTGGGGCTGGTGACAGCCAGGGTATTCCAACCTTGTTCGCGCATTTTGTGCAAGACGCGGGTGCGCAGGATTTTGTACGCGTCCACGAAGTCGCAGGGGCTGTAGCCGGCGATGACCCGTTGTCGGCGCAGGAACTCCCTCGACAGGACTACGGTTTTGGTTTGGGTGTATTGGATGTTTTCCAATGAAACCAGGTCCGACCCGGCGATTTGCGGGCTCGCCAGTGTGGAATCCTGATACTGCTGCTGTCCAAATGCTCTGCCGATACTTTCCATAGCTCGCTCCTTCCCTGTTAGATTGGTTTCGGGAACCGGCCGACCCGTCGTCACTGCCGAAATCGGCCGGTCCGGGTAGCGGTTGCGGCGCAACCGAATCTCATAGGCTTGACTCAAAACGTATCCATTTTGCGTAAGCCCCTGAACCATAACACATCCAGCGGTATCCAAAGCCAATGGACAAGCGCCAGAACCAGCAAGACAAGGCCCAAACCCGCCAGCACGCCGACGATTCTGGTTTTTTGCTGCCGTGAAATCTCCTCGTCGGTTTGAAGGTAAGGTATCACGGCGACGGGTGTCGTGCCCGCCAGTACGGCTACCCGTTTCAATCCGCGTACGGTTTGATCCATGTTTTCCGTCAGCAGCACATATCCGAAACCCCCGGCAATCGCCAGCACCATGCCGAGGAACGCAATCGCGGGCCGGTTCGGCTTTATCGGTTGTTCCGGCAGCAGCGGAGGTTCGATAATGGAAAATCGCTCGCCCTTGCTTTTCCTTTCGAGCTGCTCGGCGATTTCCGCCTCCATCGCTTTGGCCTTCAGCTCGCGGTAACGGGTGGTAGCATTTTCGTAATCCCTGACCAGTTCCAGATATTGCCGTTCCACTCTGGGAGTTTGCAGTAGGCGTTTTTCATATTCGCTGAGTTTTGCCTTGACGTCTTCGCGCCGTTTCCTTAGGGTTCGCAAATCCTGAATGACGCCGTCGCGCTGCGCTTGCAGCGTGATGTAGGCAGGGTTCTCGGGTCGGCCTCGGGTAATGTCTCTGATCGTGCGAGTCGTTTGAATCCTTTTCAATTCCGCATCCAATGCGGAAATCTGCTTTCTCATGTTGACGATATCTGGATGATTTTCCGAGTATTTTTTCCTGAGCGACGCCAATTGACCGTCCAGTTGGGTGAGATGCTTGGCGAGTTCCAGGCCGCTGTCGGGGGCGCCCGCATCCAGTTTGAGCGAATCGATTTCAAGGCGCGCCTTGACGAGATCGGGGTGTCTGTCCGAGTAGCGGCTCGCCATGGCCAAATACTCGGTCTTGAGGCTCTTGAGACGGTCCTCGGGGCTCAGAATGCGCTCTCCGGTTGAAGAAATCACGGGAACGTCGGGTTTGATTTGGGCCAGTTGCCCGTCCAAATAGAACTTTCGGTCCTCTAGGGAACGGATTTCGTTGTCGATCTGCATCAATTCGCGCTCACTGCGGTCCATGAGATCGATATTGATCTGCTTCTGCTCGGGCAGGCTATTCAGATTCTGCTCCTTGAAATCGGCGAGTTTTCTCTCCAGAACGGAAACGCGCTCCCCCATCTGCCTGGCCTCTTCCTCGAGGAAATCCGAGGTTTCGGCGGTCCTTTGCGCGCGCGTCTTGAGGTTTTCCTCCAGATAAAGCGACGTGATTTCGTTGGCGACGCGTTGGGCGAGTTCCGGATCGTGGCTGTCGTAGGACAGCGTAAACGCGATGGTTGCGGTGGACGGCCTGCCGGTACGCGGATCGATGATATCGGCGCTGATCGTTTCCAGAGCGATGTCGGCACGCATGCGTTCTATGATTTCCTCTGCCGTGAGCCGCTCGCGTACGTCGGCGTACAAATCGAATTTCTCGATGATCTTGTTCAGGTTGCTTCGCGTCATGACCCGCTGACTGATTATTTGCAAGCGTTGTGTGGCATAGGTCGTGATGGTCGAGCGCACCAGGTCGGGGGGTATCTCCTGCTCTTCGATCAAAATGGTTGCGCTGGAACGGTAAGTCGGCGGCAGCAGGACGGCGAGCAAGAGGCTCAGAAACAAGATTCCGCCCAGGATCGCGCCAAATCGACGTTGGTTGCGCTTGAAGGCCGCAATGTAATCGTGAAATCCTTTCTCTTCCATGATTTCGTCGCCAATCAGTACTTTAGCTTATCCCATTGATAACGGATGGTGAGATAAGCGGCATGGGATTCGGGGATATTCGAGATAATTTCGATCTCCTGTCGGCCGTACCGATATGACACGGAAAATGACCAATTTTCGGTCCAATTCCAGCTTAGCTCGCCCCGGGCGCGAAAAAGTTGGCGATTGAGCGCGTTGTTGCGCTGGTCGGCTGTCTTCCGGTCCACGTAAGAAAACTCGGCCCATCCGCTTAAGGTTGGCGTGAACTTGTGCTTTCCGGTGAACGTCACCGTATCGGCCTCGACCAAGTTGCCGTAAAGGTTTGGACTCACCGTGTGCGCATAGTGGAGACTCAGTTCGTCTACGTCGAAGCGCTTGGTCGCGCTCAGGTCGATCAGATAGGTCACGAAGCTGCTGTCGATGTGATCGAAATCATCGAGTATCGGGTCGCCCCGGTTATCTCTGAAGATCGTTCGAAAACTTGCCTCGGTTTGGTTGTACTGGGCGCCGGCGGCGAACCCGACGTCCAAGGTTTCATCAATGGCATAGGAAAATCCGGCAACGGCCGCGGCGTAATCGATCTCGATTTGGTCGGCGCGGTTTTCATAGTTCCCGGGAATGCGGAACGGTCCGAAATCCAAGATTCCCGGAATGAAAATCGTACTTCCTACTGCCGAATAGCGGGTGTAGGAGAACGAACCGTTCATCGTCAAGCGCTCGCTGTAGTCGTGAATCAGATCCACAGACCCGGAATGGCTTTGATAATCGGGAAAAAAGGTATTGTCTTTGTTTCGGTAATCGGTGTTCTGGTATTGATAGTTCAGGCTGAAACGGGTTCTTTCGCTCAAGTCGTAGGTCCACGACGGGTTGATCACTCGTTGGTTTCGCCTGACTTGCTCGAATATCAGATCATCGGTTTCGACGAAGGATGTACGGGTGGAATCCCGAATGTCATCGCCTCGAAGAGCGAATCGGCTGCGTTCCGTGACGAAGTAGCTGCCTGTCAAGGAGACGAACTGATTGAGGCTATCCAGGCCCTTTCGATCGTAAAAATAGTTGTCGAGGCGGATATTCCCGTCGAGTTTCCAGACCTCTTCCTCGGCCGAAAATCGAGTGTTCAAGCCGAGCCTCGTTCCCCAAACATCGGTATGCGGGCCGGGTGTGAGAAAGATGTTGGTGTCGTACTCTTGGCCTACGTTGGCATCTGCTTGCAAGGTGTATTCCACCGATCTAACGTCCGTTGTGATCAATAATCCCAAGATCCACGCGATGCCGCGTCGAAGGTGTCCACGTCCGTGATTGCAGGCAGCGTCGACCGGTTCGGCGTCAGACATGACTGTCAGCGCCAGTCAAACCAGTTGGCGGCCTCGGCGACATTGTCCACCGACATCGGCGCGCTTCGCGCAACATTACGGAACCACGACGACATCTCCTCTCTGCAACAGAATGTTTTGCTCCAAAGCCTTGCCGCTTGCGACTTCGTCATAGTCGAAGGGCAACGCCATTTCCTTTCCGCCTATCCGGCGTATGATCTTGATCGCGTCATCGTCGGCGAAAGGCGTAAGGCCGCCCGCCATAGACAGGGCCTGCATGACCGAAACCCGATTTGGAGTGATGAATTCGCCGGGCTTGTTGACCCTGCCGACCACATAAATCTTGTGGTTCAAGTTGATCAAAGACACGCTGACCTCCGGTTCGGCAAAGAATTCGCCGAGCTTTCGGGCGATTTCGGATTTGATTTGATGGATGGTTTGACCGCCAGCCTGGAGCTCGCCGATTAGCGGAAAGGTAATTCCGCCATCCGGCCGTACCAGGGCCTGCTTCGTCAGTCCGTCTTCTTTCCAAACGGAAATTTCGAGAACATCCCCGGCATCGACAACATAATCGGGAGGAACGGACACGGAAGAATCGGCGGGGACGTCGGGCGTCGACGCGCCGAATGCCGGGCAAGCAAAGCGAGCGGTGAGCGCAAGAACCAAAAATTCCTTTTTCATACGCGCAACTACACAATGTTTCGAGACGCCGGACGGGTGGGGCGGTCCTGTATGCCATGGACCATGATCGCCGGTGACGGTATAGTCGGAGAATACTACAGCGCGTTACGTTTTTCACGCTCGTAACAATCCAGATAGCGGACGGAGCATGGGCCAAGGAGGTGTAGGCAATCTCTTTTTCTGATCGAAACCGTTTTTGTCCGGATTTTCGGAGCATCGGCGCATCCCGCGAAAGGCCGCGATCCCCGGATGGCCGATGTATCGTGCTGCAAGGCGGAAACTCGGGCGAATTTCAACCGTTGTACATTAGGGACGATGCCATGCTGATCAGGACATTCGCTTTCTTAGGTTTATCGCTCGGCGTGACCGTGTTCTTGGCGGGCTGCGGCGGTGCCGAGGAACGCAAGGCGGAGTATCTGGAGCGAGGAATAAAATATGTCGAAGAGCGGAATTTCGATAAGGCCAAGATCGAATTCAAGAACGTCTTGCAGATCGATCCCAAGGCTTCCAAGCCTTACTTCTATCTGGGGCAAATAGCGGAAGCGCAGAAGAACTGGCGGGAGTCCCTCGCTCTCTACCAAAAAGCCGGCGAACTCGATCCGAACGATCTGGACGTCAAAGTCAGGATGGCGAAGCTGTACATGCTCGGGAAGCAGATCGGCGAGGCCGACGCCCTGGTGAACGCGGTGCTCAGCGTCAAGCCCGGAGATATCGAAGCTAGACTGGTAAAGGCGGGTTTGGCGAGTCTCAAAGGCGATACAGCCGCCGCCATCGAAGAGCTCGGCCGCATCACGGCGGAGCAGCCGTCCCGCGCCGAGGCGTTTCTCGTTTTGGCGATGCTCCACAGGCAACAAAACCGGCTCGACGAAGCGGAGCGAGTCTTGGAACGAGGTGTGACCGCCAATCCGGGCGATACCGAGTTGCAGACGGGCCTCGCCAAGCTCGCGGTTCAGATGAAAAAATCCGAAAAGGCCGAGACGATTTACAAAGGAATGGTATCCGCCGATCCGGTTAACCTGGGACACCGTAAACGTTTGGCGGAGTTTTACGTACAACAGGAACGCCGGGACGAGGCGGAGCGCGTTTATCGCGAGGCCATCGTGGCCAGTCCGGGCGACAGCCGGCGTTACGTACTGCTTGCGGAATTCTTGGCAAAGTCCGGGAAATCCGACGAAGCGGTCGCGGAGTTGTCCAAAGCGGTCGGGGTTTATCCGGACGCGACGGATCTGCGCTTCGCCTTAGCAAAGCTTCGCGAGCAGCGTAAGGAAACCGATAGGGCGGCGCAAATCTACCGAGACATCGTTGCGTCGGAAAAATATACTCCGGATGCGTTGAAGGCGAAAAACCGTTTGGCCGTGCTGGCCCTGGCGGAAGGGCACTTGAGCAGGGCCGCTGCGCTGACCGATGAAGTTCTCGACGCGAATCCGGGAGACCGGCAAGGGCTCATGCTGCGCGGGCGCATCGCCTTATTGCGCAAGGATGGCCAAAAAGCGGTCGCGGCGTTCCGGTCCTTGCTCAGAGACCAGCCTAATTCCTGGGAAATACTCAATCTGTTGGCCGTTGCCCACAAGCTGGACGGCAAGCCGGTGCTCGCCCGGGAAAGTCTCGAGCGAGCGGTGGCGGCGAATCCCGATGAATTCAAGGCGTACAAGAATCTGGTCGATTTTTTGACGGAGCAAGAGAATCACTGGTCAGCCCTCGAAAAACTCGACGAATTCCTGAAACGGCATCCGGATAAGCTGGAAGCGCTGGTGCTCAAATCGGAAGTCTTGGCAGCGGCGGGAAACCTCCGGCAACAGGAAGCCGTTCTCAAACGGATCAAGTCCGAATTTCCCGAAAATCCTTCCGGCAGCTTTCAGTTAGGCCGGTTTTATCGAAGCCAGAAAAAATATGATTCGGCCCTGGCCGAGTATGAGGAATCGCTCTCAAAATCCAGGGACGATTATGAAATCCTGAAAGCCATTCTCGGCGTTTATGTCGAACGGGATCAGGCCGAAAAAGGCGTGGAACGAATCACGAGCGTATTGAGCGACAATCCGAAACACGCGGGCGCCTACCAGTTACTCGGTTCTTATTATCTGGGCGAAAAGCAGGAAATGGAGGCCGTCAGGTTTTTGAACCTGGCGATTCAGTCCAATCCCCGCTGGCTGCTTCCCTATGCGAACCTCGGAGCTTATTACGAGCAAACGGGCAGGCGGGACCTGGCGCTCGAAACCTACCGTCGGGCGCTGGCCGCGCTACCGGGAGAGCCCAGCGTGTTGATGAATTTGGCGCGGGTTTATGAATTATCCAAGGATTACGAAAACGCCATCGAACAGTACGAAACCCTGATCCATTTAAACCCCGGCAACATCCTGGCGCGCAACAATCTTGCCAGTTTGTTGAGCCTCGATCACTCGAAACACGATCTTGAGCGGGCGCTCGAACTCGCGAGGGAATTCGATCAAACCGAGGAGCCGGTATTTTGGGATACCCTGGCTTGGATTTATTACCGGAAAGGCGAGTACGAAAAGGCTTTGCCTTTACTGGTAAAGGCTGCCGAGAAATCTCCGGAGGTGCCGATTTACCATTACCACTTGGGCATGATTTACCTCAAGAAAGGCGAGCGGGCGGCAGCCGCCGAGCATCTTCAGAAAGCGGTGAACTCGGGCAAGGATTTCGTCGGACTGGAAGAAGCGCGAAGCGCCTTGATCTCGGCAACGGAAGGCAGTTGAGGGGAATCCGGGTTTTGGCGTCAGGGTCGAAACCAGGATTCCCACGACCGCGGCCGATGCCGAAATTTCCGGGCCGGGCTTAGTTATCGCCAGAGGGTGAGCTCTTCCGGCTGATAGCCGGAGGGTATTTGAGGACGATTCTCGGGAGAAATCGAATCGCTTATCCGGTTCAGGGCCATTACCGTGGGTCGCTTGCCGGAAAAGTCCACCATTTCGACGGGTACGCCTGCCAAATCGCTGAGTTCTATCGGCGGTAGCGATATTCCGAACTGGCTCGCGAAACCTTGTGCTTTGGCCGCGATTCGTTGGGTGAAGGCGAGCAGCGAGCGTATCGTTGCGTAGTCATCGGCGGGCAACTGCATCGACGAAGGGTTCGCGAGGCAAACTTCCGCAAGTTTCGTCTCCTTCTGAAGCACGTCCATCTGTTCGCAGTCGATGCCGGCCACTTGCTTGGCCCGTCCCGTCTTCACGAGGCGCGAGTCGTTCGCCGCGCTCTTAGCGGAGCCGAGCTGGTCTATGGAAATGCCTCCCAGCATTTCTTCCCATTTGGCCCGTTGCTTCGGAGGCAGTTTCCTGAGCTGATCGCCAAAGCCCTGGAGCAGGGGTTGAAGGTCTCGAGTTTGACGAGCTATCCGATCGATTTTTTCTTCGGTGATGGGTGTAAACCTATGCTTCTTATGATCGATCAAGACCAATCGTTCGCTTGCGCGCTGATAAAAAATATCCAGATTGCGATCGCCGCCGGCGCCTTTGACCATGATCTGGCCATCCGTGACGACAACCGGCTGAACGGCGGTCTTTTGTCCCTCTTCCACGTTGAATTCGAGCGTGCTGTCTGCGTTGGATGGAGAGATCCAAACGAGATTGACTACTAGGGCCAGATTGAAAAGCTTTCGATATTGCATACGGGGATTCCAGAGGTGTTCGCTTACTGCTCGATAGACGAGGCGAAGCTGTCGTGTCCTCGTCTAACAGGGTGTTGAAAAACGCATTCTGCATACGACATGGAGGTTGGCAGTTTCGTCGTTGCCCACTACCTATGATCCTAGAAA
Organism: Methyloversatilis universalis; assembly: GCA_020723665.1. Lineage (GTDB taxonomy): Bacteria > Pseudomonadota > Gammaproteobacteria > Methylococcales > Methylococcaceae > Methylocaldum. Next base: position 17,307 of record DYIL01000043.1, read on the forward strand.
CGGCAGGACACAATGGGTGCGGTTCGTTCCTCACCGCACCTTGACAAAATCACTTGCATCGCTCTCACCTTTCGGGTGATGACGCTACGTACTCGATTGCACGGCAGGCGGGCCGCCTCGCGGCGTTGCGCCTTCTTGTAGGGGCGGCCCCGCGGCGGCGTCGCGCCCCTTCGACCAGGCTCGGGACAGGCCCTTCGACTCCGCTCAGGACAGGCTTGCCAGACGGCCCGCCCGCCGCACACTCAGACGCGTCCAACTGCCGTTTCTAGGATGATAGGAGCACCGAGTTTTTCAACACCCTGCTAAATGCGGGAGGCAACGATATGATCAGGCTGGTAAATACCCTCCTGGTATCTACGGGTCGCCGCCCATGCCGGTACATGCGTAGACCTCGGCTCACGCGGCTTGTTGCCGCGCCGGGGCATCCCTGCCCCGTATGAGCACCTCGAAGTTTTTCGAGGTGCTCTTTAAGATTGCGTCAAGACGTAAGCACTTCCATAAGGTAGGTAACGAGATGATGTTAACAGAATTCAAAAAATTCGCCATGCGGGGCAACGTCGTCGATCTGGCGGTCGGCATCATAATCCTAGAAACGGCGGTTGACCGCTTCGATGCACCGGAAAAGTAGGATGCGGTGAGCGAAGCGAACCGCCCTTCGACCAGGCTCGGGACAGGCCCTTCGACTTCGCTCAGGACAGGCTTGCCGGCCGTCCCGTCCGCCGCACACTCGAGTACGTCCAACTGCCGTTTCTAGGATAATGGGGGCAGCGTTCGGTGCTATTGTGAAATCGTCGATGGCCGACGTGCTCATGTCGCCCATCGGTATGCCGTTGGGAAACGTCGATACCGGAAGGCTTGCCGCGATCCCGCAATCGCTTTATCGCCTCGGCGATTGGATGCCGGCGGCGTAGAGCATGTAGCCGATGGCGTTACGGACATCCTGTTCGCTCAGTTCCGGATGTCCGCCTTTGGGCGGCATACCTTTGTAGCCGTTTACCGCATGGTCAACCAGGGTGTCCACACCTTGCTCCGAACGTTTCAGCCAGGCGGCCTTGTCTCCCGTGCGCGGGGCGCCGCCGACACCTCGGGCGTGGCAGAGGATGCAGACCGATGCATAGACACGTTCGCCGGAAGCCGCATCGGGGGCGGCGGCAGCGAGGGTCGGCGGTCGAGACACGGGCGAATACCCTGATTCGGACAAGGGATTCGGCACCCGGCCGGCGGCAGGAGCCTCCCAGCCGGGTTTCGACGCTAGGCGGCCGAGGGCGATGTCCTCGAAGCGGGTTTGATAATCGGTCAGGGTCAAGCCGATCATCAGCAGCAGCCAGAAAAATCCGGCCGCGGCGGCGATTCTCGGCACCGGGGCGGCCGAGCGCATAGACATGAAGAACGTGACGATGATGAATGCTTGTAGGGCTGCGACGGCGGTCGTCAGGATCGGGTTGAAAATCCCCAAGTCGAGAAACGACGAAGCGATGTTCAAGCCCAGGAGGCCCAGGAGGAGCAGCCAGACCAGAAGGTGATTTCGGCGTGTCCTCTCATCCATGGTGGGCAGCGAGATACAGCAGCGGGAACACGAACACCCAGATCAGATCCACCAGATGCCAATAGAGCCCGGCGATGGTCACCTTGGCTTCGAGCCGTGGAACTCCGCGGATCGCCAGCGCCAGCATGATCAGAACCACCACGATGCCGATGAAGAGATGAAGGGCGTGAAGCCCGGTCAGCGCGAAATAGAAGCTGAAGAACAGCCGGGCCTGCTCGGTATGGGGCTCCGGAAAGTCGAAAGGCCTGCCGAATATGGGCGCAAGATGCGCAGCGAATTCCACGGAATACTCGACGCCTTTGATGACCAGGAAAACAGTCCCCAGAAGCGCGGTTACCGCCAGCCAGCCGATCAGGGCCTTCCGGTTTCGCGGCAGAACCGCGTCGTCGGCCAAGGTCATGGTCAGGCTGCTGGTCAGGAGGATCGCGGTATTGATTCCGCCGAGCAGAAGATCGAGACGGCCACTGGCGGCTTCGAAAGCCTCCGGATAGGCCGCCCGATAGATGACATAGGCCATGAACAGGCCGCCGAAAAAGAGGATTTCCGAAGCCAGGAAAATCCACATCCCCAGCGTATCCGCCTCATATTGCTGGCGCAGGCTGTCGAACTGCGGGGCTGGCTTTGCCTCAGCTCCGGGCGGCGTCGGAATCGCGTTTCGGTAAGCCATAGGCGTAAGGCTCCTGGGTAACGACCGGCAGCCGGTCGAAATTATGTTCCGGCGGCGGCGACGGCGTTTGCCATTCCAAACCCTTGGCGTCCCATGGGTTGGGACCGGCGACGGGACCCCATTTCAGCGAGTACAGAAGGTAGACCAAGGGCAGCAGATAACCGATCGCCAGAACCGGCGCGCCAGCCGATGAAAGCACGTTGAGCAGCTGGAATTCGTCCGGGTAGGTGTGGTAGCGGCGGGGCATTCCGAGATAACCCAGGACGAATTGCGGGAAAAAAGTCAGGTTGAAGCCCACGAAGATGGTGATCGCGGCGATGCGCCCCCACCTATCCGGATAGATCCGGCCGGTCATCTTCGGCCACCAGAAATGCAATCCGCCGAAGTAGGCCATCACCATGCCGCCGACCATGATGTAGTGGAAATGGGCGATGACGAAATAGGTGTCGTGGACATGCACGTCCACCGCCGTCGCCGCCACGGTGATCCCGGTCAGCCCGCCGACGGTGAAAAGACCCACGAACCCCAAGGCGTACAGCATGGGCGTTTCGAACGAGACCGAGCCCTTGTAGAGCGTGGCGGCCCAGTTGAACACCTTGATCCCCGAGGGCACGGCGACCATGAAGCTGAGCAGCGAAAAAATCACGCCGGCATAGACCGACTCGCCGGCCACGAACAAATGATGGCCCCACACCAGGAAGCCGATCAGCGCGATGGCGAGGAGCGCGAAGGCCATGCCGTCGTAGCCGAAGATGCGTTTTCGGGCGAAACAGGTGATGATTTCGCTCACCACGCCCATGCCGGGCAGGATCATGATGTAGACCGCCGGATGCGAATAGAACCAGAAGAGATGCTGGAACAGCACCGGATCGCCGCCGACTTTCGGATCGAAGATGCCGATGCCGAAGATCCGCTCCAGGGCGATCAGGAGCAGGGTGATGGCCAGTACCGGCGTCGCCAGGACCATGATGATGGCGGTGGCGTAGTTGGCCCAGACGAACAGGGGCAGGCGCGTCCAATGGAGTCCCGGCGCCCGCATGTTGTGTACGGTGACGATGAAGTTGAGGCCGGTCAAGATGGACGAGAAACCGGCGACGATCACCCCGACCACGGCCAGCACCACCTGGCCGTTGGCGAACAGGCTGCTGTAAGGGGTATAGAAGGTCCAGCCGGTATCCACCCCTCCCGCGATTGCCATGGCGAGGGTGAAGGTCCCGCCGATCACGTACAAATACCAGCTCAGGAGATTCAGCCGCGGAAACGCCACATCCCGCGCCCCGATCATCAAGGGGATCAAGAAATTGCCGAGCGTCGCCGGAATCGACGGAACCAGGAAAAACCAGACCATCACGATGCCGTGGAGGCTGAACAGCCGGTTGTAGGTTTCCGTTTCCACCACATCGCCCGCGGGCGTCGCCAGTTCCAGCCGGATCAGCGTCGCCGCCGCGCCGCCGAAGAAAAAGAACGCCGTGATCGAAACCAGGTAAAGCCAGGCGATACGCTTGTGGTCTATGGTCGTGAGCCAGGAAGCGATGCTGTAGTCGCGATTGAGGTAGTTCTTGCGAACACTGATATCGGCCGTCATGGGCGTCCTTCCTCGCCGGACAGGGATTTGATGTACGCGATCAGCCGGGTCAAATCGGATTCGTTCACGCGCCCGGCGAAACTCGGCATGATGGGTTCATAACCGGCGACCACCTGTTTTTCCGGCGTCAGGATCGAATCGCGGATATAGGTCTCGTCGGCGATCACGGTTCGACCGCCCTTCAGCGGCACCGGTTTCCCGAAGATGCCGGCCAATGGGGGCGCCGCGACCTTGCTGCCGGCGCCGTGACAGGCTATGCAGCCGAGGCTAGAAAACAGTTTTTCGCCCTGGGCCGGCGAGGGCTCCGCGCTCACGTCCGCCAGCCAGGCTTCGTACTCGGCCGGTTCCATCACGATGACCCGGCCGCGCATGCGGGAATGGTCCAAACCGCAATACTCGGCGCAAAAGAGGTGATAGCGGCCGATCCGGCTGGGGGTGAACCAGACCGTCCGAAAGCGTCCCGGCACGAGATCCTGCTTGACCCGGAAGGCCGGCACGAAAAAGCTGTGGATGACGTCCTGGGTCGCCAGGACGACTTTCACGGGCACACCCAAGGGAACGTGGAGTTCGTTGATTTCGCGCCGTCCGTTTTGGTGCTGGAATTTCCACATCCATTGCTTGCCGATGGCGTGGATCTCCAAAGCGTTGTTGGGAGGACTCGCTTCCTCGACGTAAAGGTGCGCGGCCCAGACGAAAATGGCGAGAAAGACCGCCAAAAGCCCGAGACTCCAGACGATCTCGGTCTTGGTTTCCGGAGCGTCGGTGGTGCGGTTGACGCGGGCGCCGCGTCGGTAGTGAACGGCGAAGCCGACGATGAGCCCGCTCAGGACCAGGACCATGACGACATCGACGCCGACCAGCGTAAAGAACAGCGCATCCACCCGTTCGGCCAGGGTGGAGGCCTGCGGCAGCAGCGGGGTATCGGAAACGGCGTCCATACCGGCCATGGCGTCAATCTCCCGGATGGTCCGTGTGCGGTTCGTCTTTCCGCCCGACGCGTTTGACGAGCAAGGCCATGGCGTCCTCGATCGGAATACGGGCGATGCCCGCGCCCTGGTCCATCCACTCGGTACTCCGGAGCAGGCGATCCTCCCGTTGTCGCAAGGCCTGAAGGTCCACAACCGGCGCGATCTGAAGCGGCGGCTCGGCCTTGATGGTGGGCTGCGGCGAGGGGGGGAGGGCAGGCGTCGGTTCGATATGCGCCCAGTGCTTGATCAGCAGCCAGGCGCCGGCGCTGGCGACGATCACCACCGCCAGGAAGATGATCACGGCGGCGATCAGCGCCTTGGTGCTGATGTCGGCTTCGCCCGCTTCGGGAACCAAAATAGGCGGAATGCCTGGGTCTTGTTCAGTCATGGGGCATTTTCTCCGGTTCGGACCGGGCCAGGGCGCGCGGCAAGGCCCAGAGAAAGGCGGAAAGCCAGACTCCGCCGACCGCGATAAAAGGCAGGGCGTCGAGTGGGCTGAGCTCGCCCGGGCTCCGGTAAAAGCTCGGCAGCACCAGCCAGTAAACGTCGAGCGCATTGCCCGCGAGCACTAGCCCCGCGGCCCAGATCAGACGCCTCGGATCGCGTTTGAGCGTGCGAAACAGCAGCAGAGCGAACGGCAGTGCACCGCAAACGACAGCCATGGACCAAGCCCACCATCGCCAGCCGGCATCGAGACGTTGAACATACCAGATGGTCTTGTCGGGCAGGTTTTCCGACCAGATCGTCAGATACTCCTGAAACGCGAGATATCCCCAAAGCAGCACGAAAGCCAGCAACAAGCCGCCGAGATCGTGAAACCGCGAAGCTGCTTCGCGGTCGGTTGGCATCAGAAGACATTGGGCCATGACGGCAAACGCGAGAGCGGCGAGCATCGGGGTGACGGCCGAGAGAAATCCGATGTTGGCCGAGGTCCAGCGGGGTTCCAGCGACATGACCCAATCGATGCCGAATACGGTCACGGTCAGACCGTAGACGATGAGGCCGAGCGCGCTACGGCGGTTGAGATTGACCTTGGCGGAACGGTTGCGCCAAAGCTCTAACACGAACGCAAGTCCCAGCCAAAGCACGAACACCGCTCCTTCGCGGATCAAAAAGAAGCCCGGCCGTAAATAGCTCGCCTGTCCTCCGGAAATGGCGAGCGCCGTCCGATCGGGTCCGGCCCAGGCATAGAGGCGCGCCAAGCCGAAGGCCAGCGGCAGGAACAATACCGCGTTGACGGCCAGGGTTCCCGCGCTGGCTTCGAGGATGGGGCGGATGAAGCTCCCCCATCCGCCGCCCGTCAAGCGATGGATCATCAGAAGAGCCAGCGAGCCCAGCGGCAGCCCGATCCAGAACAGGCAGGCCGGAAGGTAGCTGCGGAAAAAGGCATCCGGCGCCCACCACAGTCTCAACAGGCAAGCGCCGAACGCTACACCTGCCACCAGCAAAAGCAAGACCGGCCGTAACCGTACCCGCGCGGTTTCCGTCATTTGGCCTCCCGGAGTTTATCCTCCAATCCCGCCTCGCGAACATCGTCACGCGTTGCATGCTGGCTGAGCTGCAAGGCGCGGATGTAGGCGACGATGGCCCAGCGATCTTCCGGCGCGACTCGGTTGGCGTAGGAAAACATGATACCGAAGCCCTCGGTGATGACGTCGTAGTAATGGCTGTCGGGGGCATTCCGCAAGCGATCGCTATGGTAGGACGGCGGCCGCGGAAATCCCCGTTCCGGAATCATGCCCTCGCCGTCGCCGGTCCGGCCGTGACAAGGGGAGCAATAAATGTCGTAGCGCTCCCGCCCCCGCTTCAGCACCGCTTCGGTCATCGGCAAAGGAGACCGTTCCGGGCGGGGTTCCAGGACGGCATCGCGCGCCACGGTGCCTTCGACGAGGGGGCGGGCGGACTGGTCGTTCGGAAAAATGGCGGCGGCTTCCAGCGGTTCGTATTTGGGCTGATCGGCCATGTCCCGTTCGCAGCCGCAAAGGAGCAGCGGGACGAGCATTCCCAAAAGAATCGAGAGACGGCGGAAGCCGCGCTTAGCCGGTCTCACGGCTCACCTCGGTAACGGCTATCGGGTTCAACGAATACAGGAATCGGCGAGCGGCATCCGGATCGAATTCGGGATCGCCGGAATCGATCATCAGGAAAAACCGGTCCTGGCTCGCCCGGGCGAAATTTGTCGCATCGAAGATCGGGTGGTAGGGCCGGGGAAGACCGTTGAGCGCGAGCATTCCGAAGAAACCCGCTAAAGCGGCCCCCAATACGGTGAACTCGAAGGTTACCGGCGTAAAGGACGGCCAGCTGAAATAAGGCCGTCCGCCCGCGTTGAGGGGATAGTCGACGGCGGCCAGATAAGCTTGCAGCAGAAAGGCCGAGACACCGCCCAAAATGCCGAACATCAGCATCCAGCGGGGCAGCGGGGTTGCCGGCAGATCCAAGGCCTCGTCGAGCCCCGGCGCGGCGAAGGGCGCGTAAGCCTCGATGCGGCGATAGCCCGCCACCCGGGTCCGGCCGATGGCATCCAGGAGTTCCTCGGCGGTCTCGAATTCTGCCAGCAACGAGGGATTCGGGTTCATGATCGCTCTCCCAGATTATGGGCGAGTTTGCGCACCTCGTGCATGGGCACCATGGGCACGAACCGGACGAACAGGAAAAAGAACCACAGAAACAGCGCGAAGCTGCCGAGCATCGTGGCCCAGTCCCAAACGGTCGGAAAGTACAGCCGGAATTGGGAAGGCACGAAACCGTGGCTCAGGATGTTCACCACGATGACATAACGCTCCAGCCACATCCCGACATTCACCAGAACGGCGACCAGAAGCAGCGCCGGAATGCTGCGGCGGACGCGCGCCGACCAGCACAGCTGCGGTACGACGACGTTGCAGAACAGCATGCCCCAATAGGCGGGCGCATAGGGCCCGGTGGCGGTCGCGACGGTTTGGCGCCATTCGTCCGCATCGCTGCCGTACCAGGCCATGAAGACTTCCATGCCGTAGGAATGGCCCATGATCAGCGATGCCGTGAGCAGTATTTTCGCCATGGCGTCGAGATGGCGCGGGGTGACGAAGGCGTGCAGCTTGAAAGCGGCGCGCAGCACGATGGTAATGACCATGACCATGGCGAAACCGGAAAACATCGCGCCGACCACGAAGTAGGGCGCGAAAAGGGTCGAGCGCCAGCCGGGCATGAGCGCGGTCGCAAAATCGTAGCCGACCACGCTGTGCACCGAAACGACCAGCGGCACGGCCAGCGCCGCGAGGATGAGGTAGGCTCTCTCGTAATGCCTCCAGTGTGCCGCCGACCCGCGCCAGCCCAAGGCCAAGGCGCCGTAGATCAACTGTGCGGCGCGACTGCGGGCGCGGTCGCGCAGGGTGGCCAAGTCCGGGATCAGCCCGGTGTACCAGAATAGAACCGACACGATGATATAGGTGCCGATGGCGAACATGTCCCAGACCAAAGGGCTGCGGAACTGGGGCCATACGCCCATGGTGCTGGGGTAAGGCGCCAGCCAGTAGAATAGGTAGGGCCGGCCCAGATGCAGAATGGGAAACAAACCGGCGATGGAGGCCGCGAAGATGGTCATGGCCTCGGCGAACCGGTTGATCGAGGTGCGCCAGGGCTGGCGGGCGAGGTACAGCATGGCGGAGATCAGGGTTCCGGCGTTGCCGATGCCGATCCACCAGACGTAATTGATGATGGCGAAACCCCAGACGACCGTGGTGTTGACGCCCCAGATGCCCACCCCGGCGTAGAAGAGATAGACGGCGGCGGCGATGAAGATGAGGACGCCCAAGCCGCTCAGGCCAAAGCCCAGCCACCAGCCTCGACTCGCGGGCCGCAACACGATGTCGCTGATTTCACGGCTGATCGAGGCGTAATCCTGATCCGGGTGCAGGACAGGCTCGCGCTCCGGGTCCGTTCGCCGCTCAATGTTCCGGCTCATCGCCAAACTCCGGATTGGGATTGCGCAATCTGGCAAGATAAGTGGTGCGCGGCTGGGTGTTCAGTTCCGCCAGCAGTGCGTAATGGTGCGGCTCGGTTCTGAGCGCGGCGACTTGGCTGTCGGGTGCGTTCAGGTCGCCGAACGTGATGGCTTGGGTCGGGCAGGCCGCCTGACAGGCCGTTTGCAGTTCGCCTTCGCGAATGCGGCGGTGTTCCAGTTCCGCCGTTATCCGCGCCGCGCTGATGCGCTGCACGCAGTAAGTGCATTTTTCCATCACGCCGCGGCTCCGCACGGTCACGTCCGGATTCCGCACCGCCCGCATACTGAGTGCGCCTTCATTCGTGGCGGCCGCTTCCGTATAGGCGAAGAAATTGAAGCGGCGGACCTTGTAAGGGCAGTTGGACTGGCAGAACCGGGTGCCGACGCAGCGATTGTAGACTTGATTGTTGAGCCCTTCCGAATCATGGACCGAAGCCTGCACCGGGCAGACCGGTTCGCACGGCGCTTTCTCGCAATGCATGCAAGGGACCGGCTGGAAATAGGTCTCGGGATTCTCGGGCTCTCCGGCGTAATACCGGTCGACCCTGAGCCAATGCATTTCCCGCCCGCGCCGCACTTCCTCCTGGCCGACGATGGGGACGTTATTTTCGGCCTGGCAGGCGACGACGCAGGCATTGCAGCCGATGCAGGCGTTCAGGTCGATCACCATGGCCCAGGCGTAGCCTTCGTAGCGGTATTCGGGATAGAGCGACGGCATGGGCTCGGCGGGTTCTGCACCGGCCGACGCAAGCGTCTTCGGCGTGATAACCTTCACCAGCTCGCGGCCGTCCAGCGTATGGTGACGCTGGGTCGTGGCCAACTGGACGTTTCCGGTCGAAAGCAGCGGATTCAGCCGGCCGTATGGCCGCGCGGCTTTGCGAAGGACTAGGCCGTGATCGAACCAGGGCGCATCGGCTGCCCTGAGCCGATAGGCATCGAAACCCGTATGGTTGCCGACACGTCCGGCCCGTCTTCGGCCATAGCCGAGATAAAGCGTGGCGGAATCGTCGGCGTGTCCAGGCATGACCCAGACCGGAGCCGTCAATCGACGCTCGCGGTAATGGAGTTCCGCCAGATCGCCGGTCGCGAGATCCAGGCGCTTCGCCGTATTGGGGCCGAGCAGCACGGCGTTTTCCCAGGTGAGCTTGGTGAGCGGTTTCGGTAGCTCCTGAAGCCAGCCGTTATTGGCGTAGCGGCCGTCCCAGACGCTCGGGTCCGGCTGGAACCGGATTTCGAGCGATGCATCGGAAGTCTTGCGCGGCGGCAGCGTCTTGACGACATCGGCGCGAGCCGCGACGGTTTTCGGCGTCGCGGCGGTATCGGGGACAATGCCGTCTTGTAGCGCTTTTCTCCAGAACTGCTCGAAATCGGAGCCGCGGTGACGGCTTTTCCAGTAAGCCCGCACCAGGTCGTGGTCCGACCGTCCGGTTTGTCCCATCAGCAGCGCCATCAGTTCGTGCACCGAGCGCCCGCCGTAGAGCGGCGCGATCAACGGCTGCACCAGAGAGACGGTGCCGTCATAGGCTCTGGCGTCGCTCCAGCTCTCCAGTTCGTGCAACGCGGGGATATGCCAATGGCAGAGCTCGGCGGTTTCGTCCGCGTACAAGCCCCAATGAATGCGCAGCGGCACCCGACGCAAGATTCGTTCGACCTCGAGGTCGGCCGGTGCGGCGTATGCCGGATTGCCGCCGAGTATGACCAGCGTTTGCACGGCGCCGGTGAGAATGTCGTCCAACAAAGCCGGGAAGGAGCCCTCGAAATCGGCGGGCGCCGAGGCGACGGGGTCGATATGGATGACGGTGCGGCCGAAGTTGCCGAGCTCCTGATTGATCGCCTGAACCACGGCGTGTACCGGCGGCGACAGGTGCTCCCCGGCAATCACGACGCTCTGGCCGCGGTGATTCGAAAGATCGCGCACCATGATGTCCAGCCAGCGTTCCGGTATCGGCAAGTCTTCGCTATCCGGAGCATCCGCAAGGCCCAGTCGGGCGGCCAATACTCTCGCGACCGCTTCCATGAGCCCTGCTTGTACCGGCAAGCGATGGTCCGCCATGGCACCGGTCGGCGTCGGCGTGGATTCCAGAACATAAAGGCGGTTCATGGTGGCGTTGCCGCGCCGGACGCGCCGCCCTTGGATGAAATCGCGTCCATAGCGGGTGCGGGCCGGGGTATCGGCCAGAAAATTGCAGTCCAGGGACAGAATCACCGCCGCCCCGTCGAAACGGTACACCGTGTCCAACTTTTGACCGAAGGCGAGCCGCGCGCCTTCCAGCCGGTTGGCGCGGTCGACCGGATCGTATTGGTGCCAGCGCGCGTTCGGGTACATCCGGAGGAAATCGTGGAACTGCCGGTTGAGCGTCGGCGACGTGAAGGTCTCGGTAAGAATATAGAGACCGGCGCCGCCCCGTGCCGTCCATTGTTCTCGTTGCGCCGCTAGGTGCTCGACGAAAGCCTGCCAATGGCTGATCTGCCCGCCGTTGGTTACGGCTTGCGAGCGGTCCGGGTCGTAAAGGCCCAGCACGGCGGCTTGCGAGAAAATGTCGGTGGCGCCGAGACTCGCCGGATGCAGCGGATTGCCCTCGACTTTGGTGGGGCGACCCATATGGCTTTCGACGACCACGCCCTGGGCATATCCGCCGTGCGTCAGTGCCGTCGCGAAATAAAGCGGTTTGCCCGGCACCGTGTGTTCCGGCGCCCTAACATAAGGCACGATTTCCTCTCTCGGCGGCTTACCGCAGCCGCCGAGTCCGCCGAAAACCAGCGAAGCCGTCATCAGCTGGAGCCACCGGCGGCGTTTCACCGGCGTCAGCCAAAGGTCCGTACACTCGGGAAACTCGCGGTCCGCGAATTCCCGGAAAGCCTCGGTATCGGCCAATTCCTCCAGGCTGCGCCACAGAGGGCGGCTGTCACCCGGTATCGGCGGAGCGCTCAGTGCGGAGAAATCGGTACCAGGCATTTTCCTTTTCATCGGTGGCACTGGGAGCAATCGGTCAGTTTTCCGACCCGGATTCCGTATTCATGGACCAGTTGCCGGCCCTGAACCAATTGATCTCGAGGCGGCGTCCAATCGGGATCGAACACGTGTTCCCGCGGCCGGACGTACTTCTCGGGCGCGCGGTGGCAGTCGAGACACCAGGACATGAAGAGGGGCGTGGCTTGCCGGGTGAGCGGCATCCGGCCCACGGGGCCATGGCAGGTGGTGCAGCCAATGCCGTGGCTGACGTGGACGGCGTGATTGAAATAGACGAAGTCGGGCAGGTCGTAGACCCTGGTCCAGCGCAGCGGCTTACCCGTCCGCCAACTCTCCCTGACTGGCTCCAGCATGGCGGCGTCGGTCCAGATCTGGGAATGGCAGGTCATGCAGGTCTCGGTCGGCGGCATGCCGGCGAAGGCCGCATGTTCGACCGAGTCATGGCAATAGCGGCAATCGATGCCGAGACCGCTGACGTGATGCTGATGGCTGAAAGGTACTGGTTGACGCGGGACGTCGTCGACGCCGGTCAGATAGGGTGAGCGGACCAGCGCAAAGCCGATGCCGAAAGGCAACAGGATGACAAGAAACAACGCCAAGAGCGCGATTCGCGCAAAACTGTTGGCTCTCGGTCGGAAGATCTGTCCCATCAGTGCGCAGCCCCTTTTACGGCTGAATGACCCCAGCGGCGGTCCAAAATCCCAGAAACGGTGGTTGACCGCTTCGATGCGCCGCAAAGCCCGATGCATCCTGACATCCGCGGAATAGTGCGTCAGAGAGACCGCACGAGCTATAGGTAATATCCCCGATACGCCGACGGCTGGCCCTCGGAGCGCGTTTCATCGGGGTATATATCGAGTCAGGACCAAAAATCAAAGGACACGCACCTATTGGCGATTTAGGCTGGGCCGCCCTCGCCTGATGCCACATAGATTCCGGGCGGCCCACCGACGCGTTGGCCTTCCATGCTGTGCGCCGCGAGCCGGTCGATGACCGCCTGCCCCAGGGTGAACACCGGCGGATGCTCCACCAGCCCCAGCTCGTCCGGTGTGTCCGCACCGCGCCCGGCGGTGAGGCCAGCATGGCGCGCCAGGTCGGCTCATATTCGACCATGCCGAGGCGGCGTAGCGACAAGACACCCGTGGGAGCGCCGCGAGCCGTGGCCTCGATACCCGTCATGCGTCCAACGGGCTCACCACCCCGCGCCCGCCCCGGTTCAGCACATGGGTATAGATCATGGTCGTCGAGACGTCCGCATGTCCCAGGAGTTCCTACGCCGTGCGGATGTCGTACCCCCCTCCAGCAGATGCGTGGCGAAGGAATGACGCAGGGTATGGGGTGTGACCGGCTTGGCGAACTGCGCGCGCTGCGCCGCCCGCCGGACCGCCCGCTGCACGCGCTGCTCGTCCAGGTGATGCCGGCGCACCGCGCCCGAACGCGGGTCCACGGATAGGCCGGCGGCCGGGAACACGTACTGCCAGCCCCACTCCCTCGCCGCATTGGGATACTTCACCGCCAGGGCATCCGGCAGCCACACCTCGCCGTGCCCCAGCGCCAGGTCGGCCTCATGCTGCGCCTTCATCACCTTCATATGCTGCTCCAGTCGATCGACGAGGCTCGCCGGCAGCATTGTCACCCGATCCTTGCCTCCTTTGCCATCGCGCACCACGATCTCACGGCGAGCGAACACCACATCCTTCACCCGCAGCCGCACACATTCCATGACCCGCATCCCCGTGCCATACAGCAGCCGCACGACAAGATCCATGAGCGGGTCGTCCACATGTCGGAAAAGCCGCTGCACCTCCTCGCGCGTCAGCACCGTCGGTAGCCGCGCAGGCTTTTTCGCCCGTGTCACCTCCTTAAGCCAGGGCAGGTCCGTGCCCAGCACCTCCTTGTACAGAAACAGCAGTGCCGACAACGCCTGCGATTGAGTGGAAGCCGCCACGTTCCGCTCCACCGCCAAGGAAGTGAGAAAGGCATCCACCTCAGCCTAGCCCATTTCAGCCGGATGGCGCTTGCGGTGGAAGTAGACGTATCGTTTCACCCACTGCACATACGCCTGCTCCGTGCGCCTGCTATAGTGTTTGAGACGGATACGATCACGCAGCTGGTCGAGCAGCCTGGGGGGGTTATGGGAGATAGCATCATTGGGAGCATGGGTCATGGGCAGGATTATCCGTCACGTTTGGTCATACGTGTCATGACGTTAGCACATTCTTGCGGAATATTCATCGCGACGTCTAATTCTTGTACGTCATTATGTGACGGTTAGTTTACGTTAGGCGTGAGGAGCCAAATGTCATCGGAAGCCATCTTCGAGGGTGTAAAAAGAACTCTGATTAGCGATGAACTTCAGCCAAGCGAATTTGCCACTCGGGTCGATGTTGAGT